>CAWCDA010000032.1:0-15672 GCA_963794065.1 uncultured Actinomycetes bacterium | reverse complement strand
TAATATCTGCGGGACATTCTTCTTCCTGTGCAGCATCCTCGACGGCTACAGCCGGTTCATCATCCACTGGGAGATCCGCGAGACCATGACCGAAGCCGAGGTGGAGACGATCCTCCAGCGGGCGCGCGAGCAGTTTCCCGGCGAGCGGCCCCGGATCATCTCGGACAACGGCCCGCAGTTCATCGCCAGGGACTTCAAGGAGTTCATCCGCATATGCGGAATGACTCACGTCAGAACGTCACCATATTATCCCCAGAGCAACGGCAAGATGGAGCGGTGGTTCAAGACCCTGAAAGGAGAGTGCATTCGCGTCAAGACGCCTTTGAGCTTGGAGGACGCTCGGCGGCTGGTCGCCGAGTTCGTGAACCATTACAACACGGTGCGCCTGCACAGCGCGATCGCCTATGTCACGCCGGCCGACAAACTGGCCGGTCGGGCCGAGGCGATCTGGGCCGCACGGAAGCAGAAACTGGCGACGGCCAACGCCCGACGGCGTGCCAAGGCCGAGAAAGGGGGTTGGCTCATGGAAGAAACTTGGTGGTTGGCCCTTTTCAGCCAGGTCCGGTTCTGCTTTCCTGAACATCCATGGTCTCGACGAGTCACCGCCCGGAGCCGATCCCATGGACTTCCCGATCATCGATCTGATGGACCAGGAGGCGTGTCGCCGGAAACTCTTCGACCTGCTCCACCCCGAGGGGTTCGCGTGCCCCCGGTGCGGCGCCCGCGAGGGGCTCAACGTCCACCGCCGTCACCCCGACTCCCCGGTCGTCGACCACCGCTGCAAGCGATGTCGACGCGTGTTCAATATGTTCACAGGAACACATTGGCAAGGGACACAACTCAGCCCGGTCCAGGTCCTCTTGATCCTCCGCGGCATCGCCCAAGGGACTCCCACCGCCCAGCTCGCCCGCGAGGTCGGGATCAGCCGCCAACACCTCTTGAAGTTGCGGCACCGGATCCAGGCCCGCGCGCTCGACGCCGCCGACCACTCGCCCCTGCCCGACGACCGGACCGAGGCCGATGAGATGTACCAAAATGCGGGGGAAAAAAGGGGTGCCGCACACCGACCCCGACGACCCGCCGCGGCGCCGCGCCAACCAGGCGAAGGGCCACGGCACCTGGGAGACCGACCGGCCGCCGGTCCCCGGGGTGGTCGGCCGCGCGAGCAAGCGGGTGTGGTTCCGGGTGGGACGCCGGAGCAGTTCGGCCGAGCTCGTTGACGCCACAGTCCTGCCTGCTACCGAGCCGGGGGCGATGGTGTACACCGACGACTGGAACGGGTACAACCCGCTGGGCCGGAGCGGCCGGGGGCACGCGACGGTCAACCATAACCGCGGCGAGTTCGCGCGGGATGACGACGGCGATGGCGTCCGCGAGGTCCATTGCAACACGCTGGAGGGGATCTGGACCGGGCTGCGGAATTTCCTCCGGCCGTTCCGGGGTGTGAACAAAGTATACTTGGAACAATATGTTATCATTTTCGAGTGGGCACACAACCTCAAGACGGTGGCCGACGAGTTCCTGCGGGTGCTCCTCGGCTGCACCAGAACCACCAAGTTGACTACATGAGCCAGGGGGTTTTGCACGGTCGTAGAGCTCCGGGGTACACTGAGGAGACCTGGTCGGAGGATAGGGCAACGCGGGGACGCGACCCGAGCGCCGACCAGGGGCCAAGACCGGAGAGGGCGGCACGATGCCGCCCCACGGCCTTCCGGGATTGGCCCGAAAGCGATAAATCCATTCACAGTCTTTGTTCCCAGTTCATAGCTTAAAGAGCGACGCCGCTTCCCATTTACGCTGAACCAACACAGCCGCGGGATCGAGCTGCCAGGGGGCAATTGCCAGTTAAGCAACGGGCACCGAATACGGATTAGCCACAGATGAGCACAGATAAACCTAGCGCAGCCTATCGGCCGCAACCAAAAGGGGTGAGGAGTGACGCTCCATGCCGCATTTCGGATGATGGACTTGCTGGCCACATCACCTTCCGGAGGTGCGTCATGGAGCGTTTCTTGGAACGTCATCGGGGCCGCATTCTTGGCGTATTGTCGAGTTTCGACCGGATCCTCTTTCGTGGCACGCTCCGATCGATTAGTTATCGTGAGGGCTTCGATCGATTCCTGGGTTATCACGGTATTAACCCGGCAAATAAGCTGATCAGGAAACGCAAGGATCTGGCGGTCGCTGAAGAAGCGACTATAGTGAATGGAATCGGAGCGATCGCGTGTCTGGTGAGGAGTGGGATTGTAGGGAGTAAGGAGTCATCCGATGGCCATCGAGTTACCCGATGGACGTTGTGAGTCCAATGACGTCCTCGACGCCTTGCGAGTACGTGCGGTGCATGCGCGGGAGCTGGGTTACGCCGTGGTTGATATCGCCGCCATCCTGGGAGTCCGAGAGGAAACGGTCTCCCGCTGGTGTTCCCGGTATGAGCGTGGAGGTGAGGAGGCCCTCCCTGGTGATCGCACCGGGCGGCCGATCGGTTCCGGCCGCCTCCTCGACAGGGAACAGGAGCAACGCATCCAGGAGGCGATCGAGACCAAGACCCCGCAGGAGTTGGAGATCCCTTCGGCGCTCTGGACCCGACCAGCCGTGCAGGAGTTGATCAAGCGACAGATCGGCATTCGATTGCCGATTCGCACCGTGGGCGAGTATCTCGAGCGGTGGGGCTTCACGCCTCAGAAGCCGGTGCGGAAGGCCTACAGGCAAGATCCCGAGGCGGTGGCCGAATGGCTGGAAGAGACGTATCCGGAGATCGAAAGGCGGGCCAAGCAGGAGGACGGGGAGATCCACTGGGGGGATGAGACCGGCGTCCGGTCGACCTGTCAGCATAGTCGCGGCTATGCGCGGCCGGGCGAGACTCCGGAGTTGATCGTGCCCGGGAGTCGCTTCAGTGTGAACATGATCTCGACGATCACGAATCGGGGAAAAGTGCGGTGGATGATCTACACCGGGAAGATGAACGCCGCGTTGTTCATCGCGTTCCTGACGCGGTTGATCGCCGGAGCGACGAAGAAAGTCTTCCTGATCGTGGATCACTTGAGCGTGCACGAGGCGACGGCGGTGAAGGAGTGGTTGGCGGACAAGAAGGATCGGATCGAAGTCTTCTGCTTGCCGAAGTACGCGCCGGAACGGAATCCGGATGAATACCTGAATTGTGACGTGAAGGCGAACATCAATACGGATGGCTTACCGAAGGACCGCGAGGAATTGACCGGGAAACTGCGTCGGTTCATGCAGAAACTGGCGAAACTCCCTGCGCGAGTTGCCAGCTATTTTGAGCACAAGTGTATCGCATATGCTGCAGTGCCAGAGCTGAATCCTACATGATTATCTTCATTGCCGGGTTAATATCCTGTACAAGGACTTCGGCGAGTTCGTCGGCGGACTCTCCCGCGAAATCAAGGACCATGTCGAGGCGATGGTCGAGCGCTTCCGGCCGTCCCTATATCTACCTGCAGTCCTCGAGGAAGTCCAAGGAAAAGATCGCCTCGGCGGTCGCCGAGCGCGACGGGATCACCGAGGGGCTGATCTGCGTCCTGGGTTGCGTCGAGCCGTGCCAGAGCTTCGCGACCCGCAAGGACCCCAAGACCAAGAAGCTGAAGATCGTCTCCTCGCAACGCGAAGTGCCTGCATTACTACTTCTACTACCTCGACCGCGAGTTCGGGCTGATGCACGTCCGGCTGGAGACCTGGCTGCCCTTCGCGATCCAGGTCTGCCTCAACGGCCGCGAGTACCTGGCGCGGCGGCTGGAGCGGGCGGGGATCGGCTTTCAGAAGCGGGACAACTGCTTCGTCCGGATCGACGACGTCGGGCAGGGCCCAGGGGATGCTCGACGACTTGGTCGCCCGCAAGTGGGACCACTTCCTGAACGTCCTGGCGGGGCGGAGTCAATCCTTTGCTCCGCCCCGAGGCGGGGCTGGATCTGCACGGCTACTACTGGACCTTCCGCCAGTCCGAAGTGCGCCACCGACGTGATGTTCCGGGACGCCAAGGCCCTCGACGCGGTTTACCCTCGGCTGGTGTCCCATGCCATGTGAGCGTTCACAGTGTTGAATCCCTGCCGGGGGAAGGATAGACTCGGCGTCCATGACCACCGACACAACACCCCCGTGTGCCAATTGCCAGCGGTTGCAGGCGCAAGTCGATGCCCTGGAGGCGCGAGTTCGACGCCCTCGAGGCCGATCGTCGCCCAGTTGCAGCGGCAACTCGCCGCGGCCCGCAAGGATTCCTCGACCTCCTCCAAGCCGCCGTCCTCCGACATCGTCAAGCCGCCCAAGCCGCCGCCGCCGGAGGGTCAGGAGCGGCGCCGCATCGGCGGACAACCCGGCCACCCCAAGCACGAACGCGTCCGCCTTCCCGCCCGAGATCGATCAACGGTGCGTCGGTCGACTATCGCCTCGACCCCTGTCCCTGTTGCGGCGGATCACCTGCAGCCCATGCCGACGATCGCGCCCCGAGTCATCCAGCAGGTCGACATCAACGACGTGCCGCTGGCGATCCAGGAGCATCGCAGTCATCCGGGGTGGTGCCCTCACTGTCAGAAGCAGTTCGAGGCCCCGTTCCCCATCGGCGATCGAGCGCGGCGGCCTGGTCGGGCCCCGGCTGACCACCGTGATCGCCTACCTCAAGGGGGTCTGCCACGCCTCCTTCTCCACCGTCCGCAAGTTCCTCCGCGACGTCGTCGGGTTGACGATCTCGCGCGGGCAACTGGCCAAGATCATCGCCAAGGTGAGCCGGGCGCTGGAGCAGCCCTATGAGGAGCTGCTGACGACCTCTGCCCGGACAGGCGCGGCTCAACGTCGATGAGACCGGTCACAAGCAGAATCGCCACCGGCAGTGGACCTGGTGCTTCCGGGCCGGGCTGTACACGCTGTTCAAGATCGACCCGACGCGCAGCGGCGATGTGTTGATCGAGGTCCTGGGCGACGGAGTTCGACGGGGTGCTGGGGTGCGACTACTTCTCGGCCTATCGGCGTTACCATCGCGAGTTCGGCGTGTCGCTCCAGTTCTGTCTGGCCCACCTGATCCGCGATGTGAAGTTCCTGACGACGCTGCCCGACGCGCGGGACCGGGCGTATGGGACGAGGGTCTGCGCGAGGCGTTGCGGGAGCTCTTCGCGGTGATCCACCGCCGGGAGCAACTGACGGCCCAGCGGTTCCAGAGCCAGCTGGAGGCGGCGCGGGCCGAGGTGCTGCGATGTGGCACGAGCGACGTGCCGGCGACGCAGCCACTGTCGCAACCTGGCGAAGCGGTTCGAGAAGCATGGGGAGAGTTATTTCCGGTTCATCACGACGCCGGGGGTGGAGCCGACGAACAACCTGGCGGAGCAGGCGATCCGGTTCGTGGTGATCGACCGCCTGATCACGCAGGGGACGCGGAGCGAGAGCGGGGAACCGCTGGTGCGAACGGATCTGGACGGTGATCGCGACGTGCACGCAACAAGGGCGATCGGTGTTCGAGTACCTGGAGGCGGCGGTCGGGGCGTGGTTCGCCGGGGCCGAGGCGCCGTCGCTGCTGCCGCGAGGGATCTGATTCGAGGTGAGGGAGCGGGTCGGCGGAGTCCGGGGGATGCAAGGTCCGCGAGGGCCGGGAAGTCCGAGGGGCGATCGCCGCCGAGGGATGTCCATCACGAGTGACGGGGAGAGCCCTGCGCCGTGGGGATCGCGGAGAGAGGACCGTGATGAGAAAGGCCGATGATCAGCCATCGGTGAATGTCCTGGTGCGCGCACGACCCCATTGTGCATTACACCATCAAGTCCACTGTGAACCGCCACCTTATGTCGTATACTTAATAGGGGCATCCTGCCGCACCAGGGGTCTCGGGTGTGCGGTGGCTGTGGCCACGATGTCCGCTGCCGGTATCGGGACCCCCTCACAGAGACTGGGGACTGTCTACTGCCTGCTGCGGCTTGCTCGATTGCGGAGCGACAATGGAGATCGACGAAACAAACCCAACGCGGAAGTAACTTCTCAAAAACTCCGGGCAGAATGGCATGGCAGTTGGTAGAATTTGGCCATGCCATCGTCCTCTGCCCGAGATCCCTGAAGCCGAATGCACCCCGCTGGTGCGGCAACTGCTCGATATCATCCGCCACCAGCAGGACCGCATCCAGCGAACTCGAAGACGAGATCGCCCGCCTCAAGGGCCTCAAGACCCGGCCCATGATCGCCCCCAGTCGCCTCGAGACCCCGCCCCGACCGCCCCGCGACCCGGCCAGAAGCGGCCCGGGTCCGACAAGCGGCCCAAGACCGCCCAACTGACCATCACCGACGAGGTCGTCGTCCCGCTGGTCGACCCGCCGCCCGGGTCCACCTTCAAGGGCTACGAGGACTTCGTCGTCCAGGATCTGGTCATCCGCCCCCGCGTCATCCGCTACCGCCGCGAACGCTGGCTGACCCCCGACGGCCAGAACCTGGTCGCCCCCCTTGCCCGCCGAGGTCATCCCCGGCAGCCACTTCGGGCCGACCTGATCTGCTTCATCCTCCACCAGTATCACCACCAGCACGTCACCCAGCCGTTGCTGTGGGAACAGTTGGACCAACTGGGCATCGACATCTCCGCCGGCCAACTCAGCCGCATCCTGACCGAAGAGAAGGACGCCTTCCACCAGGAGAAGGACCGAGTTGCTGCCGGCCGGGTTGGAGGTCTCGCCCTACGTGCAGGTGGACGACACCGGGGCCCGGCACCAAGGGCACAACGGCTACTGCACCCACATCGGCAACGACCTGTTCGCCTACTTCGAGAGCACCGACAGCAAGAGCCGGCTCAACTTCCTGGAGATGCTCCGCGGCCCGCACACCGACTATGTGATCAACGAGGTGGCGGTGGCCTACTGGCAGCGGCAGAAGCTGGCCGCGGCCGTGATCGAGCGGTTGACGGCCGGTGCCGCGCCGGTTCGCCGACGAGGCGGCCTGGCAGGCCGACCTGAGCCGTGCGGCAGTCACGGCGAGCGGCACGTGCGCATCGCCACCGAGGGGGCGTTGCTGGGCAGCCTGATCGCGCACGGGGTGTCGCCGGAGTTGGTGGTCCTCAGCGATGGGGCCGGGCAGTTCGACGTCTTGGTCCATGCGTCCTGCTGGCTCCATGCCGAGCGGCCGCTGGCGCGGATGGTGCCGTACAACGACGAAGCATCGGGCAGGCCATCGAGAAGGTGCGGCAGCGGATCTGGGAGCTGTACCGGGATCTGAAGGCGTATCGGCAGACGCCGACGAGGCGGCGCGCGAAGCCGGTCTGGGAAGCGCGGTTCGACGAACTGGTGGCCCAACGGACGGGCTATCCCCAGTCGATCGACGGGGTGCTCAAGGAGATGGCGGCGGATCGGGCGGATTTGCTGCGGGTGCTGGAGCGGCCCGAGGTGCCGTTGCACAACAACCTCAGCGAGGGCCACATCCGGGACTACGTGAAGAAGCGGAAGATCAGCGGCAGCACGCGGAGCGAGTCGGGGCGTCGGGCGCGGGACACGTTTGCGAGCCTGAAGAAGACGTGCCGGCGGTTGGGAGTGAACTTCTGGGAGTATCTCCAGGATCGGGTGCGTGGCTTGGGTCAGATTCCCCCGTTGGCGGATCTGATCCGCCAGAAAGCGGAGGAGGCCGCCGCCAGGAAAGCCCCAGCCGCGCTGCCGCTTGGTCCGGACGGGGCGGTGGTTTGAACGTCGGGTCGGGCGTTTGGCATGTGGTCACCGCGCCACTCCTGCCCCCGGAGCAGAGAGACATCCGTACCCGGTGTTATTGAGGTGTTACCTCCAGAGTCCGTGTAGAAGCCTGCGATGTCGTTCTGAAGATTGATGGCCGTAGCCGCGGTATCACTCGACCCGAAAACCTGAAGCGGTATGAAGACGCCGCCTGATGGCTTTACGAAGCCGTAGGTGATTCCGGACGCTCCATCGATAATCGCCCAGCGATGTCATCCTCGATCATTAACCCCCCCTGCCGCTGTTGAAGACGCTCCGGCGACACTTAGCTCGCACTATGTATTTGTTAGTATATTATAAGTAAATCCTTGATAGCCACCGCTTCCAGAGTAAGTATTTCCAACGACGAGACCGTTATTGTTGATTCCAGATGGGTCGGTACCTGCCCCGCCGTAGTTGACGGGCAAGAGGCTTCCATTTGGGTTCAGCACGAACCCATTGTCGTAACCGCCAGTATTTGGCGACTCGTAGTATCCCGCGATCTGGCCGAGATTGTTGACAGCACTGAAGACCGTGTATCCGCTCGATCCTGGAAAATCATATGACGTGAAATTCCCGTTCATCAACGTGTACCCGTGAAATCCCGTCCCATCCTTGTAGTAGCCCACGATCTCGCCACTGTCGTTGATGCCCCTGGCATAGGTCTCGGTCACACCTGATGCCGGGTAATCGGTGACGTTCCAGACCTGTCCCGAGTGCGGCGGCACCCGGGTCAGTGCGGAGGCCCGGTCGTCGAAGATCGGCGGGAAGAACATCGCCGACGTCTGCTCGATGCAGATCAGCGACCTGGCCGACTGGCTCCGGCGCTTCGACGAGGCTTCGGTTGCCCCGCTGCTCACCGGGCTGCAACACCTCCTCGACTCGTTCGCGGAGATCGGCTTGGGCTACCTCTCCCTCGACCGGCCGACGGGCACGCTGTCGGGCGGCGAGACCCAGCGGGTCAAGATGATCCGTCAGCTCGGGTCGTCGCTCACGGATGTGACCTACGTGTTCGACGAGCCGACCATCGGGTTGCACCCGCACGACATCCAGCGCATGAACGACCTGTTGCTGCGGCTGCGCGACAAGGGCAACACCGTGCTGGTCGTGGAGCACAAGCCGGAGACGATCCGGACCGCCGACCACGCCGTCGATCTCGGTCCCGGGGCCGGTACCGCCGGCGGAGAGGTGGTCTTCGAGGGAACCGTCGAAGGGCTGCGGGCGAGCGACACGCTGACCGGGCGGCACCTGGACGACCGGGCAACCTTGAAGCCGTCGGTGCGGACACCGTCGGGAGCGCTGGAGGTCCGCGGCGCCAGCGCCAACAACCTGCGGGACGTCGATGTCGACATCCCGCTCGACGTGCTGGTGGTGGTCACCGGGGTGGCCGGCTCGGGCAAGAGCTCGCTGGTCGGCGGCTCGGTGTCGGGGCGGGACGGCGTGGTGTCGGTCGACCAGATCGCGATCCGTGGCTCGCGGCGGAGCAATCCGGCGACGTACACGGGGCTGCTCGACCCGATCCGCAAGGCGTTCGCGAAGGCCAACGGCGTGAAGCCGGCGCTGTTCAGCGCCAACTCCGAGGGCGCCTGCCCCACCTGCAACGGTGCCGGCGTCATCTACACCGACCTGGCGATGATGGCCGGCGTGGCCACCATCTGCGAGGACTGCGAGGGGAAGCGGTTCCAGGCTTCGGTCCTGGACTTCCGGTTCGGCGGGAAGGACATCAGCGAGGTGCTCTCGATGCCGGTCACGGAAGCCGAGACGTTCTTCGGCGCCGGCGATGCGCGCACGCCGGCCGCGCACACGATCCTCGAGCGGCTGGCGGACGTCGGGCTCGGCTACCTCAGCCTCGGCCAGCCGCTCACGACGCTGTCCGGCGGCGAGCGGCAGCGGCTCAAGCTGGCCGCGCACATGGGTGACAAGGGTGACGTCATCGTCCTCGACGAGCCGACCGCCGGCCTGCACCTCGCCGACGTCGAGCAGCTGCTCGGCCTGCTCGACCGGCTCGTCGACGCCGGCAAGTCGGTCATCGTCATCTCGCATCACCAGGCGGTCATGGCGCACGCCGACTGGATCATCGACCTCGGCCCCGGCGCCGGCCACGACGGCGGCCGGATCATCTTCGAGGGCACGCCTGCCGAGCTCGTCGCCGACGGCTCCACCCTCACCGGCGAGCACCTGGCCGCCTACGTCGGCACCTGATCGAGGCCCTCGCGCCGCTAGATCCAGATCAGCACGACCGAGGCGACGAGCAACATCGCGAGCACGATGCTCACGGCGCGATGCCTCCGCTCATCCTCCACGACCCTCCCGAGCGCCGCTCCGCCGGCGGCCCAGATGGAGGCGGACCCTATGACCACCACCATGAGGATGCCGGTGAGCAGCCCGACGGCGACGAGCCGAGGAATGGAACGGGGCAGGAATGTCCCCACGGCGGCGATCGCGAAGATCCACGCCTTCGGATTGACGAACTGGAACACGACGCCCTGCCACACGCTCAACGGATGTGCGACGTCCGTCCGTCCGACCCCACCGCTGCCGGCGACGAGGTACGCGACGTACAGCAGGTAGGCCGAGCCGATCACCTTCAGGACGACCTCCGCGGCGGGCACGGCCTCGAGGAGCGCGCCGATCCCCGCCGCCACGCCGATCGCGATCGCACCGATACCGAGCGCGGTCCCTAGGACGTGCGGGACGGTCCGGCCGAACCCGAACCGCAGGCCCGAGCCCCAGAGCACCGCGTTGTTGGGTCCAGGAGACACCGTCCCCACGAACGCGAAACCCAACAGGGCCAACAGGTCGTTCACCGGCGACCGGGGCTCGATCGGGGCTCCATGTTCGATATCCAAGTCCGAGGCCTCGAGGAGGTCTTGTACGATCGACTCGTCTTGGCCACGCCACGCGAGTGGGTTCGCGCGTGGAAGCCGGCTGTGCCCGGCATCCACGAGGTCTTCCACGCACGGTTCGTCGACCACGTCTACCCGCCACACACGCACGACACCTGGACGGTGTTCATCGTCGACGAGGGCGCGATCCGCTATGACCTGGACACCCGCCATCGCGGGGCCGTGGGCGCTCGGGTCACGCTCCTTCCGCCGCACGTCGTGCACGACGGTCGTTCCGCGGGCAGTGACGGCTTCCGCAAACGGGTGCTCTACGTGGGAACCGACGTGCTGGACGAGCGGATGACCGGCCGGGCCGTCGACGAACCCGACATCGAGGACCCGGCGCTCATCGGCCGGCTGCACGTGCTCCATCGAGCCCTCCAGGATCCGGGTGAGGCACTCGCGGCGGAGAGCATCCTGGCCGTCGTGGGCGCAGCGGCTTTCAGCACATCTCGGCGATCGGAGCGTGTCGGCCGCGGAGCGACCCGGGGACGACATCGCTTCCGATCTTCGAGACCTCCTCGACGAGCACCGTTTCGGGTCGCTCACCTTGGCAGAGGCGGGACGCATCCTTCACGTGTCTCCGGCCCATCTCGTCCGGTGCTTCTCCCGCAGGTTCGGGATCGCTCCGCATCGCTACCTCCTCGGCCGGCGCATCGACGCGGCACGAGGGCGTCTGCTCCAGGGTGAGCCCATCGCTCAGGTGGCTGCGGGCGTCGGCTTCCACGATCAGGCGCACCTCACCCGGCACTTCAGGCGACACGTCGGGACGACGCCGGCTCGCTACGCCCACGCGCGCTCATAGCGAGGCCGGGTCGGGACTGCCCGCGTGTGGAAAGCTAGCCGTGTGAGCGACAAGCCGGACCTCTCACTCGAAGCCGACGACCTGAGCGCCGACCCCATGGTGCAGTTCCGCCGGTGGTTCGAGGACGCCGAGGCCGACGGCATCCATCTGGCGAACGCCATCGCGCTCGGCACCGCGGATGCGCGCGGGAAGCCGTCGGTCCGACATGTCCTGCTCCGCGGGTTCGACGAACGTGGATTCGTCTTCTACACGAACCTCGACAGCCGCAAGGCCCGCCAGCTCGCCGAGAACCCCGCCGCGGCGTTCGCCCTCCTCTGGAAGGAGCTCGACCGGCAGGTATGCGTGACGGGCACCGTGGAGCGGACGACCGACGAGGAATCCGACGCGTACTACGCGAGCCGCCCCCGCGAGGCGCGGATCGGCGCGTGGGCATCACGACAGAGCTCGGTCCTCGCCTCGCGTGACGAGCTGATGTCCCGCTTCATCGAGTTCGATGCCGCGTACCCCGGCGAGGACGTCCCGCGTCCACCGTTCTGGGGCGGCTACCGGATCGTCCCGGACTCCGTCGAGTTCTGGCAGGCGCGCGCGTACCGCCTGCACGATCGGTTCCGCTACGTCGTCGAGACCGGCGAGCCCTCGGGCTGGCGGATCGACCGGCTCTCTCCCTAGAGAGCGCCGGCGGCGGCCCGAACGTCGATCCGGACTTCCGGAGGCGTCGTGATCGAGTTGTGCACCGTGCAGTGGTCCACCACGGCCACGAGCCGGTCGCGCATCTCGTCGGGGAACCCTTTCGGGAGCCGGAGCCCGATGTCGATCCGTCCGACGCGCGCCGGACGATCGGCCATCTCGAACGTCGCGTCGACCCCGAACCCGTCCGGGTCGATGTCGTGGCGAGCGAAGAACCTCCCCGCATAGTGCGCCACGCAGGACGCGAGCGAGGCCACGAACAGGTCGGTCGGCGTGGGGCCCGTGTCCCCCGTGTCCGGTTGATCGACCGTCAGCGCGTGCCACCCGATCTCCACGCGGTAGCGGTCCCCGCCCTCGTGGTGCACCGACACGTCCATCCGCCCACCTCCGGTCGCGGCTCTCCTGATCCGAGTGTGGACGCTTCGCCTCGAGACGTCGCCGACGTTCGACCCCCCGCATCCGGGACCATCGGCCCCGCACGCGGCGCACCGAGACGTACCATCGAGTGATGACCGTCCGGACTGGGCCGAGGGAGATGGTGCAGACACGCTCCCACGTGACCGTGGACGGGAACGAGGCGGTCGCGAACGTTGCCCACCGGCTCTCGGAGGTGATCGCGATCTACCCCATCACCCCGTCGTCGGCCATGGGTGAGCTCGCGGACGCGTGGTCGGCCCACGGGCGGGCGAACCTCTGGGGCGCGGTGCCGACCGTCGTCGAGATGCAGAGCGAGGGGGGCGCCGCCGGCGCGCTGCACGGTGCCCTCCAAGCCGGTGCGCTCGCTACCACCTTCACGTCATCGCAGGGCTTGCTCCTGATGATCCCCGACATGTTCAAGATCGCGGGCGAGCTGACGCCGTTCGTGATGCACGTCGCGGCACGGACGGTGGCGACGCACGCGCTCTCGATCTTCGGCGATCACAGCGACGTGATGACCGCTCGAACGACCGGGTTCGCGATGCTGTGCTCGTCGTCGGTCCAGGAGACCCAGGACATGGCGCTCGTCGCCCACGCCGCGACGCTCCGGACACGCATCCCGTTCCTGCACTTCTTCGACGGCTTCCGCACATCGCACGAGGTCGACAAGATCGAAGCGATCGAGGAGGCGGACCTCCGGGCCTTGATCGACGATCGCCTCGTCCGGGAGCACCGGGGACGGGCGCTCAGCCCGGATCATCCCGTCCTGCGAGGATCGGCACAGAACCCCGATGTCTTCTTCCAGGCGCGCGAGGCGGCGAACCAGTTCCATTCGGCGGTCCCCGACATCGTCCAGGAGATGATGGACCGGGTCGCCGACCGAACCGGGCGTGCCTACCACCTCTTCGACTACGTGGGGCATCCCGAGGCCGAGCGCGTCGTCCTGCTCATGGGGTCGGGTTGCGGCGCCGTCGAGGAGACGGTCGAGGCCCTGATCGCGCGCGGCGAGCGGGTCGGCGCCGTGAAGGTCCGGCTGTTCCGGCCGTTCTCGACCGAGGCGCTCGTCGCGGCGATGCCCTCCACGGTGCGACGGATCGCGGTCCTCGACCGCACGAAGGAACCCGGCGCGCCCGGCGAGCCGCTCTACCAGGATGTGGTCACGGCGCTCGTCGAGGAAGAGACGGCGGGACGCGTCCGGTTCGACGGCGGGATGCCGCAGGTGATCGGCGGCCGGTACGGCCTTTCGTCGAAGGAGTTCACGCCGGCCATGGCGGCGGCGGTCTTCGCCGAGCTGGACGCCGAGGAGCCGAAGAACCACTTCACGGTCGGCATCGTGGACGACGTGACGGGAACGAGCCTTGCCGTCGACCGCTCGTTCACGACCGAGCCCGATGACGTGATCCGAGCGGTGTTCGTCGGTCTGGGCAGCGACGGAACGGTCAGCGCGAACCGCAACTCGATCAAGATCATCGGTGCGCACACCGACCTGCACGCGCAGGGCTATTTCGTCCTCGACTCGAAGAAGGCCGGCTCCGTCACCGTGTCGCACCTGCGCTTCGGACCACGTCCGATCCGATCCACGTACCTGATCGAGCAGGCGAGCTTCGTCGCCTGTCACGACTTCGAACGGTTGGAGCGATCCGACGTCCTGGGGATCGCTGCTCCCGGTGCAACGCTCCTGCTGAACAGCCCGTTCGGTCCCGACGAGGTCTGGGACCAGTTGCCCGTCGAGGTTCAGGGCCAGATCGTCGACAAGGGATTGCGGCTCTTCGTGGTCGACGGGTACGGCATCGCCAAAGAGGCCGGTCTCGGCACCCGCATCAACACCGTGTTGCAGACGTGCTTCTTCGCCCTGGCCGACATCTTCCCGATCGACGAGGCGGTGCAGGCCATCAAGGACGCGATCGTCGCGAGCTACGGCAAGCGCGGCGAGACCGTCCTGACGCGGAACTTCGCGGCCGTCGACGCCGCGGTCGCCGGGCTGCACGAGGTGCGCGGTCCCCGACGCGGCGACCGGCGACCGGCACGTGCTGCCACCGGTGCCCGCGAGCGCACCGGAGTTCGTGCAGCGCGTGACCGCGAAGATGATCGCCGGCCAGGGCGACCTCCTGCCGGTGTCGGCGTTCCCGATCGACGGGACGTTCCCGACCGACACGGCCCGCTGGGAGAAGCGGAGCATCGCGCACGAGATCCCGATCTGGGATCCGTCGATCTGCATCGACTGCGCCAAGTGCGCGCTCGTCTGCCCGCACGCCGCCATCCGGATGAAGGTGTTCGATCCGTCGGCGCTGGAGGGCGCTCCCGAGGGCTTCCAGGACAAGGAATGGAAGTCACGCGAACAGCCCGGCATGCGCATGACGATCCAGGTGGCGCCCGACGACTGCACGGGCTGTGGGATCTGCGTCGACGTGTGTCCGGCCCACAGCAAGGAACAGGTGAAGCACCGTTCCATCAACATGGAGCCGAAGCCCGAGCACCTCGACATGGAGCGCCGTGCGTTCGACTTCTTCTTGGACATCCCCGATCCGTCCCGTGCCGACGTCCGTGCCGACACGGTGAAGGGGTCCCAGCAGATGCGGCCGCTGTTCGAGTTCTCGGGTGCCTGCTCCGGCTGCGGCGAGACCCCGTACCTGAAGGTGCTCACGCAGCTGTTCGGCGATCGGATGATCGTGGCGAACGCGACCGGTTGTTCCTCGATCTACGGCGGGAACATGCCCACCACGCCGTGGAGCGTCGACGCCGACGGCCGCGGGCCGGCGTGGGCGAACTCCCTGTTCGAGGACAACGCCGAGTTCGGCATGGGGATGCGCCTCGCTCTCGACGCGCAGATCGAGCTCGGAACGACATTGCTCGAGGAGCTTGAGGACGAGCTCGGCATCAACCTCGTGTCGGGCATCCTGGGTGGCATCCACGCGCAGGGCGACGAGCAGATCGACAAGCAGCGACTCCGGGTCGAAGAGCTCCGGACCCGCCTGTCGCGGATGGACGGATCCGACGTCGCCCAGAACCTCGACGCCGTGGCGGACGCGCTCGTTCCGAAGAGCGTCTGGCTCGTGGGCGGCGACGGATGGGCCTACGACATCGGGTTCGGCGGCCTGGACCACGTGCTCGCCTCGGGCCGGGACGTGAACGTCCTGGTCCTGGACACCGAGGTGTACTCGAACACGGGCGGCCAGGCCTCGAAGTCGACCCCGCGCGGTGCCG
>CAWCDA010000031.1:0-192542 GCA_963794065.1 uncultured Actinomycetes bacterium | reverse complement strand
CGCTCGAGCGCGTCCGGGTGGTCGTGGCGCTCGGCGCCTACGCGTGGGACGGGGCGCTTCGCGCGCTCGCGGCCTCGCGGGCGGCGAGCCTCTCGCCCAACCTCGATTCGGCCACGCGGACGAGGCGACCGTGGGCTCCGTGGTGCTGCTCGGCTGCTTCCATCCCAGCCAACAGAACACCTTCACGGGGAAGCTCTACGCCGGACATGCTCGATGGCGTGCTCCGTCGCGCGATCGCGCTGGCTGCCTGAATCGCTGCGCGCCCACGGCTATGCTCGATCCATCCGACCCGGGGAGGACCCGATGCGCGTTCGCACGCTGTGCACCCTCATCACGATCCCGCTGCTGCTGGTGTCGACGACGGGGCTGTGGGCACACGCCGTGCCACCGGTTCGCGGCATCTGCACCATCACGGGGACCGACGGCAACGACAAGCTCGTCGGGACCGCCGGCAGCGATGTGATCTGCGGCAAAGGCGGCGCCGACCGGATCTACGGCAAGGGTGGCGACGACCAGCTCTTCGGCGGCGACGGCGCCGACGACCTCTGGGGTGGCACCGGCAACGACCAGCTGTGGGGCGGCACCGGTGGCGACTACTTCGCGGACGGACCCGGCACCGATCGCATCTCGGGAGGCGAGGGACGCGACTACAACCTCGGCGGACAGGGCAACGACCACTGGTACGGCGGTCCCGACGGCGACTCCTTCACCGACTTCCGCGGCTGGGACCTCATCAACGGCGGCGACGGCAACGACCTGTGCCTTGCGACCTACGACGGCGGTGGGCACGACACGATCGTCGGCGGCCCGGGCTCGACAACTGGTACGCGGACAAGGTTGACGCCGTCAGCTCGGTGGAGGACAAGTTCCCCTGCTTCGCCGAGTGACCCCCCCGACCTGATCCGGCGTTCGCGCGACGGCGGCGTATCTTCGTCGCATGGGCCGACACAGCCGCTTCTTCGCCGTCCCGCGCGAGGGCGACGACCGTCCGATCGACCGCGAGACGGTCCGTCGCGTCGTGGCGACCTTCCGGCCCTACAAGCGGAAGGTCGGGCTGGTCGGCATCCTGATCGTGATCACGTCGGGCCTCGGCGTCGTGAACCCGCTGCTGATCGGCTGGATCTTCAACCAGGGCCTGTTCGGCGACCCTCCCGGATCCTGCGGCGGCGGCGCGTGCCCCAGACATGTACGTCGTGTACCTGGGCGTCGCGTTGATGGTGATCATCCCGATGATCACCGGTGTGTTGGGGGTCGCGCAGACCTATCTGGCGAACCTGGTCGGGCTGCGCGTCATGCAGGACCTGCGCAACGCGCTCTACGCGCATCTCCAGCACATGCCGTTGCGCTTTTTCACGTCGCACCCGCACGGGCGAGATCCAGTCCCGGCTTTCCAACGACGTCGGCGGCGTGCCGACGGTCGTCACCGACACGGCGTCGACCGTGCTGTCCAACGTCGTCGTGATCATCTGACGCTGATCGCGATGTTCTGCTGTCCGTGCCGCTCACGCTGCTGTCGCTGTGCCTGCTGCCGCTGTTCCTGTGGCTGACCGTCAAGGTCGGCCGCGCCCGGCGGGAGGTTGCCACCAGCACCCAGAAGACGATGGCCGACATGACCTCGGTCACCGAGGAGACGCTGAGCGTCAGCGGCATCCTGCTGTCGAAGTCGTTCGGGCGCCAGCGGCATGAGATCGGTCGGTTCAGAAGGAGAACGACCGCCTCACCGGTCTACAGATCCGCCAGACGATGATCGGCCGTTCGTTCTTCGCCGTCGTCGGAACGTTCTTCTCGATCACGCCGGCGCTCGTCTACCTGGTCGCGGGCTGATGCTGAACAACGGGAACACCCTCGACCTGCTCCGATCCGGCAGGCATGCTCGTCGCGTTCACCACGCTGCAGTCGCGCCTGTTCTTCCCGATCGGCTCGATGCTGCAGGTCTCCACCGAGGTGCAGTCCTCGTTCGCGCTGTTCGATCGCATCTTCGAGTACCTCGACCTGCACCACGAGATCACGGACGCGCCCGACGCGGAGCACGCTCGTCAACACGCGCGGGCGGTCGAGCTCGACCACGTGCGGTTCCACTACGAGGCCCTCCGGAGCGCCGGCCCCAGCCCCGAGGACGGCGCTCGCGAACGAGCGCCCGCGAGTGGACGCTGGACGACGTCTCGCCTGCGAGATCCAGCCGGGCCAGCTCGCCGCGCTGGTCGGGCCGAGCGGTGCCGGGAAGACCACGATCACCTACCTCGTCCCGCGCATGTACGACGTCGAGCGAGGGCGCGGTGCGGATCGACGGGCTCGACGTGCGCTCGACGACGCTCGAGTCGATCGCCGACGCTGATCGGCATCGTCACGCAGGAGACGTATCTGTTCCACGACACGATCCGCCGCAACCTCCTGTACGGACGCCCGGATGCAACCCAGGAGGAGCTGGAGGCCGCCGCGCGGGCGGCCAACATCCACGAGCCGGATCGCGGAGTTGCCCGAGGGCTACGACACGGTCGTGGGCGAGCGCGGGTACAAGCTCTCGGGCGGGGAGAAGCAACGGCTGGCGATCGCGCGCGTGATCCTGAAGGATCCGAGGATCCTGATCCTGGACGAGGCCACGTCCTCGCTCGACACGACGTCGGAGCGGCTCGTGCAGTCGGCGCTCGAGCCCCTGATGCACGGCCGCACCACGATCGCGATCGCGCACCGGCTGTCGACGATCCTGGCGGCCGACGTCGATCTTCGTGGTCGACCGCGGCCGGATCGTCGAACGCGGCCGGCATGAGGAACTGCTCGCGCTCGGCGGTCTATACGCCAGCTGTACGAGCAGCAGTTCCGCGATCAGGTCGAGGACGCGCCGAGCACCTTGCGGTAACCGAGCAACACGAACCCGTCCGGCAGGACCTCGTCGGGCATGCTCGTGTACCCGAGTGCCTCGTACATCGCGCGGGCCGCGCCCATGAGCTCGGTCGTGTGCAGGGTCATCTCGGTCTTCCCGGCGGCCTCGGCACGCGACTCCGCTTCTCGCATCAACGCCCGACCGATGCCTCGCCCCTGTGCCTCGGGGAGGACCCCGAGCATGCGGATGTGTGCTCGGTGCTCCTCGAGCGGGTCGTCGTTCGGGTTGACCCGCCTGGTGAGCTCCAGTGTGAGGCTCCCGACGATGGAGCCCTCCTCGACGGCCACGAGGATCACGGTGCGCGTCGCACGATCCGCCACGTCGGCGATGCGGGACAGGTAGGCCTGGTCGCGGACGAGCCCCCGGTAGGCCTCCGCCGTGACCAGCCCCGTCTCGGCGTGCTCGGCCTCGCGCGCCTCACGGATCTCCATGGAGCACAGGCTAGCGAGCCCGAAACGGTCAACGTCGTTGACCATGCCCGGCCCCTCCGGGAAGATGCCGACAGATGACCGACATCACCCGCCTGTTGCTCGAGGCGCGCCGATCGCTGGCCTCCGAACTGGATGCCGACCTGGCCGAACGCGGCTATCCGGACCTTCGCCCGGGGCACGCGGCCCTGTTCCTGTCCGTGGATCGCCGTTCGGGCTCCCGCCTAACGGACCTCGCCGAGCACACGCGTCTGACCAAGCAGGCCATGATGTCGATGGTCGACGATCTGGAGGGCCGCGGGTACGTCCGACGCGTGTCCGACCCGGCCGACGCGCGCGCGAAGCTCGTCCGGCTGACCGCGGCGGGGCGTCGGGCGGCGGCCGAGTGCCGCCGCGCAGTCCAGGGCCTCGAGCAGCGGACGCGGCGCCAGCTCGGCGATCGGAGCTACGACGCCCTCCGGGAGGCCCTCGAGGTGCTGTCCGAGCCGATCGAGGTCGTCGAGTAGCGACGACCGGCTAGCATCGTTCCCATGCCGCAGGAAGCCACCGGGAAGACCGGCGTGCCGTCGGAGGTCCGCCAGAAGCCCGAACGGCCGCGCGACGAGCTCGGCCGCCCGCTGCCGTGGGGCGAGGCGACCCGGCTGTCGCTCCCCGACTTCGATGCGATGAGCTTGGCTGAGAACGATCGGGCCGGCCGACGCTTCCTGGCGGACCACAACTTCTTCGGCGCCCACGAGGCGTGGGAGACGGCCTGGAAGCAGGCGAAGGGCACCGGTGAGGAGGAGCTGTTCAAAGGGCTGTCGCAGATGGGCGCGGGGTACGTGCACCTGTTGCGCGGCAATGCCCATGGGGCGATCACGCTGCTACGGCGCGGTGCCTCGCGCATCGCGACATACCCCGTCGGCACGCGCGGTATCGACACGGTAGGGGTTGCAGGGCGTCTGGAGGCTGATGCGAAGGCGGTCGAAGACGGGTCCTTGGCCCCCGGGCCGGACGCTGCGGCAGATCCGCCCGCCGTGTAGCCTTATCCCGATAGCCGCCCGGGATCGCCCGCGCGGCGCGCACGCGGAGAAGCCATTGGCCAGTCAGTCTGTCGAGATCGAGTGGAAGGGCCGCACCGGCCCGTTCTCGCTCATGTTGGGCCCGGGGGTCTTCAGCCCCACCGCCACGAGCAAGACCCTGGCCGAGGCGATCGAGATCGAGCCGGGCGACACCGTCATCGATGTCGGCTGTGGCAGCGGTGTGCTGGCCTTCGTGGCCGCCAAGCTCGGCGCCGCGAAGGTCTACGGCGTGGATCTTTCGCAGCGCGCGGTGGAGGCCGCCCGTGAGAACGCGAAGCGCCTCGGCCTCGAGAGTGTGTGCGAGTTCCGGCAGGGCGATCTGCTCGAGCCCGTGCGCGACGTCTCGGCCAATGTCTTGATCGGGGACGTCTCGGGCATCCCCGACGACATCGCGGCCGAGTCCGGCTGGTTCGACGAGGTGCCCTCCGGAGGCCCGACGGGTGCCGAGCTCCCCACGAAGTTCGTGCGATCGATCGGCGAGACGCTTGCCCACGGCGGGCGCCTGTACCTGCCGACGGGGACGATCCAGTACGAGAAGCCGATCCTCGAGGCCGCCCACGATGTCTTCGGCGAACACATGCAGTCCATCCTCGAGCGGGAGTTCCCGCTTCCCGACCTGATCGCCAAGTCCAAAGCGGCGACCCAGATGGTCAAGGACGGGCTCGTGAGCTTCCGGCAGCGGGGCAGCCGCTGGTTGTGGCAGCTTCGGATCTGGCGCTGCGACCGGGTCTGACTCAGCCCGTCGGGCGAAGCTCCGCCACCGACGCCACGTCGTAGCCCGCCGCCCGCAGATGGTCGGCGCCGCCCCGATCGATCGCGAGCACGATGCGCGCGATCCGCGCGCCGGCCGCGGTCAACGACTCCGCCGCGTGCTGCACCTGGTGACCCGTCGTGCTGACGTCCTCCAGGAGCGTGGTCACCGCGCCCATCGGCACCAGCCCTTCCACCTGCGCCCGCGTTCCGTATTCCTTGGCCTGCTTGCGGACGACCGTGACGGGCAGACCCGTCTCCAGCGAGACCGCGGCGACCAAGAGCATCGCGGCTCCCTCCGGCGCGCCAAGGAGGTCGGTCCCCGGCGCGAGGAGCTCGGCGACCGCGTGGGCCACGTCACGCAGCAGCTCCGGCCTCGTCAGGAACCGGAACTTGTCGAAGTAGATCGAGGAGGTCGCGCCAGAGGACAGGACGAACTCCCCGTGCAGCTCGGAGGCCTCGACCATGCGGCGGACCAGGTCATCGCTCACGGCGCGTGAGCATAATCGGAAGCGATGGCCACGACCGACCGACCGAGCAGCCGCGGCTGGTACGAGGCGTTCGGGCGTCGCCTCTTCTTCTCCCTGGACCCGGAGCGATCGCATCGCGTGGCACTCGCCATGCTGGCCCTGCCCTTGCCGTGGGCCCGGATCGGCCACGCGGTGGCCGATCCGGGCCTGGCGACCTCGGTCGCAGGTGTTCCGCTGGCCAACCCGATCGGGTTGGCCAGCGGCTTCGACAAGGCATGCGAACGGGTCGGGCCCCTCGGCAAGCTCGGCTTCGGCTACGTGGTCGGCGGCACCGTCACCCGCGAGCCCAGGCCCGGCAACGCGAAGCCGCGGATCGCACGCACCCCCGAGACGCGGGCGCTCGTCAACGCGATGGGTCTGCCGAACCCCGGGGCGGCCGCGGTCGCGGCTACCCTCGCGGGACAGCGCGCGACGACCTCTCGCTGGGTTTCGCTTGCCGATGAAGCGGTCGAGGATGTCTGCATAGCATCGGATCTGCTCTCGCCTCACGTCGATGCGTTCGAGCTGAACGCGAGCTCTCCGAACGCCGGCTGGGTCCATCGGGCCGACCACGTCGGCGAGGTCACGACCGCGCTGGTGGGGCGCTCGCCGGTTCCGGTCTTCGTGAAGGTGCCCCCGTTCGCCACCGACGAAGAGCGTGACGGTGTGCTGGCGATGACACGGGTCGCGAACCAGGCGGGAGCTGCCGGCATCACGTGCGCGAACACGATCCCCGTGCAGGACGGACGCCTCTCGACCGGGCGCGGGGGTCTGTCCGGCGGCCCGCTGACCTCCCGCACGCCCGAGATCGTCGCCGCCGTGCGAGGCTCGCTCGGCGCGGACGTGCCGATCAACGCGAGCGGAGGCATCTTCACGGCCGCGGACGCCCGCGCGTGCCTCGCCGCGGGGGCCACCACGGTCCAGGTGTACACAGGGCTGATCTACGAGGGGCCTGCAGTCGCGGGGCGGATCGCCGCGGGGCTGCGGCAGACAGGTGACTAGCCCGTTCGGGCCCGACACTCGGTCGAACCGAGTGCGTCAGGACGGTGCCGCGTGGCGTGTTGCAGCGAAGTCTCCCCGCCGTCAGACTGTCCGCCAGTCCCTGGCCCGTTCGACGAGGAGACCCTTGGTTCAGGCTGTTCCCACCGACCCGGCGGCATCCGCCGCGCCCACCGACGGCATCGCCGTTCGGCTCGAGGGCGTGGTCAAACGCTTCGGAGAGGTCGTGGCCGTCGACGGGGTCGACCTGGAGGTGCGGGAGGGAGAGTTCTTCTCGATGCTCGGACCCTCGGGCTCGGGCAAGACCACGTGCCTGCGGATGATCGCCGGCTTCGAGGAGCCGACCGAGGGCAGGATCTTCCTCGACGGGGAGGACGTGTCGAAGCTGGCCCCCTACGACCGGGACGTGAACACGGTCTTCCAGGACTACGCCCTGTTCCCGCATATGACGGTGGGGGAGAACGTCACCTACGGGCTCATGGTTCGCAAGGTCGGCCGGGTCGAGCGGAAGCAACGTGTGGCCGACGCGCTCGACATGGTCCGGCTGGCCGAGTACGGGGACCGGAAACCGTCGGAGCTGTCCGGCGGCCAGCGGCAGCGCGTCGCGCTCGCGCGCGCGCTCGTGATGCGCCCGAAGGTGCTGTTGCTCGACGAGCCGCTCGGCGCGCTCGACCTCAAGCTGCGTCACCAGATGCAGATCGAGCTGAAACACATCCAGCAGGAGGTCGGCATCACGTTCATCTACGTGACCCACGACCAGGAGGAGGCGCTCACCATGAGCGACCGACTTGCCGTGTTCAACCGCGGCCGGATCGAACAGCTGGGCACACCCGCCGAGGTGTACGAACTGCCGGCGACAGGCTTCGTTGCCGGATTCGTGGGGGTCTCCAACGTGCTCGCCGACGATGTGGCGGTGGCGATCGCCGGCGATCCGCACGCGTTCACGATCCGTCCCGAGAAGATCTCGATGATGGACTTCGACGCCAACGTCGAAGAAGGGCATTGCACGGCAACCGGACACGTCCGCGAAGTCGTATACCTGGGCGCAGTCACGAGATACACCGTAGAGCTCGACGTTGGAGGAAGCCTCGTCGTGATGGCGCAGAACCTGACGACGAGCTCGATGGAAGCCCTGCAGGTGCGCGGCCGTGCCGTGCGCCTGGTGTGGAGCCGGGAGAACAACCGGCTCGTGGACGCGCCGAGCGGCGCGGATGGAACCGACGAACTGGAGGAGGGGATCGCATGAGGAATTCGCTGCGACTTCTCGCCGTGACCGCGGTGGTGAGCATGGTGGCCGTTGCGTGCAGCAACGACAGCAGCTCCTCGACCGCCGTCGGCGGGACAACGACCAGCAGCGGGGCGCCGGCCTCGATCGGGCCGGGCGAAGGGGCGCTGAGCCTGATCGCCTGGGGCGGCTACACCGAGGACAGTTGGGTGAAGCCGTTCGAGCAGCAGACCGGCTGCAAGGTCGACGTCAAGTACGGCAACACGTCCGACGAGATGGTCAACCTGATGCGGCAGGGCGGCGGCACGTTCTACGACGGCGTGTCGGCATCCGGCGACGCGTCGAATCGACTGATCGCTGGTGGCGACGTCGCGGCGATCGACACGGCGATGTTCCCCGACTACGCCGACGTGATGCCGTCGCTGCAGTCACCGGCGCACAACACCGTGAACGGGCAGCACTACGGCGTCCCGTACATGTGGGGCCCGAACCTGCTCCTGTACAACACGGACGTGGTGAAGCCGGCGCCCGACCAGTTGGGGCTCCGTCTTCGACGCGCAACAGTCCCTACGCGGGCAAGGTGACCGCCTACGACAGCCCGATCTACATCGCGGATGCGGCGCTGTACCTGAAGGCGACGCAGCCCGACCTCGGCATCACCGACCCGTACGAGCTCACGAGCGATCAGCTCGACGCGGCGACCGAACTGCTGAAGACGCAGTTCGGGCTTATCGGCAAGTACTGGGCGATCTACACGGACGAGATCAAGGGTTTCGACTCCGGCGACATGGTCATCGGGACCGCCTGGCCCGTGAACCAGCAGTACATCGAGCTGGACAACAAGGTGCCCGTGGAGTCGACGATCCCGACCGAAGGGGTCACGGGTGGGCCGACACCTGGATGATGTCGTCGCACGCGACGCACCCGAACTGCATGATGATGTGGATGCAGTACACGCTGCAGCCCGACGTGCAGACCCAGGTGGCGGAGTTCTATGGCGCGACGCCGTCGAACTCGGCCTCGTGCAAGCAGTTGAACCAGGACCTCGGCAGCGCCGCCAAGATCTATCACTGCGGCGACGACCAGTTCCTGTCGAGCGTCGCGTTGTGGAAGACACCCCTGGCGGACTGTGGGAACGGCAGCACCGACTGCATGGACTACAACGCCTGGACGCAGAAGTGGTTGGACATCCAAAGCGGCGGCTGAGCCGACGCTGAACCGGTGATCGGGTGGGGCGCGCCGAAGGGGCGCCCCACCCATCCCGACACTGAGCCGTGGCGACGACAACCTCGACACAGCGACGCACCGTACGACGCCGAACCTCGGCGTATTTCTTTCGGCACCCCAAGACCAAGCGCGGCCTCACGCTGACCGCGCCGATCCTCTGGCTGTTGATCGTCTACCTCGTCTCGCTCGCCCTGCTCCTCGCGAACTCGTTCTGGCGGGCGGATTCCCTCACCGGCCATGTGATCCACGATTGGGGCTGGCGCAACTACGACACCGTGTTCTCCGGGAACTGGCGCACCGCGTTCCTGGAGAAGACCTACTACCTGATGGCGAGGCGCACGGTCGTCCTGGCGTCGCTTGTCACGATCGCCGATATCGCGTTCGCCTTCCCGATCGCGTACTTCGCGGCGCGCGTCGCGACACCGCGATGGCGCTCCACGATCATGATCGCGGTCGTGATCCCGCTGTGGGCGAACTATCTGATCCGCGTGTTCGCGTGGAAGGCCCTGCTCGAGGGCGGCGGGCCGGCGCAAGCGCTCCTGCGAGGCGTCGGGCTCAGCAACGTCTCGCTCACCGGCACGACGTTCGCGATGTGGATGACGTTCTGCTACCTGTGGTTACCCTACGCGATCTTGCCCATCTACGCGTCGCTCGAGCGCGTGCCGCCGTCGCTGATCGAGGCCTCCGGCGACCTCGGCGCGAAGGCCGGCATGACGTTCCGCAAGGTCGTGTTCCCGCTCGCGATCCCGGGGATCGTCGCCGGGTCGATCTTCACGTTTTCGTTGACACTCGGCGACTACATCGTCGCGAAGCTGATCGGTAAGGGAACGTTCATCGGCAACGGGATCGACGCGCTCAACCTGGTAAACCGTCCGCTCGCGGCGACGATCGCCGTGCTCCCGCTCATCGTCATCTTCGTTTATCTCGCGCTCGCTCGGCGAACCGGCGCGTTCGAGGCGCTGTAGAGAGATGGAATCCCGGTCGCTTCGATGGTTCCTCCGGATCATCAGCGGTGCGGTGCTCATGTTCCTGTACGTGCCGCTCGTCGTCGTTGTGCTCTACGCGTTCACGAAGAGTTCGACCGCGACGTGGCCGCCGCAGTTGTTCACGCTGAAATGGTTCACGACGGCGTGGCACAACCCGCAGATCCCGCCGGCGCTCAAGAACTCGATCCTCATCGGCCTCGCAGCGACGGTGATCGCGCTGACGCTCGGGACCCTGGCGTCCTTCGCGATGGCCCGCGCACGTTTCTTCGGTCGCGACACGATCTCGTTCGCGCTCGTGTTGCCGATCGCCTTTCCCGGGATCGTGACAGCCTTGGCGTTGTCCTCGATGGTTGACGCGATGCCCGGCCTGAATTTCGGGGTCTCGGCGATCATCGTGGGGCACGCGACGTTCTGCGTGGTGGTCGTGTTCAACAACGTGGTGGCGCGTCTGCGCCGGACCTCGGGCTCGATCATCGAGGCCTCGATGGACCTCGGTGCCGACGGCATCACCACGTTCCGCTACGTGACGTTCCCCGCGATGCGAACCGCGCTGGTCGCCGGCGCGTTGCTCGCGTTCGGCCTCTCGTTCGATGAGATCGTCGTCACGATCTACCTGTCCGGCACGACCTCGACGCTGCCGCTGTGGATCTACACCAACATCACGAGGCCGTTCAACCAGCCGGAGGTGTTCGCCGTCGCGGCCGTCGTGTTGCTGATCTCGATCATCCCGGTCTACATCGCGATCAGGCTGGCGGGCGAGGGAGCCCGCGACCGACCTCCCAGGGAGCGGCGGCGCCGAAGGGCGTCTGACCTTTAGAGGTACTGGCCCGAGCGGCGTGGGTCCTGCTGCGCGCCGTCCTCGCCGTCGGACTGTTGTGGGTTCTGCGCCAGCAGGCCACGACGCTGCAGCTCCTGGAACTGCGCCTGCGCGGCGGCCTGCTGGGCGAACATCGCGGCCTGGATCCCGTGGAAGAGGCCCTCGAGCCACCCGACGAGCTGTGCCTGCGCCACCCGCAGCTCGGCCTCGGTCGGGACCTCCTCCATCGGCGGCGCCAGGGCGCCGAGCTCCTCGCGGAGATCCGGGGAGAGCACCTCGGACAGCTCGCCGACCGCCCGCCCGTAGATGTCGGCCAGGCGCTTGCGGCCCGGCTCGTCGAGCGTCGTCTGCCGGGTCTGCTCGAGCAGCTCGCGAACCATGCTCGCGATCCGCAGCAACTTCGCCGGCTGTGTGATCGCTTCCTCGGAGGATTCGGTCGCGGCCGCGGGCTCGCCCACCGGAAGCGCCTGCATCACGTCGGCTGCGGTCGTCTGCGGCTGCTCGTCGCTCATCGCATCCAACCTAGCACCGGTGCGCTCACCCGCCCTCGCCGATGCGCTCCAGGAACAGCGCCTCGGCCTGCGCCATCCGCACGACCTCGCCGAGGTCCACGCTCTCGTTGCGAGAGTGGTAGTTCGACAGGTGATCGGCCGCTCCCCATATCAGCACCTCGATACCCGGAAAGGTCTCGACCAACACGGGCACCAACGGGATCGAGCCGCCGGAGCCCATCTCGAGCACATCGTGGTCGAAGGCGTCTCGCAGGGCCGAGCGGGCAGCGGCGAACACCGGCGAGGCCGTGTCCACCATGTAGCCCTTGCCGGGCTGGTTCTCGATCGTCGACGGTGGCGCGCACGCCCCAGGGCGCAGCGTCGCGCAGATGCTGGGCTACCTTTTCCGCGGCCGCCGGGTAGTCCTCGCCCGGGGCCATCCGCAGCCCCACGACCGCGGTTGCGGTCGGCACGATCTGGTTCGCGACCTCGTCGACGCGCGGCGCCTCGAACGCGAGGATGTTGATCGACGGCTTCGAGAGCGTGCGATCCGCGATCGAGCCGGATCCGAACAGCCGCACCTCCGGGTGCACCCCCGCCTCCTCGCGGAACTCTTCTTCCGTGACATCGGTCCCCGGCCAGGCGAACGCGTGCAGGCCGTCGACGGTCAGTTCGCCGTCGTCGGTGTGCAGCGACGCGAGCATCCGCGACAACGCCATCACCGCGTCGGGGAGCGGCCCGCCGAACGACCCGGAGTGCACGGGCTGCGGCAACACGTCGACGCGGACGGTGATCGAGGTCGCCCCCGGATGCTTGTGCCGATCGTCGGCGCACCCGTGCGGGCGTTGCCACCGTCGGCGACGATCGCGACGTCGGCGCGGAGCAGGTCCGCGTGCCCCACCGACCAGGTCGGGCAGGTGCTCGGTGGAGCACTCCTCCTCGCCCTCCACGACGACCTTGATCGTCACCGGCGGAGCGCCGTCGGCGAGGAGCGCCCGGATCGCCGCGGCATGGATCGCGATCCCGCACTTGTCGTCGGCGGTGCCGCGGCCGTACATGCGCCCGTCCCGCACGACGGGCTCGAACGGCGGCATGTCCCACAGCTCCGGATCGGCCGCCGGCTGGACGTCGTGGTGGGCGTACAGCAGCACGGTCGGGGCTCCCGGCGGCCCTCGATCTGTCCGAAGACGGCGGGCTGACCGCCGTTGAGATCAAGGATCCGCACGTCGGGGAGGCCCGCGTCGCGCAGCATCTGCGCCGTCAGCTCCGCGCTCGCCTGTACGTGGACGCGGTCGTAGCCCTCGTAGCCGACCGAGGGGATCGCGACGAGCCGAGCGAGCTCGTCGGTGATGCGCGGGCGATCCTCGGCGATCGCGATTTGCAGCGTGTCGGTGTCCATGGCGCGGCAGCCTATCGCGGCGCCGCGCAGCTAGGACAGCGATCCGGTGTCGGTCATCCGCCAGTCGTAGGGGGAGACGTAGTTCGTCACCAGCCGCGCGTAGTTGGCTCGCGCGTAGGCGACGGGATTCGGCACGTGTGCCATCGACATCGCCCCGCGCAGTTCGGAGACGCTGCCGTAGTCGTGCTCGCTCATCCAGGTCCGCAGACCCGCCTCGATCGTGGCGATGTGCTCGGGCCCGTCGTGGAGTAAGGCGCTCGCGAGCATGACGACGTCCGCGCCGACCAGGAGGCCCTTGATCGCATCCTCGGCGGTGTGGCAACCGGTCGACAGCGCCAGCGACGCATGGACCTTGTCCCGCAGGATGCCGATCCAGCGAAGGGGCAGCAGGAGCTCCGCGGAGCTGGACAGATGCAGCGCGGGATCGATCGTCATCGACTCGAGGTCGATGTCGGGCTGCATGAATCGATTGAACAGCACGAGTCCGTCCGCCCCCGCAGCGACGAGCCGGTGCGCCATGTGCCCGACCGAGGAGAAGAACGGCCCGATCTTCACCGCCAGCGGGATGTGGATCTCCGCTCGAACGGCCCCGACCAGCTCGATATAGCGCTCCTCGACCCGATCGGCGGTCTCCTCCGGGTCCGCGGCGATGAAGTACACGTTCAGTTCGAGCGCATCGGCGCCGGCGTCCTGGAGCCGCTTGGCCTGTGCGATCCAGCTGCCGACCGTGATGCCGTTCAGCGAGGCGATCACCGGCACCGCGAGCTCCCGTGCACATGCCTCGAGGTGGCGCACGTACGCGTCGGCACCGGTGTTGTAGTCCTCGAGTTCCGGCAGGTAGGTGAGTGCCTCCGGGTGGGAGTCCGCCACGAGGTCGAGCACGCCGTGCAACTGCAGCTCCTCATGCTCGACCTGTTCTTCGAACAGCGACGGAAGCACGACCGCCCCGACACCGGCGTCCTGCATCCGCAGGATCGTGTCGACCTTCTGACCCATCGGCGATGCGGAGGCCACGATCGGCGATCGAAGCTCCAATCCCAGGTAGCGGGTCTGCAGGTCGACGGTCATGACGTTTCCCCCTCCGTGGGCTCGATGCCGGCCAGCTGCTCGTAGCGGCGACGGCGCGTCCAGATGTCGGCTTGCGCCGCGTCCAGGAGCGTCGCGGCTCGCTCGGGATCGGAGCGCGCCAGCATCGCGAAGCGCGCCTCCTTCTGTGCGAACTCCTTCAGGGCCAGGGTCGGCGCCTTGCTGTCGAGCTGCCAGGCGGGCCCGTCGTCCCGATTCGGATCGAACCGATACAGCGGCCAGTAGCCGGCGGCGACCGCTTCCTTCTGGTGGCCCATGCTGCTCGACATGTCGATGCCGTGGGCGATGCACGTCGAGTAGGCGATGACCATCGAGGGACCTCGGTGCGCCTCGGCCTCGGCGAGCACCTTGACCGTGTGCGGCATGTCGGCGCCCATCGCGATCTGCGCGACGTAGACGTCGCCGTAGCCCGATGCGAGCAGACCGAGATCCTTCTTGCCCTGCCCCTTGCCGCCCGCCGCGAACTTCGCGACCGCGCCGCGCGGCGTGGCCTTCGAGGCCTGCCCGCCCGTGTTCGAGTAGACCTCCGTGTCCAGCACGAGCACGTTCACGTCGTGGCCGCTCGAGAGCACGTGGTCGAGGCCGCCATAGCCGATGTCGTAGGCCCAGCCGTCTCCGCCCACGATCCACACGCTCTTCGGGATGAGCGCGTCCATGGTCGCCTCCAGGGTGCGCGCTCGCGGGTCGTCGAACCCGGCGAGGACCGCCGTGAGCGTCGCGACGCGATCGCGTTGGGCGGCGATGGCGGCGTCCCCGTGCTCGGCGGCGCCGGCGATCGCGGCCGTCGCCAGGTCGTGGCCGATCTCCCCGGCGAGTGCATGCAACAACGAGACGGCCAGCTCCCGTTGCGCGTCCATGCCCAGCCGGATGCCCAACCCGAACTCCGCGTTGTCCTCGAACAGCGAGTTCGCCCACGCGGGACCGCGGCCCGCGGCGTCGACGCTCCACGGGGTGGTCGGCAGGTTGCCGCCGTAGATCGACGAACATCCCGTGGCGTTGGCCACGACCATGCGGTCGCCGAACAGCTGGGTCAGGACCTTCAGGTACGGGGTTTCGCCACAACCGGCGCACGCGCCGGAGAACTCGAACAGCGGGCGGAGCTGCTGGGAGCCTTTGACGGTGTTCGCGCGCACGTCGGTGCGCGCCGGGTCCGCGATCGAGCGGAAGAAGTCCCAATTGGCACGCTCGCCCTCGAGATGGGCGTCTTTGGGCTCCATGTTGATCGCTTGGTGCTTCACGTTGGTCTTGTCATGCGCGGGGCACACGTCGACGCAGATCCCGCACCCGGTGCAGTCGTCGGGAGCCACCTGGATCGTCATCCAGCGTCCCGGATGGTCGCGATCCTTCCACTCCTTGTGGTCGAAGGTGTCGGGGGCGTCGGCCGCGGCGTCGGGATCGAAGACCTTCATCCGGATCGCACTGTGCGGGCACACGAGCGCGCACTTGGCGCAGTCGATGCAGATCTGTGGGTCCCAGATCGGGATCTCGCGCGCGATCGAGCGTTGCTCCCAACGCGCGGTATCGGTGGGGAAGGTCCCGTCGACCGGGAGCGCCGAGACCGGCAGGAGGTCGCCGTGACCCGCGAGCATCGTGGCCGTGACCCGCTGCACGAACGCCGGGGCCTCGGCAGGAACGGTCGCCGCTCGATGGTGGTCGGTGTCGGCCGCCGACGGCACGCGCACCTCGTGCAGCGCCGCGATGGCGCCGTCAACGGCCGAGAAGTTGCGTGTCATCACCGTCTCCCCGCGCGAGCCGTAGGTCTTGACGATGGCGTCCTTGATCGCCGTGACCGCCTCCTCGATCGGGAGGATCTCGGTCAACGCGAAGAAGCAGGTCTGCAGGACCGTGTTGATCCGCGTGCCCGAGCCCCGCGTCCTTGGCCACCGCGTAGCCGTCGACGACGAAGAACCGGAGGCCCTTCTCGACGATCTGCTCTTGGACCTCCCAGGGCAAGTGCGACCAGATCTCGTCGGGACCGTACGGGCTGTTGAGAAGGAACGTGGCGCCGGGTCTCGCGATCTCCAGCACATCGCCGTGTTCCAGCCGCTCGAACTGATGGCACGCCACGAAGTCGGCGTGTTGGATCAGATACGTCGATGCGATCGGCTGCGGTCCGAATCGCAAGTGCGACACCGTCAGCGCACCCGCCTTCTTCGAGTCATAGACGAAATAGCCCTGCGCGTGCAGCTCGGTGTGCTCGCCGATGATCTTGATCGAGTTCTTGTTCGCGCTGACCGTGCCATCGGAGCCGAGGCCGTAGAAGACAGCCCGCACGGTCCGATCGTCTTCGGTGTCGAAGGACGGGTCGACCGGCAGGCTGCTGCCGCTCACATCGTCGACGATCCCGACGGTGAAATGCGCCGTCGGCGTGTCGGAGGCGAGGTCTTCGAGCGCGGCCGCGGCCATCGCCGGCGTGAACTCCTTGGAGGCGAGCCCGTAGCGTCCGCCGCGCACACGCGGCGGGCCACCCTCGAACCGCGCCGAGCCTGTGCCGACGACCTCGGCCAACGCCGTGACGACGTCTTGATAGAGCGGCTCGCCGGGCGCCCCCGGCTCCTTGGTGCGGTCGAGCACGGTGATCGCGCGGGTCGTGGAAGGCAGAGCGGCCACGAACGCTCCCGTTGCGAACGGGCGGTACAGGCGCACGGTGACGAGCCCCACGCGCTCGCCGCGGCCCGCCAACGCCGCGACCGCTTCACCGGCGGCGCCCGCGCCCGAGCCCATGATTACGAGCACGCGCTCGGCCTCGGGATGCCCGGCGTACTCGAACAGCCGATAGGGCCGTCCGGTGCGAGCGCCGAGGGTATCCATCACGGCCTGGACCGCATCGGGGACGGCTGCATAGAACGGCGTGCATGCCTCACGCGCCTGGAAGAAGACGTCCGGGTTCTGCGCGGAGCCGCGGAGGACCGGGTGCTCGGAGGACAAGGCGCGGGCTCGGTGCGCATTGATCGCGTCCTCGTCGATCAGGGCGCGCAGGTCCTCATCGTCCAACGATCGGATCTTCCCGAGTTCGTGGGACGTTCGGAACCCGTCGAAGAAGTGGAGGAACGGCACGCGCGTGCGAAGCGTCGCGGCATGCGCCACGAGCGCGAGGTCCTGGGCCTCCTGCACGCTCGATGAGCAGAGCATCGCGAACCCCGTGGTGCGCGCCGCCATAACGTCGGAGTGATCGCCGAAGATCGACAGCGCGTGCGTCGCCAGCGTCCGGGCCGCCACGTGCATCACGAACGGCGTCAGCTCACCGGCGATCTTGTACATATTCGGCAGCATCAGCAGGAGACCCTGGGATGCCGTGAACGTGGTCGCGAGCGCACCGGCCTGCAGCGCCCCGTGCAGCGCGCCGGCGGCACCGCCCTCGCTCTGCATCTCGATGACGCGGGGCACCGCCCCCCACAGGTTGGTCTGGCCGCGCGCCGACCACGCGTCGGCGAGCTCTCCCATCGCCGAGCTGGGCGTGATCGGATAGATGGCGATCACCTCCGACAGCCGATGGGCGACGCGCGCCGCCGCCTCGTTGCCGTCGATCATCACCCAGGGCCGTGTGGATGTGCGCGCGTCACGGATCTCCGTATCCATACGAGGCAGCTTGCGCGCGCCCCTCGGGCGCCCGCAGGGCCGAAGGTCCCGCCCGGCGGGGGCAGCGGACCCTTTCTCAGGGGGAGAGGCGGTCGATCCGCCAGTCGCTGCCCTCGCGCAGGTATCGGAATCGGTCGTGCAGCCGGAAGGGACGGCCCTGCCAGAACTCGATCTGGTACGGCGCGACGAGATAGCCGCCCCAGAACGGCGGCCGGGGAACGGCTTCCCCCGCGAACCGGTTGGTGGCCTCGGCGAGGTGTCGCTCGAGGGTGGCCCGATCGGGGAGCGGCTCGCTTTGGCGGCTCGCCCACGCGCCCACCTGGGCCTCACGCGGACGGGTCGCGAAGTAGTCGTCCGACACCCCCTCGGGCACCGGCTCGACGCGACCCAGGACGCACACCTGGCGATCGAGCTCGCGCCAGAGCACCGTGAACGCCGCACGCGGGTTCTCGGCCAGCTCGCGGCCCTTGCGGCTCGTCCGGTTCGTGAAGAAGACGAATCCCTCCGGTTCGACGCCGCGGAGCAAGACATGGCGCACGGACGGAGCTCCCGAGGCGTCCGCCGTCGCGAGCGCGATTGCGTTGGCGAACGGCACGCCATCGGCGTCGGCGTCGGCGAGCCAGGAGCGGAATTGCTGGATCGGGTCGGGGTCGAGACGGTCGCGCCGGAGCCCTCCGTGTTCGTGCGTCCCCGTCGGTGCCTGCATCGAGCGTGGATCGGTCACGAGCCGCATCGTACGCGAGCCGGTCGGCGTACCATCGCCGCGTGCGGAGTCGATCGGAGCCCGGGGTCGCGCGGACGATCGTGACGTTCGTCCTGATCGGCACGCTCGGGTTGGTCGCGGTGGCCGCCGCGGGGTTCCTCGTGATCCGAGAGGTCGCGACCCGTCAAGCCCTCGACGATGCGAAGCAGCTGACCGCGCTGTCGGGACGACTCGTGCAACGCCGACTCGAGCCCGGCGTGCTGACCGGAGACGCGGCCGCGCTCGGCCTACTGGATCGCGTCGTGCGCGACGCGGTGTTGATCGACCCGGTGGTCCGCGTGAAGGTCTGGGGTCCCGACGGCACGATCCTGTATTCGGACGATGTCCAGCAGATCGGACAGCAGTTCGAGAGCGGCAGGACCGAGCTGGCGGAACTCGCGCCCGGCGATGTGGCCGCCGAGGTCTCGGACCTCACGGCGCCCGAGAATCAGCGCGAGCAGGGGTTCGGCGAGCTCCTGGAGGTCTACACCCCGATCGAGGGCCCGGGCGGCACCCACCTCCTGTTCGAGACTTACCAGCTCCGCGCGAGTGTCGATGAGGCCCAGCAGCAGCTCCTGCGCGCATTCGTGCCCGTCCTCGTCGTGGCCCTCGTCGCGTTCGCTCTGCTCATGATCCCGCTGGCGTGGTCGCTCGCCCGGCGGTTGCAACGGGGGACGCGAGAGCGGGAGCGGTTGTTGCAGCGCGCGGCGGCGGCGTCCGAACAGGAGCGCCGACGGATCGCCGCGGATCTGCACGACGGCCCGGTGCAGGACCTCGCGGGGCTGTCGATGCGGCTGGCCGCCGAAGCCGAGGACGCCGGGCGTCCTGGACAGCAGCGTGCGTTGCGCGAGACCGCGACGGCGGTGCGCGGGGCCGTGCGCACGCTGCGGTCGGCGATCGTGGGCATCTATCCGCCGAACCTGGAGAGCGCGGGGCTCGGCCCGGCGATCTCCGATCTGACCGCCAAGCTCGTGTCCGAGGGGGTGGACGTCGGATTGGCGGTCGATGATCCCGCGGGCTTCGGCTTCGAGGTCGACGAGCTGCTGTACCGGGCGTGTCGTGAAGGGCTCCGCAACGTCGAGCGACATGCACAGGCGGGTTCCGTCACGGTCTCGGTTCGTCGCGAGGGGCCGCTCGCGGTTCTGGAGGTTCGCGATGACGGCATCGGCATCGGCACCGCGGCAACGAGCGGTCCCGACGACGGGGGGGACGGCCACTTCGGGCTGCGCATCGTGGGCGATCTCGTCGCCGATGCGGGCGGACGACTGACGACGGTGCCCGCGTCCGGACACGGTACGGTCCTCCGCGTGGAGGTGCCGATCCCGTGATCAGAGTCGCGATCGCCGATGACCATCGGGTGGTGCGGGTCGGTCTGGAACAGCTCTTGCGGACGTTCGACGACGTGGAACTGGTCGGTGCCGCCGATGGCGGTATCGCGGCGGTGGATCTGTGCAGCGAGACCACGCCCGACGTGCTTCTGCTGGACCTGTCGATGCCGGATCTGGACGGCATCGGCGTGACGCGTCGGGTCGGGGAGGTCGCCCCCGCAACTCGGGTCGTGCTGTTCACTTCGTTCAGCGATCGCGAGGGCATCGTGGGCGCGCTCGACGCGGGGGCTATCGGCTACCTCCTCAAAGACGCCGAGCCGGATGAGATCCACGCCGCCCTCCGCGCGGCGGCTCGCGGCGAGGCGCCCCTCGCACCGAAGGCGGCCGCCGTGTTGTTGTCGACGCGGAGCGAGCGTGCCCCGGGCGATATCGAGCTGACGCCTCGAGAGCGCGATGTCTTGTCGCTCGTGATCGACGGGTACGCGAACAAGCAGATCGCCCGCAGGTTGGGGATCACGGAGAAGACGGTGAAGGGGCATCTGACGAACCTCTTCCAGCGGATCGGCGTGTCCGACCGCACCCAGGCCGCATTGTGGGCCGAACGCACGGGGATCTTCCGCCAACCGGAGTCCTAGTCCGAGCGTGGTCCCGGGACCATCGTCGCGTTGCCGGGCGACGACGGCGGCCCCGATGATGCGGGGATGGTTCGGAAGGCATCGATATCGCTCCTCGGTGCCGCGCTCGCGATCCTGCTGGGTCTCGGCGCGGCGCGCGCGCATGACGATGAGGTGCGCCGCGAGGGCGCGTGTGATCGCGGCAGCGAGTGGCGCTTGATCGTCCGCCGCGAGAGCGCCACCACGCTGCGGGTTCGCTATGCCTTGGAAACGGGGGAGGCAGGCCGCCAATGGTCCGTCTTCCTGTCGATGAACGGTTCGCGGCTGTTCGCAGGGCAGCGGACCACGAACGGCGACGGGGATCTTCGGATCTCCAGATACCCCGCCGATCGGGCAGGCGAGGATCGCATCAAAGGCTGGGCGAACAACTTGTCGGACGGCGAGTCCTGCAGCGGATCGCTGACCTACCGCTTCTGAGTCCCGGGACGGACGTCCCGTTGCGAACGAGACCGGCGAGCGGCCAGTCTCGACCTATGCCGCCGGAGAGACCGACGGATGCACGTGAAGGGGGTACGAGATGTTGAAGCAGATGATGCGGGTGGCACTGGCCGGGGCGCTCGTCCTGACCGTCGCGGGCGCCGTTCCGGCGTTCGCCAAAGGCACCGACGTGATCCGTCAGGGCGCGTGCAGCGGCGGGAGCGACTGGAAGCTCAAGCTGTCTCCTGACAGTGGCCGGATCGAGGTCGAGTACGAAGTGGATTCGAACAAGGTCGGCCAGACCTGGTCGGTGCGCCTGTTCGAGAACGGCGACCGCATCTTCGCAGGGAAGCGCATGACGAAGGCCCCCAGCGGTTCGTTCACGGTCCGCGTGCTGGCGAACAACACGGCGGGCAGCGACACCTTCAAGGCTCGCGCCTCGAACGCGGCAACCGGCGAGGTCTGCGGCGGAGGCGCCTCGATCGGGTAGCACCTGCCGCTGGAATGAACGGAGGCGAGGCGCCAGAGGCGCCTCGCCTTCGTCGTGCCCGATGAAAAGCGTGCCCCCGGCAGGATTCGAACCTGCGCCCCCGGCTCCGGAGGCCGGTGCTCTATCCCCTGAGCTACGGGGGCAAGGCGCCGAGTCTAACAACCTGCCTGGAGCGCCCCGGAGCGATGACCCTCGGCCCGTATGCTCAGGCCATGCCGCGCGTGCTTCTCGTCGACGACGACCCAGCGATCCTTCGTCTGTTGGAGGTCAACTTCCGGATGGAGGGCTTCGACGTGGATGCGGCCGCGCACGGCGAGGATGCGATCGCCGCGGCCACCGCCGCCCGGCCCGACGTCGCGATCCTCGATCTGATGCTGCCCGGGATGGACGGGCCGCAGATCCTCGCGGGCCTGCGAGCCATGCCCGCCACGGCCGATGTGCCCGTCGTGTTCCTGAGCGCGCGAGGCCCGGATGATGCCCCGCTCGACGCCGGTCGCGCGATCTACGTGCAGAAGCCCTTCGACACGGTCGACTTGATCGCCACCGTGCGGACGCTGCTGGAGGGCGGCGCGTGATCGAGACCGAACTCCGTGCCTGGCTCGCCGACGGGCTGCGCGCGGCGGCCCCCGACCTCGGGCTGGACGGCGATCTCCCCGATCCGGAGCTGCAGGCGCCGCGTCAGAAGGAGCACGGAGATTTCGCGACGAACGTCGCGCTCGCGCTCGCGAAGCGGGCGGGCCGCCCGCCGCGCGACGTCGCGCAGGCGGTGCTGGACGCGCTCGCGCCGGCGCCGTTCGTCGAGAAGGTCGAACTCGCGGGCCCCGGGTTCATCAACATCTGGACGACCGACGACTGGCTGCACGACGTGGTCCGCCGCGTGGCGGTCGAGGCGGAGGGCTACGGGCGGGCCGCACCCACCGGCGAGCGCGTCCAGGTCGAGTTCGTGAGCGCGAATCCGACGGGCCCGCTCCACGTCGGCCACGCGCGCAACGCCGTGCTCGGCGACGCGGTCGCACGCCTGCTCGAGGTCGCCGGTCATACGGTTGAGCGCGAGTACTACTTCAACGACGCCGGCGGGCAGATGGATCGGTTCGGTGCGTCGGTCGACGCCCGCTACCTGCAGGCGTTGGGCCGCGAGGCCGAGGTTCCGGAAGACGGCTACCACGGCGCCTACATCGCCGTCTATGCCGAGGACATCGTGCGCGAGCACGGCGACGCGTTGGCGGACCTGCCCGACGACGAGCGGCTCGTGCGTCTGCGCGAGGAGGGAGCGCGTCGCGCCATGGAGGGGATCCGCGCAACGCTCGCCCGGTTCAACGTGATCTTCGACTCGTACGTCTCGGAGGCGTCGCTGGAGGAGGCAGGCGAGATCGTCGAGGCCATCGACCGGTTGCGCGCCGCGGATCTGATCTACGAGGCGGAGGGGGCCGTCTGGTTCCGGTCGACGAGCTTCGGCGACGACAAGGACCGGATCGTCGTGCGCTCCAACGGCCGACACACCTACTTCGGCGCCGATCTCGCCTACGTCGTCGACAAGTTCCGCCGCGGGTTCGACCACCTGCTCTACATCTGGGGCGCGGACCACCACGGCGACGTGGCGCGGGTCAAGGGAGCGGCCCAAGGGCTTGGCTACGATCCCGATCGCGTCGAGCTGCTGCTCTACCAGTGGGTCTCGTTCCTGCGCCACGGCGAGCCGCTGCCGATGAGCAAGCGCGCCGGGACGTTCGTGTCGCTCGATCAACTGATCGACGAGGTGGGTACCGACGCCGCTCGGTTCCACCTCTTGCTGTTCTCCAACGATCACACGATGCGATTCGACATCGAAGAGGTCGCCCGCCAGTCGATGGAGAACCCCGTGTACTACGTGCAGTACGGGCACGCGCGCATCGCGGCGATCATCCGCAAGGCGGAGGAAGCGGGCATCGCGATGCGGCCGGTCGAGGACGTCGATCTCGCGCTGCTCACCCACGATGCCGAGGCGGAGCTGCTCCGCGCGATCGCCGACGTGCCCGGCGTGCTCGCCCGAGCCGCCGAGCTGCGCGCGCCCCACCGGATCGCCCACCTGTCGCAGGACTTGGCGGGCCGGTTCCACCGCTTCTACACCGAGTGCCGGGTCGTCGGCGACGACGCGGCGTTGACGCAGGCGCGCCTGTGGCTGTGCCGAGCCTCGCAACAGGTGCTCGCGAACCTGCTCGAGGTCCTCGGGGTCTCTGCGCCGACGCGCATGGACCGCGACGATGCCTGAGGCCACGCCCTGGCCGGCGTCGGCGCGATGGAACCACGACGGCATGTCGATCGGTGGCGCGCGTGCATCCGAGCTCGCGGAGCGGTTCGGTACGCCGCTGATGGTCTTCGACGAGCGTGACCTGCGCGAGCGGATGAGAACGATGCGCGCGCAGTTCCCACGCGTCGCGTTCGCGGTGAAGGCGATGACGTGCGCCGCCGTGATCCGCATCGCGCTGGAGGAGGGTCTCGATCTGCTGTGCGCCTCGGGCGGCGAGGTCCTGGCATGCCTTCGGTCCGGTTCGCCGCCGGACCGGATCCAGCTCCACGGCAACGCCAAGAGCGACGAGGAGCTCGCCCTGGCGCTGCGCGAACGGATCGGCTGCGTGATCGTCGACGACGCGGACGAGCTCGAACGGCTCGGCGAGCGTGCGCGCGCAGCCGGGGTCATCCAGCCCATCTTGTTGCGTGTAGTCCCGGAGGTCGCTGTCGACACGCACGAGGCGATCGCAACCGGCCAGGTCTCCTCCAAGTTCGGCACACCGCTGCGAGAGGCGCCGGACGTGATCCGTCGCGTGGCCGAGCTCGACGGCGTGCGGCTCGACGGGTTGCAGGCGCACGCCGGCTCTCAGGTCCTGGAGGTCGGTGCCTACGCTGCGGTGGCTCGCGTCCTGCGGGAGGTGGCCGGGCGCTCCGGCCTCGAGCCGACGGTCTGGGATGTCGGCGGCGGGTTCGGCGTCACCTACGGGACCGAACCACCCCTCGACCTCGAGGCCGTGGCGACCGCGGTTCGCGCCGAGCTCGGCGACGTCGCGGTGCAGGTGGAACCCGGGCGGGCGCTCGTCGCGAACCCCGGCCTGACCCTGTACCGCGTGCTCGCGCGCAAGCGCGCCGGCGACCGCACCCTGTTGGCGGTGGACGGCGGCATGTCGGACAACCTGCGACCCGCGCTCTATGACGCGCAGCATGAGGTTCGAAGTGCGGCACGGACGGACCTCGCGACCGAGACGGTGACCGTCGTCGGCCGCCACTGCGAGTCCGGCGATGTCCTGGCGCCGGCGGCGATCCTGCCCGCGGCGCTGGTGCGCGGCGACCTCGTCGCGATGGCCGCCACGGGGGCCTACGCCTATCCGCTGGCCTCGATCTACAACCGGTTCGGCCGTCCGGCCGTCGTCGGCGTCCGCGATGGGCGGGCGACGTTGTGGATCCGTCGCGAGGAGGCCGACGACATGGATCGACTGGACGTCATACTTGGGACCCCGTGGGAGGCAGCGGCTGCCCCCGCGATGCAGGGAGAGGGTGGCACGTGAGGGAACGGGTCGTGCGGATCGGCATGCTCGGGTGCGGGATCGTTGGGTCCGCCGTGGCGCGAACGTTGGCGGAGCACGGCGACGCCATCGCGCGGCGTGCCGGTGTCCGGGTCCAGATCACCCGCGTCGCTGTGCGAGACCTCGACCGCGCACGCGATACGCCGCTGGCCCGCGACGTCTTCACGACCGACGGCGTCTCGATCGTGGATGACCCGGAGGTCGACGTCGTCCTCGAGTTGCTCGGCGGGCTCGAGCCGGCGCGGGCGCTCGTGCTCCGGGCCCTCGCCGCGGGCAGACCCGTCGTCACCGGGAACAAGGAGCTGCTCGCGAGCGCCGGCGCCGAGCTCGAGGCCGCGGCGCACGCGGGCGAGGCAGACCTGGCCTTCGAGGCCGCGGTGGCCGGCGGCATCCCCCTGATCCGGCCGCTGCGCGAATCGCTCGCGGGCGATCGGGTCACCAGGCTGCTCGGCATCGTGAACGGCACGACCAACTACATCCTCACCCAGATGTCGGAGCGCGGCTGGGCGTTCGACGAGGCGCTCGTCCAGGCGCAGCGACTCGGGTACGCCGAGGCCGACCCCACGGCCGACGTCGACGGGTTCGACGCGGCGGCGAAGTGCGCGATCCTCGCCTCGATCGCATTCGACGCGCGCGTCACCACCGACGACGTGTACCGGGAGGGCATCGCGGGCGTCACCGCGCAGGACATCGCCGATGCCGCTCGCCTGGGCTACGTCGTGAAGCTGCTCGCGATCGCCGAGCTCGACGACGAGGACATCTCGGTGCGTGTCCATCCCGCGATGGTGCCGGTCGCACACCCGCTCGCGAGCGTCCGCGACGCCTTCAACGCGGTCTTCGTCGAGGCCGACAAGGCGGGACAGTTGATGTTCTACGGTCGCGGCGCCGGCGGGGATCCGACCGCGACGTCGGTGGTCGGCGATCTGGTGCGCGTCGCTCGTCATCTCGTGTTCGGCGGGCGCATGCAGGCTGCCGACGGGGCCGGGCTCGATCGTCGGATCCGTCCGATGGGCGATACGCACGGCCAGTACTACCTGAACCTGCACGTCGAGGACCGCCCCGGCGTGCTCGCCGAGATCGCCGAGGCGTTCGGCCGGCACGGCGTGTCGATCGAGCGCGTGTGGCAGGAGGGGTTCGGCGAGCAAGCCGCGCTCGTGTTCATCACGCACCGAGCCCAGGAGGCGCCGTTCCAGGAGACGGTGACCGAGCTCCGCGGTCGCGACTCCGTCCGTGCGGTCGCGAGCCTGCTGCGGGTGGAGGGCGAGGAGTGAGCGAGCCTCGCATGCGCGGCGCCCATCAGTGGCGCGGCCTGATCGAGGAGTACCGGGATCGCCTGCCGGTCAGCGAGGCGACCCCTGTGATCACGCTGCGAGAGGGCGGGACGCCGCTGGTCCGCAGTGAGGCGCTCTCGGCTCGCACCGACGCCGACGTCTGGCTGAAATACGACGGCGCCAACCCGACCGGCTCGTTCAAGGATCGTGGCATGACGCTGGCGATCTCGAAGGCCCTCGAGGAGGGCGCGGAGGCGGTGGTGTGCGCGTCGACGGGCAACACGTCGGCCTCGGCCGCCGCCTACGCGGCGAAGGCGGGTCTCACGTGCGCGGTCCTGGTCCCCAAGGGCAAGGTTGCGATGGGCAAGATGGCCGCGACGCTCGTGCACGGCGCCCGCATGCTCGAGGTCGAGGGAAACTTCGACGCCTCCCTCGATCTCGCTCGCGATCTGGCGGCGCGTTATCCCGTGACCTTGGTCAACAGCGTGAATCCGTTCCGACTCCAGGGACAGAAGACCGCCGCCTTCGAGATCTGCGACATGCTCGGCCGCGCTCCCGACATCCACTGCGTGCCGGTGGGGAACGCGGGCAACATCTCCAGTCATTGGCTCGGCTATTCCGAATACCTCGCCGACGGCATGATCTCGGAGCCGCCACAGCTCTTCGGCTTCCAGGCGGCCGGCGCCGCGCCGCTCGTGCGCGGCGAGGTCGTGGCCGATCCACAGACGATCGCCACGGCGATCCGCATCGGGAACCCGGCCTCGTGGGAACTCGCGCTCGAGGCGGCGCGCGGCTCGGAGGGCGGCATCTGGTCGGTCACCGATCGGCAGATCCTCGCCGCCTACCGGATGGTGGCGCGCGAAGGGCTGTTCGCCGAGCCCGCGAGCGCGGCAAGCGTCGCCGGGCTGCTGCAGGCACACGACGAGGGACGGGTGCCGGCGGGCGCGACGGTCGTGTGCATCCTGACCGGGCACGGTCTCAAGGATCCCGAGTGGGCGATCTCCGGCGCGGCGCATCCGGTGAGCGTCCCCGCGGATGCGGCCGTCGTTGCCGAGGAGCTCGGTCTCGTCGCGTCGCCGCGATAGGCTCCGCGCGACATGCGCCTCTCCGTCTCCGTGCCGGCGACCTCGGCCAACCTCGGCCCGGGGTTCGACTCGTTCGGTTTGGCCCTCGACATCCGGAACGTCGTCACGCTCGACACCGACGCGGCGCCCGAGATCACCTGGCAGCACGAAGGGCAGGACGAGCTCCCGACCGACGGCAGCGATCTGATCTCCCGCACGATGGCGAGCGTCGCGGCGCGGATGCAGGAGCCGCTGCCGGCGTTCGCACTCCACGGGGAGAACAACATCCCGCTGGCGCGCGGTCTGGGGTCCTCGTCCGCGGCGGTCGTCGCCGGCGTGGTGCTGGCCTCTGTCGTGCTCGATCTCGGGCTCCATCACGAGCCGGCGTCGGTCTTCGCCCTGGCAGCCGACTTCGAGGGTCATCCCGACAACGCGGCGCCGGCGTGTTTCGGCGGCTTCACGGTCGCGCTGCCGGATGGGCTCGTCCACCGCTTCGAGCCGCACCCGGATCTGACGCCGCTCACGCTCGTCATCCCGGCGACGCGCCTGCTCACCGAGAACGCGCGCGCCGCGCTGCCCGACACGGTGTCGTTCGACGCCGCCGTATTCAACGTCGCGCACGCCGGCGTCTTGGTCGCCGCGCTCACCGACGATCCGTCGTTGCTCCGCGCGGCGATGCACGACCGGCTCCACGAACAGGTGCGGCTCGCCTTGGTCCCTGCGGTTCGGGACCTATTCGAGGAGCTGCGACGACGCGACATCCCGGTGTGCGTCTCCGGCGCCGGCCCAACCCTGCTGGCTTTCCCTGCTCCGTCGGAGGAGATCGAGTTGCACGGGGCGGATATCCGCCGGGCGGCCGTGAGCACGACCGGCTATCGGGTGCTGGATGGGTGAGCTGGCTGGCGCCGCGACCCTGATCACCGGTGGGACCACCGGCCTCGGGTTCCAGATCGCGCGCCGGTTCCTCGAGGAGGGCGCCGCCGTCGTCATCACGGGCCGCGACGCCACGCTCGGGGCGGCGGCCGAGGAGCGGCTCGCCACGCTGGGGGCCGCGACGTTCGTCCGGGCCGACGCGGGCGATCCCGACCAGGCACGGGCCAGCGTCGATGAGGCGGTCGCGCTGCTCGGCGGGCTGGACATCCTGGTCAACAACGCCGGGGTCGGCGTCCAAGCGGGCGTGCTCGACACACCGCTGGACAGCTTCGACCTCGTCATGGACGTGAACGTGCGGGGCGCCTTCGTCTATGCCGTTGCCGCATTCCCGCACCTGGAGGCGGCCGGCGGTGGCGCGATGGTGCACGTCGCCTCGGACGCCGGCGTCATGGGCGAGGAGGACATCGGGATCTACTCGGTGAGCAAGGCGGCGCTGATCATGCTGTCGAACATGCTCGCGATCGAGGGCGGTCGCCGCGGCGTCCGGTCCAACGCGCTGTGCCCGGGCGACACGGCGCCGGGGATGCGACACATGGGGCCGCCCGGGCAGGACCGCCCGGAGGACGATCCAGCCGGCTGGATCGTCCCGCCGTTGGGCAGGGTGGGGCGTGCGATCGACGTCGCCGAGGCGGCCGTCTACCTGTGCTCGTCCCGCGCGAGCTTCGTCAACGGGGTCGCGTTGCTCGTCGATGGCGGGATGCGCGCCGGCATGCGCACCGACCGCCCACCCGGACCGTAGACTCGGGGCACGATGGTCACGATCGCGCATATCTCCGATCCACACCTCGGGTCCCCCTACTTCGTGCCGAATCTCATGAATCGAGTGATCGTCGAGCTCAATGAGATGGCACCCGACGCGGTCGTCGTCTCCGGCGATCTCACGACGGAGGGCTATCGGCCGGAGTACAAGGCCTGGCTGGCCTACGCCGAGCGCATCGAGGCGCCGTTGTTCACGGTGCCGGGTAACCACGATTCCCGAAACGTGGGCTATCTGCACTTCGAGGACCTGATCGGTGAGCGGATGTGGAGCCACGACCTCGACGGTGTGCGGATCGTCGGTGTCGATTCGAGCGAGCCCGATCTCAACGAGGGCCGGATCGGCCGGGTGCACTACCCGTGGATCGCCAAGGAGTTCCAGCAGCCCGCCTCGTTGAAGATCTTCGTGTTGCATCACCACCTGCTGCCGATCCCGGGCACGGGTCGAGAACGCTCGACCGTGATGGACGCCGGGGACCTGCTCGAGGTGCTGATCCATGCGGGGGTCGACGTCGTCCTGTCCGGACACAAACATGTCCCCTACGTCTGGCGGCTGGAGGACCTCTACGTGGCGAACGCCGGCACCGTGTCCTCGATGCGCGTGCGCGGCCACGGCAAGCCGTGCTACAACGTCCTCGAGTTCGACGGCGCCGAGGTGCGGATCCTGCGGCGGTTCCCGTTCGAGCCCGAATCGCACCAGATGGCGTCGTTCGTGGTCGTGGGGTCCGAGCGACACCCGCGCGAGGTACCGATGGAGCACGCGGCCACCGACGTCTGACCCGCTCAGGAGGCCGGTCTCGATGCGCACCCTTGCGCTCGTCGATGGCGAGCACTACCCGCCCGTCACGCGATGGGGGATCGATGTCGCCCGGTCGCGTGGCTACGACGTGGTCGCTGCCGTGCTGATGGGCGGCGCCGAGAAGCTGGCGGCGGGCGAGATCCCCGACCTCGGGGTGCCCGTCCGGACGAGCGAGGGCGATCGCGCGGGAGCCCTCGCGGCGGCGATCGACGAGTGGGCGCCGACGATCGTGCTCGATCTGTCCGACGAGCCAGTGCTCGGCTACCGCGAACGGATGGAGGTCGCCGCCGTCGCGCTGGCGCGGGGGACGCCGTACGTCGGGGCCGATTTCCGCTTCGACCCGCCGCCGGCATCGCCGGCGCCGCTCGGGGTGCCGACGCTCTCGGTGTTCGGCACCGGGAAGCGCACGGGCAAGACGGCGATCTCCGGGGAGGTGGCACGCATCGCGGCGCGCCGCGGCCTCGCGCCGATCGTCGTGGCGATGGGGCGCGGGGGGCCGTCGGAGCCCCAGGTGGCGGAGGCCGGCAGCGTTGGGCTCGAGACCTTGATCGAGCTCGTTCGCGTCGGACAGCATGCCGCGTCGGACTACCTCGAGGATGCGCTCACGACGGGCGTCACGACGATCGGCGCGCGCCGTTCCGGCGGGGGACTTGCCGGCGCACCGTTCGCCAGCAACGTCGAGGAGGCGACCGCGATCGCCGCCGACCGCGACCCTGGCCTCATCATCCTGGAGGGCAGCGGCGCCTCCCTGCCCCCGATCGCTTGGGATGCAGGGATCCTCGTCGTGCCGGCCACCTGCCCCCCGGAGTACCTCAGCGGCTACCTGGGTCCGTACCGGCTCTTGCGAGCGGACCTTGCGGTGGTTACCATGGCGAGCAGTCCGGGTCTCGGTTCCGAGAACGGCGCCCATCTCCTCGCGCACCTCCAACGGTCTCTCGGCGATGCGTGGGTGGTGGTGACCGACTTGCAACCGACACCGCTGGCCGACGTCGCCGGGCGCCGAGCTTTCTTCGCGACCACCGCGCCGATCGGGGTCGCCCAACGACAGGTTGAGCATCTCGAGGCCACCCACGGCGTCGAGATCGTCGGCTGGTCGGCACGGTTGGCCGATCGCGCCGGGCTCGCGACCGATCTAGGGAACGCCGATGACTACGAGGTGCTCTTGACCGAACTGAAGGCCGCCGCCGTCGACGTGGCCTGCGAGCACGCGATCTCGCACGGGATCGACGTCGTCTTCGTCGACAATCGCGCCGTCGTGGTGGAGGGGGACGCGGAGCTGGGCGACCTGTTGGCTCGCGTGCAGGATCTCGCGATCGGCCGCGCCGGGGACCGCACGGCGGCGGGGGACCGATGAGCGAGCGGACGCGCGGAAGCCAGATCCTCATCTCCGACCGGGAGACGGGCCTGCCGTTCTCCAAGGGGCTGCTCGCCTCACAGATCATGGTGACGGGGCTCTCTCCCTACCGCGCCTATCAGGTGGCGGAGGAGGTGGAGCTGCGGCTCCTCGAGGGGCGAAAGGCTTCCGTCAGCACCGACGAGCTGGCCGAGATGACCCTGCTGGTCATCCGGGAGCTTGCCGGCGAGCGCTATGCCTCCAATTTCGTTCGGTGGCAGCGCGTCGAGCACCTCGACGTGCCCGTCGTGATCCTCATCGGCGGCGCCACCGGCGTGGGGAAATCGACGATCGCGACCCAGCTCGCCGCGCGTCTGGGTATCGTGCGCGTGGTTGCGACGGATGCGATCCGCGAGGTCATGCGGGCGATGCTCTCGCCGGAGCTCATGCCCACGTTGCACGTCTCGTCGTTCCAGGCCGATCGCGCGATGCGCGAGCCGCCGATCAAGACCGTCGACGCGCTTGTGGTCGGGTTCCGCGAGCAGACGGCCGCGGTTTCGGTGGGGATCAACGCCTTGATCGAACGCGCGGCGACCGAGGGCACCAGCATCGTGATCGAGGGTGCGCACGTCGTCCCGGGATTCTTCGACGCGGAGGCTTACGGGGACCGCATCCTCGCGGTACCCTTCATTATCGGGGTCGACGACGAGGAGCGGCATCTGTCGCACTTCGCGGCCCGTGAGGACGCCATCGCCTCCCGCCCCGCCGTTCGCTACGCAGAGGGGTTCGACGGCATCCGGAGGCTGCAGGGCTACGTGAAGAGCCAGGCCCTGGCCCACGGGGTTCCGGTGATCCCAAACCACAGCTTCGACCAGACGATCGCAACGGTGATCGACCTGGTGATGGACAAGGCCACGTCGCAGGCGGCCGAGCAGGTGCACGCGGCGACGGCACCAGACCGAACGGAAGGACGCAGCGCATGAAACTGTTCCTCGATACGGCAAGCATCGAGGAGATCCGCACCGTCAACCGCTGGGGGGTGCTCGGGGGAGTCACCACGAACCCGTCGCTCCTGGCGCGCGAGGGGTCCACGCCCGAGGGCGTCTGGAAGGAGATCCTCGCGGAAGTGGCGGGCGACGTCTCGCTGGAGGTCACCGCGCTCGATGCCGATGGCATGGTCGAGCAGGGGCAGACACTGGCGCAGATGGGGCCGAACGCCATCGTAAAGGTGCCCATGACCCCGGACGGCCTCGAGGCCGCCACCCGGCTTCGAAAGGAAAGCATCCGGACGAATGTGACGCTTGTGTTCTCTGCAGCGCAGGCGATCTTAGCCGCAGAGGCGGGGGCGTATTGCGTGTCGCCCTTCCTCGGAAGGCTCGATGACGCGGGCGCTGACGGGATGGGGGTGTTACGAGCCATCTGCGACCTCTATGCTGTACAGGGCTACGACACGAAGGTGCTCGCAGCCTCACTCCGACACCCGATGCACGTCGTCGAGTCCGCTCTCGCCGGCGCAGACATCGCCACCATGCCGTTCGACGTCTTCACGAAACTCGTGAAACACCCGATGACCGATCTCGGATTGGAACGCTTCCTCGCCGATTGGCAAGGGCTCCAAACCGAGCTAGATGGAGAGGCACCCGCCTGATGGACACCACGATGGACCGCGACACCCTCGGCTCCAAGCTCTTGCCCGAGCTGCAGCAGATCGCCCAGACGATGGGCGTCGAAGGTGCGCAGAAACTACGCAAGGCCGGCCTGATCGACGCGATCGTGGCCGCGTCGAGCAACGGCGACGCCCCGAAACCCGCGCGGGCCAAGCGCAACGGCGCCGCGAAGGACGAGACGGGAACGTCGGCCACCGAGAAGGCGTCCGACGACGAGGATGACCAGGCGGACGAGGGAAATCGAGCGCCGGCCCGCGAGGAACGAGCCGAGTCCGCCGGCAACGACCGTGGCAACGACGACCGCGGCACCAACGATCGAGGGAACCAGGACCGCAGCAGCCAAGGTGGCGACCGCGATCGCCCCCGCAACCAGGACCGCGGCGGTCAGGATCGGAATCGCAATCAGGACCGGGGTGCCACCCAGGATCGGGCCCAGTCCGATCGCGACCGGAACCAGGACCGCGATGGCGAGTTCGATCGAAGCAGGCGCCGTCCGTCCCGGGAGGAGCGTCGCCGGCAGCGCGAGGAGCGGCGCGTCAAGGAGGAGGCCGACCGAGCGGAGGAGGTCAAGACCGCCCCCAGTCGCACCGGCATCCTCGACATCCTTCCCGAGGGCTACGGGTTCCTGCGCACGGCCGGATACCTGCCAGGCCCCGAGGACGTCTACGTGTCGCTGTCGCACGTGCGCAAGCACTCGCTGCGAAAGGGCGACACCGTCACGGGCAAGATCCGGGAGCCAAAGAACAACGAGAAGTACCCGGCGTTGTTGCTCGTCGAGGCCGTCAACGACCTCGATCCGGAGCTCGCGTCCAAGCGTCCCCAGTTCGACAAGCTCACGCCGCTGTTCCCGAACGAGCGGTTCCGGCTCGAGAACGGGCCGCTCGCGATCGCCGAGCGCATCGTGGACATGGTGTCGCCGATCGGCAAGGGGCAGCGCGGGATGATCGTCGGCGCCGCCCAAGTCCGGGAAAACCACGATCCTCAAGCAGATCGCCAACGGCATCATCCACTCGAATCCGGAGACGCACGTGATCGTCCTGCTCGTGGACGAGCGGCCCGAGGAGGTCACGGATTGGCAGCGGACGGTGCAGGCGGCAGAGGTCGTGTACTCGACCTTCGACAAGCCCACCGACCAGCACATCCAGGTGACCGAACTCGTGTTGGAACGGGCCAAGCGCATGGCGGAGACGGGCCAGGACGTCGCGATCATCCTCGACTCCCTGACGCGCCTCACGCGTGCGTACAACCTCGCCATGCCGGCCAGCGGCAAGATCCTGACCGGCGGCATCGACTCGGCGGCGCTGTATCCGCCGCGCCGGTTCTTCGGCGCCGCGCGGAACATCGAGGAGGGCGGCTCGGTGACGATCATCGCCTCGGCGCTGGTCGAGACCGGCTCTCGGATGGACGACGGCATCTTCGAGGAGTTCAAGGCCACCGGCAACATGGAGCTCCGCCTGGACCGGCAGTTGGCCGAGAAGCGGTTGTTCCCGGCGATCAACGTGGACGCGTCGGGCACCCGCAAGGAGGAGCTCCTCATGCCCCCCGAGGAGCTGGCGCTGGTGATCCGGCTTCGCCGGGTGCTCCACGCCCTCGACTCAGGGGCCGCGCTCGAACTGCTGGTGGACAAGCTGCGGGCGACGAAGTCCAACGAGCAGTTCCTGAAGGACATCGCGAAGGCCCCCGCGGGCAACTGAGGGAATAGGGCGGCGTTGGAACAGGTAGCCTGCCACCACGAAGGAGAACGACGATGAAGCAAGGCATCCACCCCGACTATCAGATCGCCAACGTCCACTGTTCCTGCGGCAACACGTTCACGACCCGCTCGACGGTCAGCGAGATCCGCGCCGAGCTGTGCTCGAACTGTCATCCCTTCTACACGGGCAAGCAGAAGCTCGTCGACACGGGCGGCCGGGTCGAGCGCTTCCAGCGTCGCTACGCGAAGACGCAGGCGGCCCAGGAAGCGGCCAAGGGCTAGGCCGGGTGGGCGAGGCCCCTGCGTCGCGCCCGCAGTCGACGCATCTCTACGGCGGCCAGGCCGTCGTCGAGGGCGTCATGATGCGCGGGCAGGATCACTGGGCCGTCGCCGTCCGCGAGCCCAACGGGTCGGTGTACGTCGAATCGCACGACATCGACTCGATCGCGTCGCGGCAGGCGATCTGGCGCAAGCCGTTCTTTCGCGGCATGGTCGTCCTGGGCCAGTCGCTGAAGATCGGAGTCCGGGCACTCCTCATCGCTTCGAACCACGCGGCCGAGGAAGACGAGCAACTATCGTCCCGGCAGGTCGGCGTCTCGCTTGCGATCGCGCTGATCGCCTTCGTCGCGATCTTCGTGCTCGGTCCGACCAGCCTGTTCGTGTGGATCGAGGATCAGATCGGCGTGCACGGCGTCGCGATCAACATCGCCGAAGGCGTCTTCCGCGTGGCGTTGTTCGTCGGCTACCTCTGGCTGATCGGTCAGACGAAGGACATCCACCGGGTGTTCGAGTACCACGGAGCGGAGCACAAGACGATCGCCGCCTACGAACACGGGGTAGAGCTCGTGCCCGCCCGGATCGACACGTACCCGAAGGAGCACGTGCGATGCGGCACGAACTTCTTGATCATCGTCATGATCATCACGGTCTTCGTGTTCTCGTTGTTCGGCACGCCGGGCCTGGTGTGGCGGCTGCTTTCTCGGGTCATCGCGATCCCCATCATCGCGGGCCTTGCCTACGAGGCGCTGCGGCTCGGGGCGCGATACCCGGATTCGTTGTTCATGCGTGCATTGATGCGCCCCGGGATCTGGCTGCAGAAGATCACGACGCAGGAGCCCGACACCGCCCAGATCGAGGTCGCGGTCGCCTCGTTCGACGAGGTGCTTCGTCGTGAGGCTCAAGCCGGCGCCGATACCTCGGGCACCTGACCTGGGTTGTTGATTCACGTGCCCGTCCGTTCGAAGATGGATGTTCCTCGATCCCCGGAGGTTCCCCACGATGTCTGACCTCGACCTTCCCCTCCTCCCGAGCGCCGAACAGATCCGGCGGCGCAAGTTCGCGACCGTCAAGCGCGGCTATGACCCCGATCAGGTGCATGAGTACCTGAACCAGGTCGCGATCCAGGTCGAGACGCTCGAGACTGATCTGCGCGATGAACGGATGGGCGCCTCGAGCCGCGCCGGCGACACCGCCGTCGCGCCACCGCCGAAGGTGGCACCGGCCCCGCCCGCCGCCGCCCCGGCCGCGGCGAGCGTGGAGGCCGCGTACGAGCAGTTGAGTAAGCGGTTCGCATCCGTGTTGAAGGCGGCAGACGGCGAGGCGCAGGCGCTGATCGATAACGCTCGTGCGGAATCGACCAAGCTCTTGGAGGACGCCCGCATCGAGGCGGACAAGATCCGCGTCGACGCGCAGGCACATGCCGAGGAGGCTCGCGCCAAGAGCGCGGCCGAGCTCGAGCGCGCGCGTGGAGAGGCGGACCGAGTGCTCGGCGGGCTCGAGCAGCGTCGCGAGGCGATGCTGCAGCAGATGCACGACATGCAGTCGCGCTTGCTGACCGTCGCCAAGGAGTTCGAGGTCCCCGACGACGGCCCCGCGCCCCCGGGGGCGCACGCGGCGACGGCAACGCCGACGGTTCTCGCGCCGGACGGCAAGACGCCGTCGCCGACCGCCGTCGCTCCACCGCCACCGAAGGCTCCTTCGAAACAGCCCGGGCCCGCCGCTCCCGTCGCGGCCCAGCCCGCATCGGAGGCCGCACCAGCGCCGATCGGTCAGCCTGCCGAGGGGGACGACGATCTCGTCGACCCACGGTATGAGGACCTCTGGGCGTCGACGGAGGCACGGTCCGTCGACATCCCCGACCTGAGCGCGTTGGATATCGACTTCGACGACGAACGCGAATAGCACTCAGCGGGCGGCGAGCCCGCCGGGACCGCTTCCCTCGCTCGCTCGCTCGGTCCAGATGGTCCCGTCGTGCCCGGCCGCCCGCTGAGAGAATCTGAAACATGGTGACGGGGATCAACGAGCGGTTGGATGGGATCGAGGCTGCGTACGACGAGGTTGCGGCGCAGTTGGCGACGCCGGAGACGATCGCGGACCCCGACCTGCTGCGCACGCTCGGGAAGCGGTACGCGGAGCTCGAGGTGATCGTGACCCCGTACCGCGAGCTGCGGGTGGTGCTCGCGCAGGCCGACGAGGCGCGGACGATGGCGGCCGAGGGCGACCCGGAGATGAGCGCCTATCTCGAGGAGGAGATCGAGGGGCTCGACGCTCGGGCGGAAGAGCTCCGTGCGCAGCTCGAGTACCTGCTCGTTCCGAAGGACCCGAACGATGGGAAGGACGTCATCGTTGAGATCCGCGGCGGGGCCGGCGGGCAGGAGGCGGCGCTGTGGGCGGGCGATCTGTTCGAGATGTACCGGCGGCTGGCCGAGCGCCACCGCTGGAAGACGGACGTGATCGCCTCCTCGCCGAGCGATCTGGGGGGCTTCAAGGAGGTCTCGCTCGAGGTTCGCGGCAAGGACGCCTACGGCCGACTCAAGCACGAGGCCGGGGTCCATCGCGTGCAGCGCGTCCCCGTCACGGAGTCGCAGGGCAGGATCCATACATCGACGGCGACGGTGGCGGTCATGCCGGAGGCCGAGGACATCGAGGTGGAGATCCGCCCCGAGGATCTGCAGATCGATGTGTTCCGCTCCAGCGGGCCCGGCGGCCAATCGGTCAACACAACGGATTCCGCCGTGCGGATCGTGCACAAGCCGACGGGCATCAAGGTGGAGTGTCAGGAAGAGCGCTCACAGCTGCAGAATCGCGAGAAGGCGATGCGCTACCTGCGCGCGCGGCTCTACCAGCAGGCGCTCGACGAGGCACAGGCCAAGGAGGCTGCGGAGCGCCGCTCGCAACTCGGCACCGGCGAGCGCTCCGAGAAGATCCGGACCTACAACTATCCCGAGGGCCGTGTGACCGATCACCGAATCAAGCACACGTCCCACCAGCTGCAAGAGGTGCTCGCCGGCGGCGAGGAGCTCGACGGGTTCATCGATGGGCTCGTCGCCGCCGAGCGCGCCGCACAGCTCGCCGACGGCTCCGGATGATGCGGCCCGCCGACGTCGCCCGGCGGGGCGCCGAGTACCTCGGGCACCACGGTGTCGACGGTGCGACGAGCGAGGCGGAAACGCTCCTCATGCGGATCCTCGACGTCGATCGCGTCGGCCTCTACACGCGCCAGCAGGGCCTGAGCACCGCGGAGGCGAAGGCGTTCGGCCGGGCGCTCTGTCGTCGCTGCACGGGTGTCCCGTTGCAACATCTGACGGGGGAGCAGGGGTTTCGTCGGCTCCTGCTCGAGGTTCGTCCCGGCGTCTTCGTGCCGCGACCGGAGACCGAGGCCGTGGTGGAGGTCGCGCTGTCGATGGTGGGAGACGCGCCCGTCGTCGTCGATCTCTGCACCGGCTCGGGTGCGATCGCGCTCGCGATCGCGGACGAGCGGCCCGGCGCGACGGTGTACGCGACGGACGTGTCAGCCGACGCCGTGTCGCTGGCGGCGGCCAACGCCGCGCGGCTGCGTCTCGCGGTGGCCGTGGCGGAGGGGAATCTCTTCGAGCCCTTGGACGACGAGCTCCGCGGGACGGTCGATCTCGTCGTTGCGAACCCGCCGTACCTCCCGGTGGATGACGGGTCGACGCTCCCGGCCGATGTCCGGGCCGACCCTGACTCGGCGCTGTTCGGGGGTGTCGAGCTCTCTGCGCGTGTGTTCGCCGAGTCGCTCGGTTGGCTCGCACCCGGCGGGGCCGTCGTCGTGGAGATCGACGCACGGGAGGCGGCCTCGATCTCGTCGGCCGCCCGGACCGCCGGGGTCGAACAGGTCCGGGTCGACGTCGACCTGACCGGCCGCGACCGGGTGGTCTCGGGTCGACGCCCGTGAGCGACCCCGTCTCGGAGGCCGCGACCGCCGCCCGACGCGGCGAGCTGATCGTCTTCCCGACCGACACCGTCTACGGCATCGCGACCCGTCCCGACGATCCGCGAGCCACCGGCCGGCTGTTCGAGGCGAAACGTCGACCGCGCGACCTCACGCTGCCCGTCCTGGTGGGCAACGCCGGACAAGCACGGGAGATCGCTCGGTTCGACGATCGGGCGGCCCGGCTCGCGCAAGCGCTCTGGCCGGGTGCACTCACGCTCGTGCTCCCGCGGACCCCTTCCAGCGACGGATGGGATCTCGGCGGCGACCGGGCGTCGATCGGCGTTCGGGTGCCCGACCATCCACTGGCGCTCGCGGTCCTGGCGGGAGGGGCGCTGGCGACCACCAGCGCCAACCGTTCCGGCGAGCAGCCGGCGACGACCTGCGCCGAGCTCGTGGCCGCCTTCGGCGGCGACGTGGAGGTTTACCTCTGTCAGGACGACCCGCTCGAGGGCGCGGCGTCTGCGGTCGTGTCCCTCCTGGGCGAACGGCTCGAGATCGTTCGGCCCGGCGCGCTGGATCCAGACGTCATCGCGCGGCTATCGGCGGGCTGAGGGCCACTGCTAGACTCCGGGCCTCCCAGATGTCCTCCATCCTCGTCGTGTGCAGTGGCAACATCTGTCGCTCCCCGGTTGCGGAGGGGCTCCTGCGCCATGGTGTGCAGCGCCGCTTCGGCGCCGACGCCCCCGAGGTGTCCTCGGCGGGAACGATCGGTCTGGAGGGGTCTGCCGCCACACCCGAATCCGTCCGGGCCGCGATGGAGCGCGGGGTGGACATCGCGGCGCATCGTGCTCGCCGCCTGACCGACTCGATGGTGCAACGCGCCGACCTCGTGGTGTGCATGGCGGCAGAACATCGCGTAGCGATCGAGGGCCGTCTGCCCGCCGACGTCAACCGCACGTTCACGCTCAAGGAGCTCGCGAGACTCCTCGAGGGCGACGCGCCCGCCTCCACCCAATCGGGCGACGCGCTCGAGCAGCGGGTCGCAGCCGCCGCGGCGGCGCGGCGCACGGATGGCCCGGTGAACCCCTACGACGAGGACATCGTCGATCCGCTGGGGATGCCACTGGAGACCTACCGGGCGATCGCCTGGGAGCTGGACGAATGGGTCGACCGCCTGCTGGCGGGCTTGTTCGGCCCTGTGCCGGCCGGCGTCACCGGCGAGGGAGCGTAGATGCGGATCGCGATCGGGGCCGACCACGCCGGATTCCCCCTCAAAGAGGACCTGATCGTGTTCCTCGGTAGCGAAGGGCACGAGACACTCGACATGGGCACGGACTCCGAGGCCCCCGTCGACTACCCGGCGTTCTGCGCGGCCGCCGCACGGGCCGTCGTGGCGGGGGATGCCGACCGCGCGATCGTGCTCGGCGGCTCGGGGCAGGGCGAGCAGATCGCCGCCAACAAGGTGCACGGCATCCGTGCCGCGCTGTGTCATGACCTGTACCTCGCGCGACTGTCGCGCGAGCACAACGACGCGAACGTTCTCGCCATGGGGGCGCGTGTCGTCGCACCGACCTACGCGCACGAGATCGTGTCCGTCTGGCTGGCAACGCCGTTCGCGGGTGGACGGCATGTGCCGCGCATCGAGCAGATCGCGGCGATCGAACGAGAGGAGCGATGAACGATGCGTGAGTACGCAGCCGACTGGGAGGCCCTCCAAGCAACGGATCCGGAGGTGGCCGCCGCGGTCGCCGGCGAGCTCGGACGGGAGCGTTCGACGCTTCGCCTGATCGCCTCGGAGAACTTCGCGAGCCCCGCGGTGCTCGCCGCGGTCGGGTCGACCCTGAATAACAAGTACGCGGAGGGGTATCCCGGCCGCCGGTACTACGGCGGGTGTCAATTCGTCGATGTCGTCGAGCAGCTCGCCATCGACCGGGCCAAGCAACTCTTCGGCGCGGAGCACGCCAACGTGCAGTCGCACGCGGGCGCCACGGCGAACATGGCTGTGTTCGGCGCCTTCCTGGAACCGAAGGATCCCGCGAGCAAGGTGCTCGGCATGGTGCTGGCCCACGGGGGACACCTCACGCACGGCTCGCCCGTGAACGTGTCGGGCATGTGGTTCAACTTCGTGGGCTATGAGGTGGACCGCGAGACCGAGCAGCTCGACATGGATCGGGTGCGCGACCTCGCCAAGGCGGAGCGCCCGAGGATCATCCTGGCCGGCTACACCGCCTACCCGCGCGAGATCGACTTCCCGGCGTTCCGGGCGATCGCCGACGAGGTCGGGGCGTTGTTGTGGGTCGACGCCTCGCACTTCATCGGGTTGGTCGCCGGCGGGGCGTTCCCCTCGCCCGTTCCCGACGCCGATGTCGTCACGTTCACGACGCACAAGGCCCTCCGTGGACCTCGCGGCGCCATGATCTTATGCAAGGAAGAGCATGCGAAGGCGATCGACAAGGCAGTGTTCCCGATGATGCAGGGCGGTCCGATCGAGAACAACATCGCCGGGAAAGCCGTGGCGCTGAAAGAGGCCATGAGCCCCGAGTTCACGGACTACGCACATCGCACGGTCCGCGACGCGCGCGCGCTCGCGGCGGGGCTCGCGGACGAAGGCATGCGGGTGGTCTCTGGCGGCACGGACTCGCACCTCGCGCTTGTCGACGTGCGGCCCCTCGGCGTCGACGGCAAGACGGCCGAAGCGGTCTGTGACGAGGTCGGCATCTCACTCAACAAGAACCAGATCCCGTACGACCCGAACCCGCCCTCGTCTCCCTCGGGCATCCGGGTCGGAACGCCCGCGTGCTCCACGCTCGGGATGGACGAGGCGGAGATGCGTGAGATCGCCGGCATCATGGGCGATGTCTTGCGCGCTCCCGACGACGCCGGCGCCAAGGACAAGGCGCGGGGACGGGTGCGCGAGCTCACGCAGCGCTTCCCGTTGTACCCATAGATCGCGGCTCGCGGTTGCCGGCCGCGGCCGCGACGAACACACTCTCGGAGACGTGACCTCCTACCTGATCGTGTTCGTCACGGCCGCGGCCGTGACCTTCCTCGTCACGCCGCTCGTTCGACGGTTCGTGATCCGCGTGGGGGCGATCTACCAGCCGAACGATCGCTCGGTGCACCGCGTGCCGCTGCCGACGATGGGCGGCATCGCGATGTACGTTGGCTTCGTCGTCGCGCTGGCTGCCTCGCAGTTCCTGCCGTTCTTCGACGTGCTGAGCCGGACGAGGAGCCACTCGGCGGCGGCGCTCGTCACCTGCACGCTGATGCTCGGTCTGGGTGTGATCGACGACACGAGGGGTACCACCGCCCTGTCGAAGTTCATCGCGCAGGTGTTCATCGCCGGCGTCCTCGTCCTGTTCGGCGTACAGCTGTCCTACCTCTGGTTCCCGGGGCTGGGGGTGTTCGTCCTCTCGGGGGATCTGCCCGTGATCGTGACGATCGCGTGGGCGGTGGCGATCCCGAACGCGGTGAACCTCGTCGACGGCCTCGACGGTCTCGCGGCCGGCATGGTGGCGATCGCCGCTACTTTCTTCTTCGCCTACGTCGTCCTGAATCCGGGCGAACTCGGTCCGGCATCGCAGACCGCGTTGATCTCGGCGATCACCGCCGGGATCTGTATCGGGTTCCTGCCGTGGAACTTCTACCCCGCGAAGATCTTCATGGGCGACGCCGGTTCGATGCTGCTCGGGATGTTGCTCGCCATCGCGACGATCGAGGGTGTCGGCAAGAACCTCACGGAGCCGAGCGGAGGCGATCTCGCCGCGACCGCCGGGGCGATCGCCGTGCCCTTCCTCATCCTGCTCATCCCCGCGATCGACGTGGTGTTGGCGATCGTCCGCCGCACGCGCCGGGGTCAGGGGATCGGGCATGCGGACAAGGAGCATCTGCACCACAGGCTGCTCGAGATCGGGCACGGGCATCGACAGGCCGTGCTTCTGATGTACCTCTGGAGCGCGCTGGTCTCGGCGGGCGCCCTGGCGGTCGGGTTGATCGACGGCCGCTTCGTCGTGGGGCTGATCGTCGTGGGGCTGATCCTGATCGGGGCGGTCTCGCTGGTCTTGATCACCGCACAGCCTCGGGTCGCGGCTCGCCGTGGAAACGGCCATGGATCCGACGAGGACGCTCCGGATGCTCCCTCGAACAATGCAGACGTGTCATGAGCACTCCCCCGGAGCGGGTTGCGAACCTCCTGACCGGACGTTCCGTATAACCGCGTGCGGGAACGTTCCCGCTGCAGGCTGTTCAAGACGGGTCCCCGCGGGTGATAATCGCCGCCGCTCCGTGGGAACATGGCCCGCCGCAGGGCGCCGATAGAGGGGGTTTGCCACGTGACCGAGATCGACGTACGCCTCGAACGTGTCTCCAAGCTGTTCGGAGACGTCGCCGCGGTGGACGACCTTTCCCTGGACATCGCCGAGGGCGAGTTCTTCAGCATGCTGGGTCCCTCCGGGTGCGGCAAGACCACCACGCTCCGGATGATCGGCGGCTTCGAGGATCCATCGCTTGGCACTGTGTACCTCGGCGGCCGCGACGTGACCGATGACCCGCCGTTCAAGCGCGACGTCAACACCGTGTTCCAGTCCTACGCGCTCTTCCCGCACCTGGATGTGTACGAGAACGTGGCGTTCGGGCTGCGGCGCAAGAAGGTGGATAAGGGCGAGATCGAGACTCGGGTCAAGGAGGCGATGAACCTCGTCGACCTGATCGGGTTCGAGACGCGCACGCCCCCGCAGATGTCCGGTGGCCAGCAGCAGCGCGTGGCCCTGGCTCGCGCGCTCGTCAACCACCCGAAGGTCCTGCTGCTCGACGAGCCACTCGGCGCCCTCGACCTCAAGCTCCGCAAGAAGATGCAGTTGGAGCTGAAACGGATCCAGCAGGAGGTCGGGATCACGTTCATCTACGTGACCCACGACCAGGAAGAGGCCATGACCATGAGCGACCGGCTCGCGGTGATGCGTCATGGCAAGATCGAGCAGCTCGGCGATCCTAGGTTCGTCTACGAGAACCCCGCGACGGAGTTCGTGGCCGGGTTCCTCGGCGCCTCGAACCTCCTCGAGGGCGAGGTGAAGGAATCGACGAACGGCACGAGCACAGTCGTCCTGACCGACGGGAACTCGGTCACCCTGCCCAACGCCCGGATCCCGTCGGATGCCGGTTCGCACATCAAGATCGGGGTGCGCCCGGAGAAAGTCTCCATCTCGCGTGGAACCGACGCCCCGTCGGGAACGAACAGCATCGGTGGCACGGTCTCGATGACCACGTATATCGGGGTGAGCCACCAGTACAAGGTGTCGACGCAGGACGGGACCGTGCTCACCGTCTACGTCCAGAACCTCGGCACCGACGAAGCGCCACAGCAGGGGGAACACGTCACGCTGGCGTGGAACCCCGACCACACGTTCGCGGTGACGCCGCAGGACGACCTTGAGATGGAGGAGGACGACGAATGACCCCCGAACCGCAGGACCAGCCGGGCTTCAGCGCCGCGCTCGCGCGCGGGCTGACGTCGCAGCGGATGTCGCGGCGCAACGTGATGAAGCTGGGAGGCATCTCGGTCGGCGCGCTCAGCCTGTCCTCGATCCTCGCCGCCTGCTCGAGCGGATCCTCGAGCGGAGGCGGCGGCAGCAGCAGCGGGAGCGGCGCGATCGACTTCAATCCGGCGAACGCGGGCACGACCCTCAACTTCTCGAACTGGCCGCTGTACATCGACAAGGCGAACAAGGGCTATCCGTCGCTGGACGCGTTCAAGGAAGCCAGCGGGATCACCGTCACCTACAACGACGAGATCAACGACAACGCGTCGTTCTTCGGTGAGTTGTTGCCACAGCTCCAGGCCGGCCAGGACACGGGCCGAGACGTCGTGGTGATCACGAACGGGGAGTACCTCGCCGCCCTGATCCAGAACGGCTGGGCCACGGAGCTCGACCCCAACTACCGTCCGAACTTCGATGCCAACGCGGCCTCGTGGGCAAAGAGCCCGTTCTACGACGAGGGCAACAAGCACACGATGGCGTGGCAATCGGGCCTCACCGGCGTCGGCTACAACACCGAGCTGGCGATCAAGCCGCCGACGAAGCTCGACGATCTCATGAGCACCGACTACTTCCGGTCGGGGACCGTGGGTGTGCTCAAGTCCGACGCCCCGGACCTCGTCATGGTCAACCTCGGTATCGACCCGAAGACGTCGGAGCAGCCCGAGTGGGACGAGGCGGCCGCGTGGCTCACGAAGCTGCGCGACTCCGACACCTTCTATGCGGCCTACGACCAGGGTTACGTCGACGACCTGACCGCCGGCAACCTGTCGGGCACGATGGCGTGGTCCGGCGACGTCCTCTACTACAAGATCTGGGAGGGCCAGCCCCTCGAGTTCATCGTGCCCGCCGACGGCGCGTTGCTGTGGATCGACAACATGCTGATCCCCGCCAACTCGGCCAACCCGGCGGGCGCGCTCGAGATGATGGACTTCTTCTACAAGCCCGAGATCGCCCAGATGGTGACGGAATGGGTGCTGTACATGTCGCCGGTGCCCGCGGTGCAGGACCTGATCGCGCAGCACGCGAAGGACGAGACCGGCACCTACGCGAAACAGCTGGAAGAGACGGCGGCGAGTCCGATGCTCTGGCCCGACGAGGCATTGCTGTCCCAAGTGTCGCTGGGGCGCAACATCACCACGGATGCCGAGTCGGAGGCCTGGCACGCGACCTTCGACACGATCTGGGAGCAGTAGCGGCGTGGCCAAGACGGCGAGCGATACCGCCGGGCTCATCCCCGAGGGTCTCGAGCTCCCCCCGGCGCGCAAGGGTGAACGTGCTCTTGCGCGCCGGCGCCGTCTTGGGGCCTACCTGATGCTGTCACCAGGTGGCTTCTATCTCCTGATCGGCTTCGTTATCCCGCTGATCATCATCGTGATCCTGTCGCTGTCCAGCGGCGGCGGCTTGTTCTCGACTGGCGGGAAGACCACCTTCTCGTGGAACTGGTCCAACTACTCTCAAGCGCTTTCCGAGAACTGGCAGATCTACCTGCGTTCGGTCGCCTATGCGGCGATCGCGACGGCGATCTGCATCGGGCTCGCCTACCCGATGGCGTACTGGATCGCCTTCTACGGCGGCAGATGGAAGGCGACGCTGTTCCTGATGATCCTGGTTCCGTTCTTCGTGTCGTTCGTCATCCGGACGATCCAGTGGAACTTCATCCTCGGGACCAACGGCCTGTTGTTCGGCCCGCTCAAGAGCCTCGGGTTGATCCCGGAGGACTTCCATGTCCTAAGGACACCGGTCGCGGTGATCGCGGGCATCACGTACAACTACATGCCCTTCGCGGCGTTGCCGCTGTACGTCGCGCTCGAGCGGATCGACCGACGTCTCGTCGAGGCCGCGAAAGACCTCTACGCGACGAAAGCGATGTCGTTCCGGAAGGTCGTCTTGCCGTTGTCGGTTCCCGGCATCTTCGCGGCCGTGATCCTGACGTTCGTCCCGGCGACCGGGGACTACGTGAATTCGACGATCCTGGGCGGGCCGGGGACCACGATGATCGGGCAGATCATCCAGGACTACTTCCTGGTGCGACACCAATACACGATCGCGGCGGCGATGTCAGTGATCCTCATGGTCGGCATGCTCGTGCTCGCGCTCGCCTACGCCCGCGTGCTGGGCACCGAGGACTCGACCCTGGCGGCAGGGGCGGCCGCATGAGCGCGGTCGTCGCATCTCCCGGCCTCGAGGGTGCGGCCGAGCTGCCGCCGCCCGTGAAGCGAACGCCCAAGAAGCACATCACGCGGTTCATCCTGCCGGTCTTCACGCTCGGCATGATCGTGTACCTCGCGTTCCCGGTGTTCGTGATGATCCTCTACAGCTTCAACATCGTCGCGAACCGGCAGGTGGCCGAGTTCACCTGTTGCACCTTGTCGTCGTGGCGGAACATCCTTGCCGTCCCGGAACTGAACGACGCGCTGGTCACCTCGATCAAAGTGGCGATCCCGGCGGCGGCGGCGGCCACGCTGCTGGGAACGTTCCTCGGCCTCGTGCTCGGTCGATACTCGTTCCGAGGCCGGGGCGCGACGAACTTCATCATCTTCCTGGCGATCGCCGTGCCCGAGATCGTGCTCGGCTCCTCGCTGCTGTCGATGTTCGTGCAGGTGAACAACAACAAGCCCGCCGGGATCAGCGTCGACCTCGGCTATCCCACGATCCTGTTCTCCCACATCGCGTTCTCGATCGCCTTCGTGGCGATCACGGTGCGGGCCCGCGTCCAGGGTCTCGACCTGACGATGGAGAACGCCGCCCAAGACCTCTTCGCCAGTCCCCGGGTTGCGTTCTTCAAGGTGACGTTCCCGATCATCCTGCCCGGCATCCTTGCGGGTTTCCTCCTGGCGTTCGTCCTATCGCTGGACGACTTCGTGATCACGAACTTCGTGAACGGCACGACCAACACCTTCCCGACCTGGGTGTTCGGCGCCTCACGCCTCGGGATCCCACCCCAGGTCAACGTCTGGGGAACGGTGCTGTTCACGATCGGATTGGTCACCGCGGGTCTGCAGGTGCTGAAGGCGCGGCGATCCGAAGGCGACCTGTGACGCGCAGGTAAGTTCCTCCCTGCGGAGCGGGCCGCCGCGCTGCACGCGTATCGCGAGCTCAAGACCGACCAGGAGCGCGCGGCGCGGAACGACGCGTTCGGCCGGTTCATCGCATGAAGCAGCTCGTCGCCGGCCGCTCGTGAATCCTTTCACAAAGTCCTTTACACCCCCTCTGACCTGCGGAAACAACCCTCCATCCTCTTTGACGCTGCCTCGCACCACCGCCTATACTGCCCGCGCGCTCATGACCAACGACCAGCACCGGGACGATGCCTGGTCGGGTTTGGGCACAGGCTGGGCAATCGTCTCGATCTTGATCGCGGGGATGCTCGTTCTGGGAGGGATCGGGTTCCTCGTTGACCTGCTCGCCGGGACGAACCACGTGTTCCTGGGCATCGGGATCTTGCTCGGCGGTGCCGCCGGCATCTACATCGTCTACCTGGAGTACGGGAAGGAAGATCGTGACGAGGGTTGAGCCCGAGCGAGAGCTGGTTCGCCGAGTCCTGCCGTTCGTGCCGCTGGTCGCGGTTGCCGCCTTCGGTCTGGGTTATGCGGCAGGGGGTGCGGACGCCGCCTGGTCGGCAACGATCGGCGTCGCGATCGTCACCGCCAACTTCGTGATGTTCGCCCTCTCCATCGCCTGGGCCGCCTCGATCTCGCCGACGATGTTGGCGATCGTCGCCTTGGGCGGCTACCTGGTTCGGCTCATGGTTTTCACCATCGCGCTGGTCGTGCTGACGAAGCTCGCGTGGTTCTCGCCGGTCGCGTTCGCGCTGACCCTGGTGCCCGCGACGATCGCGCTGCTCGTCTATGAGGCCAAGGCCCTGTCGGGACGGATGCAGGCGGACCTGTGGACCTTCGCGGGAGATCCCACGTGATCCCAGCGCTCCTGGGTGCGTCGTTCGAGCCCCCGAGCACGACGGACTTCGTCTACGGCTGTTGGGGCCCGGGATTCCGGATCTTCGGCTTCACCTTCTGCTTCAACTTCATCCTGATGTTGGTCACCTTGACGACCCTCATCGTGCTGGCGCTCTTCTACTTCGCCTTCCGCGCGCCCAGAGTGGTGCCGGGCAAGCTGCAGATGCTCATGGAGATCGGCGTGGACTTCGTTCGAGAGAACGTCGCAGTCCCGATGCTCGGACCGGCCGCCGACAAGTACCTGCCGCTGTTGGTGGCGTTCTTCTTCTTCATCTTGATCGGCAACCTGTTCGAGGTCGTCCCCGGCTTCAGCTTCTCGGCGAACAGCCGGGTGGCGATCCCGCTGGTGCTGGCCCTGATCTCCTGGGTGACGTACAACGCGGTCGGGATCCGCAAGCACGGGTTCCTCGGCTACCTGAAGCACACGTGCATCATCGACGCGGCGCCCGGTTGGCTCCGGTACTCGCTGTTGATGCTGATCGAGTTCGTCTCGAACATCATCGTGCGACCGATCACCCTGACCGTCCGTCTCGCGGCCAACTTCTTGGCGGGGCACTTCCTCCTGGCGATCTTCTTCCTGGGGACGGTGTTCTTCCTGGAGAACGGCCCGAAGACATGGCCCCTGGCGTTGATCTCGTTCCCGCTGGCAGTCGTGTTGGTCGGGTTCGAGATCTTCGTTTCGGCGCTGCAAGCGTTCATCTTCGCGATCCTCACCGCCTCCTATATCGGGCAGGCGATGGCGGAAGAGCACTAGTCAAGGGAGGCAACGGATGATTCAACTCATCGCGCAGGCGACGGATGTCAGTTCAGGTTTGGCGACGATCGGCAAGGGACTCGTCATCGGTCTGGCCGCGATCGGCCCCGGCATCGGCCTGGGGATCCTGATCGGCAAGTCCGTCGAGGCGATGGCCCGTCAGCCCGAGTACGCGGGTCAGGTCCGAACCACGATGTTCATCGGCATCGGTCTGATCGAGGCGCTGGCGCTGTTCGGCATCGCCTTCTCGTTCATCATCTAGGGAGGCGTGTCAGTGCTTGCCATCCGCACCGCCGTGCTCGCCCAAGAGGCGAGCAGCGACAAGGAGAACCTCTATCCGCACGCGGCCGAGCTGCTGGTCGGCGCGCTCGCGTTCGCGATCATCTTCTATTTCATCTGGAAGTGGGTCCTGCCGCGGGTCAACACGTTGCTCGAGGAGCGGCGTCAGCAGATCCAGGGCGAGATCGAGCGGGCCGAGGCGACGCGGAGCGAGGCCGACCAGCTGCTCGCCGAGTACCGCGAGCAGCTGGCGAACGCGCGCGAGGAGGCCAACCGCATCATCGAGGAAGGCAGAAAGACCGCCGACCAGCTGCGCCGCGACCTCCAGGCCAAGGCCGAGGAGGAGGCGGGCGCGACCGTGGCCCGCGCGCAGGACGAGATCCGGGCGGAGCGCGACCGGGTCTTCGAGGATCTGCGCGCCCAGATCGGCGATATCGCCGTCGAGCTGGCCGCTCGCGTCGTGAACCAATCGCTCGACAAGCAGGCGCACGAGAAGCTGATCGACGACTACATCGAGCAGGTCGCCGTCGGCGGCGACGGGCGGGCCTGAGTGGCATGACCCTGCTCGACCGCATCTTCGGCAAGAGCGGCGCCGTCGCCGGCTACGCGACGGCGCTGGTCGCCGTGGCCGAGGCCGAGGGCGTGCTCGGGCGGGTCGAGGAGGAGCTGTTCGCGTTCGCGAAGGCCACGGATCTCAATCCCGACCTGCGCGAGGCGGTGACCGACCAGGCGTTGCCGGTGGACACGCGGCAGGCGCTCGTCCGCGACATCCTGGGCGATCGGGCCCATCAGGTGACGATCAACCTGATCTCGTTCGTGATCGAATCGGGTCGCGCCAGGGAGCTGTCAAAGATCGCCGACGCGTTCGTGCAGATCGCCGCCACGTCGCGTGAGCACGCCGTCGCGGAGGTTCGCTCGGCCGTGCCGCTGAGCGACAAGCAGCGCGAACGGCTGGAGCAGGCGTTGTCCCGGGCGACGGGGCTCGCCGTCGAGGCCAAGGTCATCGTGGATCCATCCGTGGTCGGCGGCGTGATCGCGCGCGTCGACGATCTCGTCTTCGACGGCTCGGTCTCGAGCCGCCTCGAAGACGCCAAACAGAGACTCGGGAGCTGACGGACCATGGCATCGAACCTGATCGACCCCGCGGTCATCGCCGACGCGCTTCGAAAGAACGTCGAGGGCTGGAGCCCATCCGTCGAGCGGGAGGAGGTCGGGCGCGTCATCGAGACCGGAGACGGGATCGCGCGCGTCGCTGGCCTGCCGCGCACGATGGCCAACGAGCTTCTGGAGTTCCCCGGAGGGCTGCTCGGGGTGGCCTTCAACCTCGACGAAGCTGAGATCGGGTGCATCATCTTCGGCGACGCGGCCGGCATCGAGGAGGGCGACGCCGTCAAGCAGACGGGCCGCATCCTGTCGGTGCCCGTCGGCGACGCGTTCCTGGGCCGCGTGGTCGATGGGCTGGGCCGCCCGCTTGACGCGAAGGGCTCGATCGCCGCGGAGACGGACCGTCCGCTCGAACTGCAGGCGCCGAACGTGGTGTCCCGCCAGCCTGTTCGGGAGCCCTTGTACACGGGCATCACCGCGATCGACGCGATGACGGCGATCGGGCGGGGGCAGCGGCAGCTGATCATCGGGGACCGCCAGACCGGCAAGACCGCGGTCGCGCTCGACACCATCATCAACCAGAAGCAGTACTGGGGGACCGATGAGGCGGTGCGGTGCATCTACGTCGCCATCGGCCAGAAGGCATCGACCGTGGCCGAGGTGGTGGACACCCTGCGCGAGCAGGGCGCGCTCGAGTACACGGTCGTGGTCAACGCCGCCGCGTCCGACCCGGCGCCGTTCCAGTACGTAGCCCCGTATTCGGGCGCCGCGATCGGCGCGCACTGGATGGACGCCGGCAAGCACGTGCTGATCGTGTACGACGACCTGTCCAAGCAGGCCGTGGCGTACCGCGAGATCTCGCTGCTCCTTCGCCGCCCGCCCGGTCGCGAGGCCTATCCGGGCGACGTGTTCTATCTGCACTCGCGCCTGCTCGAGCGCGCGGCGAAGCTCTCCGACGAGCTCGGCGGCGGTTCCATGACCGCGCTGCCGATCATCGAGACCAAGGGCGGCGACATCTCCGCATATATCCCGACCAACGTGATCTCGATCACCGACGGACAGCTGTTCCTGGAGACCGAGCTGTTCTTCTCCGGCGTGCGGCCGGCGATCAACGTCGGCGCGTCGGTCAGTCGCGTCGGTGGGTCGGCGCAGATCAAGGCCATGAAACAGGTGGCCGGTCGTCTGCGTTTGGACCTGGCGCAGTTCCGTGCGCTCGAGGCGTTCGCCCAGTTCGGCTCGGAGCTGGACAAGGCCTCGCAACAGCAGCTCGCCCGTGGTGCGCGCGTCGTGGAGGTGCTCAAGCAGCCGCAGTACGACCCGCAGCCGGCGGCTCGCGAGGTGGTGCAGGTGTACGCCGTCACGGGCGGGTACATGGACGCGTTCCCCGTGGAAGATGCAAAGCGGTACGCGACCGAGTTCTGCTCGTTCCTGGACGCGCGGCATCCCGAGGTGTTCACGACGATCCGTGACAGCGGCGATTTGTCCGATGAGACCGAGGCCACGCTGCAAGCCGCGCTCGAGTCGTTCAACGAGACGTTCCAGGCGACCCAGCGAGGGCCGGGTTCCGGGTCGGGGCTCGGCGAGACGACGCCGCCCGACGAGATCAAGCCCGACGTCGGGTGGGATCGCATGTCCTCTGTCGACGAGGACGCGCCCGACGGCGACGCCTAACGGATGGGTGCGCAGCTACGCGTCGTGCGTCGCCGGATCAAGTCGGTCCAATCGACGCAGAAGATCACGCGCGCGATGGAGCTCATCGCGAGCTCGCGGATCGTGAAGGCACAACAACGTGTGGAGCAGGCGAGGCCCTACGCCGAGCAGCTGACGCGTGCGATGGAGGATCTCGCCGCGAACACGGGCTCGTTGTCGCATCCGCTTGCTCGCCGACCGCGAGACCCCAGCCAGGGTCGGCGTCCTGGCGATCACGTCCGATCGCGGTCTGGCCGGCGCCTACAGCGCCAACGTGCTGAAGGAGGCCGAGGGCGTGCTGGCCGCGGTGCGCGCGCGCGGATTGGAACCGGTGCTCTACGTGGCCGGCAAGAAGGGCGTCGGGTACTTCCGCTTCCGCGGGACGCCGATGCGTCGCGACTGGCAGGGCTTCAGTGAGGTGCCCGTCTACGAGAAGGCCGCGGAGATCGGGCGCGCGCTGATCCAGGACTTCGCCGACGGGTCGATCGACGAACTGTGGTGCGCCTACACCGACTTCCGGTCGGCGTTCACCCAGCGAGCGACGCAGAAGCGCTTCCTCCCGATCGCCCCCGACGAGGTGACGGGCCGAGGCGGCGACGTCGTCCATCCTGAGTACCTGTTCGAACCGGAGGCGGAACAGATCCTGGATCACCTGTTGCCGCAGTACCTGATCACGAAGATCTGGGCTGCGTTGCTGGAGTCCGCGGCCTCCGAGAACGCCGCGCGTCGCCGTGCCATGAAGGCTGCGACGGACAACGCTGACGAACTGCTCAAGATCCTCACGCGCCAGGCGAACCGGGCGCGCCAGGATGAGATCACGACCGAGATCTTGGAGATCGTGGGCGGTGCGGAGGCTCTCGCCGCATCGGCCCTGGAGGGATGACGCGAAATGGCTGACACGAACGGACACGCCGACGGGCGAGTGGTGCGGGTGATCGGTCCGGTGGTGGACGTCGAGTTCCCACCGAACCAGCTCCCGGAGATCAACAACGCCTTGAAGATCGATATCACGATGGGCGGCGAGACGACGACGATCACCTGCGAGGTCGCCCAGCACATCGGCGACTCCTCGATCCGCGCGATCGCGCTGAAGCCGACCGACGGTTTGGTGCGCGGAGCGCATGTGCGGAACACCGGCGCGCCGATCATGGTTCCCGTCGGCGAAGGCGTGCTCGGACACGTCTACAACGTGCTCGGCGAGCCCCTCGACGCCGACATGGACTCGATCGAGCCCTCGGATTTCTGGGCGATCCATCGCGAAGCGCCCGCGTTCGCGGATCTCGAGCCGAAGAAGATCATGCTCGAGACCGGCATCAAGGTCATCGATCTGCTCGAGCCGTATGTGCAGGGCGGCAAGATCGGCATGTTCGGCGGAGCGGGCGTGGGCAAGACGGTCGTGATCCAGGAGATGATCCGCCGCCAGGCGCAGCAGCACGGTGGCGTGTCGGTGTTCGCCGGTGTCGGCGAGCGCACCCGCGAGGGCAACGACCTGTTCATCGAGATGACCGAGTCCGGCGTCCTGGCCAACACCGCGCTGGTGTTCGGACAGATGGACGAGCCGCCGGGTGTGCGGCTGCGTGTGGCGCTGTCGGCGCTGACCATGGCCGAGTACTTCCGCGACGTGGATCACAAGGACGTGTTGCTGTTCGTCGACAACATCTTCCGGTTCACCCAGGCGGGGTCGGAGGTCTCGACGCTGCTCGGCCGCATGCCGTCCTCGGTTGGCTACCAGCCGAACCTGGCCAGCGAGATGGGCGACCTCCAGGAGCGGATCACGTCCGCCGGCGGTCGATCGATCACCTCGCTGCAGGCCATCTATGTGCCGGCCGACGACCTGACCGACCCCGCGCCGCACGCGGCCTTCGCCCACCTGGATGCCACCACGGTGCTCACGCGCGAGATCGCCTCGCTCGGTATCTACCCCGCCGTGGATCCGCTGGACTCGACCTCGCGGATCCTGGACCCGCGCTACGTGGGCGAGGAGCATTACGCCACGGCCCGGCGGGTGCAGGAGATCCTGCAGCGCTACAAGAACCTGCAGGACATCATCGCCATCCTCGGAATGGATGAGCTCGCGGAGGAGGACAAGGTCATCGTGACCCGCGCGCGCAAGATCCAGAAGTTCCTGTCGCAGCCGTTCTTCGTTGCCGAGCAGTTCACCGGCATCCCCGGCAAGTACGTGCCGATCGATGAGACGATCGCATCGTTCAAGGCGCTGTGCGAGGGGGAGTATGACCATCTCCCCGAGCAGGCGTTCTTCCTCGTCGGCGGGATCGAGGAAGCGGTCGAGCAGGCCAAGCAGATGGAGTCGGCCGCCTAGTGGCGCTCGAGGTCCACATCGTCACCCCCGTGCGGGAGGTCTGGGCCGGCGAGGTCCAGGAGTTGATCGCGCGCGGGGTCGACGGCGAGGTCGGTATCCTCGGCGGCCATGCGCCGCTGCTGGTCCAGCTCGCGATCGGGCCGCTGCGACTGCTTCAAGATGCCGGCGAGACGGCGGCGGTCATCGACGGCGGGTTCTTGCACGTGTCCTCGCACGAGGGCGTGACCCGCGCCGACGTGCTGGCATCGCACGCCGAGCTGGCCGAGGAGATCGATCTGCAGGCAGCCCGCCGGCGCCTCGAGGAGCTTGAAGGCAGCGCGGCCGAGGACGACGACGAGGTCGCGGCGGGCGAGATCGCCAAGGCCGTGGCCCGGATCAAGCTGGTCGGCTGACCGGCCAGCGGATGCCGACCGGGTACCATCGGGCCATGGATCGCCTCCTCGTGACCGGGGGCGCTCGTCTGGCCGGCACCGTGCAGGTGTCGGGGGCGAAGAACTCCGCGCTCAAGCTGATGGCCGCGTCGCTGCTGGCGCCCGGCCGCAGCGTGATCACGAACGTCCCCCGCATCCGCGACTGCGCCGTCATGGCCGAGATGCTGGAGCATCTCGGGGTCTCGGTCCACCTGTCGCGTGGCGTCGTGGAGCTGGACGCCACGAACGTCGAGGGCGTCGAGGCGCCGCACGAGCTCGTCCGACAGATCCGCGCGTCGATCGTGATCCTGGGCCCCTTGCTCGCGCGCTGCGGTCGCGCGCGCGTGGCGCTGCCGGGCGGCGACGAGATCGGCGCGCGCCCCGTCGACCTGCACGTTCGTGGTCTCGAGCGGATGGGCGTCACGTTCCACTCCGACCACGGCTACCTCGTTGCCGAGGCACCGCGATTGCACGGGGCGAGCATCACCCTGGACTACCCCAGCGTGACCGCCACCGAGAACCTGTTGTTGGCCGCCGTCCTGGCGCGGGGAAGCACCGTCATCGACAACGCCGCGCGCGAGCCGGAGATCGCCGACCTCGCCTCCTTCCTGACGTCGATGGGGGCACGGGTGGACGGCGCCGGCACGAGCACGATCGAGATCGAGGGGGTGGACGGGCCGCTGCGCGGCACCGACCACACCGCGGTCCCCGATCGGATCGAGGTCGGTACGTGGGCGGCCGCCGCGGTGGCGACGCTCGGCGACGTCACGGTCTCGAACGCTCGGCCTGAGCATCTGGAGCTGTTGCTGACCAAACTCGACGACGCTGGCGCGACGATCGAGCGGACCGACGACCGGGCTGCGCATCCGGCAGGCGACCCGGGCCCGCGCGATGGACTTCGTCACCCTGCCGTACCCCGGCATCGCGACCGACTTCCAACCGATCCTTCTGGCGATGCTCGCGGTGGCGGACGGCACGAGCATCGTGACCGAGAACGTCTTCGAGGGTCGGTTCCTCTACGTCGGAGAGCTGCAGCGCATGGGCGCCGACATCCGCACCGAGGGGCACCACGCGGTGATCCGCGGCGTGCCGCAGCTCTCTGCGGCGCCCGTGCGCGCACTGGACATCCGGGCGGGCATGGCGCTCGTGATCGCGGCGCTGTGCGCCGACGGGGTCACGGAGATCTCCGATGTGCACCACATCGACCGCGGCTACGAGGATCTCGAAGGAAAGCTCGAGGCATTGGGCGCCGAGATCCGTCGCGAGGGCGACGCCGTCGTCGTGCCGGACCCGGCGGCCGCCCGGTGATCCCGCTGCCGCCGCCGGGCCTCGAGCCCACGGCGTGGGGGGCCATGCCGGCGCCGCCCGTCGGTGTCCCCCGCGGCCCGACGAGCTGACCGCCCCGGGGCCGGGACCCAGGGGCTTACCCGCGGTGGATTGGTCGATCTGGAAGGCGTTGCTGGTCGGGCTTGTCACGAACCTGGTCCTCGCGCAGGCGCTCGTGGGCGGCGTCCTGTTGGTGGCGCTCGGGGTCACCTCGACGGACGACGCGTCGAGCGGCAACGCGCTCGTGTACGTCTCCGTGGTCTCCGACCTCGTCTGGCTCGCCGGCATGCTGGTGTGGCTGTCCAATTGGCATCGAGGCTGGCGGGCGCGGATCGGCATCGTGTTCGGTCGCCGCGGGCTCCGCGACGGGACCTTCGGGGGGATCGCCGGGCTGATCCTGTACCCGGTCGTCGCGATCGGCATCGGCATCCCGCTCACGCTGTTGTTCCGGGCGCTGTCGGGGCAGGACACGACCACGCCGGATCAGCTGCCGTCCGACCTGTCCACCACGGCCGCCGCCGCATCGGTCGTGCTTGCCGTGCTCGTCGCGCCGGTCGTGGAGGAGCTGTTCTTCCGCGGGCTCGTCTTCCGCAGCGTCCGCGATCGCAGCGGGTTCTGGGCCGGTGCGCTCGTGTCCGGACTGCTTTTCGGCGCGGCGCATTACGTGCCCGCGGCCTGGCAGGACACCGTGTTGCTCCAATCCATCATGGTCTTCACGGGGATCGGCCTCGCCTGGATCTATGAGCGGCGGGGCAACCTCGTGGCCAACGTCGCCGCCCACATGGCCTTCAACGCGATCGGGATCGTCCTGATCCTGTCCGTGCGATAGAGGCCGGTTCCGTATCCTGAGGGCGACCGTTCGGAGGATCCCGTGCCCGTATTCGCCAGCCAGGACTGGTTCGAAGCGTTCGTGGTCGAGATCAACGCCTCGAGTGAGTATCGCGAGTACGCCGCCGACTGGGAGGGCGACATCGCCTTCCGGATCCTCGCGGAGCCCGATCGCGGCGTGCCCGAGGATCTGTGGGGTTACCTCGATCTCTGGCACGGTGCGTGTCGCGGTGGTCGAGCGATTGAGGTCGCCGATGCGGCAGAGGCCGAGAAAGCCGCCTACACGCTGACCGCGCCGTACTCCCGGTGGAAGGACGTGGTGGAGGGCGAGCTCGATCCGATCAAGGGCATGATGCAGGGAAAGCTTCGTGTGCGGGGCGATCTGCCGACGATCGTTCGCTACGTGAAGGCGGCGAACGAGCTCGTGCGGCTCACCGGTCTGATCGACACCGAGTTCCCCGACGAGGCGTAGATGCGGGCCGTCGTCTTCCGGAGCGAGGGCGTCGTGGAGGTCGCGACCGTGCCCGAGCCCGCGATCGAGGAGCCGGGCGATGCGATCCTGCGGGTGTCGCACGCGGGCATCTGCGGATCTGACCTGCATTTCTTCCACGGGAAGGCACCGATGGACCCCGGCACCGTCATGGGCCACGAGGCGGTCGGCACCGTCGTTGCCGTGGGGGACGCCGTCGCCGCCGTGGCGCCGGGTGACCGCGTGGTCACGTCGTTCCACATCGCATGCGGTGCATGCTGGTTCTGCCGTTCGGGAAGAAGCGGCCTCTGTGAGGATCACCGGATCCTGGGCGGCGGCCCCTTCGGCGGCGATCTGTCCGGCGCGCAGGCGCAGGCCGCTCCGGGTGCCGATCGCCGATGTGAATCTCCTCCGCGTGCCCGAGGCCGTCTCGGACGAACGCGCGTTCTTCGTCGGCGACGTGCTCACCACCGGCGTGTACGCCGCGTCGCTCGCCGACGTCGGTCCCGACGACGCGGTCGCGATCGTCGGGGCGGGACCGGTCGGGTTCTGCGTCGCCCAGGCGCTGCGGGCCGCCGGGGCGCGGCGGGTGTTCGGGCTGGACCGCGATGCCGCCCGGTTGGCGCTGATCGAGCGCGCCGGCGCGACGCCTGTGGATGTCGGCACCACGAATCCCGAGATGGAGCTCGCGCGCGCGACGGACGGCCGGGGCGCCGATGTGGTCGTGGACGCGGTCGGCACGCCCGAGGCCTGGAGCTCAGCCCTGGAGATCGTGCGTAGGGGTGGCCGGGTCGTCGTCGTCGGCATGTACACCTCCGAGACGGTCGAGCTGCAACTCGGCGTGGCGTGGATCCGCGGCCTCGATCTGCGGTTCGCGGGCGAGACCCCCGTGCACGCGTGGTGGGGGCGCACGATGGACGGCCTCGTCGACGGCGATCTCGATCCCGGTCCGCTGATCAGCCATCGCCTGCCGCTGGCCGAGGCCGCCGCGGGCTACGAGGCGTTCGACCGCCGGGCCGCCACCAAGGTGGTGCTCGACCCGTGGGCCTGATCGATCGGCCCGACCCCGATCCGGCCGAGGGGCACGCCGGGTTCCGTGCGCTGGTCGAAGGCCTCCTGGAGGCGAACCTCGGCCGGGTGCCCTCTCGCGTATCGCTGATCCGTCGCCGCGAATCATCCACGCTCGTCGCGACGGACGCTGGTGTCGCCGTGACGGTCCGCATGCAGCCGGGGGCCGAGAAGGCGCCCGGTCGCGTGCTGGTCGTCGACGGCGAGGATCCGGACGCCGAGATCGTCGTGCGGGCCGAGAGCATGGCGCTGTTCGAGGTGGCCGCCGTGCCGCTGCGGTTCGGGCTCCCCGATGTCTTGACGTCCGGCGGCCGTCACATCGTCGGCGCGATCGTTCGCCGGCGGATCCGGATCCGCGGCCTCCTCCGGCATCCCGGGACGCTGCGCCGGCTCTCCCTCCTGCTCTCGGTGAGGTGATCGGTGTCGTCCGAGGAGGTTCCGTGGCGGCCGGATGAGGCGCCCTCGCAGCGGGTTCGCGAGCGGCGCTGGGTACCGGCGCTGGTCGTCGCGGGCCTCATCGTCCTCGTCGCCCAGGGCGCGCGCACCGCCGCCGACGTGACGGCCGGCGCCACCGGACCCGCGGTGACCGTCGGGTCGGCCGTCACCGTGCAGCCCCGCCCCGGTTGGGACCTCGTCAGCACGAGTACCGACCCACCGGCCGCGCGCTTCCATCGGGGCCCGGTGCTGTTGGATGTCTTCGTCTTCCCCGCCGACGCCCGGGGGCCCCGCGTCCGTCGCCGCACGCTACGCCAGACGAGTCGCTCCGCCCGAGTCTCGCGCAGGTGGCGGTGGGGGAGGCCGCGGCCACGACCCTCGCCGGCGGGGTGCCGGCCGTGCGCTTCGGCTACGTGGGCATCACGCGGGACGGCGTGCCGATCGAGGGCGTGGTGGTCGCGGCGAGCGGATCGAGCGTCTCGGCTGTGTTCGACGCATACGCGCCGCAGGGAGAGCTTGCCACCGTGATCGACGATCTGCGGGCGATGTTCGACGGCGCGGCGGTCCGCTGATGGGTGCCCGGCACCAGGACCTGCACCACCGGTCGGTGTTCCAGCTCCATCAGCCGGCGTTCTGGGTCTTCGCCGCGTTCCTCGTCTACGGCATGGTGCGCATGGTCGGCGCGCTGGTGCAGCTCTCGTCCGTCTCGAGGTCGGGATGGGCTCTCTCCTGGCTGCTGTTGGCGCTCTATGCCGCACCGCTGTTCCTGCTGATCTACTTCCTCGACCTGTACGAGCGTGAGCCGCTCTCGGTCGCGGTGGCGGCCTTCCTGTGGGGTGCGTTCGCCGCCACGGCGTTGGCGCTGGACGCCGGGGGTTGGGACCAGGTTCTGGCGCAGGTCGCCGGACCCGACTTCGCCGCGCGATGGGCGCCCGCGTTGACGGCGCCCGTGATCGAGGAGTTCCTCAAGGGTGCGGGCATCGTGCTGCTGTATCTGATCGTTCGGGACGAGATCGACGATGTGATGGACGGGTTCGTCTATGGAGCCCTGTGCGGGTTGGGGTTCGCGGTCGTGGAAGACGTGCTGTACTTCATGGCCGCGTTCGGCGGTACGCCCGCCGGCGTGCTGCAGGGTTTCTACGTGCGGGTCCTCTCCAGCGGCCTGTACGGACACGTGCTCTACTCGGGCCTCGTCGGCATGGCGATCGGACTGGTGGTCTCGCGACGCGAGCCGGCCCCGATGCGCGACCGCCTGCCGGTGGCCGTCGGTATCGTCGCGCTCGCCGTCCTCGGCCATTTCCTGTGGAACGCGCCGCTGCTCTCGTTCGCACCCACGCCGCCGCTCGAAGGGGCGGACTGGTTGCTGCTCCCGCTCGGGCTGGCGGTGAAGGGCCTGCCACTGCTGCTGTTCGTCGTCGTGGCGTTGCAGCTCGCTCGGCGGCGAGAACGCCGGTGGCTCGACGGCGCGCTGGCGGGTGAGGTCGAGGGGGAAGGGCTCACCGCCACGGAGTTCGAGACGCTGCGGTCGCCGGCGCGCAGGCGTGCGGCGGTCTCGGCGATGCGGCGTCGTGCCGGCGCGCCGGCCGCCAGGCTGCTCACGCGGCTGCAGCGCGAACAGATCGACCTCGCCATGATCGCTTCGCGCGTGGCGACCCCAGATGATCCCGCGCTGGTCCGTCAGCGGGAGTACTGCCGGTCGTTGCGCGATGCCCTGACGGCGATGCCCGGGGCCGAATCGGCCGCCGCGCACAGCGACGCTCCCGCTCGGTAGGCTCGACCCCGGATGGAGATCGAGGCGTTGACCCGTGGCGTGCTGGATCGAGAGGCGCGCGCCGTGGCGCGCGCGATCTCGCTGGTCGAGGACGGGCGTCCGGAGCTCGCCGCGCTCTCGGCCGGTCTCTATGCCCACACGGGCGCGGCGGCCACCCTCGGGCTGACCGGTGCGCCGGGTGTGGGGAAGTCCACCCTCGCGACGTCGCTCGTCCGCTCCGCGCGCGCGGCGGGACGCCGCGTCGCCGTCCTCGCGATCGACCCGAGCTCGCCCTATACGGGCGGGGCCCTCCTGGGGGACCGGGTCCGGATGCAGGAGCATGCCACCGACCCGGACGTGTTCATCCGATCCATGGCGACCCGTGGGCACCTGGGGGGGATGGCGCTGGCCGCTCCCGAAGCGGTGCGGATCCTCGAGGCCGCCGGGTTCGATCTCGTGATCGTCGAGACGGTCGGCGTCGGGCAGGCGGAGGTCGATGTGGCGGCGGCTACCGACACCGCGGTGGTCGTGCTCGCCCCCGGGCTCGGCGACGCGGTGCAGATGGCGAAGGCCGGCATCCTCGAGGTCGCCGACGTGTTCGTCGTCAACAAGGCTGATCGCGAGGGGGTGCCGGCGGTGGTGCGCGAGCTGCGCCAGATGCTGCACCTCGGGTCGGCGCGACCGTGGGAGCCGCCGGTGTTGACCACGACCGCCAGCACCGACGAAGGGGTCGACGAGCTGTGGTCGACGATCGAGGAGCACGCCCGCTGGGCTGTCGCGTCCGGCGCTCGCGACGCGAAGCGTCGCGAGCGCCTCCTCCGCGAGGTGGAGTCGCTCGGCGCCGAACGGCTCCGGCTCGATCTCACCCGAACGCTGGACGCCGACGCCGACCTCGTCGAGCGGCTCGTCGGCCGGCGCGTCGATCCCTACGGCGCGGCCGACGAGCTGGTGCAACGGGTGGGAGGCTAGGCGCCGTGCCGGCCGAGCCACGAGACCACGCCACCCGCTCCGGGATCCCGCTCGACCCGGTGTACGACCGGGCGCACGTCGTCGAACCACTGCCCGGCATGTTCCCCTTCACTCGCGGCCCCTACGCATCGATGTATCGCGGGCGCCTGTGGACGATGCGGCAGTTCGCTGGCTACGGCACGCCCGCCGAGACGAACGAACGGTTCCGCCTGCTGCTCGAGCGCGGCCAGACGGGGCTGTCGGTCGCCTTCGACATGCCGACCCTGATGGGCTTGGACCCCGACGATCCCCGCAGTGAGGGGGAGGTCGGCCGGTGCGGGGTCGCCGTTGCCACCCTCGATGACACCGAGATCTTGTTCGCGGGGATCCCGCTGGACGAGGTGACCGTCTCGATGACGATCAACGGGCCCGCCGCATGGATCTTCGCGTGCTACGTGGTCGCGGCCGAACGCCAGGGCGTCGACATCCATCGGCTGGGCGGCACGCTGCAGACCGACATCTTCAAGGAGTACACCGCGCAGAAGGAATGGTTGTTCCCGCCCAGGCCGCACCTGCGGCTGGTCGGGGATCTCATGGCCTTCTGCGCGGCGAACGTCCCGCGGTACCACCCGATCAGCGTGTCCGGCTACCACATCCGCGAGGCGGGCTCGACCGCCGTGCAGGAGCTGGCCTTCACGCTCGCCGACGGTTTCGCCTATGTCGAGCTCGGCCAGGAGCGCGGGCTGGCTGTCGACGCGTTCGCTCCGCGCCTGTCGTTCTTCTTCGATGCGCACATCGACCTGTTCGAGGAGGTGGCGAAGTTCCGAGCCGCGCGCCGCATCTGGGCGCGGTGGCTGCGGGACCGCTACGGGGCCCGGACGCCCGAGGCGCAGCGCCTTCGGTTCCACACGCAGACCGCCGGGGTGTCTTTGACCGCACAGCAGCCGATGAACAACGTCGTGCGAACCGCGATCGAGGCGCTGGCCGCAGTGCTCGGCGGCACGCAGTCGCTGCACACGAACGCGCTCGACGAGGTGCTGGCGCTCCCGACGGAGGAGGCCGCCACCCTGGCGCTGCGCACCCAACAGGTGCTCGCCTACGAGACCGGCCTGCCGGCCGTGGCGGACCCGCTCGGCGGCTCCTACTTCGTGGAATCGCTCACCGATGAGGTGGAGCGGCAGGCCGAGGAGCTGTTCGCCGAGATCCTGTCGATGGGCGAGGGGTCGATGCTCGAAGGGGTGCTGCGCGGCGTCGAGCACGGCTGGTTCACGCAACGGATCGCCGAGGCGGCGTTCGACGAGCAGCGGCGCACCGAGGCGGGCGAGCTGATCCAGGTCGGCGTGAACGCGTTCGAGGAGGACGTCGCCTCGGAGCCCGAGACGCTGCACATCGGCATGGCCACAGAGCGGGCGCAGATCGCTGCCGTCGAGCGGGTCCGTGCCGAGCGGGACGCGGGGGCGGCGGCAGACGCCCTCGCCGCGCTGGCCGCCGCAGCCGCCGCCCCCGACGCCGATCTGATCGAGCCGCTCATCTCGTGCGCTCGTGCTCGCTGCACCGGGGGCGAGGTCACCGCGACCCTGCAAGGGGTCTTCGGTACCTGGCGGGAGACCCCCGCCTTCTGACCGTTCCCGCAACCCTCCGTTGTTGCGGCATCTTGCAGTAAGCCACTAGGATGGCCCCCGTCGGACGATGGCGACGCAGCGCAAGGACCGCCACCGGGGGGATGCAGTGCTCGCACAGGCAGCAGAGGCGTTCGGTCTCGGCGTTCTCGGCGCTGCATTCCTCTTCGGTTTCCGCCACGGCATCGACTGGGACCACATCGCCGCGATCACGGACATCACGAGCTCCCAGGAGGAGCGATCCGCCTCCATGATGTTCGGCACGATCTATGCGCTCGGCCACGCCCTGGTCGTGTTCCTCATCGGGTCGGCGGCGATCCTCATCGGTGCGAACCTCCCGCCGAGTGTGGACCCGATCATGGAGCGAATCGTCGGCGCCACGCTGGTCATCCTCGGCGTCTTCGTGTTCGTGTCGCTGATCAAGCACGGCCGGGAGTTCCGGATGAGAAGCCGTTGGATGTTGATCTTCTCCGGCACGAGGAGCGCCTACCGCAAGGCGCGCGGTGCGATCGCGCGTCCACCCGGCGACGTCGTACCGATCGCGGGGGAACATCTGCACAGCGACGCCGACCCCGTCCACCTGCACGCGGAGGAAGGTGCCACCCTCGCCGTGGCCGACGATCTGCCGGTGTCGGAGTGGCACCACGGCCATCACGGACGACCGGGACACCACCATCACAAGCATCCGGAACCCGACGCGTTCATGAACTACGGCAAGGGAACGGCGTTCGTGGTCGGCATGGTGCACGGCATCGGCGCGGAGACCCCGACCCAGGTGTTGATCTTCCTGACAGCCGTGACGACCGGGGGCAAGCTGGGCGGCGAGGTCGTGTTGCTCACGTTCATCCTGGGCTTGCTGACATCGAACACGTTGATCACCTTCGGTTCGTCCTTCGGCTTCCTGCGGGCCTCCCGCAACTGGAAGGTCTACGTGACGGTGGCGATCCTCACAGGGACGATGAGCCTCATCATCGGGCTGCTCTTCCTGTTCGGCGCCGGCAGCGTCCTGCCCGCGATCTTCGGCGGCTGACGCTACGAGGCGGCGGCACCCGCGCACGTCGCGCACAAGCCGGTGATCGCGAAGTGGGTGAGATCGGCGACGAACCCGTGGTGTTCATGGATCAGCGTCCCGAGCCGCCCGGCTTCGGCGATCGACAACGCATCGTCACGCCCGCATCGGTGACAGGTCAGGTGCACGTGCTGCGCCTCGTCGCGCTTGTGGTACTCGGCGCCAGATTCGAGGTGCGAGTGTTGCAATACGCCCACGTCTTCGAGCAGCGTCAGCGTGCGGTACACCGTTGAGGGGTTCACGCCGGGCATCTCGCCCTCGATCGTGCGGGCGATCGCTGCCGGAGAGATGTGCCCTTGCGTGCGCATCACCTCTGAGACGATTGCCCGCCGCTGCGGGGTCATCCGGAGGCCTTTGCTGCGGAGCAGGTCCAGCACGTCTGCGTAGTCGACGGGAGCGGTTCCCATGGCTGGCGATTGTAGCAGTGTGTTGCAGGTGCAAGTTCCGGCGCCGGCTCAGGCGGGCATGGGGATGTCCAGCTCGTGGCACGCCCAGCGCAGCGCCACGCGCCCCTGATCCAACTGGAGCTGTCGGACGTGCGGAGCCTGGGGGATCGTGGGCAGGCCGGCGTGCTCGAGGAAGAACCCCGCCATCAATGACGCAAGGGCGCCCTGACCGGGGAGTATCTGCCACGGCTCCGGGCCACCCTCGTGGTGGAGGCTCGGGAGCCAGGCCGCGATGTCGAGCAGCGGCGACCCGCGACACGCCCAGTTCCAGTCCACGAGGAGGACCCGGTCCTCGACCAGGCAGAGGTTGTCGCTGCGCACGTCGCCGTGGAGCAGTGCGTCGCCCTCGAGCTCGGCCGCGTCGGCCGCCACCAGCAGCGCGTCGCCCCAGGCCGCCAGCCACGACGCATCGCACACGCCGAGCGCCAGCGCTCGCGTCGGCTCGGCCAGCAACGGGAGCCAGCCCGTCTTGATGTCGAAGAGCTCGCCGAACAGCCCAACGATCGTGGCGGGCGGGGGCGTCGCCTGGATCGTCTCGAGCGCCGCCAGCACGGCATCGATCTGTCCCGTCGTCCACGGGGGCGGCCACGTGGCTCCCGCGAGGTCCTCCAGGACGAGCGTCGGCGCCTCGCCGTCGTCGTGCCATCCGAGGAGACGCGGCAGGTAGGTGGCGCCCGCCAGGGCCTCGTAGTTCCTGCGTTCGAGCCGGAGCCAGTCGGCGGTGTAGTCGAATGCGGCGATCTTGGCGAAGGCGGACGAACCGTCCTCGAAGCGGACGAGCCAGCGGCGGTTCGACGGCGCCCCGTGTCCGGGTGCGGGCACCACGGAGGCCGGCCGCAGCCCCGTCGCGGCGCGGATGCGACTGCGGTCGGCATCGTCGGGCATCGCGGCATCTTCGCACGCCCGCTCGCGTAGCCTGAAGGCATGACGGTGATGGTGACCGGCGCATCCGGCGTCGTCGGACGGGCGGTGGTGAAGGCGCTGCTCGCCACCGACGAGGTACGGGCGACGGTCCGGCGTCCGGACGCGGCGGAACCGCTGCGCGCCCTCGGGGCCAAGGTGACCGTCCGCGCCGGCTTGCAGGCCGACGAGCTCGCGGAGGTGCTACCTCGGTGTCATACCCTCGTCCATCTCGTCGGTGGCGTCGCGCAACCCGATCCCGATGCCCTCTTCCGCGCCAACCATGGCTCGGTCGTGGTCGCGATCGAGGCCGCCAGGGCGGCGCGCACGGATCGCATGATGCTGCTCTCGGTGCCGGGCGCCGACCCGAACCATCAACATCCCTTCCTCCGGGCCAAGGGCATGGCCGAACGGGCGCTGGTCGAGTCGGGCCTGGACTACGCGGTCCTCCGGTGCACGCATGCCTACGGACTCGGCGGGCTGTGGTTCACCGCAACCGTGCACGGGGCCCTCCTGACCCCGCCGTTCGTCTGCGGCCCGGGGACGCAGCCGCTGGCTCCGGTGTTTGCGGACGACATCGGCGCCGTGGTGGCGGCGATGGACGACCGCCCGGCGACGCTCGCCGACACGTGGGGCCTCGAGGGCCCGGACGTCGTGACGGCGGATGAGCTCGTGTCGCTGCTCCGCGACGATGATGCCGCCCCGAGCCACGCAGACGGCCAGGCGGCGGCGGCCGCGCTCACGACGGTGCTCGGCTCGCCCGTCGATGCCGTGACGGCCTCCTTCTTCGGCATGAAAAGTCGGTCGGACGCTCGCGACGCGGCCGCCGACTTCGGCGTACGGCGCACGGGGCTCGGCGAGGGGCTCCGCGCGACCCTGGCGGCCTCCGCGGCGATCGACGCGGGGTAGGCTGCGCACCGATGGGGGAGTTCGTTCGGCTCGACGTGCACGACGGCGTGGCGGTGATCCGCCTCGACCGGCCGCCCGCCAACGCGATCGATCGACAGCTGGGCGAGGAGCTGGTCGACGCGATCCGAGACGCCGACGCCGATCCGGAAGCGGGCGCGATCGTCGTCTGGGGCGGCCCCAAGATCTTCGCCGCGGGTGCTGACGTCAAGGCGATGGCCACGTGGGGGCCGGAAGAGGTGCGACCCTCGGTCGATGCACTGGGTGGCGCGTGCGACCTTCTGGAGGCGATCGGCACCGTGTCGATCGCCGCCGTCAACGGCTACGCGCTCGGCGGCGGGCTGGAGCTCGCGCTCGCCTGCGATCTCCGCTACCTGGCGACCGACGCGAACCTGGGACAGCCCGAGATCAAGCTCGGGGTGATCCCGGGCGCCGGCGGAACGCAGCGGCTGGTACGGGCGATCGGGCCGGGTCGGACGAGGGATCTCGTGTACACGGGGCGCACGCTGACCGCCGAGGAGGCCGAGAGCCTGGGGCTCGCCGAGCGGGTCCTCGCCTCCGAGGACGTCCTGCCGACCGCGCTCGAGGACGCGCGCGGTTTCGCTCGTGGGCCGCGCCAGGCACTCGCGGCGGCCAAGGCCGCGATCGTGGCCGCCACCGAAACGCCTGGTGCGGGTGGGATCCAGGCCGAGCGGGATGCCTTCCTCGCGCTGTTCGGGACGCACGACCAGCGCGAGGGGATGGCAGCGTTCCTCGAGAAGCGCCCCCCACACTTCGGCGACTGAGCGCCCACGTTCACGTCGCCGCAACAGGATGGCCACATCCGTGTCACACCTCGGCACTACCGTGCGATACAGAGAAGCCCGTCGGCCGACGCGCCCAACAGAAGTTCCGGGAAGGATCCCGGATCGGGAATGAACCGGTCAGCGGGGTCGTTCGAAGAGGGTACTGAGGGGCCGGGAGCCCGCATCCGGCCCGACGGGAAAGGATGTGAATCGCGCATGTCGGACGACAGGTTCAGGGGGGCGTCCGTCCGGAACCTTCCGCGACCGAACAAGACCTACGGGTCGGGGCGTGTCTGCGCCGAGCCCGGGTGCGAGACCAAGCTGTCGATCTACAGCAAATGGAAGTACTGCTGGCAGCACGAGCCCGTGCACTCCTACGTCCCGCGCGGCAAGCGCAAGAGCCGCTCCGAGGCCGCATAAGCCGCCTCGGTCGCACGACCGAGGTAAAGACCACAGGCCCCTCGACGGAGGGGCTTGTTGGTGTCCGGGGGATGCCGGTTAGGCCGGTCGGCCCCTCCCCGCGGGCGTTGGTCTGTTGCTCCCCACGGCGGGTCAAGGCCCCCTCGAAGCACACCGATGCGTTGGGGGACCGCTCCCCCCGAGTGGGACCAACGATGCCGAACGATCTTTCCGAACCCCCGCCGATGCGCATGGGCGATTGCCCGTACTGCGAGCGTGCCGTGCTCGTCTACGAGGATCCGCCTCGGTGCCCGCTGTGCGCATGCCCCTTGGACGCTTCCACCATGCGGCCGTTCGCGATGCCGGGCGAACGCCTGCCGGACGTCGACTAGTCCACCAGCACCGCTCGTCGCCAGCCGCGCACGGAGTTGAGGAACGCGAGTTCCTCCGCAGTCTCGAGATCGCGCAGCGTGACGCGACCCTCGATCAACGTCCCGTCGGCGATCAACGCCGCCCGCTCGCAGCCGGCGAGGAGCCCGGCGCTGAGCGACGGTGTGATCCACCGATCGCCCAGTCGGATCGCGATGTTCGCCCGAGTGGTCTCTGTGACCTCGCCGTCGAGGTTCACGAGCACGACGTCATCGGCGTCCGGGAACCGCGCCATCGCGGCGTCGTAGCGATCGCGCAGGGTCGTCTTGTGGAACAGCATCGGGTCCGCCGGGTCGACCGGATGCGTACGGTCGATGGCCAGCCGAACCGGTTCCCGCAGGTCCGCCAGGGGCGCCGACCCGATCTCGACCCGGCCGCGCCGGTCCACCACCAGTCGCACGCGTGCGGGCTTCGCAACGAACCGACCGGCCTCGCGGGCAAGCTCGTCCTCGACGGCCGCATCGTCCAGCGGGATGCCGAGGTAGGCCGCCGACGAGCTGAGGCGTTGTCGATGCTCGTCGAGCCGCCGGTAGCCACTCGACGGGTGGTGCGCGAGCGTTTCGAGGAGGCGGAACGGCGGACGTCGCGCGGTGAGCACCCGCGCCTTCGCGACCGTCTCGTCGTACTCCTCGCCGGCCCGTGAGTCCCAGGTGATGCCGCCGCCGACACCGTAGACGGCGGCGGCCGTCTCGGCGTCGTGCAGCACGGTCCGGATGGCGACGTTGAACCTAGCCCGCGGGCCGGATGCCCCGGCGGGAGCAAGATAGCCGACCGTGCCGCAGTACACCCCCCTCGGATCCTGTTCGAGCGCCGCGATGATCCCCATCGTGGAGACCTTCGGCGCGCCCGTCACTGACCCACACGGGAACAGGGCTCGGAACACCTCCACGACGGAGACCTCGCTCCGCAGGTCGGCTGCGACCGTGGAGGTCAGTTGCCAGACCGTTTCATAGCGCTCGGCCGCGAAGACATCGGTCCAGGTCACGCTCCCCGCCCGGGCCACGCGGCCGAGATCGTTGCGCAGCAGATCGACGATCATGGCGTTCTCGGCTCGCTCCTTCACCGATCCCTGCAGCGCAGCGCGGATCTCCTCGTCCTCGGCCAGCCAGCGTCCCCGCGAAGCGGTTCCCTTCATCGGCCTGGTCGCGATGCGGTTCCCGTCGATCCGGAAGAACAGCTCGGGTGAGGCCGACAGGACGCGGAACCGGCCCGTGTCCAGGTACCCGGCGTAGGCGCCGCGCTGCGCGAAGCAGAGGTCGCGATAGAGCCCTCGGGGGTCGCCGCCGACCTCGGCCAGTAGCCGGAGCGTGAAGTTCACCTGGTAGGTCTCTCCGGCCGCGATGTGCTGGTGGATCCGCCCGATCGCGGCGTCGTAGGCGGACCGCGACATCGAGGGAACCCACGCGACGGTGGATGCGTCGCCCTGATCCGGCGGTGGCTCCGGCAAGACGGTCTCCTCGCGCCCCTCGAACATCGCGAACCAGGCCAGCGGCGCGACGGCGAACGGGTCGGCTGGGTCGGTTCGGCGAACCCGGAGCGCGGGGTCCAGGCCGGGCGCCGCCTCGTAGGCGACGAACCCGGCCACCCAGAGGCCGCGCGCCGCGGCCTGTTCGGCCGCGGCGAGCACACCCACGACCTCGTCCGGCCGGCGTGCTTCCAGCACGCCGGCCGGCCCCACCAGGCGGAAGGAGGGCTCGGTGCCCGTCAGGTCGTCGAAGCGCGCCTCGATCACGCTCGTCACGATACGAGGCGGTCCGCGCGGGGTCGCGCGGTAGCCTGGACGCCATGCCTTCGGTGCTGGTCGCGATGTCCGGCGGGGTCGACTCCTCCGTCGCCGCCTGTCTCCTCGCAGAGCAGGGCTATGACGTCGTGGGCTCGCACATGTCGCTCGTCCACCTCGATGGGGTGGAGCATGGCTGCTGCGGCCCGGCCGCCCGGGCGGATGCAGCCGCGGTCGCGGCGATCGGCGGATTCCCGTTCGAGATCTGTGACCTCACGGCAGCCTTCGACGAAGCGGTGATCGAGGACTTCGTTGCGGAGCACGCGGCCGGCCGCACGCCCAACCCGTGCGCTCGGTGCAACGGGGAGATCAAGTTCGGCGCGTTCCTGCGGCGTGCCGACGAGCTGGGCATCGAGCTGGTCGCCACGGGGCACTACGTGCGTTCTCGCATGGACGACGACGGCGCGTGGCACCTGCTGCGCGGGGCCGACCCGGCGAAGGACCAGAGCTACATGCTCCATATGCTCGGACAGTCGCAGCTCGCCCGCTCGTTGTTCCCGGTCGGTGGCCTGCCGAAGGCCGAGACACGCTTGTTGGCGGAGCGGTTCGGCCTACCGGTCGCGACCAAGCCAGACTCCCAGGAGCTTTGCTTCGCGCCGAGCGGCGATGCGGGCGGGTTCGTTCGACGCGAGGCGCCGGCGCTCGTGCACGCGGGCGGCGACGTCGTGGACCCCCACGGCGCCGTGCTTGGTCAGCACGACGGCACGTTCGCGTTCACGGTTGGGCAGCGCCGCGGCCTCGGCGTCGCCGCGGGCTCCCCGGTCTACGTGCTGGAGGTGGATGCACCGAGGAACCGCGTGGTGGTCGGCCCCGGCGAGCTCTTGTCCAAGCGAGGGCTCGTCGCCGATCGTGGCTCCTGGATCGCCGGCCGGCCTCCCAGCGACGGCCCGTTCGAGGCGGAGGTACGGATCCGCTATCGCGGCGAAGGCGTGGATGCGCTGATCACGCCTCACACGGAGGGGTTCGACGTTGCCTTCGGGCGGCCGCAACGGGCCGTGGCGCCGGGTCAGAGCGTCGTCGTGTACCGAGGCGCCGAGCTCCTGGGTGGCGGCCGCATCGTGCGCGCGCTGTAGTCCGCCCGCTCCTGGGTGCGTCGGTGAGGCGAACTAGACTGCCCTGGTGAAACTGTTGCGGCGCCGCGTGCGGGCCTTCGACATCCAGGTGCAGGATCTGACCCTGCACATCACCGCCCCCGAGGACTTCGCCGAGGAGTCGCGGGCGTCGGCGCTGTCGTTCTGGGAGCAGTTGCAGTCCTACGGGCGCGCGATCCGGAGTTCCGGACATCGAAGCGCGCCCTGACCCGGGTCGCGTCCGATGCGCCCCCGATCGTGCAAGAGGTCGTTTCGGCTGCCTCGGCCGCGGGGGTGGGGCCGATGTTCTGCTTCCGGGGGGCCGTCGTCGACGCGGTGGGCCGATTCCTCGGCGAGCAGATGCACGACGTCACGGTCGCCTGTGACGGTGACTATTTCCTCAAGGCCAAGAAACGCATGAAGGTCGCGGTGAAGCGCCACGGCGGCGAGCCGATCACGATCGTCCTCCAACCCTCGGCCGGCGGCACGGGGCTGTCGACCACGCTCGGGCGAGGGCGCGGCGGGGCCGGGCCCGACGGGCTGGCGGTCATCGCCCGCAGCTGCATGCTCGCTGACGCGGCCGCCGCGGGGGTGCAGGCGTGCCTGCGCAAGCCGGACGGCTTCGGCATGGCGCTGCATTATCTGCGTCGCGTGCCGGGCGTCATCGGCGGGGTCGTCGTGATCGGGGAGCGCATCGGCGTCGCCGGCGGGGTGGAGATCGCCGGATGACCGCCACCGACGAACGCGCGCGGGCGGAGGCCAAGGTACGCGTTGAGGAGCTCCGGGAGCAGATCGACCATTACTCCTACCGCTACCACGTGCTCGATGACCCGGAGGTCAGCGACGCGGAGTACGACGAGCTCACACGCGAGCTCCGCTCCCTTGAGGATGCGTTCCCCGAGCTCATCACGCCCGATTCGCCCGACCCAGCGCGTGGGCGCCGCCCCGAACGTGCTATTCGCGCCCGTGCAGCACCGCGCGCCGATGCTGTCGCTCGACAACGCGTTCTCGTTCGAGGAGCTGGGGACCTGGGGGATCGCGTCGTGAAGGGTCTCGGCGGCGAGACCCCGTCGTTCGCATGCGAGCTGAAGATCGACGGCGTCGCCTGCGCGCTCACGTACGAGCGGGGCGTGCTCGTCGCGTGCCGCCACCCGCGGGGACGGGCGCACGGGCGAGGACATCACCGCCAACGTGCGCACGGTGGTCGGTGTGCCGAACCGTCTCACGCTGGACGATCCGCCCGCGATCGCTGGAGATCAGGGGCGAGATGTACCTCCCGGTCCGTGCCTTCGAGCAGCTCAACGAGGGGCTGCTCGGCCGCGGAACAGAAGCCCTTCGCCAACCCCCGCAACGCCGCGGCCGGGTCGCTGCGGCAGAAGGACCCGAAGGTGACGGCCTCCCGGCCGCTCCGCCTGTGGGTGCATTCGTTCGGGGCGGCCGAGGGCGTGTCGTTCGAGAGCCATCTTGGGTTCCTCGACTGGGCGGCCTCGGCCGGCCTGCCGGTGGCCCCCACCACCGAGCGTCGTCGGCTCCATCGAGGACGTCCGAGCGTTCCTGCGCCACTGGGAGGAGCATCGACACTCGATCGACTGGGAGATCGACGGCGTGGTGATCAAGGTCGACTCGGATCGATCTGCAGCGCGAGCTCGGCGCGACATCGCACGCGCCCCGATGGGCGATCGCCTTCAAGTTCCCCCCGGAGGAGCGCACGAGTCGCTGGCGGCGATCGATGTGCACACCGGCCGGACCGGCAAGGTCACCCCGTTCGCGGTGCTCGAGCCCGTGTTCGTGGGCGGCGTCACGGTCACCTACGCGACGCTGCACAACGAGGACGAGGTCCGGCGCAAGGACGTTCGCGTCGGGGACACCGTGATCGTCCGCCGCGCGGGCGACGTGATCCCCGAGATCGTCGGTCCCGTGCTCGCCAAGCGCCGGAAGGGCGCACGCCGGTGGAAGTTGCCCGCGGCTTGCAACGCCTGTGGGACGCCACTGGTTCGCTCCGAGGGGGAGGCGGACTACCGATGCCCGAACAAGCGCGGCTGCCCCTCGCAGGGCCTGGAGTGGTTGTTCCATTTCGCCGGGCGCGGCGCCATGGACATCGAGCACCTCGGGTTCGTGACCGTGGCGAAGCTGCTCGACAAGGGGTTGATCGAGGACCCCGCCGACATCTATGCGCTCGATGCCGACGCCCTCGGCCAGCTGCCGGGGTTCAAGGAGAAGTCGATCGCCAACATCCTGGAGCAGATCGAGGCGTCGAAGGACCGCCCGCTGTGGCGGCTGCTGGTCGGTTCTGAACATCCGCCACGTCGGCGCGCACGTCGCCCAGGTGCTCGCGCGCGCCTTCGGGTCGATCGATGCGCTTGCGGCGGCCAGCGAGGACGAGATCGACGCGGTGCCCGAGATCGGGCCGGAGATCGCGGCCTCGGTCCGCGGATGGTTCGACGAGGCGGAGAACCAGGAGCTCATCGAGAAGCTTCGCGCCGCCGGGGTGCGACTCGCCGACGAACGAGATCGCGAGCAGACTCCGAGATCCCTGGAGGGCATCACGCTCGTGCTCACCGGCGGTCTGGAGACGATCTCCCGAGAGGAGGCCACCGAACGCGCACAAGCGGCCGGCGCCCGGGTCGCATCGAGCGTCTCGAAGAAGACGACGTTCGTGGTCGCGGGTGAGAACCCGGGCTCCAAGCTGGCCAAGGCCGAGGAGCTGGGCGTCGAGGTGATCGACGAGGAGGCGTTCCTGATGCGCCTTCGCGGCGAGTCGCCATGACGACCGCGTACCGAGACCACCCCGCATCTCCGCTCGGCCGGATCCTGCAGGTGCTCCTGGCGGTGACCGGTGGTCTTTCGCTCGTGCTGTGCGCTTGGCTCTCGACACGGCTCCGAACCGGTACGTTCGTCCTGCACGCACCGCCGGCGGATCACCCCTACGCCCGCTCCACGTGGACAGGGACGTCGCTCGGGGGAGCGTGGTCGTGGTTCACGATCGCCGGGCTCGCCGCCGAGGTGGTGTGGCTGATCTGGCAGTATCGGGCGACGGCGAACCTCTGGGCGCGACGGTATCCCGACCTCCAGACGAGACCCGGATGGGCGGTCGGTTGGTGGTTCATACCGTTGGCCAATCTGGCGATGCCGTGTGCGGCGATGCTCGAGCTCGACCGCCGTTCGACGCCGGACGGCGCCCCGAGGCGCGCGGGTCCGCTCGTCGGCTGCTGGTGGACGAGCTGGCTCGCGGCCGGCATCGTGCCGGTGGCCGGCGCAATCGTCGCGGTCGTGCCCCACCTCGAGTCATTCGGGCGTTCGATCGACGACCGGGCGACGACCGTCGATTTCTCGCCGCTCGCTCACGCGGCGGCGCCGTGGCTGATCGTCGCCGGAGTGCTGCGGGCGCTGGCGGCCGCCCTCGCCGTCGCGGTCGTGCGTCGGATCGATGTCGCCCAACGGGCGATGATGGCATCCTCGGCGATCGCGTGGACACAGGTGCCCGCGAGGCCGGATCGGGGCCTCGGGTGAGCGTCCGGATGCGGCCCAGCCGGGGCCTCGGGTCTGCCGTGATCGTCGCGCTGTCGGCCCAGGCGGTCGTGCTGGCGCTGCGAGCGCTGGCGTTGCTCAACCGGATCCGCGTCGCCGGCATGATCGAGCGCCACGAATGGGTCTCCCAGGCGCAGGCCAACCGAGCCGACGCGTGGGTCCGGGGCACCGGCGGGATCTGGGTGCTCCTGTTCGTTTCGACGATCGTCCTCTGGTGCATCTGGCAGCACCGAGCCCATCAGACGGCTCGCGATCTCGTCGGAGGCACGGAGATGTCCGCCGCCTGGGCGGTTGGCTGCTGGTTCATACCGATCGTGAACTACTTCAAGCCCTTTCAGGCGGTGCGGGAGCTGTGGCGCGCGAGCGCGGGCTCGGCCGGCTGGCGAGCACGGGCCACCTGGCCCGTGCTGGGCTGGTGGTGGGCGGCGTGGCTCGGATTCAACGTCCTGGGCGCGCTGCAGAGCACGACGGCCGGCCCCGACTTGGAGGCGATCCGGCGGAGCGACGCGATCGGCCTTGTCTCGGTCTCGCTCGGGGTGGTCGCGGCGGCGCTGGCCATCCGGATCGTGCGCAGCGTGATGTCGCGGCTGACCGCCGCGGTCGCGATGGGCGCAGCCGGAGTTCCACCCATGTGGAGCGCCAGCGTTATGCCCGTGCCACCCGGTCCGCCGTTGCCGCCGCCACCCGCAGCGGGCCCGGCCGGCTAGCCGCCGTCGCAGTCTAGACTCCGCAGCATGCCGGTCGAGATCGACATCGAACACGTGGCGAAGCTGGCGCGACTCGCGCTCACGGACGACGAACGCGCGGCGCTTGCCACGCAGCTGGGCCAGATCCTGGAGCACGCCGCCCGCGTCGGGGAGGTCGCCGCCTCCGACGTGCCACCGACCGCCTCGCCGATCCCGCGGGTCAATGTCCTGCGCGACGATTCGGTCGAGCCCTCGTTGCCGGTCGACGAGGCGCTGCGCAACGCTCCCGAGCGCGACGGGGACCGCTTCCGGGTGCCGCGGATCGCGGAGACCGGGGCGTGAAGCGCACGCTGGCCGACCGCACCGGCGCGAAACTGTCCGCGATGCTCGCCGCCGGCGAGACGTCCGCTGCCGAGATCCTCGCCTCGAGCCAGGCACGGATCGACGCGGTGGACGACCGGGTCCACGCGTTCTTGACTCCGACTCCGCAGCTTGCTTCCGAGCGGGCGGACGAGCTCGACGTGTATCTGTCAACCGGCGCGCCGCAGTCGGCCGTGGCGGGCATCCCGGTGGCGGTCAAGGATGTGCTGACGACCAATGGCATCCGCACCACGTGTGGATCCAAGATCCTCGAGCACTATGTGCCGCCGTACGACGCGACCGCGTGGACGCGGCTGGCCGGCGCCGGCGCCGTCCTCGTCGGCAAAACCAACTGCGACGAGTTCGCGATGGGCTCATCGAACGAGAACTCCGCGTACGGTGCCGTGCACAACCCGTGGGATCTGGACCGTGTGCCCGGTGGGTCCAGCGGCGGCTCCGCGGCTGCGGTGGCGGCCGGTGAGGCGGTCTGGGCCCTGGGCACCGACACCGGGGGGAGTGTCCGGCAACCCGCAGCGCTGTGCGGAGTGGTCGGGTTGAAGCCGACGTACGGTCGGATCAGCCGCTACGGGCTGATCGCCTTCGCGTCCTCGCTCGACACGGTCGGCACGTTCACGCGCAGCGTGCGTGACGCGGGCTCGATGCTCCAGGTGCTCGCCGGCCACGATCCACGGGATGCGACCTCTCTGGACGTGCCCGTGCCCGTCTACGGAGCCGATCTCGAGGAGGGCGTGGCGGGTCTGCGCGTCGGCGTGGTCGAGGAGGCCTTCGGGGAAGGGGTCGAACCGGCGGTCGCCGCCGTCGGTGCGCGCCGCCGTCGATCGGCTCGATCGGCTCGGGGCACAGATCGACGTGGCCACCCTGCCGCACGCGGCGTACGCGCTCAGCGCCTACTACCTGATCGCTCCGAGCGAATGCTCCTCGAACCTCGCCCGGTACGACGGCGTGCGCTACGGGCTCCGCGCCGAAGGCGAGCACGCGATTCGATCGCCATGATGTTCCAGACACGCGGCGAGGGGTTCGGCCCCGAGGTGAAGCGCCGGATCATGCTCGGCACGTACGCGCTGTCCGCCGGCTACTACGAGGCCTACTACGGGCAGGCGCAGAAGGTGCGCACGCTCGTGATCCGCGACTATGACGCGCGCGTTCGAACGATTCGACGTCCTGATCTCTCCGACATCGCCGACGACGGCGTTCCGGATCGGCGAGAAGGCGGACGATCCGCTGGCGATGTACCTGAACGACATCTTCACGATCCCGGCGAACCTGGCGGGGGTGCCGGCCATCAGCATCCCGTGCGGCCTGGACGACGCGGGCTGCCGATCGGGGTCCAGTTGACCGCCCCCGCGCTCGACGAACGGACGCTCCTCCGCGCCGCCCACGCGTCTGGAGTCGGATCTCGACCTGGATCTTCGACCGCCGCTCCTGGCGAGGACCTAGCAGCATGGTCGCCTACGAAACGGTGATCGGACTCGAGTGTCACGTCGAGCTGTCGACCCGGGACGAAGATGTTCTGCCCGTGCGCGAACGCCTTCGGCGCCGAACCCAACACCAACACGTGCGCCGTGTGTCTCGGCCATCCCGGCACACTGCCCGTGCCCAACCGCGAGGCGATCGCGCGCATCATCAAGATCGGCCTCGCCCTCGGCAGCGAGATCGCGCCGCACTCGCTCTTCCATCGGAAGAACTACTTCTATCCCGACATGCCGAAGAACTATCCAGATCAGCCAGTACGACCTGCCGATCTGCGTCGGGGGCCACCTGGATGTGGAACTCGCAAACGGCGCCACGACGCGGGTCGGCATCACGCGGGTGCATATGGAAGAGGACACCGGCAAGACGCAGCACGGCAGCGAGTCCGGCCGCATCCACGACTCCCACGCACGCATCGATCGACTTCAATCGCGCCGGCGTGCCGCTCGTCGAGTGCGTGAGCGAGCCGGACATCCGAAGCCCCGAGGAAGCGGCGGCCTACCTCCGCGAACTGCGCGCCACGCTGGCGTCGCTCGACGTCTCGGACGTGAAGATGGAGGAGGGATCGTTGCGCTGTGACGCGAACGTGTCCCTGCGCCCGACCGGCGCCCCGCCTTCGGGACGAAGGTCGAGATCAAGAACATGAACTCGATCCGCTCGCTCGAGCGCGCGCTGGTCTACGAGATCGAGCGGCAAACGGCGGCGCTGGAGGCGGGGGAATCGATCGTGCAGGAGACGCGCCATTGGAACGAGGACGCCGGCGCGACCGCGTCGATGCGGTCGAAGGAGGAAGCGTTCGACTACCGGTACTTCCCCGAGCCCGATATCCCGGCGCTCGAGCCCGACGTCGCCTGGATCGAGGAGATCCGGGCCTCGCTGCCCGAGCTTCCTCGCGCGCGGCGCGACCGCTACGTCGCGGAGCTCGGCCTGAAGCCGGACGTGGCTCGGGTGCTCGTCGCGGACGCGGGCTCGGTCGCGTTGTTCGAGGGCGCGCTCGTCGCGGGCGCCGACGCGGTGCCGGCGGCCACATGGGTGACCCAGGATGTCGCGGCGCTCCGCAATGCGGCGGGGACGGAAGGCGCGCTGACCTCGGCCCATATCGCCGACGTCGTGCGACTGATCGCCGACGGCTCGGTCTCCAACGCCGGGGCGAAGCAGGCGCTGGAGGCGTCCTTCGCCAGCGGGGAGCCGGTCGCCGACGCCGTCGGCCGCCTCGGCCTGACCCAGGTGTCCGATACGGGGGCGCTGGGCGCGCTCGCCGACGAGGTCATCGCGGAACACCCCGATGTCGCGCAGAAGTTCCGCGACGGCAAGGAGGGCGTGATCGGCTTCCTGGTGGGGCAGCTGATGCAGAAGGCGGCCGGGGCGGCGAATCCGAAGCTCGCTCAAGACCTGCTGCGCGAGCGGCTCCAGGGGTAGCGCCCCGTGGGGATCGAGCCGGGGACGCCGACCGCGCCGACCCCGGGACGGATGCCATGGTGGCAGCTCGCGCTTCTCGGTGCCGTCCGCCTGTTCCAGGGCGTCGTGACCCATCCGCTCGGGCGAATGTGGCGCAGCGACGATCCGATCGACGCCTACGGTCTGAATCACCTGACGAGCGTGGCCGGTGACGCCCTGCTCGCGATCTCGCTGTCGGACTCGGTGTTCTTCTCGGTCCCGGTCGGGCAGGCGAAGCTCCGCGTCACGGCGTATCTCCTGCTCACGATGTTGCCGTTGGCGCTCGCCGGCCCGCTGATCGCCCCGATCCTCGACCGTGCCGGGCCGCGTCGTTCGATCACGTTTGCTGCCGCGGCCGCCCGAACGTGCCTGGCGATCCTATTGGCCCCGCGGCTCGCGACGAACTGGCTCTTCCCGCTGGCGCTGGGGATCCTCGTCTGCTCCAAGGTGCACACGATCGCGAAGAACGCGCTGACGATGGCCTACGCCTCGAAGCAGGACGGCCTCATGCGGGCGAACGCGCGGCTCGGTCGGGTCGGCGTCGCGGGCGCCGTGGCCGCCTTGCCGCTCGGCGTGCTCGCGTTGAAGGCGATCGACCCGGCGGCGCCGCTGTACGTGGCCGCCGCCATCTACGCGACGTCCGCGGCCCTGACCGTGCGTCTGCCGCACCCCGGCGCTCGCGAGCGACCCGTGCGAGACATCGGCGCGGCCGACCGGGCGCCGATGGGTCGGGTGGCGCGGTTGCAGTTGCCTGCGATGGGGGCGGTCGGCATGCGGGCGGCGGCCGGGTTCCTGTTGTTCCTGCTCGCCTTCGCGCTGCGTGACTCGGAGGTGCCGCCGGTGTGGTTCGCGATCGTTGCCGGCGCCGGCGTGGTGGGCGCATTCGTCGCCGACGTCGCGGCGCCGGCGCTTCGGATGGATCGGCGGGAGGAGGCCGTCGTGATCGCGTCGGTGTCGGCGGCGGGGATCGGCGCGCTGCTCGCCTCCCAGCTGTTCGGTCTGCCGCTCCTCACGATCTACGCCTTCGCGGAGGGGGCCGCCTCGGAGTTCGCGCGTCTGGCGTTCCAGGCGCTGATGCAGCGACACGCCCCCCCCGAGGCCCTCGGGCGTGTGTTCGTCCGGTACGAGGTGCTGTTCCAGGTCGCGTGGGTCCTCGGAGCGTTCGTGCCTGTCCTGTTGCCGATCTCGTTCCGAACGGGTGTGCTGGTGCTCGCCCTGTTCTACGGCACCTTGGCCGCGGTCTACATCTGGCGCCTCCGCAGACGAAGGGCCGGCCCCGGAACGCTTGCCGCGGGCTAAGCTCCCCCGACGGGAGTCCGAGGGAGGCAACGATGGGTGAGTTCATGACGGTCGGTCCGGCGGATGCGGTCCCCGAGGGTGCGGCGGCGGCGTTCGACGTCGAAGGAGCGCAGATCGCGGTCGCGCGCGTCGAGGGTCGGGTGTATGCCTTCAGCGATGTCTGCACCCACCAGGGATGCTCCCTATCGTCGGGTGGAGATCTCGCGGGCACGGAGATCACGTGTGAGTGCCATGGGAGTGTGTTCGCGATCGACTCCGGCGCCGTGATGGACGGCCCCGCCCCTCGTCCGATCGAGACCTATCCGACGCGCGAGGTCGACGGGCAGATCCAGATCGAGGTGTAGTGCCGGGCGCCCGGACCTTCGTGGTGGTGGGCGCCTCGCTTGCCGGCGGCACGGCGGCCGCGACCCTCCGCGAGGAGGGGTTCGACGGGCGCCTCGTGATGATCGGCGACGAACCGAGCCTGCCCTACGAGCGGCCCGGCCTGTCCAAGGCGTATCTGCGCGGCGCCAAGTCCCGGGACGAGCTTCTGGTGCGGCCGGCCGAGTGGTGGGAGGTCCACGACATCGAGACGCGCCTCGGGGTGCGAGCGCGATCGATCGACGTGCGGGGTCGGACCGTCACACTGTCCGACGGGCAGCGCATCGGCTTCGATCGGGCGCTCGTGGCCACCGGTGTCCGGAACCGCACGTTGGACGTCCCCGGTTCGGACCTGCCCGGCGTCTACCAGCTCCGGACGGTCGGGGACGCGGACGCGATCCATCGAGCGGCTGCCGGTGCCCAGCATGCGGTCGTCGTGGGCATGGGGTTCGTCGGGGCCGAGGTCACTGCCTCGCTCCGCCAGCTCGGTCTCGAGGTCACCGTCATCGAGGTCTTCGAGACCGCGCTGTATCGCGTCCTCGGCCCTCGGTTGGGCCGCGTCCTGGAGGAGATCCATCGCGACCACGGCGTGGAGCTCATGTTCCAGGACACGGTCGAGCGCTTCGAGGGGTCGACCGCCGTCGAACGAGTCATCACCCGTGCCGGTCGGACGATCGAGACCGAGCTCGTGGTCGTCGGCGTGGGGACGCGGCCGAACGCGGAGGTCGTGGACGCCGCGTCGATCTCGGCCAACGGCGGCGTCCACGCGGGCCCGACGCTGGAGACCGAGGTCGCCGGTATCTTCGCCGCCGGCGACGTGGCGTCGCATCGCCATCCCGTCTTCGGCGAGGTCCGGGTGGAGCACTACGACAACGCGATCAAGATGGGCGAGCACGCGGCGCGCGCGATGCTCGGCGCCACCGAGGCCTACGACGACCCACACTGGTTCTGGTCCGATCAATGGGATCACGAGATCCAGATGTCGGGCGTCGCCACGAGCGGGGAGATGATCGTGCGAGGCTCGCTCGAGGCGCGGTCCTTCGCGGCGTTCTTCCTCGACGAGGAGCAGGTTCTGCGCGCGTGTGTGAGCGTCGACTGGGGCCGTGACTGCCGACGGTCGCTCCGGCTGATCCGCAAGCAGGCGCGGCTCGATCCCGCGGCGCTGGCGGATCCTGAGGTGGATCTCCGCACGCTCGCTCCCGATTGATGGCTTCTCGGTCGCCTGCCGCGCCCCTGTTACGCTGAGCGTTCCGACCCTTCGAGGAGCTGATACGTCGTGGACAGGCCGGAGATCATCCTGGCGCCCGGGCCGACCCCGATCCCCCCGAGGTGCTGCTGGCCCAAGGCAGCCCGCTCGTCTACCACCGCGGTCCCGGCTTCGGGAAGCTCATGACCGACGTCACCGACCGTCTGCGCAGCCTGTATCGCACCGGATCGGCCGAGATCCTGCTGCTCACGTCGAGCGGAACCGGCGGGCTCGAGTCCGTCGTCCAGAACCTCTTCTCACCCGGCGACGAGGTGCTCGTGCCCCTGGCCGGGTTCTTCTCGCAGCGATGGCAACGGCTCGCGACCGCCTACGGGCTGACCGTGCACACGACCGACGATCCGTGGGGGACGAGGCTCAACCCCGACGACCTGGCGGCGGCGCTCGCCGCGCATCCCGACACCAAGGCGGTGCTCCTGACTCATTCGGAGACGTCGACGGGCGTGATCCAGCCGATCGAGGCGCTCGCGTCGGTTGCCCGCGACGCCGGAGCGCTGGTCGTCGTGGACGTGGTCTCGAGCCTGGGGGCCGTGCCGTTCGCCTTCGACGAGTGGGGGATAGACGTCGCGGTCGGGGGTGCCCAGAAGGCCCTGTCGGCCAGCCCCGGCATCGCGTTCCTCGCGATCAGCGAGCGCGCCCGCGCGGCGGCCGAGGACGCCACCCTGCCGAAGTTCTACTTCGACTGGCGCGAGTACCGGGTGTTCGCGGCGCTTCCGCACCCGGAGAACCCATGGACGCCCGCGATCAGCGTGATGCAGGGCCTCCATGCGGCGCTCGAGCTGTATTTCCAGGACGGGGTGGAGGGGGCCCTCGCCCGGCACCGACGCTTGAGTCGAGCCGTCAAGGACGGTGTGCGGGCGATCGGTCTGGATCTGTTCGGCGACGGGCTCGAGGACAACTGGACCGTGACGGCGATCCGCGCGCCCGAAGGGATCAGCGCCGACGCGATCTGCGACCGGATCCGCGCAGACTTCGGTTGTGTGCTTGCGCCCGGTCAGGGCCCGCTGAAGGGCGCGGTCTTCCGGATCGGCCACTTCGGGTACGTGAGCGAGCTCGACATCGTCCGCGGCCTCGCCGCGTTGGAGATGACGCTGGAGCGCCTGGGCTATCCGGTGAAGCTGGGCGCCGCCGTCGCCGCCGCCGAGCAGGTCTTCCAGGAAGCGGGCTGACCCGTGCGGGTCCTGGTCACCGAGGCTCTCTCGGAACAAGGGCTTGACCTGCTCTCCAAAGACTTCCAGGTCGACGTGCGAACCGACTTGGCGGCCGGACCGTTGGCCGCCGAGATCGGCCCGTATCACGCGCTCATCATCCGCAGCGCCACACAGGTCACGGCCGACGTGCTCTCGGCGGCCACCACGCTGCAGGTGATCGCGCGGGCCGGGATCGGGTTGGACAACGTCGACGTCGAGGAGGCGACGCGGCGCGGGGTCATGGTCGTCAACGCGCCGCAATCGAACATCATCTCCGCGGCCGAGCAGACGCTTGCCCTCCTGCTGGCACAGGCGCGGAACATCCCACAGGCCCACGCCGCGCTGATCGACGGTCGCTGGGAGCGCGCGGCGTGGGAGGGAGTCGAGCTCGCGGGCAAGACGATCGGCTTGGTAGGCCTCGGCCGCGTGGGTTCGCTCGTTGCGACCCGAGCCGCAGGCTTCGGCATGCGCGTGATCGCCTTCGACCCCTATGTGAGCGCCGAGCGCGCCAAGGAGATGGGCGTGGAGATCATGCCCTCTCTCGAGGCGGTGTTGGTCCAGTCCGACTTCGTGAGCATCCATCTCCCACGGACGCCCGAGACCGAAGGGCTCCTCGGCGAGAAGGAGCTCCGCATGGTCAAGCCCGGCGCTCGCATCGTGAACACAGCGCGCGGCGGCATCGTGGACGAAGCCGCGCTGGCTAAGGTGCTCGAGGACGGCCACCTGTCCGGCGCCGCGCTGGATGTGTTCGCGGTCGAGCCGACGACCGACTCGCCCCTGTTCGGACTGCACAACGTCGTGGTCACGCCGCATCTGGGCGCATCGACCCGAGAGGCCCAGGACAAGGCCGGCGTGACCGTCGCCGAGATGGTGCGGCTCGCGCTCAAGGGGGAGTTCGTCCCGTACGCAGTGAACGTCTCAGCCGGCGCAGAGGTGGCGGAGACCGTGCGTCCGTTCGTGCCGCTCGCCGAGCATCTCGGGGCTCTTGCAGCCGGATTGGCCGGCGGGGGTGTGCGGTCGGTGGTGGCCTCGTACCTGGGCAGGATCGCCGAGCACGACACACGCGTGCTCACACTCGCAACGCTCAAGGGCATCCTCGGGCGTTCGGTGAACGAGCCCGTGACCTTCGTGAACGCCCCGATGTTGGCGCGGGACCGGGGTCTGACCGTCAGCGAGATGCGCTCGACCGTGAGCCAGGACTATGTGTCGATGATCTCGGTTCGCGCCGAGACCGACGAGGCTCCCATCGTCGTGCAAGGCACGATCGTGGCGAAGGACTCCATGCGCGTGATCTCGATCGACGAGTTCGACGTCGAGGTAGGCCCGGCCCAACGCATGGTGTTCTTCCGCTACGAGGACCGGCCGGGCATCATCGGCAAGGTCGGCACGATCTTCGGAGAGGCAGGCATCAATATCGCCACGATGGATGTCGGCCGACGCGCGCAGGGCGGCGACGCGTTGATGGTGCTCACGGTCGACTCCGACGTGCCGGCCGCCACACTCGATGCGGTCGCCGAGGCGATCGACGCGCGACACACCCGCACCGTGACGCTCGACTGACCCTCGATCTCGACGCTTCCCGCGCCGGATGCTCGACCCGCACCAGGACGTCGTGGTAGCGTGTCCAGGCTATGGAGCGGATGATGATCACGACAGGAGATACGGGCGCCGTCTGAGCGCCCGCGCGTTCGCGCGCACCCTGTCCCGCCGATCCCGTCCCGCACCGCCTCTCCAGGAGCCGCTCCATGAACCTCTATCCAACAACTTCGCGCTCGAAGATCCGCCGCCTGGCGGCCGGCCGCCTCATCTCGGTGACCGGCGGGGCCGCGGCGTACACGGCGCTCAACTACACCGTCTGGAATACGACGCATTCGCCTGGGATGCAGGCGCTCTCGCTGCTGATGACCTTCGGCGTGGCGGGCATCGTCGGCCCGTTCGGCGGGGCGCTCGGGGATCGGTTCGACCGGCGCATAGTGATGATCGTGGCCGAGGCCGTCTCGACCCTGTTCTTCGCCGCGATGGCGTTCGCGCACGAGCCGATGATGCTGATCCTGCTGGCGTTCGGTTCCGCACTGGCGGACGTGCCGTTCTTCACGGCGTCGCGCGCGGCGATCCCGAACCTGGTCGACACGCCGGACGACATCAGCTGGGCGAACAGCCTCGTGACGATGGGCGTACACGCAGGCATCGCGGTCGGCCCGTTGGTGGGCGGCGTGCTCCTGGCGACGATCGGTGCGTCGTGGGTCTTCGGCCTGAACGCAGTGTCGTTCCTTGTGTCGTTGTGCCTCACCCTCACGGTTCGCGGGTCCTTCCAGGAGCGGCGAGACGAAGACCACGGCGAGCACACCGGCTTGGTCTCGGGGATGGCCTTGCTCTGGCGCGATCGTGTGATGCGAAGGATGACCGCGGCCTGGTTCGTATTCGTGCTCGGGATGGGCATGGGCATGGTGGCCGATGCGGCCCTGGCCGAGCACTTCGGGGTCCAAGCCGTGGGGTTCGCGGCGCTGATCGCCTGCTGGGGCAGCGGCTCGGTGATCGGTTCCGGGTTGGGTCGGTACCTCACGCAGTCCACCGAACCACTGTGGCTCGTGATCGGGTCGTTCTGTATCGCGCTGGCGGCATTCGGCGTCGGGTTCGCGCCCGTGTTCGTGTTGGTGCTCGTGTCGCTGTTCGCGATGGGGACGTCCGACGGGCTGACGATGGTGGCCGAGACCGGCATCATGCAGCGCCGAACGCCCGATGCGCTGCGGAGTCGAACGATGGCCGCCTTCGAGGCCGTCGTGTCGCTCGGGCTCGCGGCCGCCTACCTGATGGCGGGCCCCGTGCTGCGCGCGCTCGGTCCGCAGGCGACCTATCGTCTCGGCGGTCTCTCCGCGCTTGCCGCGGCGTTGCTCCTGTTGCCGATGCTGGCGCTGCGGACGGAGGACGGACCGGGCGGCGATTCGGCAACAGACGAGCAGGAGGCGCTGCAGGAGTCCGAGCCGATCGGCGAGGTCGTGACCGGCGCGCCGCGGTATACGTCGGCCGAAGCGCTCGAGGCAGAGCCCGGAGGCGCCCCCGAACGGCGCACAGCCTGAGATCGGGGATCGGCCGATCCCCGATCTCGGCTACCGCGAACCGCCGGCACCGACCTATCCTGCGGGCATGCGCGATGCACGCTATGACGCGATCGTCGTGGGCGGCGGGCACAACGGGCTGGTCGCAGCCGCCTACCTCGCCAAGAAGGGCGCGCGCACCGTCGTCCTTGAGGCTCGGCACAAGACCGGTGGCGCCGCCGACACGATGCGACCGTGGCCCGACGCGCCCGAGTTCCGGGTTACCACCCTGAGCTATGTCATGAGCCTGATGCCCGACACGATCCTTCGTGACCTGGACCTCGCGCGCCACGGGTATCGAAGCATCCCCACCGGGCCGTACTTCGTCCCGTTTCCGGACGGGCGCTACATCATCCAGCACGACGACCCTGCGCAGAACTACGAGGAGTTCGCGAAGTTCTCCAAGCGGGATGCGGACGCGCTCGAGCGATGGGAGGCCTGGATCGGTGGCCTCGCCGATGTCCTGGGTCCGCTCCTGATGACCACCCCACCGCGATTGGGCTCGCACCGGGTCGGCGACCTGTACGAGCAGCTCAAGACGGCATGGCGATTCCGCGGTCTGGACGTCCAGGGCGTCGCCGACGTGACGCGGTTGATGACGATGTCGATCGTCGACATCCTCGATCGGTTCTTCGAGACCGACCAGGTCAAGACCGTGATGGCCTTGAACGGGCTGATCGGTACCTGGGCTGGACCGTACGAGCCGGGCACCGGGTACGTGATGGCGCACCACTCGATCGGTGATGTCGGCAACGGCCAGGTTGGCGCCTGGGCGACGGTCGTGGGCGGCATGGGCGCGGTCGCTGCGGCCCTAGAGGCGAGCGCTCGCACCCTTGGGGCCGAGATCAGGGTGGACGCGCCCGTCGAACGGATCCTGGTGTCCGACGAACGGGTCCGCGGGATCGCGCTCACGTCGGGCGAGGAGCTCGCGGCACCCGTCGTCGTCGCGGCCACGCACCCGCAGATCACGTTCCTCCGGCACCTCGACGCCGGGCAGCTGCCGGAGGCGTTTGTCGAGGATATCCGGGCCTGGAAGTCGCGGAGCGGCACCGTCAAGATCAACCTGGCGTTGGATCGAGCGCCGGTCTTCGCCGCGAAGCCGGAACAGGCTGACCTCACTGGCGGGTTCGAGTTGGCCCATTCGATCGCGTACCTCGAGCGGGCGTTCGAGGAGGCACGGAGCGGCCGGGCGGCCACCGCACCGTTCAGCGATGGGAGCATGCCGACGTTCGCGGACCCGACCCTGGCGCCCGAGGGGAAGCACATCGTCTCGCTGTTCACGCAGTGGTGCCCGTATGAATGGGCCGACGAGCCCGACGATGCCGAGCTTGAGGCGTACGCCGACCGGGTGATCGCTGGCTACGACGAGCTCGCGCCGGGCTTTGCGGACAGCGTCCTGCACCGGCAGGTGCTCGGCCCGCACGAGATGCAGGAGGGCTGGGGACTGGTGGGGGGCAACATCTTCCACGGAGAGCTCTCCGCCGAACAGTTGTTCCACATGCGGCCGGCGCCGGGGTTCGCCGACTACCGGACGCCGATCGACGGCTTGTACCAGTGCTCGAGCGCAACGCACGGCGGCGGCGGCGTGACCGGCATCCCGGCCTATAACTGCGTCCGCGAGATCGTCGCAGATCGTCGACGGTCCAAGCGCCGGATCCAGATGACGCGTTAGCCTGCCGGAGTGGAGCTCACCGGCCGACTGCTGCTGTCCAACGCCACGCTGTTCGACCCGAACTTCAGACGCACGGTCGTCCTGATCGGTCACCATGACGAGGACGGCGCGGTCGGCGTTGTCTTGAACCGTCCGCTCGGGGTGCCGGTCGACACGGCGGTACCGCCGCTGTCGGATCTGGTGGCGTTCGGGGACGAGGTGTTCGAAGGTGGCCCCGTGCAGCCGGACGCGGCGGTCGTGATCGCGGAGTTCTCCGATCCGACGCGCGCGAGCCTCGTCGCCTTCGGTGCGATCGGCTTCCTGCCCGACGAGATGGAGACCGAGGACCGCGACGCGATCGTCCGTGCGCGGATCTTCGCTGGGTATTCGGGCTGGGGCCCGGGACAGCTCGAGGACGAGCTCGCAGAGGACGCCTGGCTCGTGACCGAGGCCACCGACGAGGACGTCTTCACACCGGAGCCCGAACGGCTCTGGGAGCGGGTCGTCCGTCGCCTCGGTCCGGGCTACGCGATCCTGCAGACGATGCCCATGGATCCGTCCGCCAACTGATGGGGTCGCAGTCCTTCGACCGCGCCGCGGAGATCTACGACGGCACGCGTGTGACCGACGACGCCTCCATCGCCGCTGGCGTGGATCTGCTCGACCGCGTCCTGCCCGGCGATCCGTTGCTGGAGATCGGCGTCGGTACGGGCGCGCTTGCGATCCCGCTCGCGGCGCTGGGCCGCCGGGTCGTTGGTTGCGACCTCTCGCGTCCGATGCTCGCCAAGCTGCGTGCGAAGGATCCCTCGCAGCTCGTCTCGATCGCGATCGCGGATGCCACGCGGATCCCGATCGGGAACGCGGCGTTCGCCGGTTCCTACTGTCGATGGGTCCTGCACCTGATCACCGAGTGGTCCGACGCGGTTCGAGAGCTTTGTCGGGTGGTGCGACCGGGTGGCGTGGTCGTCGTGGAGCCCGGCGGTTACGAGGGGGAGTGGCGCTCGGTCTGGCTGCGCTTCGTCGAGGAGCTCGGTCCGGCTGCCGAGCCGCTCGGGCTCGATGTCCGCGGAGGCTATGCCGACCTCGACGAGGTCTTCGCCGAGGCGGGCGCTCGACTCCGCGAGGTCGCGAGCACCCCGGCGAGCGTCGACAGCTCGCTCGAGCGGTTCTTCGAAGAGGTGCTGGCCAGGTCGTACTCCTGGACCTGGCGCGTGCCCGAGGAAGACCTGCGTCGGGCGATCGACGCGGTGCGGCCGTGGGCGATCGAACGGTACGGGCCCGATCTGACCGCGCCGTTCGAACCGGCGGCGCCGCACCGATGGCGGGTCTACGACCTCGGCGGCTGACCGCTATCCTGTACGGACGCCCGGAGCCTGCCGGGCCGCGAGCGTAGGAGGGTCGCCGTGCCGATCACCGAGGTCGACAAGATCTGGATGAACGGCGAACTCGTGGATTGGCGTGAGGCCAAGGTCCACGTGCTCAGCCACGGACTGCACTACGGCTCGGGTGTCTTCGAAGGCATGCGGGCTTACGCGACCGCCCGCGGCCCCGCCGTGTGGCATCTCGACGCGCACCTCGACCGCATGTTCGCTTCGGGCGCGATCTACCACATGGAGATCCCGTATTCGAAGATCGAGCTCATCGAGGCGACCAAGGGGGTCATCCGCGCCAACGGGCTCGACAGCTGTTACATCCGGCCGATCGCATTCCGCGGATACGGCGAGATGGGCGTGAACCCGTTGGCGGCGCCGGTGGACGTGGCCGTGGCCGTCTGGCCCTGGGGGGCCTACCTCGGCGAGGATGCGCTCGAGCAGGGTACCCGCGTGAAGATCTCCAGTTGGAAGCGCCCCGATCAGAACTCGTTGCCGTCCGCGGCGAAGGCCACCGGCGGGTATCTCGTGTCGATCCTCGCGAAGGTCGAGGCGGTCAAGGGCGGCTACGACGAGGCCATCCTGCTCAACCACGATGGCAAGATCGCGGAGGGCTCGGGCGAGAACATCTTCGTGGTCGACCGCGGAGCGTTGGTGACGCCGCCCACGGCCGTCGGCGCCCTGTCGGGCATCACCCGTGGGGCCGTCATCACGCTGGCGCGCGACCTCGGGTACGACGTCATCGAGCGCGACCTGGTGCGCACCGACATCTATCTCGCCGACGAGGTTTTCTTCACCGGGACGGCCGCGGAGATCACGCCGATCCGCGAGGTGGACGACCGAACGATCGGCGTCGGGCATCGAGGCCCGGTCACCAAAGAGCTCCAGGAGGCATTCTTCGCCGCGACCAAGGGCGAGGATCCGCGCTATGTCGACTGGCTCACGTTCATCGAGGACTGAGGCGACCGATGACGCAAGGCTCCGCGTACCGGCTACCACGCACCGTCACGCCATCGCGCTACGCGATCGAGCTTCGGCTGGACCCAAGCGCTCCGACCTTTGACGGGACCGTCGACGTCGCGGTGACGGTGCACGAGCCGGTCGCCGAGATCGTGCTCAACGGCACGGAGATCGCCGTACACGCCGGCGCCCTCATCGGGGGAGACGAGCGGGTGCTCGAGGTCGACAAGGTCGTGCCGGATGCCGAAGCGGGCAGGCTCACGCTCGAGCTGCCGGCCGAGGTGGCGACCGGCGAGTACACGCTGCGGCTCGAGTTCTCGGGCAAGCTCAGCGATCTGATGGAGGGCATGTACCGCTCGCGTTATACGGCTGACGACGGCACGGACCACGTCATCATCACGACGCATTTCGAAGCCACGGACGCTCGACGCAACTTCCCGTGCTGGGATGAGCCCGACCTGAAGGCCTCGTTCGCCCTCACGCTGGTCGTCCCCGAGGAGATGACCGCACTCACCAACACCCCTGAAGTGGATCGCGAACCGGCCGATCCCGGTTTCGTGCGCGTCCGATTCGCGGAATCGATGGTGATGTCGACGTACCTGGTCTGCATCGTCGTCGGCCATCTGGCGCTCACGGAGCCGGTCTTCGCGGGGCCGGTCCCGATCCGTGTGGCCAGCCGGCCGGATCGGATCCACCTAGCCACGTACGCCAATGACGTCGCGGTCTTCTCGTTGGACTGGTTCGGCGCGTACTACGGGATCCCGTACCCGGAGCAGAAGCTCGATCAGGCGGCCATCCCCGACTTCGCCCAGGGCGCGATGGAAAACACCGGCCTCGTGACCTACCGAGAGACGCTGCTGCTGATGGACCCCGCCCAGGCGGCGCACGAGGAGCGCCTCGACGTCGCCGAGACGGTCGCGCACGAGCTCGCCCACATGTGGTTCGGCGACCTGGTGACGATGCGGTGGTGGAACGGCATCTGGTTGAACGAAGCCTTCGCCACGTTCATGTCCTACCTCTGTGTCGATGCCATGGAGCCGTCGTGGCGGGTGTTCGACTCCTTCCAAGCGATCCGGATGACGGCGTTCGAGGTCGACTCGCTCGTCACCACCCGGCCGATCGAGTTCCCGGTCGAGTCGCCCGACGATGCCAGCGGCATGTTCGACACCCTCACATACACGAAGGGTGGCGCCGTCCTGCGGATGATCGAGCAGTGGCTCGGACCCGAGCGTTTCCGCGACGGGATCCGTCGCTACCTCGCGACCCACGCGTACGGCAACACGGAAACCCACCATCTCTGGGATGCGCTCGAGGCCGAGACCGGGCAGCCGGTGCGCCGCATCATGGACGCCTGGATCTTCCAACCGGGGTACCCGGCGATCGACGTGCACCTGGAGGGCGACGTGGTACACCTCTCGCAGCGACGTTTCGCCCCCTCGCTGCCGGACGACGACACAACCTGGCCCGTCCCGCTGATCGTGCGCCAGCACACGCCCGACGGCGAGATCGTCGAGCGCGTGCTCGTCGAGGCCGACGGGTTCGACGTTCCGTTGGCTCACCCCCATGCGCTCGTCGTCGCGAACGCGGACGGCGCGGCGTTCGTCCGCACCTTCTACGACGACGAGCTCCGCGGGCGTCTGGTGGCTCGCGCGGCGGAGCTCTCGCCCGCGGAGCGCCAGGGCTTGGTCGATGACGCCTGGGCCTCGGTGGTCGCGGGTCGGGTACCCGTCGGCACGTTCTTGGATCTGGTCCTCGGCTTCTCCGACGAGACGGCCCCGGCGGTATGGCAGACGATGCTGCTCGGGCTCGCCTGGTGCGATCGGTTCCTGGACGGTGAGCCACGGGAACGGTTCCGCGACGCGGTCCGGGAGCTGGTTCGCCCGGCCGTCGGTCGACTCGGCTGGGAGTCGCGCGCAGAGGACTCCGCACTCGATCGCGAGCTCCGCGGCGATCTGATCCGAACCCTGGGCATCCTGGGAGACGACCCCGAGACGCAGGCAATGGCCCGAGAGGTCGAGGCGCTGTCGCGTGCCGGCGATGGGGGCGAGCCCGGGGTGGTGGCGGCGGCGATCGAGATCGTCGCGTTCGCGGGCGGACCCGACGAGTACGACGCCTACGTCGCGCGGATGCAGGAGGCGGCGACGCCGCAGGAACAGGAGCGCTACCGATCCGCGCTCGCGCGGTTCCGGGACCCGGCGTCGATGACTCGCACCCTGGCGCTGGCGGCATCGGGGGAGATCCGCTCGCAGGACGCACCGTTCCTGCTGGCGCGGGCCGAGAGCAATCGCGAGGTCGGCGCGATCGCCTGGGCGTACGTCCGCGACCACTGGGACGAGCTGCTGCCGCGCTTCGCGGCCTCCAACGTGATCCACCTGGCCCAGGGCGCGCGCTTCCTCACCGCGCCGGACCAGGTCGCCGATGTCCAGCGCTTCTTCGCGGAACACGACATCCCGCAGAATCGCCTCTCGTTGTTGCAGGCGATGGAGCGCCAACGACTGCTCGCGGCGTTGCGGGACCGCGCCGCTCCCGAGCTCGCCGAGCGCTTCGGCAGCTGACCCACGGTCCCTGGAGGCCCGATGCTCCCATCCGATCTGCACGTCCTGACCGGCGCGCCCGGTTCCGGGAAGAGCGCCGTCCTCGAGGAGCTGCGGGGGGTGTCCACGGTTCGGGAGCCGGCGCGGGACATCCTCGCCGAGCAGCGTGCGATGGATTCGGGGGCGGATGCCCCGGAGCCCTCCCGTTTCATGGAGCTCCTGCTCGCGCGATCGATCGAGAAGCATGCAGCGGCGATCGCAGCGGACGGCCCCGTGGCGGTGTTCGACCGTGGCGTCCCGGACTGCGTCGCCTATGCCGCGCTGTTCGGCACGGACCGGGGGCCGAGCACGGCGGCTGCCGCGCGCTACCGGTATCACGCCGAGGTGCTGCTGTTCGAGCCGTGGCGGGAGATCTACCGCACCGACGACGATCGGACGATGTCGTTCGAGGACACGCTTCCGTTCCACGAGGCGCTGGTGGACGCGTACGAGCGATCCGGATACGCACTCATCAACGTCCCACGGGGATCCATCGAGGAACGGACCTCCTTCGTGCGCGACGCGATCGGCTGCTAGACCTCGTCGAGTTCAAGATCGGAGGGGTCGGTGTTGCCGCCGCACAGGACAAGCCCGATGCGCTCGCCCGTGCGGGATCGATACGCGCCGCTGATGAGCGCCGCGAGGGTCGCGGCGGCCCCCGGCTCCGTCACGATGCGGCACTCGTCCCACAGCAGGCGTCGAGCATGCAGGATGTCCTCGTCACTGACCAAGACGACCTGCGGCACGAACCGCGTGGCGATCCCCAGCGCGATCATGCCGGCGCGCTGCGCGCCGAGCGCGTCGGCCGCGACGCCCCCGACCTCCACGTCGACGACCTCGCCGGCCTGGAGCGCCCGCGACAGGGTGGGGCAGCGCTGGGGCTCGACGCCGATCACCCGCGTGTCGGTGGCGTACCACGCGGCGACGCCCGCGATGAGCCCACCGCCGCCGACCGCGACGATCACGGTGTCGAGCGCGGGGGCTTGGCCGGACAGCTCGGCGGCCAAGGTGCCTTGCCCCGCCACGACGGCGGGCTGATCGTAGGGATGCATGAACGCCGCCCCGGTATCGAACGCGCGCTCCTCGCAGGCGGCGTACGCCTCGGCGTAGAACCCGTCGATCACGTGCACCGTGGCCCCGTACGCGCGGATCTTCTCGATCTTCATCGCGGGCGACGTGGACGGCACGAAGATCTCCGCGGGGTGCCCGAGCGCCTTGGCGGCGTACGCGACGGCCAGTCCGAAGTTGCCGCCCGAGGCGGCGAGCACGCCGCTGCCGTCGATATCGGCGGTGAGCATCCGGTTGAAGGCGCCCCGCGGCTTAAAGGACCCCGTGTGTTGGAGCAGTTCGAGCTTGAGCGTGAGCAGCACGTCGACGCCGAAGGCCCCCGTCTCGAGGTCGATGGTGGGCGTGCGCCTGATGTGTGGGTCGATCATGTGGTTCGCCGTTTCGACGTCGAAACGCGTGACATCGAGGGGTTGGTCACCGGGCGACAGGAGGCTCACCCCGGTATCGAACCACGCGGATGGCTTCAGGTCACGGCACGTCGGCAGTGCGGTAGCCTGCCGCCAGATGCGACTCGTCCGATTCCGTCACCAGGACCGCATCGCCACCGGCGCGATCCAGGCGGGCACCGAGACGATCCAGGTGCTCGCCGGCACGTTCTTCGAGGACCCGTTGCCGACCGGCGAGACGGTCGAGCTGGCGGATGTGCTGCTGTTGGCGCCGATCCTGCCGTCCAAGGTCGTGTGTGTGGGGAAGAACTACGTCGCGCACGCGGCCGAGTTCGGGGGCGAGGTCCCCGAGGAGCCGCTGATCTTCCTCAAACCCTCGACCGCGGTGATCGGCCCCGACGACCCGATCCGGCTGCTGCCCATCAGTCGTCGGATCGACTACGAGGGGGAGCTCGCGGTGGTGATCGGGCGGCTCGCCCGCTCCGTGCGAGCCGAGGACGCCTCTCGCTACATCCTGGGGTTCACGTGCGCGAACGACGTGACGCTCCGCACCCTCCAGCGGACGGACGATCAGTGGGCGCGCGCCAAGGGGTTCGACGGCTCATGCCCCCTCGGCCCGTGGATCGCCACCGACGTCGACCCGACAGGCGTGGAGATCGAGACGCGTCTGAACGGGGACGTCGTCCAGCACGGCACCACCGAGGACATGGTCTTCGGGGTCGGCACCCTGATCGAATTCATCACGACGTTCATGACGCTGCTGCCCGGTGACGTGATCCTGACCGGCACCCCGGAGGGCGTCGGCAAGATCGTGGACGGTGACGTCGTCGAGGTGGAGGTCGACGGTGTGGGCACGTTGCGCAACCCGGTGGTGGGTCCATGACCGTCCGGTGCCGGTTCGCCCCCGCGCCCTCGGGATCTCTGCACGTCGGCAACGTGCGCAGCGCGTTGTTCTCCTGGCTCTGGGCGCGGCATGAGGGGGGCGCGTTCGTGCTGCGCGTCGAGGACACGGATGCGTCCCGGGTCACCGAGGAGGCCTTCCGCGGCGTGCTCGAGGATCTGCGATGGCTCGGCCTCGACTGGGACGAAGGCCCCGAGGTGGGCGGGCCCCACGAGCCGTACCGACAGTCACAGCGGGCGGCGCAGTACGCGGAGGCGACGCAGCGGCTGCTCGACGACGGGCTCGCGTACCGCTGCTACTGCACGCCCGAGGAGCTCGAGGAGCGTCGCGGCGATGCGCGCGCGCACGGGGAGGCGCCCGGCTACGACGGCCGTTGCCGCACGCTGACCGCCGACGAGGTCGCCGCGTTCGAGGCCGAGGGGCGCACACCGGTCGTGCGGTTCCGGATGCCCGACGACGAGCAGATCGTGCACGACTTGGTCAAGGGCGATGTGCGGTGGGGGCCTGGGGAGCTGCGCGACTTCGTGATCGTGCGTACCGACGGGTCCCCCGTGTTCCTGCTGGCCGTGGCGGTGGATGACCTCGCGATGGGCATCACGCACGTCGTTCGGGGCGACGACCTGCTCACGGCGGCGCCACGGAACATCGCCGTGATCCGTGCCTTGGGCGGGATACCCCCCGCATACGCGCACCTTCCGCAGGTCGTCGGCCCCGATCGCAAACCGTTGTCGAAGCGCCATGGCTCGACCAGCGTCCAGGCCTTCCGAGAGCAGGGTTTCCTGCCGGAGGCGATGGTGAACTACCTCGCGCTGCTCGGCTGGTCGCCGGGCGATGATCGGGAGCAGCTGTCGCGCGACGAGTTGATCGCCGCGTTCGATCTGTCCCGGGTCTCTTCGAACCCGGCGGCGTTCGACACCGAGAAGCTCACGTGGCTGAACAACCGCTACATCCAGTCACTGGACGACGATGACCTCGCCGCCCGCTGCGTCCACTTCTTGGTGGAGGCGGGCGTCGGCGTCGATCCCATCCTGCTGCGAGCGGCGATGCCGCTGGTCAAGGAGCGGATGAAGACGCTGGCCGAGGTCGTCGATCTGCTGCGGTTCCTGTTCAGCGACGACATCGAGCCCAGCGCCAAGGCGGTAGACATCTTGGCGAAGGCGCCGGAGGGCTATCTCAAGGAAGCCGCCGCCGCGCTCGATGCTATCCCGGGATGGGACGCCGAATCGATCGCACGTGCGCTGGACGCCCTGGCCGAGGGGGCCGGGCTGAATCGCACCAAAGGGTGGCAGCCGATCCGTGCGGCGGCGACGGGGTCGAACGTCTCGCCGCCGCTGCCGGAGTCCTTGGCCCTCCTCGGTCGCGAGCGCACGCTGGAGCGCGTACGGGCGGCCGCGGGGTGATCCGGGCCGCCGCCGCCGCGCTCGCGACGCTGTCGCTGCTCGGCGGGATCGGGACGTCCCCGATCGATCTGCACGCGTCGCCGATGCACGCGACGGTGGACGTTCGCTCGACCGGGCGCATCGCGAAGCCGCCGATCGTCTGGAAACCGATCCCCTACGGTCCGAAGCGTCTCGACGAGATGGCCGCCTACTCGAAGCGTCACTACGGTGCGCGCACCTGGAAGCTCATGGCGCCACAGGTGATCGTGGAGCACTACACCGACGGCACGTCGTTCTCCTCGGCGTGGAACACGTTCGCGGCCAACTCGAGGCACAACGGCGAGCTCCCCGGGACCTGCGCGCATTTCATCATCGACACGGACGGCACGATCTACCAGCTCGCCAAGCTGGACGTCCGGTGCCGCCACGCCATCGGCATGAACTGGACCGCGATCGGGATCGAGCACGTCGGGACGAGCGACCGCATGGTGCTGGGCGATCACGCGCAGATGCGTTCCTCGCTGCGTCTGACCCTGTGGCTGATGCAGCGCTTCGACGTCAACGTCGGCAACGTGATCGGGCATGCCGAGACGGTCGACAGCAGCTACCACCACGAGCTGTATCCCGCATGGCAGTGCTGGACCCATGCCGACTTCCCGCACTGGGCGATGCACGACTATCGCTCCCGCGTACGCGATCTGGCGACTGGCCGCGGGATCGCCGGTCGGCGCCGGCCCCGTGTGGGTCGACAACGGCTGCTGACCGCTCGGCGGTCCCCGCTTGCGCCGGGTCGCTCCGGAGGGCAGGATGCAGTGGTCGGACCCGAGGGGTGACCGGTGGCCAAGACCTTGACCCTGCCCGAGCGACAGGACGCGCACGGCGCCTGGCATCAGGTGGTGCGCGATGTCTGCTGGTGCGGATGCGCGTTCTTCGTTGCGGAAGACGACCACGACCTCGTGTGGGAGCCCGGCGAACATCGGGAACGAGGCTGCATCGACGACCTCTGCGAGTGCCACACCGCGCCGGTAGTCGGCGAACGCCGGGAGTGATCTTCTGCGCTAGGGCGTCGGATCCAGGATCAGAGGTGGCAACGGCCGCTGCGTGAAGTCGAACTCTCGCATGAGATTGCTGAGGATCGCGACGTTCTCCCGTACCGTGGGGCGATGGTCGGGTCGACCGTCGGTCTTCGGATCGAGTCGCTGGCCGCCCAGGAAACGGTCTTCGATCAGTTTGAGGTACGCGTCGAACGAGAAGGTCCGGTGGTCGATCCCGCGCCTCACCCACGGGCTGATCACGAGACCCGGCACGCGGAGCCCGTACCCGTTGCGGTCGACCTTCGGGGGTCTGACATGGTCATAGAAGCCGCCCCAGTCATCCCACGTAAGGTAGATCGCCGATGAGTCCCAGTCCGGGCCGCGCATCACCGAGTTGACAAGCCTGGTCACGTAGGCCTGCCCGCTTCGGATCGGCGTTCCCGATCCCGGGTGCTCGCTCGCCAAGTTCCCCGGCATGATCCACGACACCGACGGCAGCGTGCCCGCCTCCGCCTGGCGGATGAACGCCTCGTGGGTCGTGAAGTGCCCCAGACGATCGTGCTGCACGACGTCGACGAATCCCGGGAGGGGGCTCTTCGACGACAGTGTCACGCCGTACGGCCCCGGCCTCTGCGTGCACGGCTCCTGCACGCACGTGCCTTTGCCCATGTAGACGTTCCAGCTGACGCCGGCCTTGCCCAACAGGTAGGTGATGTCGGTCCATGCGTAGATCGGGGGATGGGTGTACCGGTACTGCTGATGCCGACCCGACAGGTCGATGTTCGAGCGGCAGCTCATCGGGTCGCTCGTGTCGGGGCAGTACGCCGACCATCCGGAGAACAGGAACAGATGCGACGGGAGGGTCCAGGAGTCCGCCGGCGCGAACATGCGATCTTGCAGCAAGTAGTGCTTCGCGTAGGCCCAGTAATTGGGGATCTCCTTGCCCGTGTGATAGCTGAGGACGTCCGGCTGCTTCTTCGGTCCGAGGTACGGCCGGCATGCCGCAGTGAACCGATACGCGGCGGTGGCGCACTTGCCCTTGCCCCTGGTCACCGATGTCACGAACCCGTTCATCTTGCCGTGGTTCTGGTCGATGAGCGAGGCCTTCTGATCGTGCGGTCCGCCCTGCTGATACTGCGTCGTGCTGTGGTACGGGCGCGAGCAGTGTCCGAGCACGGCGTCGGGGATGCAGATCTTCGGCGTCCCGTTGGGTCGCATGGGGATCCCGTTCGCGCCGGGGAACGTGCCGAAGTAGTGATCGAACGAGCGATTCTCCTGCACGATGATGATGATGTGATCGATCGAACCGGCCGCTCGACTGGCCTTGATCGGCGCGGGCGAACCGCCGGCCGAGGCCGGGGTCGAGTCCCGCGTGATCGACGACACCGTCATGGCCACCGCAGCGGCGACGATGAGCGAAACGATCCAACGGGTCCGCGACAACGGAGTTCCCTTCTCCGAAACACCCGAACCCTACCTTCCGCCACGGTTCGACGCTAGGAAGTTCGATCTGACGAGGCGGGTGCTCTCGCCGGCAGCCATTTGCTCGCGCATCCGCACGACCTGTACCGGATGTCCCACACGCCCTGTCCCCCCAGCGAATCATTCATTCAGCGGACACCAGGGCGTCTGACCAGGGCATAGCGTGTCGGCCGTGAGACACGAATACCGCATCTTTCGATCCGATCAGTCGACCGCCCAAGCCGAGGCGCGGACGCTTGCCGCTCGACACTTCGACGTCGCACCGGATGAGGTGGTTGTCGTCGACGCGCTCCCGCTCGAGGAAGAGGACCAGCCGCTCGGTTGGCTCATCAGTCTGCTCGCCGAGACCAACGCCGCCGAGCGCTAGACGAGTCTTCCTCCGTCAGTCGATCCCGACACCCTCTCCCGTCTGGTCTCCCAGATCGGGGCTGCGTTGCCGCGTCCAGAAGAATGGCGATCACAAGGATCGGCCGCAGGGTGTTGGCTGACAAGTGGCCTTTCGATCCCAAAAGGAAGGCACGACCCCACGCTCAGCGGCGCTCGCCGCGATGGAGCTCGTAGTCCATCGCCACCCGCTTGGGGACGCACATCCGCCACGCATCGAGCACGAGCTCGCGCATCTCGGGCGCATCGATCGCGGCGAGCCGGACCCGGACCCACTGGTAGCGGAGGTCGGATGGCTCCGGCATCAGGAACTTCCGCGGATCCGACGCGACGAGCGCTTCGCGTTCCTCCTTCGGGAAGCCGAAACCCATCACGGCCTCATCCCGAGAGATCGCGAGGTAGACGATGCGTCCAACTCGGAACTTGACCCGATCCCGAACCAGGGCCTCGGTTGTTCGGGGGAGCCGTAGGGCGAACGAACGGACGTCATCGATATCGACCACGGCTCGACGCTACCGCTCGGTACCGACTTCGTTTTCGACAGGGCATCGGAAGAGGACGAGCGGGGGGTACCGCCATTTCCATGAGTGAACGTTGGTTCTGCGGTAAACCCCCGCGTGCCCTGGCGCGATGGACCGGGTGGAGCAACTATGACCTGGCTAGACCTGGAGAGAGGCGATCCCGTGGTGCAGGGAGGCGGCTCGGCCGCCGTGGACTCCTCGGAGACGTTCGAGGAGTTCTACGCGCGTGAGTTCCCGGCGGTGGTCGGGCTCGCCTTCGCGCTCTCGGGGAGCCGCTCGGCGTCCGAAGACCTCGCCCAAGAGGCATTTCTGGCGGCGCACCGCGACTGGGCACGCGTCGCCGGATACGAGCGGCCGGACCTCTGGGTGCGCCGCGTGGTCTCGAACATGTCGATGTCGATGTTCCGACGTCGCTACGCCGAGGCGCGTGCGTTGGCGAGGTTCGCCCGGCGGGCCGGGACCACGATGCCCGAGTTGTCTGCCGACGACGCGGAGTTCTGGGCGACCGTCCGATCGCTGCCGCGGCGGCAGGCGCAGGTCATCGCGCTCCGGTACCTGGACGATCGATCGGTCGCCGAGATCGCAGAGATCCTCGGCACCGCGACAGGCACGGTGAAGAAGCAACTGCACGACGGTCGGCAAACGGTGGCTCGTCGGCTGCGCCTGGAGGAGGACGACGCATGACGTTCGATACCCGGGCTCGCCAAGCCGCTCAGGGCATTCACCGCGCCGTGGAGGAGACGGAGACGTCGAGCACGCAGTCACCACAGAGGCTCACGCGGTTCGAGGATTACCGCGAAAGTAGGTCGAGGAGCAAGCGGACGGCAGCTTTGGTCGTGGGCATCGCGGTCCCGATCTTGCTGGGCATCGGCGCCGTGCGCGTCCTGGGCTGGGGCGGAGACGGCGGTGCGCCGGCCGTCCAACCGCCGACGCCGCCCGCGTCGGAGTCGGTGGCGCCACCCCCCGTGAGCGGCCGGACAACCGTCTTCAAGGCACCGTTCACGTACACGGTGCCCGGTGACTGGACGTTCTCGGGTGATGGGCTCCGGTACTTCTCGCTTGAGACGCCCGGCGCGTCTGGCACGGATGTCATCGCGCTCAGCAGCGTCGTCGCGGCCGCGTCGGACTGTTCCAATCAGCCCGCGCAAGGCGTCGGGACATCGAGCGAGGCGATGACGAGCTGGCTCTCGACGCACCCGGCGCTCGACGCCACGGCGCCTCACCCCGTCAGGCTGGGCGCGGCGACAGGAAGCTATGTGGACGTCCAGCTTGCCGGCGACTGGAACCAGACCTGCCCGAACGGGCTCACCCTCGTCACGGGCCATCCCGACGACCCGCAGTCGTGGGCCATCTATGGGAGCGAGAGGGAGCGCTTCTACGTGCTCGATCTTCCCTCCGGCGACACCGTCACGATCGTGATCGACGAGGCCCAAAGTGCCAGCGGTTTCCGGAGCTTGATCGACCAAGCGGCGCCGGTCGTGGAGTCGTTTCGCTTCCTCAGTTAAAGCGGGATCCACCCGGGATGCCGGCGCAAAGCACTTCATAACAGCCACAGCGGCATGGCCGCAGGAAGGAGAGCACCCGTGCATCAGATCTACGACTCGGTGCCTTGGCAGGCATCGGCACGACCCTCGGCCGCCGGCCGAGTGCAGGAGACGTTCTCAGAGCCCTGGGAACGATCGAACCGGATCGACAGGTCCGTGAGGGAGGAAACATGAAACGAGCAGTGAGATGGGCAGCGGTAAGCATCGGGATCGCCGGCGTGATCACGGCGATCACCCTGTCGCCGGGCGGAGCGACGCCACCGGAACAGCTGGTGAACGTCCCGTTGGCGCGGGCCACCAACACATCGGTTGGAGCCATCCCGACGCAAATCGGAACCGACGTGGCCTTCGCACAGATCACCGTCCAGCCGGGCGGCGTGTCCGGTTGGCATTCACATCCGGGGGGCGCGATCATCGCCGTCCAGCAGGGGTCGCTTACGGTGTATGCATCGGTCGGCAGCACGTGTGAGAGCAAGACCTACACTGCCGGGCAAGCGTTCATCGAGCGACCGGGCGAGGTGGATCAAGTCAAGAACACGGGCACGATCCCCTACGTTCTGTACGTCGTCTTCCCGCGCGTGCCGCAGGGCGCGTCGCCGAGAACCGACGTGCCGAACCCGGGTACGTGTCCGGGGGTCTGACGATCCGACCGAACGCGACGTCGCAGGTGCATGGCGTCGCGCTGGCCGAGACTGTTGGAGGGCGGGGACTCCGCCCTCCAACATCCGGCGCCGGAAAGGGTAACGGTGTCAGGGTGTTGGTCGCAGCGCGGAGGTTCCCAAGAAGCTGAAGGAGACAACCGAGCCGGTAGTCCCAACGGGATTCGAACCCGTGTCTCCACCTTGAGAGGGTGGTGTCCTAGGCCTCTAGACGATGGGACCGGAAGCGGTCGACCCGCGTGCGTGCGCAGCGGTCTGACCGGCGCCGAGTGTACCAAGGGGGGCCATCTCGCCCGGTCGGTATCCTCCTGCCGTGTTCGATGCCGCAACCTCCTGGTGTCGCGCCCGCGGCCCGGTGGCGCGGGCCTTCGGCGCGTTCTTCCTGTTCCTGCTGACCTCGACCCTGGTCTTCGCATTGCCGGTCATGCCGCACCTGGCCTCGCGCTGTGTGGCTTCCTGTTTGTCCGACACCGCGCTCTACTCGTGGTCGTTCGACTATATGGCGCACGTCGTCACCGCGGGATTCGACCCCTTGCACGCCAGTGTGGTGTGGGCTCCCGGCGGTGTGAACCTGACCTGGGTCACCACGCTGACGGGCCCCGCGTTGCTGATGACGCCCTTCACGACGTGGATCGATCCGATCTTCTCGGTCAACGTGCTGATGCTGCTCGCCCCGGCCCTCGCGGCGTGGGCGACCTATCTCGTGTGTGTCCGCGTGACGAAACGGTTCTGGCCCTCCGTGATGGGCGGTTTCGTGTTCGGCTTCTCGACGTACCTGAACCAGCACATGCGAGCGCACCTGAACCTGGTCCTCATCTTCTTCCTGCCGCTGGCCGTCTACCTGGTGCTTCGACGGATCCAACACGACATCGCGCCGTGGCTGTTCGTGTTGCTGCTGGGCATCGATATCGCCGCGCAGTTCACGGTTTCCACCGAGCTTGCGGCGACGACGGCGATGTTCGGCGGGATCGCGTTGCTCGGCGTCTTCGCGTTCGGTGGCCGGGCGCTGCGCGGCCCGATCGTCCGCACGACGCTGTTGATCGGGCTGTCCTATGTGCTGGCGGCGGCGCTCCTGGCGCCGATCCTGCTTGCGGCGTTCAGGGATCCACCCCCCGACGTCTTCCGGGACCCCACGCTGAACTCCGTCGATGCCTTGAGCGTCGTTGTGCCGCCGCCGACCGCTCGATTCGGGGGCGGCACGTTCTCGTCGCTGTCGGAGCGGTTCCCCGGCCTGCCGCAGGACGACACCGCCTACATCGGGCTCGGGCTCCTGCTCGTCGTCGCGCTGTTCGCGATCCAACGCCGACGGGAGCGCTCGACGTGGTTGCTCGTCGGGTTCTTCGCGTTGACGTTGGTCCTCGCGCTCGGCCCAACGATCTTCGTCGGTGGGAACGCGACGGTGACCGGGCCGCAGTCGTTGATCGGGCGCCTGCCGCTGATCCAACATGCCCTGCCGGAGCGATACCCCGCCTATGCCTCGCTCACGCTGGCGGTGATCGTCGCGATGTGGTTGGCCGGGACGCAGGGTCGCGAGCCCGAGACGCCGCCGCCGGCCACCTCGCTCGTGTTGCGCTACGGCCTGGTCGCGCTCGGCGTCGCGCTGCTCTCGATCAACCTGTCCGCCGAGCCCCACTACCACCAGGAGTTCGCCGGCCCCGACTCGGTGCCGGCCTTCTTCACCGAGGGCACGTATCGCGACTACCTCGCCCCTGGCGACACGATCCTTGCGATCCCGGCCGAGCTGGGGGAGGAGCTCTCCTGGCAGAGCGCGACCGATATGACGATCCGGCTCGCGCGTGCCTACGTCGGTCCCGTGCACCCGAGCGGCCACGAGGAAGCCGGGCTTCTGGAGCCGGTCAGCCAGCCCGACGCGAAGGTGCCCGGCGAAAGCGCGCTGACCTATTTCCTCGACCAACGGGGGGTCGATGCCATCGTCGTGCAGGAGCCGGTCGCACCGCAATGGGCTTCGCTGATCACCGAGGCCACGGGCGCGCCGCCGACGTCGGTGGACGGTGTGTCGATCTGGCGGCTTCCGCCCGACGGTGCGCTGAGCGCCGGATAGGCGCTGGTAGCCTCGCCGACGATGACGCATCCCCGTCCCCGAGCCGTCCTGCGGTTGGTGTGCGCCGTGATCGCACTGGCGGTGGTCGCCGTCGCCTGCACTCTGCGCGACGACGCCACCGTCACGAGCACGCCTGCGGCACCGCTGAACATCGATTGGCCCGGCCCGCGCGTCAGCGCGCCGCTGCCTGCAGCTGTCGACGCGAACGCCTTCCACACGCGCACGCCGATCAAGCACGTCGTGTTCATCATCAAAGAGAACCGAAGCTTCGATAACCTCTTCGGCCGGTTCCCGGGCGCCAACGGCGTGACCTACGGGATGCGCGACGGACAGCGGGTGCCGCTCACCCCGGCTACCGCCGGCCGCAGCGTCGACATCCCGCACTGTCGCGAGTGCTCGATCGAATCGATCAACGGCGGGGCGATGGATGGGTTCGGCGACCAAGTGCACGGTGACAACGCCTACACGCAGTTCCGGCCCCAGGATGCGCCCAACTATTTCGCGTGGGCAAAGCAATACGTCTTGAACGACAACTTCTTCGCATCGGCGCTCGGCCCGTCGTTCCCGAACCATCTGTACACGATCGCGGCCCAGTCGGGTGGCGCGTACGCGAACCCACGACAGGACTTCCAGTCGATGCTCGCCGACGCCGCCGAGGGGCAATCGAAATCGTGGGGGTGTGACATCGCGCAGCCCGCCTACGTCGACGTGTTCGACTCGGAGGGTCAGACGATCGAGCTCCAACCCTGCTTCGATTTCCCGACCGAAGGGGACCTCCTCCGCAGCGCGGACATCCCGTGGGCCTACTACGCCGCCACGAACAACCAGCTCGGCTACATCTGGTCGGCCTACTCAGCCATCGGGCGTTATCGCAACGACCAGGCGTTGTGGGACGAGTACATGCGCCCGGTCGACGACCTCGGGCGCGACGCGAAGCAGAATCGCCTCCCGCCCGTGACCTGGGTGACCCCGCGCTTCGCGCTGTCGGAGCACCCCGATTACAACTTCTGCTACGGCGAGAACTGGACCACCCAAGTGGTGAACGCGATCATGGCCAGCCCCGAGTGGAAGAGCACCGCCATCTTCATCACGTGGGATGACTACGGCGGGTTCTACGACCACGTGCCGCCGCGCGAGGTCGACATGATGGGCTTCGGGATCCGCGTGCCGATGCTGTTGATCTCGCCCTACGCGAAGACAGGGTTCGTCGACCACACCGAGGGCGAGTTCTCCTCGGTGCTGCGCTTCATCGAGGACAACTGGGGGCTCTCGCAGTTGACCGCTCGCGATCGCAACGCGGACAACATGACCGAGGCGTTCGACTTCTCGCAGCCGCCACGCCCGCCCGATCCGCTGCCTCTGCGGACCGATTGCAGCGGTCCCATCTGGCAGCCCACGGCGGTGACCGGCGAGAACGCCGCCGGTTAGTTTTCGCCCTGGTCGCGCGTGAACCCGAGCTCGCCGTCGAACTCCTGCAGCTTCTCGATGTGCATCCAGCGGTGGCGTCTGCTGATCTTGACGAGCAACTGGTTCACGTCCTCGTCGGGCAGGTCGCCCGGCGACTGTTTGATGATGAACCGGCACCGGAAGTGGTCGCCCGTCTCGGTCATCGCCCCCGTGGGCGGAAACACCTTCGTGCCGCGCGAGCTGATCATCTTGAGTGACAGCTGCGTGTCCTGTGTGAGCTCCATCAGCGATGCACCGAGCTCCGAGGCAGACAGCGGCGACTCGACGAACACGTCCAGGCCGACGACGTTGCGTGACGCGGGGCGCACGTAGTCCGGCGCCGGGTCCAGGACGGGGAGAACGAGGGGCTTGGCCTCACGGACCGTCCACGCCTCGGTGCGTTTGCCGAGGTTGCCGATGATCGCGTCGGTGTAGGCCGACGTCGGCGTGCCGCGGTCGTAGCCGAGCACGTCGCCGGTCAACACGCCCGATTCCAGCGTCACGAAGACGGCGTGCTCGATCGCGGAGGCCTGATCGAACAGACTCAGGTACCGCAGCATCAGCACCGACGACAGGATCATGGCCGTCGGGTTGATCACGTCTTTGCCCGCGTACTTCGGCGCCGACCCGTGCACCGCTTCGAAGATGGCGACCTCGTTGCCGATGTTGGCGCTCGGCGCGAAACCGAGTCCGCCGATCAGCGCACTCGTCAGGTCGGACAGGATGTCGCCGTTCATGTTCGTCGTGACGAGGACGTCGAACTGCTCCGGGCGCTTCACCAACTGATGCGCCGCGTTGTCGACGATCACGTGCCAGGACTCCATCTCCGGATAGTCGGGTGCGACCCGCTCGAAGGCGCGCTTCATCGTGCCCTCGGAGAACTTCATGATGTTCGCCTTCGTGGCGCAGGCGACCTTCGTGCGGCCTTCGGAACGCGCGTACTCGAACCCGAAGCGCGCGATCTTCTCCGACCCCTTGACGCTGATCAGCTTGAGCGCCTGGGCGACGCTCGGCGTCTGCATGTACTCGATCCCCGCGTAGAGGTCCTCGACGTTCTCGCGAACCACGACGAGATCGATGCCGCGGCCGGAGTAGGGGGTGCGGACGCCCGGCATCTCGCGAACCGGGCGCACGTTCGCATACGTCTCGTAGAGCTTGCGAAGGGTGACGTTTGCGGACTTCTCCCCGAAGCCGACCGGCGTCTCGAGGGGGCCTTTGAGCGCGACCCGCGTGCGCGCGATCGAGTCCATCGTGTCCTGGGGGACGCCGCTGGGCAGCCCCGCCTTGAAGACCTCCGCGCCGGCCTCGTGTTCCTCCCACTCGATCGGGGCGCCGGCGGCCTCGATGATCCGCCGCGCGGCGTTCACCACCTCGGGGCCGATCCCGTCGCCGGGGATCAAGGTGACCGGGACCCTGTCGCTCACATCGTCCTCCTCGTCGGGTGCCGCCGAACCGCGAGCCATCATGGTAGCGGTCGGGTTCATGGCGAACTCGTGACGGTCGCGGTGGGCGGGGGTGCGACCGGTAGCATGAGGCGATGCGAGCACGTCCCTCCCTTGTCGCGCGCGCCATCGCGGTGTTCGCGATCGCGGGGATCGTGGCGGTCGCCTGCACGACCGGCGACACGACGACACCTCCGTCGTCCGATCAGACGGCCCCGACCTCGACGGACACCGCGTCGCCCGACGGGCAGGTGCCCACGTGGCCGGACGGGGCGTTGCCGCCGGACCCCCAGGCCGCGCCGTCGGGCGTCGATCTTCGTCCGCTGAAGAACCCGACGGCCCACCGCAAGCCCGACGACGACAGTGCGCCCATCGTGCCGTCGAAGGGGATCGACAACATCAATCACTTGGTGTTCATCGTGATGGAGAACCGATCCTTCGATCACTACTTCGGGACCTATCCCGGGGCCGACGGCATCCCGATGAGCGCGAGCGGCAAGCCCACCACGTGTCAGCCCGACTACACGTTCGGTCCGTCCGGCCACGCCGACGGCCACCCGGTTCCCACCGGCGGGTGCGACTACCCCTACCACGACACGAACTTCATCGATCAAGGCGGTCCGCACGGGCACATCGCCTCGACGATCTCTTACGCCGACGGCGCGATGAACGGGTTCGTGAAGGCGCTCTACTCGCAGGGGAACGGGTGCATGCTGCATCCGACGACCGACCCGTGCCCGCAGGCGACCGGCGGACCGCAGGGGCAGCCAGACATCATGGGATTCAAGACGCGCCGGGAGATCCCGAACTACTGGGCCTACGCGGATCACTACTCCCTGTTCGACCACATGTTCGCGCCCGTCGACTCCTGGACGCTGCCGTCGCATCTGTACCTGATCTCCGGGTGGTCGGCCTACTGCCCCGACCTGCAGGATCCGATGAGCTGCGATCCCGAGCTCGTCTTTCACGGAGACCCGAAGTTCCACGATCAGTGGCCGGGCGCGACCTGGCGCGCGGAAGATGCCACGAAGTACCCGCGGCCATACATCTGGGCGCCGGTGACCTGGCTGCTGTACCAGCAGGGGGTCAGCTGGGGCTACTTCGTCGGCGAGGGATCATGCATCACGCCGCCGTGCAGCGGACTCAACGGGCCGAAGACCGCGGACGTGCAGAACCCGCTGCCCGGGTTCCTCGCGACACAGGCGACGGGGCAGTTCGCGAACATCCGACCGAACAACGACTTCTTCGCGATGGCCGAGCAGGGGAACCTTCCCTCCGTCTCCTGGGTCGTGCCGGTCAAGGATGCGGGCGATCATCCGCCCGACGACATCTCGCTGGGGCAGGAATACGTCACGAAGCTGATCAACGCCGTGATGCGCGGGCCGAAGGACCAGTGGAACCACACGGCGATCTTCGTGACGTGGGACGACTGGGGCGGCTTCTACGACCACGTGTCGCCGCCGCAATCGATCAACGGTCTGTCCGGCGACAACTACGGCTTCCGCGTTCCCGCGTTCATGGTGAGCCCGTGGGCGAAGCCCGGCTACATCGATCACCAGACGCTCAGCTTCGATGCGTTCCTGCGACTCGTCGAGGACCGGTTCCTCGGGGGACAGCGGCTGGATCCGTTGACGGACGGGTGGCCAGACAGCAGGCCGGGGATCCGGGAAGAGGCGCCGCAGCTGCACCTGCTCGATAATGCCTTCGACTTCAACGGGAAGCCGCGGAAGCCGCTGTTCCTGGATCCGTTGCCCGGCTACAAGGGGTAGCCGTCCGGGCTCACACGATCCGCTTGGAGAAGATGATCACGCTCTCACCCGGGCCGTTGTAGTCGGGGTAGATCGGCACCCCGTCGGGCGTGCGTGAGGGACCGGTCGGTTCGAACCCCATCGCGGTGTGGAACGCGCGCGAGTCGGTGTTGAACGGCGCGGTGACCGCTCGCAGATGCGTGCACCCTCGCCGTGCGACCACGGCGGCGAAGTGTTCGTAGAGCGCGCGCCCGATGCCGGCCCCTTGATGCGCGCCGCGCACACCGACGAGGTGGATATAGCCCACGGGCTCGGCGGTGGCGACGGACCGAAGAGGTAGCCGATCACGTGATCGTCCGAGCGCACGACGAACGCCGTGTCACCGAACTCGTGCACGAGGAACGGGTAGTGGTACGGGAGCGTTCGCATCGGCGGACCGCTCGAGGACCAGAAGTCCGGCAGGTCTCGCAGGATCTCCAGGAAGTCCTCATGCGTCGCGTTGTCGATCCGCATGCGGCGCAGGATAGCGGGACGCCGCGCACCCAGAACTGGCTGGCCCGCCTGGATTCGAACCAAGACTAACTGATCCAGAGTCAGTCGTGCTGCCGTTACACCACGGGCCATCGGTGCCCGAGCACTGTAACAAGCCGCGGTTCGGATGCCAGGCAGCGGTTTGACCGAGGTCGCAAGGGAGGGGTAGCGTGGCAAGGGTTTCCGAAGACGGGGGGCGGTATGAACAAGGGCGGCTTGGTTGCAGAGGTTGCGAAGCGCACCGGCGTGTCGAAGGCGGAGGTCGCCCGTGTCGTGGACGCCTCGATCGATGTGATCCGCGAGACCGTGGTCGGCGGGGAGCGGGTGACGCTCGCGGACTTCGGCACGTTCGAACGCAAGCATCGCAACGAACGGATCGCTCGCAACCCCCGCAAGCCCGACGTGCCGATCGTGGTGCCGGCTCGCGACCTCCCGTCGTTCACCGCCGGTAAGGAGTTCCGCGCCCAGGTATTGGGCGAATAGTCAGAACGTCACGAGGTGCAGCCGTCGGGCGACGGACCCCGCATCGGTCGCCTCGACCTCGAATCGCACCCGTTGCCCGATCCGCAGCAGCAGGATCGAGGGATCCGCAAGCGAGCGGTCGTCGATCGCGATCTCGGTGCGGTCGTCGGTCAGCAGCGAACCGCTGTGGCTGTCCTCGTCGTAGTGCTTGATCGTCCCCTGCACAGCCGATCCTCCTCAGGTCGCGCCGACGCGCGTCCCCATCCGTTCCTCGGTGCGAAGATCCCTCAGCACCGCCCGGGTGCGCGTCTTCCTGGGGCTCCGCACCACGGTGAGGATATCGTTCGGCACGTCGAGATCGAAGGCGAGCTCCGGGCTCTCCACCACGGCGATCGGCAGGTCCGCTTCGGCAGTCGCCTCGACGTGGCGCCGGTAGGAGTCCGGCCCGAACCCGGCGGCGATCGAGGTCGGTGGCCGGCGCACGAGCAGGTTCGTGCCGCGCTGGTCGGCCGCGGGGGCCACGACGACGGGACCGAGCGTGTGGAGCGCCCGGGTGAGCGCGGCAGCCGTCAAGAGGGGCGTGTCGGGCAGCAGGACCGCGAGCGCGTCGGCACCGCGACCCGTGGCCTCGGTCTCTGCCTGACGGACGGCGGCGGCGAGCGGCGGCTCATCCTCCGGGATCGGACGGGCGCCTCGACGGGCCGCGACCTCGAGGACCGCCTCGTCGGGCGACAGCACCCAGGTCTCCCAGCCGGGGACCACGAGCGCGGCATCGAGCACGTCCTCGAGCATCGCCAAGGTGAGCGCGGCCCGCTCCAACGGCGTGAGCATCGACGCGAGCCGGGCCTTGGCGTCGTCGAGTCGTTTCACCGGCAGCATGATCGCGCGCATCGAGCCAGCCTAGCCCAGGCGGTGCGGTAGCCTCTCGGGCTCCGAGGACACGCGAGGGCATGCCATCGAATGACGAGCGTCACCATCCCGCCCGTGCACCGTCGGGAGCCCTGGTACCAGGCCATCCGCTGGACGGTGTTCCCGGTGCTCCGCGTGTGGTTCCGGTGGCGGCTCGACGGGCTTGAGCGGATCCCCGCGCAGGGGCCCGCGATCATCGCGTGCAACCACGCGTCCTACCTCGATCCGCTCGCGAACGCATACGCCGTCGTGCGGGCGCGACGTCGTCCGCGTTTCCTCGCCAAGCAGGAGCTGTTCCGTGCCCCGGGCATCAAATGGGCCATGCGGGGCACCGGACAGATCCCCGTGGCGCGCGGCACGCACGAGCAGCGCGCATCCTTGCTCGCGGCCGAACAGGCGCTCGGCCGTGGCGAGATCGTCGTCGTCTACCCGGAGGGCACCGTGACGAAGCGCGAGGACGGTCTCCCGATGGAGGGGAAGACGGGGACGGTACGGCTCGCGCTTTCGACCGGGGTTCCGATCATCCCCATGGTCAGCTGGGGCTCCTCCCCGGTGTGGCAGAAGTCCGGGCCTGGTTCGTTGCGCCCCGGTCGCCCCGTCTGGATCCGCATCGGCGAGCCGATCGCGCTGACGGATCGCGGGGTCTCCGTCGACGACCGAGAGGGCGTCACCGCGCTCACGGCCGAGCTGATGGACGTGTTGACCCGCGACGTTGTCGACCTCCGCACGCCGTATCCGGCGCGCTGGGGACCCAGGTAGGCTCCAGCGCGTGAGCCAGCGGCGTCTTCGCGTTGCGGTGCTGTTCGGCGGGCGTTCGTCCGAGCACGAGATCAGCTGCCTGTCCGCGCGCTCGGTGATCGATGCCCTCGATCCGGCGACGACGGAGGTGATCCCGATCGGCATCGCTCGGGACGGCCGGTGGCATGTGCTTCCCGGGCCTCCCGCGCTGCCCGTCGAGACGGGTCGCATGCCTGAGGTCGCTTCCGGCGTCGGCGTGATCGCGCGCCTTGCCGACGACGAGGCGGGGCACCCATCCCTCGAGCTCGCGGACGGCTCGCGAGCCGACGTCGACGTCGTCTTCCCGGTGCTGCACGGCCCACGCGGCGAGGACGGCGCGATCCAAGGGCTGCTGGAGCTGACGGGCCTGCCCTACGTCGGCGCGGGCGTGCTCGGCAGCGCCCTCGGGATGGACAAGGCGATGCAGAAGGCACTGTGGGCGGCCGCCGGGCTTCCCGTGGTGCCGCATGTGGCGGTCGCCGAGCACGAGTGGCGGGACGACCCCGAGGGCGTCGGCGGCAGGATCGCGGCGCTCGGGTTCCCGGTGTTCACGAAGCCGGCGTCGCTCGGCTCCTCGGTCGGCATCTCGAAGGTCGCGAATGCGGCCGATCTGGACGCCGGCATGGAGGAGGCGTTCCGATACGAGCGGAAGGCGGTCGTCGAGCGGGCGATCGACCCCGTGCGCGAGATCGAGTGCGCGGTGCTCGGCAACGACGATCCGGTGGCGTCGGTCTGTGGCGAGGTCGTCCCGCTCGGCCACGACTTCTACGACTACGACGCCAAGTACCTGGACGAACAGGGCGCCGAGCTCCGGATCCCCGCGCCCCTCGATCCGGCGCTCGGTTCCCGGCTCCAACAGCTCGCGGTCGCCGCGTTCACGACGGTGGCGTGTGCCGGGATGGCCCGGGTCGACATGTTCGTGCGAGACGAGGACGTATGGGTCAACGAGATCAACACGATCCCCGGGTTCACCTCGATCTCGATGTACCCCAAATTGTGGGAGGCGAGCGGCCTGCCGTATCCGGCGTTGGTGCAACGGTTGCTCGACCTCGCCGTCGAGCGGCACGCCGCTGATCAGGTGAAACGTATCGACGTGCGCGAGCTGCACGGGCGCGCCGGCTCGTAAGGGCCCAGGGCCTACAGGTGGACCACGGGACAGGTCAGGGTGCGGGTGATGCCCTCCACCGACTGGATCCGCGCGACGACGAGCTTCCCCAGATCGTCCACGGTCTCGGCCTCGGCCCGCACGATCACGTCGTAGGGCCCGGTCACGTCCTCGGCTTCGGTGACGCCGGTCACCGCGCGGACCTCCGCGGCGACCGCCGCGGCCTTGCCGACCTCCGTCTGGATCAGGATGTACGCGTGCACCATGGTGCCGTTCCTCCTCGCCGGGCAGGGGGCCACATGCTACGGCCCGTGTACGAGGCGGCGCAACGCAGCCCGCGCGCGGCCTGCGCCGTGGCTGTGGCAGAGTGCCCGTCGTGAGTCCGGTCGAGCTGTCCATCGCGGTCGTGTTCTTCGCGCTGGCGGTCCGATCCGCCATCTACTGGATGCGGCACAGGGTCGAGACCGAGGACACGACCGACGAGATCCTGTTCGCGCTGTTCGTGATGGGTCGAGTGGGGACGTGGTTGCTCGCGGCGGGTCTCTTCACGCTGTTCGGCACGATCACGGTTCGCGGGCAGGCCTACACCGATGAGGCGAGTCGCTACTCGTGGTTGTTCATCGTGTTCCTGCTGCTCGGGGCGATGCAGCTGATCGCCGCCTGGTTCCTCGGCGCGCGCGGCTCCGGCGCGAAGGACCCCGCAACGCCGGAGGCCGGGGACGAGCCCCGGCCTCCGAACTGATGACCGCGACCGCGCGGACGCGCGGTCGCTACCCCACCGCTTTGATGATGTCCTCCGACAGCTGCGTGAACTGCTGCAGGTGCGCGACACGGTCGGCCTTCAGCGACTCGACGATGCCCGCGTACTCGTCGTCGCGACCCTGCGCCTCGTAGAGACGGCGCGGCTGCAGCCTCTCGAGATCGTCGATGCCGGGCGCCGAGGCCGCGACCTGATAGCCGAAGTCCGGGTCCTCCTCGAACAGGATCGTCTGTTCCGCGATGCCCGAGACGCACGCGGATGTGTCCGGGATCCGCAGCTTCTTGGAGCGATCGTCGCCGTCCTTGCCGCCGACCCGACCGGTGTTCAGCAGGTAGGTCTCGATCGGGTGCGTCGCGAGAAGCTCGAGCAAACGATTGCCCTGCAGACCGTGCGGCAAAGGGAAGAACGGATTCGTCCCGGGGACCCGCAGGAACTTGCCCTCCTCCGAGGCGCCTCCGGCCGAGGTGCCCGTCGTCTCCCCGAGCATGAAGAAGGCCGCCGCCTGCTCTTGGGAGAGCTTGGCGACCGCGGGGATGATGTTCTCGTTCCGATTGAGGATCAGCAGGTAGTCGACCGTGCCGACGTTGCGGGCGTCCTCGTAGGACAACAGGTCCCGCATCTCGAAGACCGCGCGGCCGTTCTTCGTGTAGTGCTCGTTGAAGAAATCGACCGTGCCGTCGTCGTCCTGGAAGACGTTCTCGAGGTAGGCGTTGTCCTTGACGACGGCCCCGTGGATCGAGGGCTCGAAATCGGCGTCGAGACCGAACGTCTTCGCGAAGCACCCGTTCTCGGTGCCGTAGGCGTGCCCGCCCGGCATCAGCCCGACGAAGTCGTCCTGGACAGGCTTCGAGCCGTTCTGCGTCGTGAACGTCGTGGTCGTCTTCCCGGTGCCCGAGAGGCCGATGATCATCAGGACCTTGTCGCCTTGCGCCGTCGGGATCACCTTGAGCCCCGCGTGCAGCGCCAGTCCGCCCTTGTTGTAGACGATGTCGTTCCACATCCGCAGGCCGCCCTTCTTGGACTCTCCGAAGTAGTCGGAGTTGAGGACGCGCGTCGTGTAGGTGTCCAGGTCGACCGCGATCAGCCGATCGTTGGGATATCCCTCGGCCTTGAGGCCCGGCGTGTAGAGCACCTGCACCTCGGGATCGGCGCCGTCGGAGCGCTCGAAATAGAGCTTCTGTTGCATCCCGGCGATGTTGGCGTACCGCTTCTCCATCACAAGCCGGGCGGCGGTTCGCATCTCAGGGTCGTTGCCGATGTAGCCATCGACCACGACCATGTCGTGCTCGGCCATATACGCGTCCTGGAGTGCGGCGACCTTCTTGTAGTCCGATCGCGTCATCGTCTTGCCGCTCGACTCTCGGTCGACGACGTAGGTCGAGGCCGCCGAGCGGGACAGGACGGTCGTCTGCACGTTCACGTTGCCGAACTCGGTGATCCTGGCCTCCGGCATCTCCTCGGTGAACGCGCGCAGTTCCTCAGGCGTGGGATTGTCGAAAACCTGTGCCACGTGGGCCTCCTCGGTGATTGAAGACGACGCCGCGACGGCGCCTCGAGCGTGGTGAAGAACGGTTCGCAGTGTATCGAACGGCGTTTCCGCCCCCGAGGGACACGCCGTGTCCCCGATCCCGGATGTCCCGAACCGCGCAGGGACCGTCTGGATGGACTAGCCAGCTCTGACCAGGGCGGATGGGCACGACGAGCGGTCAAGTGGACGACACAACGGGTCGAGGCATCGGGTTGAGCCCGCCGGATGCGGGCCTGGAGGATCCGTCATGCGCAAAGGCCTCACGTTCGAGGCGTCGAAGGACCTGCACCGCCGGCGTGCTCGGACGCTCATCTTCGCGTCCTTGGCGGCCCTCGTGTTGGGCTCGACCGTCTCGGCCGCGGTGGCCGCCGCCTGGGGGGCGGACCGCCGCGACGCCGACGAAGCGCGCTTCCGAGACGTCGCCTCGCTCCAGCGCGGGCGGATCGAGGACACCGTCCGCGCATACCGTCGCATGTTGACGGTCACGCAGGGGTTCTTCGAAGTGGAGGATCCGACCGACGAGCAGTTCTACGGGTTCACCGATTCCCTGGAGCTGCCCGAAGCGCACCCGTCGGTGATCGCCCTGCAGTTCATCCGGCGGGTGCAGGGACGGGCGGCGGGCGACGTCGGATACCCGGTGACGATGGTGGCGCCGCGAGCGGCCGCGCCAACCCTGCTCGGGACCGACCTCGCCGGCGAGCCAGGCGCGCGCGAGGCGCTCGATCTTGTCGGCAAGGACGGCGGCGTGACGATGACGCAGCCCCAGCCGAACACCTATCGGCAGCTGCGGATGCAGCTGCTCGCCCCGGTGCACCGTGACGGACGCTTCATCGGATGGGTCGGCGCGACCCTCGACCCGACGGTCCTCGGCCGGGAAATGCTGGGCACCCTGGCGACTGGCGTCCGCGCGTCCGTGCAATGGGACGCGAGCGACACACCGCTGGCCGCCGCAGCCGGTGCCGGGGTCGGCGATGCCGATCCGAACGCGTTGTCGACCACCGATCATGTCGTCGTCGACGGCACGCCCTGGACGATCGACGTGTCCGTCACCCGCGCGTTCGATCCGGGCGGCATGGGTTTCCCGTGGGCGCCGCTGGTCGTTTGCCTGATCACCACCCTGATCGCATCGTCCGTGCTGTTCCTCCTGGGTCGTTCTCGCGTCGCGGCCCTCGACCTGGCCACGCGGCTGGGGATGGACCTCGCGGCATCCGAGGCGCGGGCCAAGGCGGTGATGGACAGCGCGGTCGAGGCGATCGTCACCGCCGATGCGCTCGGGCACATCGAATCGGCCAACCCAGCCGCCGAGGCGCTGTTCGGATGGTCCGAGGCAGAGCTCGCCGGCAGGCCGATCGGAGACATCGTGCCGGTTCTCGCGATCACGGAGGAGCGCTCGGGGCTGCAGGACGTTCGCTGGGAAGAGGAGGAGCACCTCGTGGAGGCCCGTCGTAAGGACGGCGCCACGTTGCCGATCGACGTCTCGCTGGCGGCGACCTCGGTCGGCGGCAGCGAGCTCTTCACCGTGATCGCACGAGACGCGACCGTCCGGAAGCTCCACGAAGATCAGCTGGAACATCAGGCCACGCACGACCCGCTCACCGGGTTGGCGAACCGCAAGCTGTTCGACGAGCTCCTGGTTCGAGCGGTCTTCCGATCGGAACGGTCCCGTCGCGCGATCGCCGTTCTGTACATGGACCTCGACGGGTTCAAGGACGTCAACGACGTCTTCGGTCACCAAGCGGGCGACCGTGTGCTGTCGGAGACCTCCCGGCGGCTGGAGTCCGTGATCCGCCCCGGGGACATCGTGGCGCGGCTGGGTGGCGACGAGTTCGTCGTCCTATGCGAGAACCTGGTCACGCCCGACGATGCCGAGAAGATCGCCACGCGCATCGTGCAGGCGGTCGGCAAGCCGATCCCGGTCGCGGCCGGCGTCGCGACGGTGACCGCGAGCGTCGGCATCGCCCTGGGCTCCCTGGGGGAGTCGGCCGCCTCGATCGTGGCGCGCGCCGACGAAGCGATGTACCGGACGAAGCAGGACGGGAAGGCTGGCTACCGGTTCGCGACGGCGATCATCGGGTGAGGCTCAGCCGCGCGCAGCGCGGAGGACCTTGCCGGCCTTGATACAGCTCGTGCACGCGTTGACCCGTTTCGGGGAGCCGTCGACAAGCGCGCGGACGCGCTGGATGTTCGGGTCCCACCGGCGGTTGTTCCGCTTGTGCGAGAACGTCACCGACTTGCCGAACCACGGCTTCTTCCCACAGATGTCACACACGGCGGCCATAGTTCGACCAGGGTACCAAAGGCCCATCGGGCCGCCGGTCAGGGTGCGATCAACTCGATATCGGTCTCGAGGTCCTGGGCGGAGATCTGACCCGGAACCGTTTTGACCAGCGCCCCGTTCGCGTCGAAGAACAGCGTCGCCGGCGGGCTGAACAGACCGTAGGAGACCGCGATCGCGTTCGAGGGGTCGAAGACGCTCGGGTAGGGCACGCCGAATTCGTCGATGAACGAGGTTGCGCCGTCGCGGTTGTCGGACAGGTCCACGCCGATGAATCGCACGGTGTCGCCCCAGCGCCGGTGTGCCGCAACCAGGTCGGGGGTCTCCTCCCGGCACGGCGGGCACCACGAGCCCCAGAAGTTCACCAACACGGGTGTGCCGCGTTGCTGCGCGACCAGGGCGGCGAAGGTCGTCGGATCCATCGTCGGCAGCTCCGTGGCGCTTCGCGGCAGCAGCGACGCGGACGGCGCGGCTGCCTGCCGTCGCCCCCGCAGGCGGCGAGGATCACCCAGAAGCGCGCACGCGAGCGACCCGGGCGGACCGTCGTGTCATGCAGGCATGGTAGAACCCAGACCGTGAGGGACCGCTCGATGCCGCTGAGCCCGGAGCACCCGATCGTCGCGATCGACGCCCGTGTGGCGAAGCGCCGAACGGGTCGGTCGAAAGGTCCGGAGGCGCACCGAGGTGCTCGGCGGATGCGCTGGGCATCGAGACGGTCGGGCAGCTCCTCCATCACTACCCCCGCCGCTACATCGACCGGTCCCGTGTCCTGCCGATCGCGAAGCTGCCGATCGACGCGACGCCACGGTGATCGCCACGGGTGCGCTCGGTGGCCAAGCGCCACACCCGGCGACGCCAGACGATGGTCACCGTCAGATCGGGGACGGGACCGGCTTCCTGGACCTGACGTTCTTCAACCAGCCCTGGGTCGCCTCCTGTACCGGGAGGGGAGAGCTGGCGGTGTCGGGCGTCGTCGAGCTGTATCGCGGGCGGCTCCAGCTCGCGAACCAGGAGGTCGAGGTGCTCCGCGAGCGGCGACGCCGAGACCGTGCACACCGGCCGCATCACGCCGGTCCACCCGGCGACCGAGGGCATCACCACCCGGACGATCCGCGAGCTGGTGCAGCGGCCCTGCAGCAGCTGCCCCGATGCCGATCCGCTGCCCGCCGACGTCGTGGTGGCGCGAGGCGCTGTCCGACTACGATGAGGCCCTTCGGCGGATCCACTTCCCGGCGATCAGCACGAGCTCGAGGCGGCGCGGAGCGGCTGAAGTTCGACGAGCTCTTCACGCTCGAGCTGGGGTGGCGTTCCGCCGACAGCGTCGGAGGCCGGAGCGCACCGGTGTGGCGCATGCGGCCTCGGGGCCCTTGACGGAGGCGCTCGCGGCGCGTTGCCGTTCGTCGCGACCGACGCGCAGGTCCGCGCGATGACGGAGGTCGACGCGGCGCATGGAGGCCGCGCAGCCGATGAACCTGCTGCTGCAGGGCGACGTCGGGGCGGGCAAGACGCTCGTGGCGCTCCACGCGCGCTGATCGCGATCCAATCCGGGCACCAGGCCGCGATCATGGCGCCCACGGAGGTGTTGGCCGGCCAGCACCTGCGATCGGTGGGCACGCTTCTCGACCGCATCGGCGGGGTCCCGCTGTCCGACGCCTCGGGGTCGCGCGGGAAGGAGCAGGAGTCACTGTTCGCCGATGTCGAGACCGCGCCCACGCTCACGTATGCCCTGTTGTCGGGCAGCGTGACGGGCGCGGATCGCGCCCGCGTGCTCGCCGGGGCCGCCGACGGGTCGCTGGATCTGCTGATCGGAACGCACGCGCTCGTACAAGAGGCGGTCGAGCTCGCCGATCTCAGCCTCGCGATCGTCGATGAGCAGCACCGGTTCGGGCTCCATCAGCGGATGGCGTTGACCGGCAAAGGGGGAGGCGACATCGACGTCTTGATCATGACGGCGACGCCGATCCCCCGACGCTCGCGCTGACCTACTACGGCGATCTCGATGTCGCGATCCTGGACGAACTCCCGCCGGGACGGCAGCCGATCCGCACGGCGGCTGCGCGCACCGACAGCGAACGACCGCCGCCGAGGAGCTCGTCGCGCCGAGGTCGCCTCAGGTCGGCAGGCGTTCGTGGTCTGCGCGGCGATCGACGAGGGCAACCGCACGCAGGTCAAGGCGGCCGAGAGCGAGGCCGAGCGTCTCCGGGCCGATGTCTTTCCCGGTTTGCGGGTCGAGCTGCTCCACGGGCGCATGCGGCCGAGGACAAGGAGCGGATCATGGACTCGTTCCGCGCGGGCGAGGCCGACGTGCTCATCTCGACGACCGTGATCGAGGTCGGTGTCGACGTGCCGAACGCCACGGTGATGCTCGTGGAGAACGCCGAGCGCTTCGGGCTCGCTCAGCTCCACCAGCTGCGCGGTCGCATCGGGCGAGGTGCCTGGCCCTCCACCTGCGTGCTGTTCGATGCCTCGGACCCCGCCAACGAGGAGGCCCGAGCGCGGATCGACGCGATGGTCCGGACCACCGACGGCTTCGAGCTGGCGGACGAGGACCTCCGGTTGCGTGGGGAGGGCACGCTGTTCGACACACGCCAGTCGGGGATGCCCGACCTCAAGCTCGCGCGGTTGGCCGAGGACGTGGACCTGATCAGGCGCGCCCGTGACCGTGCGTTCGCCATGGTGGCCGATGACCCGGGGCTCCGGGAGCATCCCGAGCTGCTGGCGGAGCTGAGCCTGCGCTTCACCGCCTCGATCGACTGGCTGTTCCGATCCTGAGCGGATCGAGCCGGTCCGCCCGCTAGGCTCGCCGCTCGTGCGCATCATCGCGGGAGCCGCAAAGGGAACACGTCTGGGTCCGGTGCCGCCGGGCACCCGTCCGATGTCCGACATGGCCCGGGAAGGCCTGTTCGCGAGCTTGGGGTCCGGGATCGATGGCGCGCGGTGCCTCGACCTGTTCGCCGGAACCGGCGCGGTCGGGATCGAGGCGCTGTCTCGAGGCGCGTCGGAGGCGGTGTTCGTGGAGCGATCCGCGAAGGCGACCGCCGCCATCCGGGACAACCTCGCGAGAACGCGCCTGTCGGAGGCGGCGAAGGTCATCAAGGCGGACGCACTCGCGTGGCTCGCCAGACAGTCTGCAGGACAAGGAGTATTCGACCTCGTCTTCTGCGATCCTCCGTACGACGCCCCCGCCGCGTCTCTCGACCGGCTCGTGGCCTCCTTGGATGCGGGATGGCTTGCCCCGGAGACGTGGACCGTGATGCTGACCCGCGGTCATAAGGGCCTCCTGCCTGCGGTTCCGGTACACTGGGCCGTCCGGAGGCAGCTCCGTTACGGGGACAGCCTCCTCACCTTGTACCGGGAGGAGCGATGGGCCTGACAGCCCTGTGTCCGGGAACGTTCGACCCGGTGACCAACGGGCATCTCGACGTCGTCGTCCGTGCCGCCAGCACGTTCGACGCGGTCGTGGTTGCCGTCGTGGAGAATCCGTCCAAGACACCGTTGTTCTCCGTGACCGAGCGGATCGACCTCCTCGAAGAGGCGACCCGGGACCTCGGCAACGTCCGGGTCGGCTCGTTCGGCGGGCTGCTGGTGGACTACGCGCGTGCGCAACGCGCAAGCGTGATCGTGAAAGGCCTTCGGGCCGTGAGTGACTACGAGTACGAGATCCAGATGGCACAGATGAACCAACGCATCGGCGAGATCGAGACGCTGTTCATGGCGACCAGTCCCGGATGGTCGTTCCTTTCGTCATCCCTGGTGAAGGAGGTCGCGCGCCTCGGCGGCGACGTCGAGGGCCTCGTGCCCGAGCACGTCCGCAAGGCATTGATCGACCGGCTGGGAGCGGCGTGATGGACCTCGCCGGCCGCCTCGCGCAGCTTGAGGAGATCGTCCGCGACGCGAAGTCGATGCCGCTGTCCTCCTCTGTGCTCATCAGCCGCGACGAGGTGCTGGAGATGCTGCACGAGATGCAGGAGGCGCTTCCCGAGGAGATCAAGCAGGCGCGTTGGATCGTGAAGGATCGCGAGGAGCTGCTCGCGAAGGCGCGTGCCGAGGGCGATCGGATCATCGAGCAGGCGCAGGAGGAACAGCGTCGGATGGCGATGAAGACCGAGGTCGCCAAGCGCGGCGAGGACGAGGCCGCGCAGATGCTGCAGGATGCCGAGGACACGACCGGCGCGATGCGTCGCGAGGCAGAGGACTACGTCGACGGCAAGCTCGCGCAGTTCGAGATCTCGCTGCGAAAGATCCTGGAAGACGCGCAGGGAACCGCGCGGGCGCTGGCCAAGACGCTCGATCAGGTCGAGGTCGGACGAGAGCGACTGCGCGCGCCGACGACGGCCGCGGAGCAGCGCCTCGGGTCGCCGCCCGAGGAGACACCGTCCGAGCTGTTCGATGCGGAGGTCGAGGGGGAGGATTTCGGATGACGAACCTGCAACCGATCGACGTCCACGACCTGCTCGGGCAACCCGGCGTCTCGCGTCGCTGCGACGTGATGGGCACGATCGAAGGGCTCGCGACCGAGTTGGTCGCGGTTCCCGACGACGCGCCGCTGGGCGGTTCGCTCCTGCTCGAGGCGGTCGTCGAGGGCATCCTCGTGTCCGGCTCGATCACCGGCACCTGGACGGTGCGGTGCGCCCGATGCCTGACCGAGCGCCCGCGGCCCTTCACCGTGGAGGTGAGCGAGCTGTTCGCCGAGGACGTGCCCGACGCGGACAGCGACGAGGCCGACGATGACGACCGGTATGCGCTCGTCGAGGGCACGGTCGACCTCGAGCAGACGATCCGCGACGCCGTCGGCGTCGAGATGCCGTTCGCGCCCCTGTGTCAGCCCGATTGCCTTGGGCTCTGTGAGGTCTGCGGCGGTAACCGCAACCTCGGCGAGTGCCCCGGTCACGAGGCTGTCGATCCCCGGTTCGCCGTCCTGGCGGACCTCCTGCTGGAACTCCCCGACACCGACTGAGACGAAAGGAACCACCATGGCGGTCCCCAAGAAGAAGCAGAGCAAGACCCGCACCGCGAAACGGCGCGCCACGTGGAAGGCAGAGGCCACGTCCTACAGCTCTTGTCCGCAATGCAAGCAGCCCAAGATGCCGCATCGCGTGTGCGGCAACTGCGGCTACTACGCCGGCCGTCAGGCCGTCGAGGTCGAGTAGCCGAGTGCCTCCCGCGGTGGCGCAGCTGGATGCCCTGGACCGAGCGCTCGAGGTCCGGTTCCACGACGCCGCGCTGCGCGAGGCGGCGCTCACCCACCGGTCCTACGCGTTCGAGCGCGGCCTGACCCTGACGAACGAGCGCCTTGAATTCCTCGGCGACTCCGTGCTCGGACTCGTGGTGACCGACATGGCGTACGCCTCCTACCCCGAACTCCCCGAGGGCCAGCTGGCGAAACTCCGGGCCGCGATCGTCAACATGCAGGCGCTCGCCGACGTCGCGCGTGGGCTCGGGGTCGGCGAGCTGGTGTTGCTGGGCAAGGGGGAGGAGCAATCCGGCGGTCGGGACAAGGCCAGCATCCTGGCCGACGCGCTCGAGGCGATCTTCGGCGCCGTCTATCTCGACGCCGGCCTCGTCACCGTACGGGAGCTGATCGAGCGACTCTTCCGTCCGCGCATGGAGGCCTACGTTCGAGGCGAGGGCGATCGAGACTTCAAGACGATCTTGCAGGAGCTGGCATCGCAGCGGTTGCGCTCGTTGCCGAGCTACGAGGTTGCGGACGCCGGGCCGGATCATCAGAAGGAATTCACGGCGGTCGTCTCCGTCGCGGGCGAGGAGCTCGGCGCGGGCAGCGGTCGCACCAAGAAGGAAGCGGAGCAGCACGCCGCGCGTGAGGCCTACGAGCGTCTGCGTGCGCGCGGCGCCGGGGAGACACCCTAGGAGGACGGATGGAGCTTCCCGAAGTCGAGGTGATGCGCCGTGACCTGGATCGCGACGTCGTCGGCAAGAAGGTCAAGACCGTCGAGGTCAAGGGCACGAAGAACGCGATGCGCGCGATCCGTCGGCACAAGACGCGCAAGGAGTTCACGTCGCGGGTCGCCGGACACAAGATCACGAAGGCCGAACGTCGCGGGAAGTACATCCTCTTGCACCTCGACGGCGGCGATATCTGGGTGGTGCACTTCGGCATGAGTGGGCGGTTCCAGCGCGGGAACGGGCGCCTCGCCGTCGCTCCGCACACGCACGTGATCGCGACGTTCCAGCAGGGCGGCGATCTCCGGTTCATCGACCCGCGGACGTTCGGCGAAGTCTTCGTCGTCTCGCCGGATGAGATGGGCAAGGTCAAGGATCTGCAACACATCGCGATCGATCCCCTCGACCAGGTGTTCACGTGGCCGACGTTCCAATATCTCCTCGCCGAGAAGGCCGCGAAGATGAAGCAGCTGTTGATGGACCAGAAGTTCATCAGCGGCCTCGGAAACATCTATTCCGACGAGGTGCTGTTCAGCGCCGGCCTGCGCTACGACCGGCTGAGCAACACGCTGTCGTCGCAGGAGGTCCGTCGTCTGTACCGCGCGATGCAGGAGGTGCTGCAGGAGTCGATCAAGCTCCGCGGCACGACCCTGGACGACGAGGCGTACCTCGACCTGTTCGGCGAGCCGGGGGAATACCAGAACGAGCTGAAGGTCTATGGGCGCACCGGGTTGCCGTGCCGCCGCTGCCGCACGCCGATCCAGACGGTGAAGATCTCCCAGCGCAGCTCGTACTACTGCCCCCAGTGCCAAAGCTGACGCCAGTCTGGTGCCTGCCGCCGATCAGTCCTAGCATGGGGTTGCGCCGGGGACCACCCGGGAATGGAGTCGTTCGGCATGGGCAACCTCGCCGGCCCAGGCAGCAAATGGATGGTCCTCGAGACGTCGGTCGCGATCGACGAGGTCCAGAGGTCCACGGCCCGGGCCTTCACCATCGATCGAACCAGCGGCGATCACTGGATCGAGCTCGGGAGGTTCGCGAACCGAGACGAAGCCAACGCGAGGCTCGAGGAGCTCGTGGCAAAGGGCTCGGACCGGGCCACGCTGCGCGTGCGACACGCCGCGCGATCGGGAGACTGATCTCATGAGTGGCGGCGGCAATCAGTACACGCTGGCGGCCCTTGCGACGACGGCCTCGCACTCGGTGCCGCGCTCCGGCGCGTACTCGCTTCAGCATCGGCACCCCGACGGACGGCACTGGCTCGAGATCGGACGCTTCGCGACGCGACAGATCGCGAAGGAGACGATGACGGCGTTCGTCGCCGCCGACTACGGGCCCAAGGAGGATTTCCGCGTCCGCAAGCTCGATATCCCCGACTGAGCGCCGTCGCGTCCTGATCGAGGGCCGGGTGCAGGGGGTCTTCTTCCGGGCGACGTGTGCAGGCGAAGCGTCGCGCCTCGACGTCCGTGGCTGGGTTCGCAACACGGCCGATGGGCAGGTCGAGGCCGTCTTCGAAGGCCCCGAGGCGGCGGTGGCCAGGATGGTGGCGTGGTCTCGCCACGGTCCACCCGGCGCGACGGTCATTGGCCTCGAGGTCCGCCAGGAGCCCCCCGAGGGCCTCGACGGTTTCCGGATCATCGGCTAGAACTGGTCCGTGACCAGCACCGATAGGGAAGGGCTGGGCGCTTCCCGCGCGGAGAATCACATGCCTGTTAGCATCCGCGCGATGTTCCTCCGCTCGATCACGATCCGCGGTTTCAAGTCATTCGCGGACAAGACGGTCCTCGAGTTCGTGCCCGGGGTCTCCGTGATCGTCGGCCCCAACGGGTCGGGCAAATCCAACCTGGTGGACGCGATCAGCTGGGCCCTGGGCGAGCAAGGTCCGCGGGCGCTCCGCGGCGGTCAGATGGCCGATGTGATCTTCGCGGGGACGCCGTCGCGGCCCGCGCTCGGCATGGCCGAGGTCAAGCTGGTGATCGACAACACCGCCGGCAAGATCCCCGTGCCGATGACCGAGATCGAGATCAGCCGGACGATCTTCCGCTCCGGCGAATCCGAGTACCGCATCGGCGGGCAGATCGTCCGACTCATGGACGTGCAAGAGCTGTTGTCCGAGACGGGCATCGGTCGAGCGCTCCACACCGTCGTGGGCCAAGGCCAGCTCGAGGAGGTCCTCCTGGCGCGTCCGGAGGACCGCCGTAAGTACATCGAGGAAGCCGCGGGGATCGCCAAGCACCGGCGCCGCAAGGAACGGGCGGAGCGCAAGCTCGCCAATCTCGATCAAGATCTTCTGCGCCTCGCCGACGTCCTGACCGAGTTGCGGCGCCAGCTGAAGCCGCTGCAGCAACAGGCGGAATCCGCCAAGAAACACGAGCAGCTCACGCAGCAGGCCGACACCCTCGCTCGCACCTTGGCGGCGGCGCGTCTGCGTGCGCTGCAGCGCGAGCGTGAGCGGCGCACCGGCGCGTGGGACCAGGGCCTCGAGGAGCGTCGGTTCGCGCGCGAGCGGCTCGACGCGCTCGATGCAAAGGTGCTCGCGGCCGCGGACGGGCGCGCGGGCGCGACGCGGGCGCTGGCCGAGGCCGAAGGATCGTTCCGCGCGGCCTCGTTCGACCGCGAGCGTACGGAGCGGGGGTTCCGCGCCGCCGTCGAGCGCGAGACAGGCGCGCGGCAGGAGCTGGCGTCACAGGCATCGCGCGCGGCTCGGCTGGACGCGGTCGCGGCGGATGTCGGGCGCATCGAGGCGCGGCTCGCCGACGTGATCGCGGAGCTCGAGGGCAGAGAGGCCGAGCTCGATCTGGCCGAGGCCGCCTACCGCGAGGCGGAGGACCACCGCCACCAGGTCGAGGAGATCCGCCGGCGCGCCGGCGAGGAGGCGGCGGGTCGTCGCGCTGAGGCCGAGGCCATCCAACGTGCGCTGGCGAGCGCGGAACGAGAGCGCGAGCGCGTCGCGGGGGAGCTCGCGGGCGTTCGAGAGCGGATCGCCGCGGCGGAGGCCGCGCGCGGGGACACCGAGTCCGATATCGAGCAGATGGACGGCCAGACCGCCCCGCTTGCGGAGCGGCGGAACCAGCTCGACGACGAGCGTCGCAAGCTCGTCGACCGGATCGAGGAGCTGACCGAGGCGCGCCGGCGCATGCAGGCCCGCAAGGACCTGCTCGAGGCCCGACGCCGCGACATCGAGGAGACACCCGGGTCGCGGTTCCTGGCCGGACACACGGGCCACGCGATCGGGTTGCTGAAGGATCTCGTGCGTGTGGACTCCGGGCTCGAGCGCGCGCTCGTGGCGGCGCTGGGCGCACTCGCCGACGCGGTGGTCTACGACGACGGCGACCGGGCGCTGGAGGACGCGCCGCGGGGCGACGGCGCGATCCTGGCGATCGCGGCCGGCGGTCCGGTGCCGCTCGGGCTGACCGGCGAGCAGAAGCTCCTCTCGAAGGTCGATGCGGAGCCGGCCGCCCGCGGCATCGTCTCGACGGTGTTGCGCGACGTCTACCTCGTCCGTGACATCGAGGAGGCCGCTCGCAAGCAGGCAGAGCACCCGCAGGCATCGTTCGTCACGCCAGAGGGCGTGCTCGTTGGCCCCGCCGTGATCCACACGGCGAAGGAGGCCGACGTGCGGCTGCGCGAGATCCGCGCAGAACTGCAGGTCCTCGCCCACGACCTCTCGGCCACCGAGCAGCAGCTGCGTCCACGCACGGAGCGGCTCGACGAGATCGCCGGGGAGGTCGCGTTCTTGCAGCAGCAGATCGAGGCCGCCGACGCCGACATCACAGAGGCGGCCGAGCGACTCACGATCGCGGAGCGAGAGCTGGCCGCGATGCACAAGGAGGAGGAGCTCCTCGCCCAGCGGCTCGGCGTTCTGGCCGAAACGGCGACCGCGGCGCGCGAGCGCATCGCCGAGATGGGCCCGACGGCGACCGAGGAGCCGCCCGCGTTGCCGCCGCTGCCGCAGGCGCCGATCCACGCGCGTGTCACCGTCGAAACGCTGCGACGCGATCGCGCCAACCAAGATCACCGGCTCGCCGAACTGCGCGAGGAGCGCGATCAGCTGGCGGCGCACGACCCGGTCCAGCTGCGGGAGGAGCTCGCGGCCGCGGAGGTGGCTCGGGCCGAGGCCGAGGCGGCGGTCGCAGCGGCCGACGCCGCGTTCGCGGCGGCCACGGAGGCTCGAGAGGCCGCCGGGACGACGGAGCGCGAGGCCGCGGAGGCCGAGGCCGCCGTGAACAAGAGCTGGCGCGAGGCCTCCACCGCGCTCGAGGAGCTGCGATACCGCTACGAGGACGAGGATCGTCTCCGCGGTGACATCGAGCGCCGGATCGGCGAGGCCGAGCGGCTGCTCCGTGAGGGCTTCCAGGCCGAGCCCTCGGAGGCGGTCGGTGCCCTCGACGACGAGGACACCGTCGAGACGATCGAGAAGAAGCAGGAGCTCGTGCAGCGGCGGCTCGCGTTGCTCGGCCGCGTCAACCTGCTCGCCACCGGGGAGCTCGAGTCGATGCAGGAGCGGCACGACTTCATGCAACGCGAGCTGGACGACGTGCGGAAGGCTCGGCGCGACCTCCTCGAGGTGATCGCGCAGATCGATCACCAGATCACCGAGTCTTTCACCGAGGCCTACCGCGACGTCGCGATCCAGTTCGAACGGCTGATCGCCGAGCTCTTCCCCGGCGGCGAGGGGCGGCTCGTGCTGACCGACCCGGCGAACCCGCTCGCCTCGGGCATCGAGATCGAGGCCAGCCCGGGGCGGAAGCGAGTCAAGCGGATCTCTTTGCTGTCCGGCGGGGAGCGTTCCCTGACCGCGATGGCCTTCTTGTTCGCGATCTTCACGGCGCGGCCATCGCCGTTCTACCTGATGGACGAGGTCGAGCCGGCGCTCGATGACGTGAACCTGCACCGCTTCCTGCGGCTTGTGGACGGCTTCGCGTCCGCCTCCCAGGTCCTGATCGTCACCCACCAGAAGCGCACGATGGAGATCGCCGGCATGATGTACGGCATCTCGCTGAACAACGACGGCACCACCAAGGTGGTGGCGCAGCGTCTGGAGAATCAGGAGCGGGCCGAAACGATCGCGCGCGTCGAGGCCGAGCGGGAGGCAGCCGCCGAGGCGTTCGCCCCTCAATCCTCCGCCGACGACGAGCCGGTGCTCTCGGTGACCCCGAGCGAGGAGCTCGCGAGTCCTCCGGTAGGCTGACCCTTCCGTGTCCGCCGCCTACCTGTTCGTGTTCGGCCTCATCGCGCTGCTGTGCATCGTGGCGTTCGTCGTTGTGCGCTCGCGTCGCGCCCGGGAGTACGACGCGCTCGCCTCCGCGACGGCGCCGACCACGCCGCGGGGCTCGGCCGGCGGCTTCGGCGCCGGAGGCCTCGGCGCGAAAGTGCGGTCGGTGTTCGGACGCGACGAGGTCGACGCTTGGCGAGAGCTTGAAGACGTGTTGATCAAGGCCGACGTGGGGCCGAAGGGGGCCGCCGACCTCGTCGCACGTGTGCGGGCTCGCTACGCGCCGGGCGCCGACCCCGCGGGACTCGTGCGCGAGGAGATCCTCGCCATCCTCGGGCCCGATCGCCCTATCGACCTCGGCGCCGACGGGCTCGATGTGATCCTCGTGGTCGGGGTGAACGGCGCGGGCAAGACCACGACCATCGGGAAGCTCGCCGCGATGCTCGCAGCCGAGGGGAAGCAGGTGAGCCTGGCCGCCAGCGACACCTTCCGTGCCGCCGCGGGCGAACAGCTGGAGGTGTGGGCCGACCGTGCGGGCGCCCAGCTCATCTCCCAGGATCGCGGCGCCGACCCCGGCGCCGTCGCGTTCGACGCGGTGACGTCCGCGACCGCTCGCGGCGCCGACGTGCTGATCGTCGACACGGCCGGGAGGCTCCACACGAAGCAGCCCTTGATGGAGGAGCTGAAGAAGGTCAAGCGCGTGATCGAGAAGGCGGGCGCGACGGTCGACGAGACATTCCTGGTGCTCGACGCGCAGACCGGCCAGAACGGGATCGCGCAGGCGCGTGCGTTCACCGAGTCGGTCGATGTGACCGGGGTGGTCTTGACGAAGACCGACGGGTCTGCAAAGGGTGGGATCGTGCTTGCCGTCCGCGAGGAACTCGATCTGCCGATCCGCTACGTGGGGATCGGGGAGACCGCGGCCGACCTTCGACCGTTCGACGCGGCGGCGTTCGCCGACCGCCTCCTCGCCTAAGGATGGGATCGATGGCGACGCGCATCTTGATCGTCGAGGATCACCCGACGATGCGCGAGGCGATGCGGCTCGTGCTCGAGGGCGAGGGGTTCGAGATCGATGAGGCGGCCGACGGGTACGTGGCGATGGAGCTGATCCGCCTCGCGCCCCCCGATCTGCTGTTCCTCGATCTCAATATCCCCGGCACGAGCGGTGCCGATGTGCTCCACATCGTCAAGACCGACCCAACGACGGCGTCGGTGCGCGTGATCGTGGTGACGGCGACCGGCGAGGAGGGGCGCGCCGCCGCGATGCGGATGGGGGCCGACGAGTACTTCACGAAGCCGTTCAGTCCGACCGCGTTGCTGCGGACGGTCGAGAGGGTGTTGGCAGCGGACGGGCCGCAGGGAGCGTGACCGCGAACGTGGTGCCGACCGACGACGACGTCAGGTCGAGCCAACCGCCCATGGCTTCGGTCAACAGCTTCGTGATGTAGAGCCCGAGCCCGAACCCTTCCGCGTGCGATCGATGGTCGCCTCGTTGCCGAAAGCGCTCGAAGATCAGCGCTTGCTCCTCCGGCGGGATGCCGGCACCGCGATCGATCACCTCGAAGACCACGGTGCCGTCGGCGGGTGCCGACCAACGGAGTCGAACCGGGGCGTCAGCGGGGGAGAACTTCACCGCGTTGTGCGTGAGGTTCGTCAGGATCTGGATCAATCGGTTCGGGTCGATCGTCAAGCTCGAGGGGGCGCCCTGCACCTCCTCGAGCTCGACGCGGGCACCCGACTCGCCCAGACCCGCGACGACCTGTGCGAGGAGGGGCCTGATCGGAACGTCCTCGGGCTCGAGCACCAGCGCGTCACCTTCGACGCGCGACACGATCAGCAGGTCATCGACCAGGTGGATCAGCCGCTCGGTCTGGGTCTGGACGATGCCGAGGTACTCCAATTGTTCGGCTGGCGAGAGATCGGCTCCGCGGCGAAGCAACATGTCGACGAAGCCGCGGATGCCGGCAAGCGGGGTGCGGAGCTCGTGGCTCGTGATCGCCACGAAGTCCGTCTTCATCGCGTCGAGCTCGGTGAGCCGCTCGACCGTTGCGGCCTGCTCCGCGCGGAGGCGGGTTGCCTCCAACGCGACGCCGAGCTGGTCGGCGATCGTCTGCAAGGCGTCGACGCGCCCCGCATCGGGTGCGGCGCCGGCACGCTCGTGCACCGCGCCGACGACGGCGCCGCGCACGCGCATCGGCGCCACCACGTCTCCCTCGGCCACGACGGCCGCACCCTCGACCGCCGCCGCGGCCACGGGGTCCGATGTGGGCGAGAGCAGCTGGCCCAGCAGGTAGCCGGGGTCACCGTGCACGCCGGCGACGGTGAACACGTCCTCGCCCGCGCTTCCGGTCGAGCGGGTCAACAGGCCGAGCGCCGTGCAGCCGAGCTCGGCTGCCACTCGCTCGGCGGTCGCGCGAAGCGTCTCGGCCAGATGCTCGGGCTGCGCGTCGGCGAAAACGGCTGCGTGGAAGGCGGCGATCTCCCGATGGGCCTCCGCGGCCTGCGAGGCGGCGACCTCGGCACGCTGCGCGGCTGCCGAGGCCGCGGTCGCCTGGTCGGCTGCCTCGGCGGCGGTACGCTGGAGCGACGACACGAACGACCCGGTGACCGCGCCGATCACGAACGCCATCCCGGCCCGGAACGACACCTGCGATGCCCCGGCCGCCACCTGGGCGCGCGCGGCCTCCTGCACGATCTGCTCTCCGAGGAACAACACGGCGCCGATCAGGCCGCCGCGCAGACCCCAACGCGCCGCTCCCTCCAACGGGACGAGGTAGCCCAGCACCCACACGGGATCTGCGGGACCGCTGGGCACGAGCCACACCAATCCGAGGATGACCACGGCGTCCAGGGCGAACGCGACGATGCCGATCGAACGGAACTGGCCCGCATCGGTGGCCTTGCGCACCGAACTCGAGATGGCCACGTTCCCGATCGCGAGTCCGATCACGAGCGCGACCGCCAAGGGGAGCGCGAACGCGGGGTCGTTTGCGCGGTCGCGCACCGCAAAGCCCACCTGCACCGCGCCGAACGCCGCGACCAGCCATCGGAGCCAGACGAGCTGCCGCTCGAGCCGTGCCGCCTCGATCTGCCTGCCGTTCATCCCTGGTCGTTCCCCCGGTCTCGGGTCGATACACTAGGACGCGTTGCGGCAGTGATGCCGCAGCGCCCTCACCTTATGTTCGACACCCTGAGCGACCGCCTCGACGGCGTCTTCAAGAAGCTCCGCAGCCGGGGCAAGCTCCACCCCAAGCAGGTGGACAACGCCCTGGCGGAGATCCGCACGGCCCTGCTCGAGGCCGACGTCTCTGTCGAGGTCGCCGACGACCTGCTCGCCCGCGTCCGCGCCCGGGCCCTGTCCGAGGAAGTCCTCAAGAGCCTGACGCCGGCGCAGCAGGTGGTGAAAGTCATGGACGAGGAGCTGACGGTGACCCTGGGCGGCGAGCATCATCCGTTCACCTTGTCGGGCGCCAGCCCCGCCGTGATCATGCTCGCCGGCGTGCAGGGGTCCGGCAAGACGACCGCGTGTGCCAAGCTCGCCAAACACCTCAAGGGCAAGGGGAAACGCCCGCTGCTGATCGCCGCCGACCTCGAGCGGCCCGCCGCGGTCGAGCAGCTGCGTACGCTCGGGCGCGAGATCGGCGTGCCGGTGTGGTCGGAGGGGAAGGATCCGGTGAAACTGGCGAAGAACGGGGTCAAGGAGGCCCAGCGGACGGGCGCCGATGTGGTGATCATCGACACCGCCGGTCGCCTGCATGTCGACCCCGACATGATGAAGCAGGCGCGCAAGATCAAGGACGTCACCAAGCCGCAGCACGTCGTGATGGCATGCGACGCGATGACCGGCCAGGACGCCGTCACGCAGGCGCGCGCCTTCATGGACGAGGTCGACACCACCGGGTTCATCTTGACGAAACTCGACGGCGACGCGCGGGGCGGTGCCGCGTTGTCGATGACGGCCGTGACGGGCCGACCCGTCTTCTTCGTCGGGACGGGGGAGAAGGTCGACGATCTCGAGCCGTTCTACCCCGATCGCATGGCCGGTCGGATCCTCGGGATGGGCGACGTGTTGACGCTGATCGAGAAGGCGCAAGACACGGTGGATCAGGAGGCCGCCGCGAAGGCGGCACAGCAGATGATCTCGGGACAGTTCAACCTCGAGGACTTCCTGGGCCAGCTCCGGGAGATGCGCAAGCTCGGGCCGATCCAGGACCTGCTGAAGATGCTGCCGGGGGTGCCCGGTGGCAAGGCGGGCATCAAGGAATTGGCCGGAGCGGTCGACGAGGGGGAGCTCCAGCGGGCGGAGGCCATCATCCTGTCCATGACCCCCCAGGAGCGGCGGGAACCGGGTATCATCTCCGGGTCGCGCCGCCTCCGGATCGCGAACGGATCCGGGACCACCACCGCCGACGTCAACACGCTGCTCAAGGACTTCGAGGGCGCGAGGAAGATGATGCGGACGATGATGGGCGGTAAGCGCGTACCGGGGATGAAGATGCCTCAGAACCTCCCGACGAGATAGAAGGACGAACAGGCATGGCGACGAGGATCCGGCTGCGGCGGATGGGGTCGAAGGGACGCCCCTTCTACCGCGTGGTCGTGGCCGACCAGCGGGCTCCCCGGGACGGCCGTTTCATCGAGAACATCGGGAAGTACCACCCGCTGAGCGACCCCTCGCTGATCGAGATCGATGAGGAGCGTGCGCTGTACTGGCTCCGGGTGGGGGCCCAGCCGTCCAACCAGGTGCGGAACCTCATGAGCAAGCTCGGGATCTGGGAGACCTTCGTCAAGGAACGTCCGAGCGCACTGATCGGCGTCAAGACCAAGACCGAGCGTCCCGCGAAGGAGAAGCTCTCGAAGAAGGCGCAGGCAAAGGCCGCCGAATCGACGAAGGCCGCGGCCGCGCCGCCTCCCGCGCCCGCCGAGGAGCCAGCGCCTGTCGACGAGCCCGCGCCTGTCGAGGCCCCTGCGGTCGAGAGCGCTGACGCCACCGTCGAGGAGACGGCCGGGGCCTGAGGTGAAGGAGCTCGTCGAGTTCCTGTGCCGTGAGCTGGTCGACGATCCCGACGCGGTGCGCGTCGCCGAGTCGTTCGATGAACGCGGCCCTACCTACAGCGTGACGGTGGCGCCCGGCGAGCTGGGGAAGGTGATCGGCCGCGGCGGCCGGACCGCCAAGGCGATCCGCACGGTGGTTCGAGCCGCGGCGTCTCGCCAGGACCTCGCGGCACGCGTCGACTTCGAGGATTGACGTGGACGAGCCGACGGTGACCGTCGGCAGGATCGCGAAGCCCCACGGCGTCCGCGGCGAACTGTCGATCCAGAACCGCTCGGACAATCCCGACCGCTGGAAGCCCGGGTCCGTCATGTTCGATGCGACCGGGCGCGCGTTCACGGTCCGCACGGTGCGTCCCAACGGCGAACGACTGCTCGTGACGTTCGACGAGATCGAGGATCGCAGCGCCGCCGAGGCCGTTGCGGGGATCGAGCTGATCGTCCCGGAATCCTGGCTGCCGGCGCTCCCCGAGGGGCGATGGTGGTCCCACCAGGTGGAGGGTCTTGCGGTCGTCACCGAGTCCGGCGGGGAGCTCGGCGTCGTCGAAGAGGTGTTGCCCTATCCCGCGCAGGACCTCTGGCGCGTGGTCGCGGCCGACGGCTCCGAGACCCTCCTGCCGGCGGTGGACGACCTCGTCGTGTCGGTTGATATCGACGGCGGGCTCGCGGTGGTGCGCGATGTCCCCGGGCTCACGGTGCCCGACGACGGAAGCTAGAGCCCAGCGATCTTCGCCAGCTGCGTCGGCTTCTTCAGGATGTAGCGCTGTCCGTCACGCTGCACGAGTCCGCGACGCTGGAAGTCCGCCACGATCCTGGTGACGTTCTCGCGACTGCCCCCGCACAGGCTGGCGAGGTCGGCGTGCGTGAGCGCGGGCACCGGTGTGCCTGCGTCCGGCAGTTCCTCGAGCGACGGCGTCCCCATCTGCAGCAGGCGCTTGGCGACGCGTCCCTTGAGGTCGAGGAAGAGCAGGTCGTCTGCGAAGGCTTGGTGCTCCTGGATCTGGCGGGCGAGCGCGGCGAGCAGTTGTCGGGCGGCGCCCGGTTGCCCGGTGATGTAATCCAGGAAGTCCTCGCCGGGGGTCGTCCAGACGTCGGTGTCCTCCAGAGTCAACAGGTCGGCACCCCGAGGCAGGGTCCCGAGGACCCCGAGCTCGCCCAAGAACTGTGGGGTGTCGACGGACGCGTGCAGGATGCGGGCGCCCGTCGGGGAGAAGGAGCTGATCTCGATGCGACCCTCGACGAGGAAATAGACCTCGGGAGAGGGATCGCCCTGGTGGCAGATGTAGGTCCCGCGGCGGAACCGCCGGACCGTGCCCATCACGGCAAGCCGCTCGACATCCTTCTTGGGCACGCCCTGGAGCACGGGGGTGGAGGCCATCGCGACGATGAGCCCGGCGGTAGCGGCCACGGTGGGGGACATCGAGGCGAGCCTAGCCGCAGAGACCGGGAACCGCTACTCGGGAACGCAAAAGCCCGGGCCGAGGGCCCGGGCTCTTGGCGTGGTGTGGTTGCCTCAGGACTTGCGGAGGTTAGCCTTCCTGGCGACCTTCTTGTTCAGGATCCGGCGAGAGCTCGTCTTCTTGGTCTCGCGTGCGCCCGCGGCCTTCTCGTCCTTCTCGGGCTGCTGCGGCTCGATCTTCTTGTCGGCCATCTGCTCCGGTCCCCTTCTCTCGGGCCCCTCTGGGCCTCCTACGATGCCCCGATCATCCCCCCGGAGGGTGTGCGCACACGGTATCGGGGGTCACATCGGGTGCGTGCTGTCCGTCACCCCGGCGGTGTGACGCTCGTCACGGGCGCCGCGTTGAGGTCCCAAACGACGAAACCCGGGCCGCGGGCCCGGGTTTCGAGGAAAAACTGAGATCGGGTGGTCAGATCTTCTTGACCGAGGACTTCCGGGCTACCTTGCGGGCCACGACGCGGTTGCTGGTGCGGCGTGCGCTGGTCTTGGTCGCCTTGCGGGCGCCCGCGGCCGGCTCATCGCTCGTCGGGAGCTTCGGCTGGATCTTCTTCTCGGCCATCTGCTTCTCCTTCGTGCTCCGGGGCCCTGTGCGAGCCGCTCGATGGATGCATCATGCCCGGTTCGCCCCGAGATGCGCGTAGCGCAGGTCACATCGGGGGGGTGCTTTCCATCACGGCGGAAATGTGACGTACGTCACTCGTCGAGTTCGGGCAGATCGATCGGGTCCGGCCGCGGTGTGCAGGCGCCGCAGAACAGCGCGTCCTCGACCACGAGGGCGCGGGTCATGTCGCCGCCGCGGTACAGCTCGAGGACGTAGGGCTGTTCTTGGGCGTGGTCCTCGCAGACGCCGCGTCCGCAGAAGCGGCACGAGCCCACCGCCGTGCGGCGGCAATGCCAACACACCATCGGGTCCTCCTCAGTGCTCCATGTTGCGGTCCGGGGTTCGCTCCACCGCGCCGCGACGGAACGTTCGGGCGATCACGCTGATGAATCCCTCCCGGTCGAGCGCGAACACGCGCGCCGGCGTATGCGCGGTGACGCTGGCATTGCGAGGCGCGTCGGTCAACAGCGCGATCTCGCCGAAATGCTGTCCGGGGCCGAGGGACGCGATGATCTCGCCATCGCGATCGACGTCGACCTGCCCGGCGCCCACGACGAAGAACGTGTCGCCCGCCTCGCCCTGCTGGATCAGCCGTTCCCCGGGCGCGACGTTGCGCCACTCGCCGTGCTCGAGCACGAGCGAGAGGTCCGCGCTCGACAGCGTCCGGAAGGGCGGGAGCGAGCGCAGCTCCGCGTAGGCCTGCATCGTCGGCGCGAAATCGGGCGCGTCGAGGTCGTCGGCCAGCAGCCGGTCGAACGACGCCTTGTCGACGCGGAACAGCGTCGCCACGCCTTCGGCGCGAGCGGTGGCGGCACGCACGCCGGAGCCGATGAGGCCGAACTCCCCGAAGGCGTCGCCGCGTCCGAGCGTCGTGATGATCCGCGTGTCGCCTTCCTCCAGATCCTCGTCTTCGATATGGATCGTCCCTGACTGCACCACGTAGAAGGCGTCGGCGACGTCGCCGCGGCGGAACGCGGCCTGCCCGTCGCGGACGGTCACCAGATCGATGCGACCCGCGAGGTCCGACAGCGCGTCTTCGTCGAGGTCGTCGAAGGCGGGAAGCGCGTCGATCAGCGCGGCCGCCTCCACTCGCCAGGATCGTTGCACCCGGAAGCGGAGTCGGTCGCGGATCGACTTCAGTCGTTTGTAGATCGTCCGCCCCAGCGTGAGCAGCCCTCGGATCAATGGCCCGATGAACACCAGCGCGAGGAGCAGCAGCAGGATGCGCGACCCGAGCCCGCCGTTCCACAGGCTCGAGATCAGCCCGCCGAAGATCTCCTGCCAGAAGAAGTACGCGGTGTAGAAGGAGAAGATCGTGAAGGCGATCCCGACGATGCCGTAAAAGCCCAGCCCGAGCTCCTGCAGGCTGAACCGCTCCCACCGGCGGATCTTGTGCCACAGATCTCCCTGGATGAAGTTGAGGGAACGCCGTCGCAGGTCCGGCATCTGGATCAGGTCCGAGAAGATCCAGTAGCCATCGAGCTCCAGGAGCGGGATCAGGTTCATGAAGATGATGAAGTAGTTGATCAGGGCGAAGCGGTACAGGAACGCGGCAACGCCGCTGCCCGGGGTCGCGACGATCACGAGCGACGCGACGCCGGCCAGGATCATCTCCGAGTACGGCCCCGCGAACGACTGCACGATCCGTTCGCGCCGGTCCAGCATGAGCCCGTCGGAGGCGTCGACGAAGAACGCCGGCGAGCCGAAGAAGATGAAGAAGCCCGCGCCGAGCACCCGTCGCTTGTAGTGGATCAACGCCATCGCGTGACCGAGCTCGTGCGCGAACGTGAGGAACAGTCCGAGCGCGAGGAAGATCAGCGTCTCGCCGGGCGCCGCGTCGACCGACAGCTGATACCGCCCCGATTGCTCCACGCCGACGAACGCCACGAGCCCGACCAACGCCACGATCGAGCCGAGGACCACCACGACGGGGCGGAAGAAGAGCTTGAGGCCGCCGTTGTACGCCCCCTCGACGAACCCTTCAGCGCCCGACCAGGAGATCCGCAGCTGCTTCGCGAAATCGCGGAGCTTCCGCCGGCCCGCGGACGCGCGATCGAGGTGCAGCTGGACGATCGCCTTGACGTCCGGTCGCGCCGGGTCGAGGAAGCCCCCTTCGCGAAGCGCCACGATCAACCCGAGCACGGCGCCCGGGTCGAGGTCACCGGCAGTTTGGAGATGGTCAACGATCAGCTCCTGGGTGGTCTTGGTGCCGTCCATCTGTTCCATCAGCGTCGCTTCCCAGGGCTGGAGCTCGAAGTGCAGCGCATGGTCGGGACGAGCCACGATCGCGAAGTCGTTTCCCCAGCGCATCGAGAAGCGCTTGATCTCCGTGCCCGCCGCCACCATCGGCACGAACGTCTCAGGATCGAGCATCGACGTCAGCCCGGCCCACAGACCCGGATCGTCCATCTCGACCTCGGGCGCCGCGGCGAGCGCCGCCGACACCGCCGGCGCCACGAGCGTTCCGGGACGGTCCTGCGTGCGAACGGTGAGCGCGACCAGACCCGGGACGTCCAATGCCTTCCGCCGCGCCGATCGCTCGCGGATCGCATCGACGCCCACGATCAGGCCGGCGATCACCAACGCGGCGAGGATCAGGTATTGCATAGTCTCCTCGATCTCCTCCGGAGGCGAACGGCCGGAACGCATCCTGCCTCGGCGGCGATGATTCCTGCAACCTGGGCATCCGGCCGTGCCGTGCATCACATCCGGCGGGTCGCGAACAGCACACGCCCGGCGTGACGCGTGTCCTGGAGCTCCAGGCCCTTCGGTTCCTACGCTGCTGCCATCGATGCAGGAGGTGTGGAGATGCTGAACGGAGACGCCGCCACATACAGGGTCCACGACATGGTCCGCAGCGCAGAGGGCCATCGCGCCGGCCGCTCGATCGCCGAACGACGGGCCGCGCGGCGGGCCACGTCGCTGCGCCGGATCGCCGGCTCGGCCGTCGCGTTGCTCTCGATCCCGTTCCGGCACTGAGCCTCGCGGGGCCGCGGTAGCCTCGAGGCGTGCGGATCGATGTGATCACGATCTTCCCAGGGGTCTTCCCGGGGTTCCTGTCCGAGGGCCTGCTCGGGAGGGCGATCGCGGTCGGTCTGGTGGATGTGGCCGTGCACGATCTCCGGGACTGGACGAGCGACGTGCATCGAAGCGTCGACGATGCGGCGTTCGGAGGCGGGCCCGGGATGGTGCTGAAGCCCGAGCCGTTGTTCGCCGCGGTCGAGTCGCTCGACCCCGATCGTGGGCGCGTGCTGGCGTTGTCGCCGGCCGGGCGCCGGCTCGACCAGTCGACGATCGCCGAGCTCGCGGCCGAGCCACACCTGACGGTGCTCTGTGGCCGCTACGAGGGGTTCGACGAGCGGGTGATCGAAGGGCTTCCCGCCGAGGAGGTGTCGATCGGGGACTACGTCCTGTCCGGCGGCGAGCTGCCGGCGCTGGTGCTGATCGAGGCCGTCACCAGGTTGATCCCCGGGGTGATCGGCCGGAACGAGTCGCATGAGCGGGACTCCTTCAGCGAGCCGGGCGTGCTCGACCACCCGCACTACACGCGCCCCCAGGAGTTCCGCGGCATGCGCGTCCCGGACGTGCTGGTCTCGGGCGACCACGCGGCGATCGAGGCATGGCGTCGCGACGCCGCACGCGCCAAGACGCGGCGCAACCGGCCGGATCTGGCCGGGGCCTGAGACCGCCGCTGGTACAATCGCCAATCGTTGCCATGAACAAGACTGATCTGATCGAGCAGCCGTTCCTGCGCACGGACCTCCCGGAATTCCGCCCCGGCGACACCGTCAAGGTGCACGTTCGGGTCGTCGAAGGGAACCGTGAGCGCGTCCAGGTGTTCCAGGGCGTCGTGATCCGTCGGAGTGGCGGTGGCATCCGGGAGACATTCACGGTCCGCAAGATCTCCTTCGGTGTCGGCGTGGAGCGCACGTTCCCCTTGCATTCGCCTTCGATCGCCAAGCTCGAGCTGGTCCAGCGTGGGCGCGTCCGCCGGGCCAAGCTCTACTACCTGCGCGACCTACGCGGGAAGAAGGCGCGGATCAAGGAGCGGCGCATCGACGACGCGAAGCTGGCGGCGATGGAGGCCGCGGCCGAACAGCGCGCGACCGAGGCCGCCGAGGAAGAGGCGGCGTCGATGGACGCCGAGGCCGAGGCGTTGGATGTCGCAGCAGCGGACGCCGAGACCGCAGTCGTCGAGGACACCGCGCCCGAGGACGAACCGGTGGCCGACACGCCCGACGACGCGGAAGAGCCAGCCGAGGGCTGATCCGTGGCCGATCGGCCCGGCGACGACGCCGATCCGTCGCTGGCCGAGCATCCCGCCGACGAGCACAGCCCGCGCTTCTGGCGCGAGCTTCCGATCCTGCTGATCGTCGCTCTCGCGATCGCGATCCTGCTCAAGACCTTCCTGGTCCAGGCGTTCTATATCCCGTCGATCTCGATGTCGCCGACGCTGGAGAAGGGCGATCGGATCCTCGTGTGCCGGATCTGCGTCCGCGTCGGTGGCATCGACCGCGGCGATGTGATCGTGTTCTCCGACCCACACCCCGGCCCGGCCGTCGATCGGGGGCCGATCGGCGCTGCCCTGCACTGGCTGGGGGAGGGGATCGGCGTGGCGCAGCCCGAGAACGAGGACTTCATCAAGCGGGTCATCGGGCTGCCCGGCGACGTCGTCGAGCTCCACGACGGACAGCTGTTCGTCAACGGGGAGCAGGTCCAGGAGCCCTATCTCAACCCTGAGATCGATACCACGCCTTACCCGCCCACCACCGTGCCCGATGGCATGCTGTTCGTGCTGGGAGATAATCGGGCCCACTCCGGCGACTCGCGCTTCGAGCCACCGGTGGGCGTGGGCTTGGTTCCGGAGGACGCGGTGATCGGAAAGGCGTTCCTGATCGTGTTCCCGCCCTCGAGGTGGGGATGGCTGTAACGGCTGTGGCGGCGGACCTCGAGCGCTACGAATCCGCGCTGCGCGCCCAGGGGTTCGGTCGTATCGCCGGCGCCGACGAGGCCGGACGGGGGGCGCTGGCTGGTCCGCTCGTCGCGGCCGCCGTGATCATGCCAGCCGGATTCGACACGGCGGGCATCCGCGACTCCAAGCTGCTCACCCCCAAGCAGCGGGACGTGCAGTTCGAACGGATCGTCGCTGCGTGCGTCGTGGCGGTCGCGAAGGCGGAGCCCTCGGCCCTGGATCGGCGGGGCCTCCATCGGTCGAACATCGCGCTGCTGCGGCGGGCGGTTCGGGCGCTCGATCCCGGGCCCGATTACGCCTTGACCGACGGGTTCCCGGTCCCGCGGATGCCGTGCCCCGCCCTCTCGATCAAAAAGGGCGACGTCGTATCGGCCACGGTTGCCGCGGCCTCGATCGTCGCGAAGGTGACGCGCGACCGGATCATGATCCGGCTGGATCGGCGCTATCCCGCCTTCGGGTTCTCACACAACAAGGGCTACGGCACACCCGATCACTGGCTGGCCCTCGATGCCCACGGGCCGACCGAGGTACACCGCCTGAGCTTCTCAGGCGTCGGGCAGCCGTCCCTGCCGGGCCTTGGGCGAGCGGACGTGGGTCCCGCGTGAGAGCATGAGGCTCCGATGGAAGACGACATCGAACGCTTCGAGGAAGAACGCGAGATGGAGCTGTATCGGGAGTACCGCGATGTGCTTCCGATGTTCAGTTTCGTGATCGAAACCGAACGACGCTTCTACCTCGCGAACAAGGTCGACATGGCTCCCTCCGATGACGGATGGGTTCGCGTGCAGCTCACCGACGCGTGGGTGTGGGACATGTTCCGTCCCGCGAGGTTCGTCTCGAGCGTGCAGGTCATGACGCGCCGCGATGTCAACGTCGAAGAGCTGCGACGCGACGACACGACGATCCCCGACGCGCCCGAGCTGTCGCCCAACTGAGCCGCGCTCTCGCATAAGAAACCCCAGCCGTGTCGGACCTCGACGCTAGCGTCCGCGGTCATGGATCGGCGAGCCGACACCGGGCGTCGAGGGGAGCTGGCGGCGGAGACCCGCTACGTCGCGCGTGGCTACCGGGTGGTCGCCCGCAACTGGCGGTGTCGGCTCGGCGAGCTCGACCTCGTGCTCGCCCGTGGCTCGATGCTCGTGATCTGCGAGGTCAAGACCCGTAGAGGGTCCCGGTACGGCGGTGGGTACGAGGCGGTCGACGTTCGCAAGCGCCACAAGATCCGGGCGCTCGCCGAGGTGTTCCTGCTCCAGCAACACGCGACACCGGCGACGGTCCGATTCGACGTGGCCAGCGTGTGGCTCAAGCCCGACGGGTCAGCCTCGGTCGAGGTCTTCGAGGACGCCTTCTGACAGCCGTCGAAAGGCTTCGATCAGCGCGTCGACATCGGTTCGCGTCGCCAGGTAGTTCACGATGCCGGCGCGAAGGTACGTGCGTCCGCGCAAGGTCGTGACGCTCACCCAACCCGCACCGTCGACTTCGAGCGCCCGCTGCAACGCGTTCTCGTAGGCGTCGAGCCGGTCCGGCGCCCAGTCCGCCGAGCCGGGCGGGAGATGGCGGAAGCACACGACGGACAACGCGGGGTCGCACGCGAGCTCGAAGTCGGGCGCCGAGCGGAGCGTTGCTGCCAGTGACGCCGCCAGGTCGATGGTGTGCTCGACCAGCCCGCCGAGGCCCTCCGTGCCGAGATGCTGCCAGCTCATCCAGAGCTTCAGGGCGCGGAACCGGCGCGTGCCCTCGACGGAGTATTCGTAGTAGTTGAGCGGGGGCGTCCTCGGGTCGGTTCGACGCGTAGTACTCCGGCGCCCGATGGAACGTGTCCAGCAGGTCCTGTCGACGTCGGACGACGAGGGCCCCGATGTCATAGGCCTGGAAGAACCATTTGTGCGGGTCGATCGTGATCGAGTCCGCGAGCTCGAGGCCGGGCACGCGCACGGCGTCGCGCCGGGACAGACGGGCGGCCCCGCCGTAGGCGGCATCCACGTGGAGCCAGCAGTCCTCTGCCCTCGCGAGCGACGCCAGGCCGGGCACGTCGTCCACGGATCCGGTGTTCGTCGATCCCACGACGGCACAGACCGCCAGGGGTGTCCGCCCGGCCGCACGATCGGCCGCGATGGCGGCCGCAACCGGGCCCGCCAAGAGCCGGAACTGCGCGTCCGACGGGACCACTCGCAGCGTGTCCTCCGGGAAGCCGAGGATGTCGAGCCCTCGGCCGACCGAGAAGTGCGTTTGGTCGCTCGCATAGACACGCACGCCCTCCAGGTCCGCACCGCGCGGAGCGCGATCCAGGTCCAGCAGCGCGCGCAGGTGCACCTCGCGCGCCACCGCGAGCGCCATCAGATTCGCCATCACCCCGCCGCTGGTCAGCACTCCCCAGGAGCCGGCGGGTAGGCCGACGAGGTCGCACAGCCACCGCGTGACCTCCTCTTCGACGAAAGCGCCGACCGGTCCGGCGTGCCAGACATCGACGCCCTGTTGCAGCCACTGGCTCAGTACCTCGCCGCCGACCGACATCGCGAGCGGCGGCGGCGTGAAGTAGCTGAACGCGGCGGGGTGCTGCGCGTTGAACGTCATCGGGGCGACCCGATCGCGGAACATGCGAAGCACCTCGTCGGACGGCGCGCCGAGGACCGGGGTCGAAGCCGGCCGTCCCGACGATCCGAAGAACCGCTCCCGCGAGTCCGGGTAGCTCGCCGGGTGGATGGGGCGCTCCATCGCGCGATCGAACAGCCAATCGAGGGCCTCCGCGGTGATCGCCTCGGCGAATCGCTCGAGCGAGGCGCGGGCCGCGGGATCCCGCAGATCCAGCAGCTCCGGGTCATGGACCCGTGGGAGGTCGTCGCGAGCCACGACCGCAGGCTACTAGGGGGCACGGGTGAGATCCGTCACGGTTCGGCCCGAAGGCGGCCGATAGCTTCGCGCGCATGTACGGACGCGTCGGCGGGATGACCTTGATGGGGGTGGGTGGCCATCGCGTCACGGTCGAGGCGTTCGTGGGACGTGGCTTGCCCGCGCTCACGATCACCGGTCTGCCGGGCGCGGCGGTGGCCGATGCACGTGATCGCATCCGTCCGGCCGTTGAGCACGCGGGGCTGGAATGGCCATTGCGGCGCGTCGTGATCAACCTGGCGCCGGGCAACCTCCGCAAAGAGGGCGCGGGCCTCGACCTGCCGATCGCGGCCGAGCGTCCTGCTCGCCACCGGTCAGGTACCGACCGCAGCCGCCAACGGCGCGGTGTTCTTCGGCGAGCTGTCGCTGAAGGGGGAGGTCCTGCCGACACCCGGCGTGCTCTCGGTCGCGATCGCGACCGCGCAGGCCGGCCTGGCGACCGTCGTCGTCCCCGAGGCGAACGCCGTCGAAGCGGCGCACGTCGACGGCGTCCATGTCGTCGCGGTGTCGAGTCTCGAACAGGTGGTGCAGTTCCTCCGCGGCAGTTGGCACGCGCCCCGGATCGAGGTCGGCGGTGACGCCGGATGGCAGGCCCCGGCGATCGATCTCGCCGATGTACGCGGGCAACACCAGGCGCGGAGGGCGTTGGAGGTCGCGGCCGCGGGCGGGCACAACCTGCTGTTGGTCGGCTCACCCGGCGCCGGGAAGACGATGCTCGCACGCCGCCTCCCGTCGATCCTGCCCGATCTGACCCGCGAGGAGGCGCTCGAGGCGACGCAGTTGCACTCGGTGGCCGGTCTCCTGGCGGGTCGCGGGCTGCTCCGACAGCGACCCTTCCGGTCACCGCACCATTCGATCAGCACCGTCGGGCTTCTGGGCGGCGGGTCGACGGTGCTGCGACCGGGCGAGGTCAGCCTCGCCCACCGGGGCGTGCTGTTCCTCGACGAGCTGACCGAGTTCCGCCGCGACGCGATCGAGGCGCTGCGGCAGCCGTTGGAAGACGGTCGCGTCGTCGTGACCCGGGCCTCCGGCTCGGTGACGTTCCCTGCTCGATGCACGCTCGTCGCGGCCGCCAACCCCTGCCCGTGCGGGTTCCGCGACGATCCGGTGCGCATGTGCGGCTGCCGCGACGATCAGCGAGCCCGCTACCAAGGGAAGCTCTCGGGGCCGTTGCTCGATCGGATCGATCTGCGGCTGCGCGTCCCTCGCCTCACGAAGCACGAGCTGCTCGGCGCGGCCGGCGGCGAGCCCTCGTCCGCCGTGCGCGAGCGGGTCCTCGCCGCCCGCGACCGCCAGCTCCATCGATACCGGGACACCGGCTGGACCTGCAACGCGCACCTGCCCGGGCCGCTCGCCCGCAGGCACGTCTCGATGACGGGCGAGGCGGAGCAGCTGCTCGGCGAGGCCGTCGATGCCTCGGCGCTGTCCGGGCGTGGGTTCGATCGAGTGATCAAGGTGGCGCGGACCGTCGCCGACCTCGAGGGTGCTTCCGGCGTCGACGTCGTCCACATCGCGGAAGCGCTGTCCTACCGCGAGGCATTCGAGCCGGAGGAACGGTCCGCGCGTGCGAGCTGAATCTGATGCGCCGGTGCCGGTCGGGTTCCCCGACGGACTTGGCGAGGGTTCGAGAGAGGCCGACGCGACGCTGTCGCTGCGCTGCCTGCTCGGGATCACGCCCCGCACGCTGCACGCGCTGCTCTGGCGCGAAGGGTCGGCCACCGGCGCCGTCGGGGCGATCCTCGCGGGCGCTGCCGGTTCGGACAACGACCGCGCGTTCCTGCGCGACGTCGATCCCGCCGCCGTGCGGCGCCGGCTGCGGGCGGCGGGCGCGCGCTTCGCGATGCCGGGCGCGCCCGAGTACTGGCCCGTGTTCTCACGGTTGGCGGATCCGCCGCTGGGTGTGTTCCTGCGCGGCCGACCGCTTCGGCTCGGTCATCGTCGGGTGGCGATCGTGGGGTCTCGCCGCCCATCCAGTGTGGGCGTCGAGGTCGCACGCGACCTTGGCAGGGGGGTCGCCGCGGCCGGACTGGTCGTGACGAGCGGCGGAGCGATCGGGATCGACGCCCGCGCCCACGAGGCCGCGCTCGAGGTTGGTGGCACGACGGTGGCCGTGCTCGGCTCGGGGATCGACGTCGACTACCCGGCGACCAATCGAAGGCTCCTCGGGGAGATCGTTCAGCGTGGCACGTTGGTAAGCGAATATCCGCCCGGCGTGCCCGCGGAGCCGTTCCGGTTCCCGGCCCGCAATCGGTTGATCGCGGGGCTGTCGATCGGCGTCGTGATCGTGGAGGGCGTGGCCCACAGCGGCACGCGAAGCACCGCGGACTACGCCGTGCAACTCGGCCTAGATGTGTTCGCGGTTCCCGGGCCGGTTACGAGCGAGCTCACGGCCGCCCCGCACGAGCTGATCCGCGACGGCGCTCGTCTCATCAGGGGAGCGGCCGATCTGCTGGACGATCTGGGCTTCGAGGCGATGGCGTATGAGCCCGTTTCGCTCGACGGGCTGCCCGAGCCGGAAAGCGCCGTGCTCGCCGCGATCCGCGAGTCCATGCTTCCCGACGCCGTGTCTCGGGCGGCCGGACTGCCGATCTCCGACACCGTGGCCGCGCTGGTCAGGCTGGAGATCCGAGGCTTGGTGCAGGGCAACGGCGGTCGATACAGGCGGACGGTGCTTCCCTCGGGGATGCCACCGACAGCGCCGCGGTGACGGATGCCGACCCGGGGAGGGAGCGCGGCCGACACCCGTCCGGGTGATTGCGTCGGCCGTAGGGCGCTGGGACGATACGTCCTGGCCGTGGCCGGATCCTCCGGCGCGCCCGGAGAGGACCCGTGGCACCCCGAGTCATCGTCGACGCGTTGCCCGCATCCCAGCGTGAGCTGATCGATGCCTTCCTTGCGCATCTCCGGCTGGAGCGACATCTCTCGAACAACACCCTGACCGCCTACCGCACCGACCTGCTCCATCTGGCGACGTTCCTGCATCGATCCCATCTCGGGCTGGCGTCGGCCGATCACGCGACGCTTCGCCGATTCCTCGCCCAGCAACACGCGCTCGGGTATGCGCGTGCGTCGATCGCGCGGCGGGTCGGCGCGATCCACACGTTCTACCGTTGGGCGAACGACGCGGGGCGCATCGACCAGGATCCGTCCCTGCTGCTCGGCCGGCCGAAGGTGGCGAATCGCCTACCCACTGTGCTACGGGTCGGCGAGGCCGCCGCGCTCATGGAGGAGCCCGCCTCCACGCCCGAAGACGATCCGACGGCGGTGGCGGTGCGCCGGCGCGACGAGGCGATCCTCGAGTTGCTCTACGGCTCCGGCCTCCGTGTCAGCGAGATCACGACCCTGACGACGGACGGGCTCGACCTCGACGGCGGCCGCGTGCACGTCGTGGGGAAGGGGTCCAAGGAACGGAGCGTGCCCCTTTCTGAGTACGCGGTGGGCGCGCTTCGCGTGTGGCTGGCGGACGGTCGTCCGGTCCTGGCGACCGAACCCACCCGGGCGCTGTTCGTGAACCGGAAGCGCAAACCGATGGGCCCGCGGGACGTCCGAGCCATGGTGGACGGTTATGCTGGTTCTCTCCTGCCGGGGCGTCGGGTCGGACCCCACACGCTCCGGCACTCGTTCGCGACACACCTGCTGGAAGGAGGGGCCGACATCCGCGCCGTTCAGGAACTGCTGGGTCACAGCAGCGTCGCCACGACGCAGCGCTACACCCATGTTTCGCGGACGCGGTTGTTCGAGGCCCATGAGCGATCCCACCCGAGGGCCTGACCGGTGAGTCCAGCGAAGAAGGCCGCGACCGCGGCGCCGAGCAAGGCCAGGGCCAAGACGGCGACCGCGACCAAGACCAAGACCAAGGCGAAGGTCGTCGACACGTCGGCCCCGATGGACCCCCGAGCGGTGTCCCACACGGTGCCACCGCAGGTCGACGATGCGCTGGGCAAGAGCTGGCACGCGTTCAAGGCAGACGCCGACGTGCAGGCTCGCGAGCGACTGATCCTGCACTACGCGCCGCTGGTGAAGTACGTGGCGTCGCGCGTCGCCACCGGTCTACCGGCCTCGGTCGACCAGGCGGACCTCGTGTCCTACGGGATGTTCGGTCTGATCGACGCCCTGCAGAAGTTCGAGCCCGGACGGGGCAACAAGTTCGAGACCTACGCGATCCCGCGGATCCGCGGCGCGATCATCGACGAGCTGCGCGCGATGGATTGGGTCCCGCGGTCGGTGCGGTTCAAGCAGCGGGAGATCGAGAAGGCGCTCGCGGATCTCGAGTCCATGCTCAAACGGCAACCGACCGAGAAAGAGCTGGCCGAGCGTCTGGGTATGTCGCTGCACGAGTTGCACGAGGTGATCACCCAGATCTCGTTCGTGTCGGTGCTTGCGCTCGACGAGACGGTGTCCGTGGGCGCCGATCGGGGCGAGAAGGTGTCGCTCGTCGACACACTCGCCGACAAGGGCTTCGACCCGATCAGCGGCGTCGAGTCGCAGGAAACCCGCGGTCTGCTGGCCGCGGCCATCAACGAGTTGTCAGAGCGAGAGAAGATCGTCGTGACCCTCTACTACTTCGAAGGGCTCACGCTCGCGGAGATCGGCGAGATCCTTGGCGTCACCGAATCCCGGGTGTGCCAGATCCACACCAAGGCCGTCGGCGTGCTTCGCGGCCAGATGACGGAATACGACTAACCTCAATCTCTCGAGACATCCGTCACATCGCGGTCCCGGCCGCTCCCGTAGCGTCGCATCCGTGAGACACGCACCGCTTCCCGCCATCGTCGCGGTGGCGCTCATCCTCTCGCTCGGCCACGCCGCGGCGGCCGCCGTTCCGTGGGCGTGGCCCGTGACCGGTCCGATCGTCCGGGGCTACGACCCGCCGGACTCGCCGTTCGGCAGTGGTCACCGAGGGATCGACATCGCCGCGGCCGTCGGCACCGTGGTGGTGGCTCCCGAGGGCGGTGTCGTCGCATTCGCCGGCAAGGTCGGCGGGCGGTTGTTCCTCACGATCGATCACGGTGGGGGAGTCACCAGCACGTGCTCGTGGCTGACCTCGGTCTTCGTGCGCAAGGGCGATCGCGTGGTTCGCGGTCAGCCGGTCGCCACCACGGGTTGGGGTCATGCCGACCTGCTCGTGCCGCACCTCCATTTCGGAGTGCGGGTCGACGGTGCCTACGTCGATCCGCTCGCATATCTCGCGGCGCCGTCGGTCTCCTCGATGATCAGACTCGCGCCGCTCGACTCTTCGGCGCCGCCGGCGGCCACGGGTAGGATGACGAACCTTGCGTACCCCTCGGTTGCTCGCTTCGCTCGTCTTCATCGCGGCCACGTCCATGGCGGTGCCCGCGTTCGCAGCGTCGTCTCCCGACCCGTGGCCGCAGTTCCAAGGGGGCCCCGGCCGCTCCGGGCTGGCGGCGTCGGCCCCAGCCCCCCCGTACCGGACCGCATGGAACGCGCCGGCCGGCATCGGTGATACGACACACATCAGCGGGATCCCGGCGCCGGTCCTGACCGGATCGCTCGCGATCGTCGTCGGGAGGGACGAAGTCGTCGCCGTCGATCTCGCGTCCGGCGATGCCGCGTGGACCGCTCCTCGAGCGCTCGGCCCGTCTGCACCCGCCGCCGTAACCCGCGACCTGGTGTTGTTCGTCGAGGGCGGCGGCGACGAGTCGGCGTCGGCCTCCGGCTCGCCATCGGCATCCGGGACGGTCGCTCCCTCGTCTGCCTCGCCCTCGCCCTCGCCCTCTCGCGGCGGCGGGGGAGCCTCGAGCGCGACCCCGTCGCCCTCGGCCACCTCGGCGGCCACCAGCACGACGTCCACGCTCGTGGCCGTCGACCTCGCGACCCAAGAACGGGCCTGGTCCGTGCCGCTGTCCGACGTCAGTCACACCGGCGTCCTCCTGGTCGGGTCGACAGCCGTGGTGGGCGCCGACGACGGTCAGATCACCGCGGTCGACGCCGTCACCGGTGAGCAGGCCTGGAGTGTCGATGCCGGCGATCACGTGCTCGCCCCGATGGCCGCGTCCGATGACCTGGTCCTCGCGAGCGTCCGACCCGAAGGCCAGGGGTCGGCTTCGCTCGTCGCCCTGCGACTCGACGATGGATCGGAGGCGTGGCGCTACCAGCCGACCGGCGCCGTCCTCGACCTCGGCGCGCCGAGCGTCGGCACGGATCTGATCTACCTCGTCGCCTCGGACGGCTCGCTGCGCGCGGTCGCGGTCGCCGATGGGTCCCAGCGGTGGGGCTCGCAGCTCTACACGCCGACCGCCGGCTCGCCGCCGGCGGTGAGCGACGCCGGGGTGTTCGTGACGGACCAGTCTGGAACCGTGTATGCGTTCGACCCCGCATCGGGTGCCGAGCGTTGGCGGTTCGCGTCCAATCGGTTCGCGGTCGGCGGCCCGATCGCGGCGGGCGATGTGCTGCTGCAGCCCGCGAGCGACGGCACCATCTTCGCGATCGATGTCAACACCGGTCACCAGGTATGGCACGCGTCGGTCGCCGACGCCGCGGTGATCGGCCTCGCCGCCACGGCAGACCTCGTCGTCGGGACGTACACCGGGGCGACGCCCGGCTTCGTTGCGCTCGCGACGGACCCGGCCGGCGTCGGCGAGGACCTCACCAGCCCGACCGCCCCCGACCCCGGACGTCTGTTGCTGGCGTGGTTCGCCGCCGCACTCCCGATCGTGGCGATCCTCATCCTCGTCGGCCGTGCGCTGGGCCGCCGGATGGGCACGCCCGAACTCGGCGGTGTCGAGGACGACGTGGTCGATCCGTGGGAATCGGAGCTGGAGGAGACGTGAGCAACAAGAAGAAGCGGCGACCCTCCGGCACGGCCTCGACGTATCGTGGGCCCGCCAAGGACACGGCCCCGCCCCGGCGGGGCCTCCTGGACGGGTTGCTCTCTCCACGATCGGCGGGCGCCTCCCCGATGCCGAAGCTGCGCTCGACGATCGCGCGGGGGATCGTGACCGCCTTGGCACAACCGTGGCTCGTGGTGGCGATCCCCGTGACGATGCTGGTGGTGTGGGTGCTGCTCACGACCCTGGGATTCCAGGGTCCGTTCACCGCGATGGGGGTCACGTTCGCGATCCCGCCCGTGACGACGTTCACGGACGCGCAGGTTGCCGGCAAGACATTCCGGGCCGCGATCGGGGCGACCGGCGTCGGCGTGGCGGGGCCCGGCCTGCTCGGGATCGCGTCGCTGCTGTTGTTCCACGCCGCCGTCGACGCGCTCGTGACCACGTTGTCGGTCGAGAAGCTGCGCACCGGCGCGGTCAGCCTCTGGGCGATCCGCCGCGCCGGTCGAGTGATCCGCACGACGGCGACGGTTGGGCTCATCTCCCTCGGGCTCCTCATCGCGGGAAACGTGATCGCGGCGTTCCTCGGTGGGATCGGCGTGATCTTCGGGCTGATCGGGTCCATGGTCATCGGGGTCTATCTCTTCGGGTTCTGCGCCACGATCGCAACCGACGAGGAGCGACGCGTGACGGACAACCTTGTGCGGAGCGTCCGGGCCGCTCGGATGCCGGGCTCGGCGAACCTCTGGCTGGCGGTCGGGTACGTCATGATCTCGCTCGTCGTGCTGCTCGCCCCGTTGCCCGGATCGACGATCGGTGTGACGCCAACCGTGTTGGCCTGGGCGGTTGCGATCGCCGTCAACGTGTTCCACGTGGTCATGCAGTCGACCCTGGCCTACCGCTACCTCGTGGTCGCGGCGGAGGTGCCGGAGCAGCCGGTCGCCCGCACCGCCGCCGCCCGTCGCTAGTGCCGACCGAAACCCGCTGGTAGACTCGCTGCGCCGGCGCATCCGCGCCGAGCTCACACGTCCGGGGATCGTTCGCCGGGGTCCCTTGCGGGCCGGCGACGAGTCGATCCGGACGGAGGAGAAAACCGAAAGGAGTCGCTGCCATGCCGGTCGTCACCCGGCGGGAGCTTCTCGAAGCAGGCGTGCACTTCGGCCACCAGACGCGTCGGTGGAACCCGAAGATGAAGCCGTTCCTGTTCGGGGAGCGTTCCGGGATCTATCTGATCGACCTCGAGCAGTCCCTCGCGGGGCTCGAGGAGACGCACGCCTTCGTGCAGGGCCTCGGCCGCCGCCGCGGCATCGTGCTCTTCATCGGTACGAAGAAGCAGGCCCAAGAGGTCGTCTCCGAGCACGCCACGCGGATCGGCATGCCCTACATCAACAACCGCTGGCTGGGCGGCATGCTCACCAACTTCACGACGATCAAGGGCCGTCTGCTGCGGCTGCGCGAACTGGTCGAGATGGACGAAACCGGCGCCATGGATCGCCTGCCCAAGAAGGAGGCGATCCGCCTGCGCCACGAGCGCGAGAAGCTCGAGCGCAACCTCGGTGGTATCGCGGGGCTCGAGCGACTGCCCGACGCCGTCTTCGTGGTCGACACGAAGAAGGAGCACATCGCCGTCACCGAGGCACGCAAGCTCGGTATCCCCGTGATCGCGATCGTCGACACGAACTGCGACCCGGACGAGGTCGACTTCGTGATCCCCGGCAATGACGACGCGATCCGCGCCGTGAACCTGGTGACCCGGGTGATCGCCGATGCGCTCGCCGAGGGTTACGGGATGGCGAAGGAGGAGGTGGCGGAGAACCTGGCCGCCCGGGCTCCGCGCAAGCCCAGCGGTCCCAAGCCGCAGGCGGCCCCGGCGGCGGTCGACGACACGCCCTCCGACGAGGAGGCCGCCGCGATCGCGATCAGCACGGTGTTCGAGCCGGACGCCCCCGAGGCAGAGGTCGCCGAGGACGAGATCGTCATCGAGGAAGTCGCCGTGGTGGACACGCCCGAGGGCCCGGTCGAGGTCGTCGAGGAGACGGTGGTCGACGTCGTGCCGGACGCGGTGCCCGAGCCGACGTCCGGAGAGGAGAGCTGATGGCAGAGGTCACGGCCGAGATGGTCAAGGTCCTGCGCGATGCGACGGGTGCGGGCATGATGGATTGCAAGCGCGCCCTGATCGAGGCGGATGGCGACACACAGCGGGCGACGGAGATCCTTCGGGAGAAGGGACTCGCGAGCGTCGCCAAGCGCGCCGGTCGGAGCGCCGATCAAGGACTCGTCGACGCGTACATCCACTTCAACAATACGGTCGGTGCGCTCGTCGAGGTCAACTGCGAGACGGACTTCGTCGCCAATACGGATGAATTCCGTCAGCTCGTCAAGGATCTCGCGCTGCACATCGCGAGTCCGTCGTCGCCGAAGTGGGTCAGCCGTGACGACGTGCCCACCTCGGTGCTCGAGTACGAGCAGAAGATCGCCGAGGGTCAGGCGAAAGAAGCCGGCAAGCCCGACGGCATCGTGCCCAAGATCGTGGAGGGCAAGATCGAGGCCTTCCTCAAGGACAACGTGCTCGTGGATCAGCCGTTCGTGAAGGACGACAGCAAGACGATCCAGCAGTACCTGGACGAGGTCAGCGCCAAGACCGGCGAGAAGGTCCAGGTGCGCCGATTCGCCCGATTCAAGCTGGGCGAAGAGGCGGAGTAAGCTGACGCCGGACGTGAGGGCCCTTCGGGCGCCCACGGGGGAGGAGCGCGACACGCATGGCTGACGGCGACGCACGACCCACGTATCACCGGGTCTTGCTCAAACTCTCCGGCGAGGCGTTCTCTCCGCCTTCGGGCTCCGGCATCTCCGACGCTGCGACCGCGCTCGTGGCGAGGCAGCTCGCCGAGGTGGTCGACATGGGCATCCAGCCCGCTGTGGTCGTCGGAGGCGGCAACATCTGGCGCGGTCGTCAGGCTCCGGGGATCGACCGCAACCGGGCCGACTACATGGGGATGTTGGCCACGATCATGAACGCGCTCGCGCTGCAGGATGCGCTCGAGAAGATCCACGTGCCCACCCGAGTCCAGTCGGCGATCGCGATGACCCAGGTGGCCGAGCCGTTCGTGCCGCTTCGCGCGATCCGACACCTCGAGAAGGGCCGCGTGGTCATCTTCGCCGCGGGTCTCGGCGTGCCGTACTTCTCGACCGACACCTGCGCGGCGCAGCGGGCGCTGGAGATCAACGCCGACGCGCTGCTGAAGGGCACGAAGGTCGACGGTGTCTACACGGCCGACCCGATCGTCGACACGACGGCCGAGCGCCTCGACGTCCTCGAATACGGCGATTTCCTGCGTGAGGGCTACGGCGTGATGGACGCGACCGCGGTCTCGCTGTGCATGGAGAACAAGTTGCCGATCATCGTGTTCAACCTCCGTGACGAAGGAAACATCCGTCGGGTCGTCACCGGCGAGCACATCGGTACCGTCATCCACTAGGAGCCCCCGTGACCATCGAGACCGCCATGCGAGACGCCGAGCACAAGATGGATCAGGCGCTCACCCACATGAAGGATGACTTGGGCGGCATCCGTACCGGGCGGGCCGCTCCGGCGGTTTTGAACCGGGTGACCGTCGAGTACTACGGGACGCCGGTGCCCCTGAACCAACTGGCCGGGGTGACCGTGCCGGAGCCCCGCCTGCTCCAGATCCAGCCGTTCGACAAGAGCGCGATCGGGGCCATCGAGAAGGCCATCATGACCAGCGACCTCGGCATCCAGCCGAACAACGACGGCAACGTGATCCGCCTGGCGTTCCCCCCACTGACCGAAGAGCGCCGCAAGGACCTCGTGAAGCAGGTGCACCATCGGGCCGAGGAGGGCCGGGTGGCCGTGCGGAATGTGCGCCGACACGCCAAGGATGAGATGGAGAAGCTTGAGCATGGCGGCGCCATCTCGGAAGATGACCTCGTACGTGCGGAGAAGGACCTACAGAAGCTGACCGACCGCTTCGTGGCCGAGATCGATCAGATCCAAGGTCACAAGGAGCAGGAACTGATGGAGGTCTAGTCCGGTGGCCAACGACGAACGCGGCGGCGACGAGCTGTTCGAGGATCTGGACAAGTTCTTCGCGCCGATCCGAGACGTGGATTGGGACGAGCCCGACGAGCCGGCGGCGACGGTTCCCGCGGAGGAGCACGTGGCCGTGCGCACCGAGCGATCGACGCCCATCCAGCTTCCCGAGGACGCCGCCGAGGCGCCGACGGATGCCGGCGACGACGACGCGTGGTACGACACCGGCCAACTCGAGGAGATCGACGAGATCCTGGGCGAGCCCGCGCCGGCGCCGGGGGCCACGGATGAGGTCATCGCCGTCGAGGAGTACGTCGACCTGGGGGATGCTGCGGCGGCGCAGTCGTCGGACCCGGGCGTCGATCCGACCCTGGCCATCGAGGCCGTCGAGGTCGAGGACGTGGTCGTTCGGCCGCCCTCCCCGGAGGAGCTGGAAGCCGCGGCCGATCATTTCGCGGGGTCGCTCGCTCGCGACGAGACCTATCCCACCGAGCCCGTCGACGTGTTCGCCGGTGAGCCGCGGGAGACGGACCTGCTGAGCGAGCTCGGGGCCGACGACGTGGAGGAGGAGCTCCTCTCCGACATGGAGGACACGTCCGCGCCACGGACGGTGGTCGTGGGCGGCGAGGGCATCACCGGCCCAAGCTGGCAGGAGCCGGCGGCCGTCGAGGTCGGCGCGGAGATCGATCGTCGCGGATCCATGGCGGGCGACCGTGATGTGCCCGCGGCGTTCATGACCGGCGTGGTCCTGGCCGGCGTGGCTGTCGTCTCCCTATGGGCGGGACCGGCCTACTTCGCCGCGTTCGCCGGGCTCTTGGTGCTGGTCGCCCAGGGGGAGCTGTTCGGGGTGCTGGTGAAGCATCACTTCCGGCCGGCCGCCCTGATCGGGCTCGTGGCCGGCGCCCTGATGATGCTCGGGGCCTACTGGCGCGGCGAGTCCGCCACGCCGGCGATGTTCGCGCTCGGTGTGATCGCGGCGTTCCTCTGGTACATGACCGTGCCGGTGGACCAGCGCGTGAACGTCGTGCGCGACCTCGGGGTCACGATCTTGAATATGGCGTGGATCCCTCTGCTCGCGGGCTATCTGATCGCGACGCTCAAGCTGCCCGACGGCAAGGCGCTCGTCCTGTGGGTGATCCTGCTCACCTTCCTGTTCGACACTGCCGCGTTCCTGATCGGCTCGGTTTCGGGGGGCGGCTGGATCCAGCGGCCGCTCGCGCCCAACGTCAGCCCGAAGAAATCGTGGGAGGGCATCATCGGCGGCGCGCTCGCCACGGCGATCGCCTCGGTCGCGTTCGTTTCCTCGTTCGTCGGAGTCTTCGAGGGGCGCAAGCTGGCGGCCCTGGCGCTCGGCCTGGTGATCGCCGGCGCGGCCACGTTCGGCGACCTCGCGGAATCGCTGCTCAAGCGGGATATCGGCGTGAAGGACATGGGCACCTTGCTCCCCGGCCACGGCGGGGTGCTCGATCGGATCGACTCCCTGCTGTTCGTGGCCCCGACCACGTTCCTGTTGTTCCGCGTGATCTTCGGCTGACCCACAGATCGGCGTTTCTACCGCCGGGTTCGCGCGGGCTGGGGGTAAGCTCGACGTCATGAGGCAGCTCAGCATCCTCGGCTCGACGGGGTCTATCGGGACCCAGGCGCTCGACGTCGTCCGGCGCAACCCCGACCGTTTCAAGGTGGTCGGGTTGTCGGCGGCCGGGATGAACCAAGAGCTGTTCGTCGGACAGATCCGGGAGTTCCTGCCCCCGCACGTGGCGATCGCCGACGAGGAGGCCGCCCGGGACATCCAGGAGCACCTCGGGCCGCTGAAGGGCGTCGAGTTCATCGTAGGCCCCGACGCCGCCGAGCAGCTCGCGCGGGACACCGAGGGCGACCTCGTCTTGAACGCACTGGTCGGCAGCGCAGGTCTCGGGCCGACCCTGGCGGCACTGCAGGCGGGCAAGACCCTCGCGCTGGCCAACAAGGAATCGCTGGTGGTCGGTGGCGAGCTGGTGATGGACCTCGTCAAGGGAGAGCCCGAGCGGCTCCTGCCCGTCGACTCGGAGCACGCGGCGCTCGCGCTGGCGATGCGCCACGAGCGTCGAGAGGACCTCAAACGCGTCGTGATCACAGGCTCCGGCGGACCGTTCCGCGGGTGGACCCACGCCGAGCTCCAACGGGCCAGCGTCAAGGAGGCGCTGCAGCACCCGGTGTGGGCGATGGGCCCGAAGATCACGATCGACTCCGCGACCCTGATGAACAAGGGCCTCGAGGTGATCGAGGCGCATTACCTGTTCGACCTGGACTACTCGCAGATCCATGTGTTGATCCACCCCGAGGGCGTCGTGCACGCGATGGCCGAGTTCCGCGACGGCAGCTTGCGCGCCGAGATGGCGACGGCCGATATGCGACTGCCGATCCAGCTGGCGCTCGCCTGGCCGGAGCGCCTGCCGACCGGGGTGGAGCCGGTCCCGCTCACCGAGCGCAGCCTCAGCTTCGAACCGGTCGATCGCGAAGCCTTCCCCGCGGTCGACCTGGCCTACCGTGTCGGCGGTTTGGGGCTCACGTTCCCGGCGGTCATGAACGCCGCGAACGAGGTCGCCGTCATGGCCTTCCTCGAGGGGAAGATCCCGCTCACACGCATCGTCGACGTCGTGCAGACCGTCGTCGACGCACACGAGCCCGGTTCGATCGTCTCGGTCGTCACCATCGAACGCGCGGACGCATGGGCGCGGCATCGGGCGGTCGAGATCATCGACGAGCGGTAGCCCATGGCGTTCGGCCTGTCGGTCCTGCTGTTCGTCGTCTCGCTCTTCCTGATCGTGATGATCCACGAGGGCGGGCACTACCTCGCCGCGCGGAAGTTCAACTTCCGGGTGCTCGAGTACTTCCTCGGGTTCGGTCCCAAACTCTGGGCGTTTCGAAGAGGGGAGATCGAGTACGGCGTCAAAGCGATCCCGGCTGGCGGCTACGTGAAGATCGCCGGCATGAACCCGTTCGAGAACGACGTGCCCGAGGGTGACGAACATCGCGCATACACGGCCAAGCCGGTCTGGCAGCGAGTCACGGTGATCTTGGCGGGCCCGTTCTCTCACTTCATCGTGGCCTACCTCATCTTTGCGGCCGTCTTCTTCTTCTCCGCGAACTGGAGCATCCCCGGCATCGCCGAGGTCGAGCCGACCATCAACGGACAACCCTCGCCGGCGGCGGTCGCGGGCATGCAACCGGGCGATGTGATCCTGCAGATCGGCGATCTGTCGCAGCCCAACCTGACCGAGGTGGGCGAGTACCAAGCGGCGCACGTCGGCCAACCGATCGTGTATGTCGTCGAGCGCGACGGCAGCGAGGTCACGCTCACGGCGACGCCGGTCGCGACGGAGACCGACGGGGTCAAGGGTGCGCGGATCGGCATCCAGATGGCCGGCGTGAAGGAAGGGGCGGTCGGGGCGCTCGAGCACGCGGGCGGGTCCCTCTGGGACACGACGCGCGCAGCGGCAACCGGGATCACCACGGTCTTCGGTCCCGCGGGGTTCCAGCGCACGTATTCCCAGCTCTTCAACGGCGCGCCGCGCGACCAAGGGGGCGGCGTGTCGTTGATCGGCGTCGGACAGGCGGCCGGCCACGCCGGCTCGCAGGGTGCATGGGCCTGGTACTTCATGATGTTCGCCACGGTCGTGCTGTTCATCGGGTTGATCAATCTGCTGCCGTTCCCCCCGTTGGACGGCGGCCATGTCGCGATCGCACTGATCGAGAAGGCCCGGGGCAAGCGGATCGACATGAAGAAGGTCGTTCCGGTCTCGGCGGTCGTCCTCCTGATCCTCGGCTTCTTCTCGATCTCCGCGATGATCCTCGACGTATGGAAGCCGATCCAGTCCGGCCCGTAGTGCCTCGCGATATCGCCCTGACCTGCAGGAACGTCTGTCGGGCCGTCACAGTTTCTCCATCGGGTCACCCCCCGCCGGCAACCTCGGCCGCGTACGATGTCGCCCGTGAGTGAGCAGACGATCCTGGTCGTGGACGACGAGGACGCGATCGCGGAGGCGGTTCGGGCCCGGTTGGAGTCCGAAGGCTTCCGGGTGGTCACGGCCGCGGACGGCCCGGAGGCGATCGAGGCACACGCGGAGCACCATCCCGACCTGGTGGTGCTCGACCTGATGTTGCCGGGGATGGACGGGCTCGAGGTCTGCCAGCAGATCCAGAAAGAGGGCTGGACGCCGGTCCTCATGCTCACCGCCCGGACCGAGGAGGCCGACAAGGTGGCCGGGTTCGCGGTCGGTGCGGACGACTACCTCACGAAGCCGTTCAGCCTACGCGAGCTCACCGTGCGCGTGAAGGCGATCCTGCGCCGCGTCGACCGGATCCGGGGGATCGGCCAGCAGCCGACCGGGCCGATCGAACGCCACGGCATGATGATCGACGACGCTCGTCGCCGTATCGAGGTCGACGGCCAAGAGATCGGGCTCACCCCCTTGGAGTTCGAGATCCTCCTCTCGCTGGCGCGCGACCCCGGCGTCGTGATGAGCCGCGAGGCGCTGATGGATCGTGTCTGGGGCTATCGGGACTACGCCGGCGGGCGTGTGGTCGATTCCCACGTCGCACGGATCCGCCGCAAGCTCGGCGAGGACGGCAACGACCCGCGGTTCATCCGCACGGTCCACGGTGTGGGCTACGCCTTCAAGGAGTGATCGGGATGGCGATGCGGCCGCTCGAGAAGCTTCCGTCGATCCGTGCCAAGCTCGGCTCGGTCATCGTTCTGGCGGTCGGGATGACGTTGCTGATCAGCTACGCCGTCATCGGGTACGCGTTGCGAGACTCGCCGCGCGACGCCGAGGCGATCGATGCGCTGCGACTCGCGAACCAGGCCGCGAGCGGCCAGCTGCAGGGGATCCCGTCCGGCACCGCGATCGTCACTCGCAGCCCGGACGGGAGCGTCACGATCGAGGGGGAGTCCTTCTCGGTGAATCCTCCGACCTTCTCCGACGGAGTGTCGCACTGGGGGGTGGTTGGGCACATCACCTATGCGAGCGTGCCGACCGACGACGGCGGGTGGGTGACCGCGATGCAACCGTCGCCGAGCCGCGGCTCGCTCGGCCGGATGTCGGCGACCCTCGGGTTCCTGCAGAGCATGTGGTGGCAGTTCCTGCTCGCGGGCGCGATCGCGGGGTGATCTCGCTGCTGATCGCGCGCTGGTTGGCGCGCGGTATGACCCAGCCGCTGCGTGATATGGCGGCGGCGGCGCGCGCCATGGAAACGGGCGACTACACGGCGCGGGTCGTCACCACGAGCAGGGACGAGGTCGGCCAGCTCGCGGCGGCGTTCAACCGGATGAGCGCGGAGCTGGCGGTGTTGGAGAAGTCTCGCCGCGATCTCGTCGCCAACGTCTCCCACGAGCTGAAGACCCCGATCACGGCGATCCGTGCGCACCTGGAGAACCTCGCGGACGGCGTCGAGCAACCAGACCCCAAGACGCTCCAGGTGATGCTGGCCCAGACCGAGCGGCTCGGGCGGCTCGTCGACCAGCTGCTGGACCTGTCGCGGCTGGAGAGCGGCGAGGTGCCGATGTACATGGAGGTCACGGCGCTGGAGCCGATCGTGGCTCGGGTGCTGTCGGAGATCTCGGTCGGCCACGCCGTGACCGACGTTGCACTGCGGAACGAGGTCCCGGCCGATCTCGCGGCCACCGCGGACCCGGAGCGGATCCATCAGGTGCTCTACAACCTGGTGGACAACGCCGTGCGCTTCACCCCGCCGGGGGGCGCGGTCGTCGTTGCGGCCACCCGTCAGGACGACCGCGTCGCCGTCGACGTGCGCGACAGCGGCGTCGGGATCGCTCCGGAGCACCTGCCCCGCCTGTTCGAGCGGTTCTACCGTGCCGACGCCTCGCGCTCCCGGGAAGGCGGCGGGACGGGGATCGGCCTAGCGATCGCTCGTTCGATCGTCGAGAGCCACGGCGGTCGGATCACGGCAACGAGCGAACCAGGCCGCGGCTCATCGTTCACCTTCGACTTGCCGGCGGCGGAGGCCGCCGTGTCCACGACCGACAGGAGGGCTTCCACGTGATCTCCGCCACCACCGCCGTGACCATCACGGCCGACGGGCGCTACGAGTACCTCGACCTGACCGACGATCTGCGCCGCGCGGTGAAGGACGCGGGCGTGACCGACGGCATGGTGGTGGCGTTCTGCGCGCACACGACGTGCGCTCTGTTGATCAACGAGTGGGAGGACGGCGCGCTCGCCGACTTCCGACGACACCTGACGGATGTGATCCCGCACGACGGCATCTATTACCAGCACGACGACTTCGACATCCGCACGCAGAACATGCACGACGACGAGCGCAAGAACGGGCACGCCCACGTCAAGGCGATGCTCCTGTCGGCGACTTCTCAGGCGATCCCGGTGGTAGCCGGTGAGCCCGCCTTCGGCACGTGGCAGCGATTGATCTTCTTCGAGATGGACGAGCCGAAAGACCGCACGATCACGTTCCACGTGTTCGGCGCGTAGCGCCCTGGGAGACTCGATGTGGTGGAACGTCGCAAGAGCAGGCAGCTCCAGGTCGGCCGCGTGGCGGTCGGTGGCGACGCGCCGGTCTCGATCCAGTCGATGACCACCACCAAGACGGCCGACGTCAATGCGACCCTGCAGCAGATCGCGTCGCTGGTCGCGGCGGGGGTCGACATCGTCCGGGTCGCGGTTCCGCACTGGGAGGACGCCGAGGCGCTGGTGGCGATCGCGGCGAAGTCGACGGTTCCCGTGGTGGCCGACATCCACTTCCAGTGGAAGTACGCGATGGCGGCCCTCGAGGCCGGGATCCAGGGGCTACGCATCAACCCGGGGAACATCAAGTATCAGGACAAGGTGCGGCTGATCGCACGCGAGGCCAAGGACCGCGGCGTGCCGATCCGCATCGGGGTCAACGCCGGGTCGCTCGAGAAGGACCTCCTCGCGAAGTACGGCGCGCCCACAGCGGAGGCGCTCGTCGAGTCGGCGATGAACGAGGCACGCATCCTCGAGGACGAGGACTTCTTCGACATCAAGATCAGCGTGAAGCACTCGAGCGCCGCGGTGATGATCGAGGCGTACCGGCAGCTGGCCGAGCAGTGCGACTATCCGTTGCACCTGGGCGTGACCGAGGCGGGGCCGATGCCGCTGGGCGGCGTCAAGTCCGCGGTGGGGATCGGCACGTTGCTGGCCGAGGGGATCGGCGACACGATCCGCGTGTCGCTGACCGACGATCCGGTCGAAGAGGTGAAGGTCGGCAACGCCATCCTGCAGTCCCTCGGCCTCCGCGAGCGCGGTCTCGACCTGGTGGCGTGCCCGTCGTGCGGACGCGCCGAGGTGAACGTGCTCGAGCTCACGAAGAAGGTCGAGGCGGCCATCGAGGCCGAGGAGTTCGGCGTGCCGATGCGGGTGGCCGTCATGGGGTGCGTCGTCAACGGCCCGGGCGAGGCGCGCGAGGCCGACGTTGGGATCGCCAGCGGCAACGGTCTGGGGTTCATCATCCGCGGCGGCGAGGCGGTGGCGAAGGTGCCCGAGGACGAGCTGGTCGACGCGCTGCTGATCGAGGCGCGCAAGGTCGCGGCCGAGAAGGCCGTCGCCGAGGTCTAGCTACTCGGCATCGAACGGCAGGACGGACTCGATGCCCTCGGTTGCGGCGTCGGCCGCACGCCGCTGGGGAACGTCGGCCGGCTCGGTCCCACGCGGCACGCGCGAGGCCCGGAACCACGACAGCACGATGTCGATCCACACGAGGTTGCGCATGAGCACCAGCCAGCCGACCCAATTCGCCGGCATCGACGCCTGGTCGCGCCAGACGAGGGCGACGACCCCCGTCAGGATCACCGCGACGGTCGCCACGCCGGCGGTGTGACGCTCGTCGTGGTCCCCATCGAACGCCAGTGCCGTGAACGGGAGGAGCCACGCGGCCGCCTGCAGCGAGAATAACGGTGAGAAGACGGCGAGGGCGGCCACGGCCGCGAGCGAGGCTCCGCCGACCGGATCGCGCGCGTCGCGCGAGGCTCGCCGCCAGATCAGCGCCTCGCACGCCACCAACCCGGCGAGCAGCACGGCCTTCGCGACGAGCGCGGCGTGCCCGATCCGGATCGCATCGGCCTCTCGATAAGCGACGTCGCGGCCGAAGACCCACAGCGCGCTGCCCACGACGCTCTCGACGTGCCAGCCTCGCGCGTCCCGGAACGACAACACCTGGAAGGGAGCCTTGGGACCGCCGGTGAGATACCACCAGACGCCGATGAGCAAGCACACCAAGGTACCGGCGAGGAGTCCCCGCCGTGCTTTGCGGAACGCGAAGACCGGCACCAGCACGAGCGGCCAGAGCTTGGCCATCACGGCGAGCCCGAGCGCCACGCCGCCGAGCTCCTCACGCTGTCGGTGCAGCAGCGCGAGCCCCCACGCCGCCAGGGCGACCGCCACCAGGTCGAAGCGCAGGTAGAGGAACGACAGCAGCGGGAGTCCGAGGAGCAGATAGGTCGCTGTCTGCCGTCGGCCCCAACCCCAGGCAATCGCCACCGCCGCCGCCATGTCGGCCAGGAACGCCACCGTGGCGATCCGCCTGGCTGCGCCCCCGATGTCGCCGCCGCCGATCGCTCGATCGAAGAGCGTCTGCAGCGGCATGTACTCGACCGGGAAGTTCCGATAAGGGACCGCGGGGGAGGTCGCGATGCGGTTGGCTCGTGCGACATCGGCGTCGGCAGGCGCCAGCGAGCCCGCCCGGGCGAGGATCACCACGAGCGCCAACACGTGCAGGGCAACGAGACCGGCCACGATGCCCGTCGATGGGTGTTGGAGGAAGCCGCCGCGCTCCGCGGGAGTGTGGGCCATGTCGCGCTCAACCGTAGCGGTCACGACTGCCGATGACTCGGAGGATGCGGGGGATCCGGACGGTCGCGGCGATGTGTGTCTGTCTCACGCTGGCCGGTGGTCTGGCCCTCCCCACCCCCGCTCCCGCGACGCCGGTCCCCGGGACGACATGCGACGTCTTTCCCCGCGGACAACGTCTGGCACCTCGACGTCTCGAAGCTCCCGGTAGACCTGAAGTCCGATGTCTGGAAGAGGTCGATGCACGCACGCCGGACGTTCCTGCATCCCGATTTCGGGCCGCCGTCGTACGGGATCCCGTTCGACGTCGTCGATGCCTCGCACGCCGATGTCAGCGTGCAGTTCACCTACGCGGATGAGAGCGACCCGGGCCCCTACCCGTTCGGCACCGACACGCAGATCGAAGGGGGATCCGACCACCATGCGATCATGATCGATCGCGACACCTGCACGCTCTACGAGCTCTACGCGGCGCGGTGGAACGGCGGCGACCCGCGGGCCGGCTCGGGGGCGGTCTTCGACCTGACCTCCAACGCGCTGCGCCCGGCGGGTTGGACGAGCGCCGACGCCGCCGGACTGCCGATCTACCCGGGGCTGTTGCAATACGACGAGGTTGCGTCCGGCGTGGTGGACCATGCGATCCGCGTCACCGCCGACTGCACGTACGACGCCTACATCTGGCCGGCGCGACACGCCGCCGGCACGACCGACCGACGGTGTCCGCCGATGGGCGCACGGTTCCGGTTGAAGGCCGGCTTCGACGCGAGCGCATTCAGCCCCGCGGCGCGCGTCGTGCTCCACGCGATGAAGCGATACGGGCTGATCGTCGCCGACAACGGCAGCGATTGGTATTTCCAGGGGACGGTCGATCCGCGGTGGACCTACGCGTTCGTCGATCAGCTCAAGCGGATCCCTGCGGCGGCGTTCGTGGCGGTCGACGAGCACGCGTGCCGGGTGACACGCCGGCAGTGGCGCGTTCGCCAGCGGCCCCGGGTGTCCGGCGGCCTGACGGTGCATGAAGGTGAGGCTTCCCGTCCTAGGGGGCCATCGCGAGAAAGTTCTCGACGATCCGCGGCCCCTCGGGGGTGAGGATGCTCTCGGGGTGGAATTGCACGCCGAAGTGCGGCAGCGTTCGGTGCTGGGTGCCCATGACGAGGCCGTCTTCGGTCCACGCGGTCAACGCGAGCTCTGCCGGCAGGTCGTCGCGCTCGAGGACCAGCGAGTGATAGCGGCCCGCTTCGAACGGCACGCTGACGCCCGCCAGGATCCCCTCGCCCTCGTGATACACGAACGACGCCTTGCCGTGCATCGGGGTGGTGCGATCGACGGTGCCGCCGGCTTCCAAGCCGATGGCCTGATGGCCGAGGCACACGCCGAGCACGGGCACGGTCTCGGGTAGCTGCTGGAGCAACGCGGTGAAGCATCCCGCGTCGCGCGGGTGGCCCGGCCCGGGCGAGAGGACCACGGCGTCGGGCTTCAGCCGCACGAGCTCCTCCGCGGACCGCTCGTCGGATTTCACGACGGTCGTCGAGCGGCCGAGGCTCTCGATCAACTGCACCAGGTTGTACGTGAACGAGTCGTAGTGGTCGACGACCAGGATCATCGGTGTGCCTCCATCGCCGGCGCGACCGCGGGCAACAGTGCCTCGGCCTTGGCCTTCGTCTCGCGCAGCTCGGTCTCCGGATCGGAGTCGGCCACGATACCGGCGCCCGCCTGAATGCTGACCAGGCCGTCGGCGACCACGGCAGTGCGGATCGTGATGCAGAAGTCCAGGTCGCCGGCGAAGGTGAGATAGCCCACGGCGCCGGCGTAGGGACCGCGGGGCGTCGGCTCGTGCTCGGCGATCAGCTCCATCGCTCGACGCTTCGGCGCGCCGGTGACCGTGCCGGCGGGAAACGTCACCGCAAGGGCGTCGAACGGCTCCATGTCGGGCCGCAAGTCGCCCTCGACGGTCGAGACGATGTGCATCACCTTGGAGAAACGCTCGACCTCCATCAACTCGGTGGGACGGACGCTCCCGGGGACGCACACGCGCCCGAGGTCGTTGCGGGCCAGGTCGACCAGCATCGCGTGCTCGGCCTGCTCCTTGGGGTCGGCGAGCAACTCGTGCTCGAGCAGGCGGTCACGCACCTCGGTCAGCCCGCGCGGGCGCGTGCCGGCGATCGGACGCGTGAGCACGCGCCTCCCCTCGACCCGGACCAGCGGCTCCGGGGAGGAGCCCGCCAGCTCGATGCCGAGGGCCCGCAGGTAGAACATGTAGGGAGCCGGGTTCGAGACGCGCAGCCGTCGATAGATGGGCAACCCACCTTCGGGGGCCGGGAACGACACGCGCCGCGACGGGACCGCCTGGAAGATGTCGCCGGCCAGGATGTGCTCCTTGAAGCTCTCGACGATGTCGCGGTACGCGGCATCGGCCATGTTCGGCTCGCCAGTGGCGTCCGAGGACTCGCCCGCGGACAGCAGGGGCAGCGGCGCCGCAGAGGCCAGCTTGTCCGCGAGCTCTTCGATCGCCGCCACGGCCGTGTCGTAGCCGCCGCGCTGGGCGTGGACGACGAGGACGAGCCGCTGGCGCCAATGGTCGAACACGACCGCCCGATCGATCAACAGGAGACCGACCGGGGGGACCGCCGCTGCGTCCGCGTGCGGCGCCGGATGCCCGTCCAATAGGCCCGCGGCTTCGTAGCTCGCGTAGCCCATCAGACCTCCCGTGATCGGCGGCAGCCCGTCGAGTCGCGGAGCCTTGAGCCCGTGCACCGCCGCCCGCAGCGCCTCGCGGGGCGACAGCCGCCGCGAGGGCTCGCCGATCGGCAGGTCGCGCACCACGTCGCGGAGATGCACGCCGGCGTCGTCGGCGACCAGGATCGCGGCGGGGTCGCCTGCGAGAAAGGAATACCGCCCCCAACGCTCCGACCGTTCGACCGACTCGAGAAGCAGGCCCGGACCGTCACCCGCGATCGCGGGAAAGAGCCCGACCGGCGTGCCGACGTCGGCCAGTAGTTCCGCCCACACCGGCACGAGCGGCCAATCGGCCGCGAGCCGGTCGAAGGTCGCTCGATCGGGGTGCACCTGCAGAGCTGCGGTCATGGCCTCCATCCTCTCGTACGGGTCGCAGAGACGCGTGAGCCCCGGACGGAGGTCCGGGGCTCGTGGGTGCGATGCGCGGTGCGATCGCGTCAGGCGCTCGGCGGCGCCGGGCTCCACGAGCCCTCGCGCCACCACCAGGTCATCGCCCGTGTCGCCATGAGGGCGGGATGGTCGCATGAGCCCCCGGCCGGCGTCAACGACGGCCGCTGGTACCGTCGTCCGATGCGTCGACTCGCCCCACTGATCGCCCTGGTGCTGTTCGCCGCGATCGCGCCCGCTTCTGCGGGGGCCGCGCGGCCGGCCGCGGACGGGGTCGCCGACGTGCGCTGGCGATCGGCCGGCCGCGCGAGCGCGCCGAGCTGGAGCCGAGGGACCACCGTGCGCCACGACGGAGCCTCGCCGCTCGCGACGGGGCCCCGTCCGACCCGCCCGGTGCCGCAGCCGGCCGCCGACCGGCTCGGCACGCGCACCCCGATGACCGACGGGCTCGACGCCGACCTGATGGGCCCGTATCGGAACGCGAGCCCCGGCGACCCGACCGGTGCGACGGGTCCGACGAGGGTGGTCGCCGCCGTGAACGTGCGGGTCGGGGTCTACGACCGCACCGGCTCGCAGCTCCTCGCTCCCATCCGCCTCCGATCGATGAGCAGCCAGCTCGCGGGTCTCACCGAGACGGACCCGAAGGTCTTCTACGACGCGTACGACGATATGTTCGTCCTGACCTTCCTCGTCTATGACTCCTCTGAGGGCTACATCGAGGTCGTGACGATCCCGTCGGCGACGGCAGAGGACACGGGCACCTGGTGTCGCACACACATGGTCGGCGACCAGGTGCACAACGGCATACACGAGTTCGCCGACTACCCCAGCATCGGATTCACGGCCAACCGGGTGGTGGTGACCACGAACAACTTCGGGTTCAACAACGGCCCGTTCCGGTACGCGCAGGTGATCTCGATGCCCAAGAGCGCGCTCTATGACGATCCGACGTGCACGAAGACCGTGCCGATCAAGGTGCTTGGGGGATCGAAGACCAAGAACCCCGATGGCTCCAAGGCGTTCACGCTGCAGGCGGCGCAGTCCGTTGGCGGCGCCCCGACCGATCAGTTCCTCGTCTCGCTCGAGCCGAAGGCCGCCTCGGCGAACCTCGTGCTGTGGCGGTTGCGCGTCGCCAACGGCCGGCTCACGGTCGCGAAGACCGCCGAGAGCGTGAAACGGGTGTCCCTCCCGCCCTACGGGTATCAGTGCGGGAGCACCACGAGCGCGAACACGTGGTGGGATACGGGTGACCTGCGGCTCACGTCCGCCTTCTACGACGTGGCGACGAACCGCCTCTACGCAGCGACCGCCGTGGCGGGCAACGCGGGCGGTGGTCCGCAGGAATCCGTGATCCGCTGGTACGAGACCGCGCCGAAGGGCAATCTCCGGCGATCGAAGATGCTTCGGGAAGGCACCGTCGGCGCCGCCAACCACGACGCCGCGTGGCCCGCGCTGGCGACCAACGACGCCGGCACGCTGTTCATCGGGTACGCGCGAGCAGGTGGCAGCGAATGCCTCGGGATCTGGGCCGCGACGGTTCAGGCGGGCGCCGGCACGGCAGCCGACGCGGCGCAAGTGGCCCCGGGCGGCGCTCGGTATGAGTTCGGTCCGGGCGTCGAGCGATGGGGCGATTTCAGCGCGGCGAACCGCGATCCGGTCACCCCGGCGGACGTGGCGATCTTCGGAGCGATCGCCGATGACCAGGGCAGCGCAACGACCGATGCGTTCCGGGCGCACGTCGCCCTGCTCGCGGACGTCTGAGCCCCGTCGGCTATACTGCCTGCGGAAACGTAGTGCGAGGTGAGCCGGAGGTGGGCGCGTGCCCACCTTTCGTTTCGTAGGGGGTTGTCGTGGTGGACGCCGAGGCGCTGGTCCGGCCGGTCGTCGAGGGCGCGGGTGTCGAGTTGGTCGACGTCGCCTTCGAAGGGACCGGTGGCAGGCCTACCCTGTGCGTCACCGTCGACCGCGACGGCGGGATCGACCTCGATGCGATCGCGGTCCTCTCCGAGAAGATCGCGCGCCGCCTCGACCTGGAGGACTTCGGCACCGGTCGCTACGAGCTCGAGGTGAGCACACCGGGCATCGAACGTCCGCTGCGCACGCCGGCGCACTTCGCGCGCGCCATCGGCCAGCGGGTGAAGGTCAAGACAACCGAGCCGATCGACGGCGCGCAGGTGCACACCGGTTCGCTGGTGGAAAGCGACGACGTCAGCATCGTGCTGGAGGTCGATGGCGCTGCACGGCGGGTGCCGATCGCGGATATCGCGTCCGCGCGCACCGTGGCCGACTGGAGCGCCGAGTTGAAGGGAACGAAGGTATGAACGCCGAGATGATCGCCGCCCTCCGCGAACTGGAGCGGGAGAAGGGGATCGCCTTCGAAACGATCCTGCAGGGCCTCGAGGAGGCCATGGCCGCCGCGTACAAGACGGCCTGGAAGCAGGAGCACCCCGACGCCGACGACGACTTCGTGGGCTTCCGCGCCGAGATCGACGCGGAGACCGGCGAGATGCGCATGTTCCAGCAGGTGCTCGACGAGGTCGACACCGCCGACGGTGAGGGTGTCGAGATGCAGGTGCGATCCGAGGAGGAGGTGACGGTCACCGACGACTTCCGTGGTCGGATCGGTGCGCAGACCGCCAAGCAGGTGATCTTCCAGAAGCTGCGCGACGCCGAGCGCGAGATGACCTACGAAGAGTTCGCCGGACGCGAGGGAGACGTGGTCACCGGCATCGTGCAGCAATCCGAGCGGCGCTACACACTCCTGGACCTCGGCAAGGTGGAGGCGCTGCTGCCCCAGGCCGAACAGGTGCCGTCGGAGCCGCACCGCAACGGCGAGCGCCTCAAGGCCTACATCACCGAGGTCCGCCGCGGGGCCAAGGGCCCGCAGATCGTTGTCAGCCGCACGCACCCCGGCCTGCTGAAGCGGCTCTTCGAGATGGAGGTCCCCGAGATCGAGGACGGGGTCGTCGAGATCCGCGCCGTGGCGCGCGAGCCCGGGCACCGCTCCAAGATCGCGGTGTGGTCGAACGAGCCCGCGGTCGATCCGGTCGGGGCCTGTGTGGGGCCCAAGGGCTCCCGGGTGCGCAACGTCGTGACCGAGCTCCGCGGCGAGAAGATCGACGTCGTCCCGTGGTCCGACGATCCCGGTGAGCTCGTGGCCAACGCGTTGCAACCCGCGAAGGTCAACCGCGTGATCGTCGATCCCGATTCGCAGACCGCACAGGTCATCGTGCCGGACTACCAGCTGTCGCTGGCGATCGGGAAAGAGGGTCAGAACGCCCGGCTCGCCGCGCGCCTCACCGGCTGGCGGATCGACATCAAGTCCGAGTCGCAGGCCGCCGCGCCGCCGGAGGCCCCCGCGGCCGGGTAACGGTGGTGTCGCGCGGTCGCGAGCCGCAGCGCACGTGCGTGGGTTGCCGCGTACGCGAGTCCGCGCGCGGCCTTGTTCGCGTCGTCCGCGGGTCCGACGGATCTGCCTCGGTCGATACGACCGGGCGGGCGGCGGGGCGCGGCGCCTGGGTCCACCCGCGGCCGGCGTGCATCGAGGCGGCCCTCGCACGCGGAGGTCTCGCTCGCGCGTTGCGGGCGAGCGTGGGTGCGGAAGTGGCGGGTAGGCTTAGAGAACTGTCCGACGACGGAGAGCAGGAGCACGCGTGAGGGTTCACGAACTGGCGAAGGAACTGGGCGTCAGCAGCAAGGAGCTGCTGGAAACGCTCGGTGCGATGGGCGTGACGGGGAAGTCCGCCTCCTCCAGCGTGCCCGAGGACATCGTGCCGCGTCTTCGCGCCTCGGGCGGCAAGGCGACCACGACACCGGCCAAGCCGCGCGAGGTGCTCGAGCCGCCGCCCGCGCCGCGCAAGCCAAAGCCCAAGGCCAAAGCCAAGCCGAAGGGTGCGCCAGCAGCGGAAGCGCCGGCCGCAGCGGCGCCCGCCGCGCAGGCGACCGCGGTCGCCGAGCCGGTTCCGGCCGAGGAACCGAAGCAGGCCAAACCCCGGCGACGTGAGGTCGAGGAGCCCGCTGGTCCGACGGGCCCGGTGCTCCAGGTGATCCACGGGGCCACGCCGCAGACGATCGCGGAGAAGACGAACCGCTCGCCCGCCGAGATCGTCAAGGTTCTGTTCCTCGCCGGCGACATGGTGACCGCAACGACCTCGCTGGGCGATGAGGCGATCGAGTTGGTCGCGAACGAGCTCGGCTACACGGCGGACATCGTCGGCCTCGAGGACGAGTTGAAGGCCGAGGATGAGGCCGAGGTCATCGACGAGGCCAACCTCGAGACGCGCGCGCCGGTGGTCACGATCATGGGTCACGTCGACCACGGCAAGACCAAGCTGCTGGATGCGATCCGCTCCACCGATGTGGTCGCCGGCGAGTTCGGCGGCATCACGCAGCACATCGGCGCCTACCAGGCGCACGTGGGAGAGCGTGAGATCACGTTCATCGACACTCCGGGTCACGAGGCGTTCACGGCGATGCGCGCCCGGGGGGCGAGCGTGACCGACATCGCGGTGCTCGTGGTGGCCGCAGACGACGGTGTCATGCCCCAGACGCTTGAGGCGCTCGACCACGCGAAGGCGGCCAACGTGCCGATCGTGGTGGCCGTGAACAAGGTCGACAAGGAAGACGCCGACCCCAATCGCGTGCGCACGCAGATGGTCGAGCACGGCATCATCCCGTCGGAATGGGGTGGCGACTTCGAGTTCGTCGACGTCTCCGCCAAGGCACACCAGAACCTCGACAGCCTGCTCGACACGCTCCTGGTCGTCGCGGATCTGGAGGACCTCAAGGGCGACCCGACGGGCCGAGCCCGGGGGACGGTCCTCGAGGCGCACCTCGACAAGGGCCGCGGTCCGGTTGCGACCGTGCTCGTGCAGAAGGGCGACCTCGTGGTCGGCGACGCGCTGATCGCCGGCACGGCGTATTGCCGGATCCGGGCGATGCAGGATGAGAACGGCAAGGCGGTCGAGTCGGCGGGTCTCTCGAAGCCGGTCGTGATCTTGGGCTGGAGCCATGTGCCGAGCGCGGGCGACGACTTCCGCGAGGTCGAGGACGAGCGTGAGGCGAGACACATCGCGGAGGAGCGCGAGGCCAAATCCCGGCAGGCCGAGCTGGTGGTGGCGCGCCGAGCGACGCTCCAGGATCTGCTTCGCCGGACCGGTGCCGACGCGGTCACCGAGCTGAACCTGATCGTGAAGGCGGACGTGCAGGGTTCGGTCCAGGCCCTGGAGGATTCGCTCCTCAAGCTGCCGCAGGAAGAGGTGCGCGTGAACATCGTGCGCGCCGGCGCCGGCGGTATCACGGAGAACGACGTCACGCTGGCGATGGCCTCGGACGCGATCATCGTCGGGTTCAATGTCCGGCCGGATACGAACGCGCGGGAGCTCGCCGAGAAGGAAGGCGTCGACATCCGCACCTACAAGGTGATCTACGACGCGATCGACGATATCAAGGCGGCCCTGTCGGGCATGCTGAAGCCCGAGGAGCGCGAGCGGGTGCTCGGCGAGGCCGAGATCCGTCAGACGTTCCGGGTGCCGAAACTCGGCGTGATCGGCGGCTCCTACGTGCGAGGCGGCACGATCAGGCGAAACGCCCTCGCCCGGCTGGTCCGCGATGGCGTCGTCGTCTACGATGGCAAGATCGCCTCCCTGCGCAGGTTCAAGGACGACGTCTCCGAGGTCCGCGACGGGTACGAATGCGGGATCGGGCTGGAGAACTATCAGGACCTCAAGGAAGGCGACCTCGTCGAGGCCTACGAGGTCGAAGAGGTCGCGCGCAGCATCTGAGCCCGTGATCGTCGCCGTCGAGCGTTTCGATCTGCGGATCCCCGAGGCGCACTCCCTCAAGCAGAAGCGCCACGTCACGAAGACGCTGACGGCGCATCTGCGACAGACGTTTGCGGTGAGCGTCGCCGAGATCGAATACCAGGACCTCTGGCAACGCGCCGCGATCGCGGTCGCTGTGGTCGGTGCCGAGGAGTATCACCTGCGCCGGGTCCTGCAGGAGATCGAGAAGCGGGTCGACGCGTGGGTCGAGGTCGAGGTGATCGACCGAGACCTGCATCTGTGGTCGCCGGAGGACTGAGCCGGGTGACGGGTACCCTGGGTGCATGCCGCAGGGAGCACGGACCGAGCGCGTCAGCGAGGAGTTCCGAGAGATCCTCGCCGAGTCGATCCAGACGCTGAAGGATCCGCGGGTGGGTTTCGTCACCGTCACCGGCGTCAAGGTGTCACAGGATCTGCGCGTGGCGTGGGTCTTCTACACGGTGCTCGGGGACGAGAAGGCTCGCGCGGGCACACGCGCGGCGCTTCGGTCCGCCGCGCCGCATCTGCGGCGCGAGCTGGGGCGACAGGTACGACTCAAGGTCACGCCAGAGCTGCGCTTCGAGGAAGACGAGCTGCTTGCGCAGGGAGAGCGGATCGATCACCTGCTGCGCCAAGCGATCCCGACGGAGGAGCCCGATGGATCCTGAGCAGCTTCAGCGCGCCGCCGCCGTCCTGCGTGATGCGCCGACCGTCGCTTTGGCATGTCACGTCAACCCCGACGCCGACGCCCTGGGCTCCATGCTCGGGCTGGCGCACCACCTGGTCGCGCGCGGCTCACAGGTGGTCTGCGCGTTCCCGGGTCCGTCGTCCACGCCGCCCCGATGGGCGCACGAGCTGCCCGGACTCGAGTTCTTGGTGCCGGCGGCCGATTTCCCAGCAGCGCCCGACGTGATGGTGACGTGTGACTGCGCCGCCTTCGACCGACTGGGCGAGCTCGGCCGCGCGGCGGACGGCGCGCGCGAGCTGATCTGGATCGATCACCACCGCTCCAACGACGGACGCGGCACGATCCGACTGGTGGACCCCGCCGCGTCGAGCACGTGCGAGCTCGTCGCGGGTGTGATCGAGGCGATCGGTGGCGAGATGTCCGACGCGTCGGCTGTTTGTCTGTACGCGGGCTTGATCACCGACACCGGTCGATTCCAGTACGAGGCGGCGACGCCGGACACGTTGCGGTTGGCCGCCCGGCTTCGCGAGCATCCCTTCGATCACGCGCGGATCTCCCAGGCGATGTACGAGGACAATCGCGCGTCCTACCTGGAGGTCCTGTCGATCGCGATGGCGCGCGCCCGGCTCGAGGAGAGCGCGGATCTGGTCTGGACTTACGTCTTGTGGTCCGACCTCGAACGCGCCGGCGCGACCTCGGCGGATATCGACGACCTGATCGACGTGTTGCGCACCGCGCGCGAGGCAGACGCCGCCGCGCTGATCAAGCAGCAGCGCGACGGCCGGTTCAAGGTGAGCGTGCGATCCCGAGGTGCCCACGACCTCAGCGCGGTCGCCGCCGCCTTCGGCGGCGGCGGCCATCGTCTCGCGGCCGGGTACACGAGCGAAGACGGACCCGCGGAGACCATCGCGAACCTCCGCGCCGCGCTGCGTGCCCAAGCCGTGTCCGCGTGAGCGCGGACGATCGTCAGCCGCCTGGCCCCGACGGGCTCTTGTTGATCGACAAACCGAGCGGGATCACCTCGCACGACGCCGTCGGGAGGGTTCGCCGCGCACTGCAGACGCGCAAGGTGGGACACGCCGGCACCCTCGATCCGATGGCGACGGGGCTGCTCGTCATCGGGGTCGGGCGAGCGACGCGGCTCCTGCGGTTTCTTGGGGACCTGGCGAAGGTCTACGAGGGAACGATGCGTCTCGGCACCGAGACGACGACGCTCGACGCCGATGGCGATGTCGTCCGGGAGGCTCCCGTCGATGTTACCGACGAGGAGGTCCGCGCCGCGATGCGTTCGAAGGTCGGCGCGAGCGCACAGCGACCGCCCGCGTTCTCAGCCGTCAAGGTGGGCGGGCGCAAGCTCTACGAGGCGGCGCGCAAAGGCGAGCACCTGGAGGCCCCCGCTCGCATCGTTCGGGTGGACCGATTCGAGATGTCCGAGCGCGACGGCGCACGCGTCACCTTCTCCTGCATCGTCAGCGGCGGCACCTACGTGCGGGTGCTCGCCGCCGACGTCGGTGATGCGCTGGCGTGCGGGGCCCATCTGACCGCGCTGCGTCGGACGGCGATCGGTCCGTTCACGGTCGACATGGCGACCACGCCCGACGAGCCCGGCTCGCCGCTTCCGCTCGAGCGCGCCGTCGGGCATCTGCCCCGGTTCGATCTGGAGCATGAGGAGGCGATCGCCGCTGGGCACGGACGGATCCTGGCGCCCGCAGCGATCGAGGGTCCGTACGGCGTGTACGACCCCGACGGTCGGTTGGTCGGGGTTTACCGGGACGACGGCCCGAAGGCGCGACCGTTGGTGATCCTGGCGCCGCGGTGACGGGCTCCGTCCGCTAGCCTCCCTCGCGATGGAGGTTCTGCACGGGTTGGCGGCGCTGCCGCTCGACGATCGGCCGAGCGTCGTCACCGTGGGCTTCTTCGACGGGGTCCACCGAGGGCACCAGGCGGTCTTCGACCGTGTGCGTGCGGAGGCCGGCGCACGCGGCGTCCGCAGCGTCGCGGTCACCTTCGATCGGCATCCACGCGCCGTCCTCGCGCCCGGTACCGAGCCACGCCTGATGACCACCATCGAACGCCGGGCAGCGCTGATCGCGGCCCGCGGCATCGATCTGCTGGTCGTGCTGCCCTTCGATCGTGACTTCTCGATGGTGCCCGCCGACGCGTTCGTGGCCGATGTCCTCATCGCCGGGATACACGCGGAACATGCGGCGATGGGGGCTAACTTCGCGTTCGGCTTCAAGGCGCTCGGGACCATGGAGAATCTGCCACAGCTTGGGGAGCCCTTCGGCCTGACCGCCGAGGCCGTGCCGCTGGTGGAGCTGGACGGGCGGACGGTGTCCTCGACCTCGATCCGGGAGGCGCTGGCGGCCGGCGATCTCGAGTGGCCTCGTGCGGCCCTCGGGCGGCGGTTCGTGCTCGACGGGGAGGTCGTGACCGGCCACGGTCGCGGGAAAGGACTCGGCTACCCGACGGCGAACCTCCGGACATGGCCACGCCTCCTGCTTCCCGGGCAAGGGATCTACGCCGGTGTTGCCGAGCACCGCGGTCGCCGGTACCGCACAGCCCTGGACGTGGGCACGAATCCCACCTTCGGTGTGGAGCCGCTGCACGTCGAGGCATTCCTCTTGGACTTCGAGGGCGACGACCTGCCCGGGGAGCCGCTCAGCATCGAGTTCTGGGAGCGCCTCCGCGACGAGGAGCGGTACGACGACGTCGACGCGCTCGTCGCAGCGATCGCCCGCGACGTGGCCCGTGCACGCGACCTGGTGCCCGACGAGGCCCTGTCGTAGCAGGTCACGGCGCCAGCGCCGCTGGTAGCCTTGTCCACTGACTATGACGCTGACCACAGAAGACAAGACCGCTATCATCGCGGAGCACGCCCGATCGACGGGCGACACGGGTTCCGCGGAAGTGCAGATCGCCGTGCTGACGAGGCGCATCACGGATCTCACCGATCACCTCAAGACGCACAAACACGATCACCACAGCCGCCGCGGCCTGCTGATGCTCGTCGGCCGCCGCCGTCGGCTGCTGGAGTACTTGAAGCGCGAAGACATCACCCGCTATCGCGACATCGTCGCCAAGCTCGGTCTTCGCCGCTAGGACGTGCGCCGGGGGCTCCCGCCGGGGGCCACCACCGCACGAGGGGAGTGATGCACCACAGCCCAACTCCCGGCCCCGAGGGAGGCCCCGAAGCCCGGTCGGTTCTCAGTGGCGAACCCCCGCAGCCCGCTGCGGTTCGGAGGTTCACCACTGACAACCGGCCGACGTCCCTCGCCTGCACAGAGGCGCGCGCCGCGCGCCCATGAGTCCAAGGAGGACCCGACCGGATGGTCACCGAGATGACGCGCCCCATCGGCGCGCACGACATGACGATGCAGACCGGCAAGCTCGCGAAGCTTGCCGATGGCGCCGTCGTCGTCACGTACGGACAGACGCAAGTGATCGCTACCTGCGTCCGTTCCAAGCCCCGCGAGGGGATCGATTTCTTCCCGCTGACGATCGATGTCGAGGAGCGGGCCTACGCGGCCGGCAAGATCCCCGGCTCGTTCTTCCGGCGTGAGGGACGCCCCGGCGAGACCGCGATCCTGACGGCCCGCCTGATCGACCGCCCGCTCCGTCCGACCTTCAAGGACGGGTTCCGCGACGAGGTCCAGGTGGTCGTGACGGTCCTGTCCGTCGACATGGAGAACGCCTACGACATCCCCGCGATGAACGCCGCGGCCTGCGCCGTGGGGCTCGCGGGGCTGCCGTTCGACGGTCCGGTCGCGGCCGTTCGCCTAGGCCTGATCAACGGCGAGTGGGTCGTGAACCCCACCTATCAGGAGACGGAGGACGCCACGTTCGACATCGTCGTGGCCGGCTCCAAGAGCGAGGACGGCGGCGTCGACGTGTTGATGATCGAGGGCGAGGCCCCCGTGCACACGTGGTCGCTGCTGGCCGAGGGCGCGCTGGCGCCGACCGAAGAGGTCGTCGCACAGGGTCTCGAGGTGGCGAAGGCCGAGATCGCGACGCTGATCGCGTTCCAGGACGAGTTCATCGCGGCGCACGGCGTCAGCGAGATGGACTGGACGCCGACGCCGCAGTACGGCGAGGACCTGTGGGACGAGTTGTACGCGAACTTCGCGGGCAAGCTCGAGGCTGCGATCGTGCCCGACCGTGCCGCGCGCGACGAGGCGTTCAGCGCGGTGAAGGAAGAGGCCAAGGCCCATCTGGCGGCCACGCTGGGCGAGGAAGCGTTCGCCGAGCGGGGGGCCGAATTCGGTCCCGCCTGGAAGTCGCTGCAGAAGAAGGTCATGCGCCGCCGCGTGGTCGAGCAGGGTGTTCGGCTCGACGGTCGGAGTGCGACCGAGATCCGGCCGCTGTCGGCCGAGGTCGGCGTGCTGCCCCGGGCCCACGGGTCGGCGTTGTTCAGCCGGGGCGACACCCAGGTGCTCAACGTGGCCACGCTCGGCATGCTGCGGATGACGCAGATGATCGACACGCTCGATCCGGAGGACACGAAGCGCTACATGCACCACTACAACTTCCCGCCCTACAGCACCGGTGAGACCGGGCGCGTGGGCTCGCCGCGGCGTCGCGAGATCGGCCATGGTGCGCTCGCCGAGCGTGCCCTGCTGCCGGTGGTGCCGCCCGAGGACGAGTTCCCGTACGCGCTGCGACTCGTCTCCGACGTCATGAGCTCCAACGGTTCGACGTCGATGGCGAGCGTCTGCGGCTCGACCCTGTCGATGATGGACGCCGGTGTGCCCCTCAAGGCACCGGTGGCCGGCATCGCGATGGGCATGATCGCCGACGACGGGAAGTACGTTACCCTGACCGACATCCTCGGCGCCGAAGACGCGCTCGGCGACATGGACTTCAAGGTCGCGGGCACGGAGGAGTTCGTCACGGCGATCCAGCTGGACATGAAGGTCCAGGGCATGCCGGCCGACGTGCTCGCCGGCGCGCTGCAACAGGCGAAGGACGCCCGCATGCAGATCCTCGACGTGATGCTGGCGACGATCCCGGAGCCGCGCGGTGAGGTCAACACCTTCGCGCCGCGGATCATCACGATCCAGATCCCGGTCGACAAGATCGGCGAGGTGATCGGGCCCAAGGGCAAGAAGATCAACGAGATCATCGCGATGACCGGCGCCGACATCAACATCGAAGACGACGGCACCGTGTTCATCGGCTCGACCGAGGGCAACGGGGCCGACGAGGCCGCGCGCATGATCGATGAGATCGCGAACCCGAGGCCGGTGTTGGTCGGCGAGACCTACGAGGGCCTGGTGGTGAAGACCACGACCTTCGGGGCGTTCGTCAACCTCGTGCCCGGCCGCGATGGCTTGGTCCATATCTCGAAGCTCGGTCGCGGCAAGCGACTGTCCAGCGTCGAGGAGGCAATCAAGGAGGGCGATCACGTCAGCGTGCTGGTCGAGGACATCGACCCGCAGGGCAAGATCAGCCTCAAGCCGATCGGACCGGAGTGGGAAGCTCCCGAGGGCGCCGAGGCCTCCTCGGGCGGCGGTGGCGAGCGGCGCGACCGCGGCGGCGACCGAGGCCGCAGCAGCAGCGGTGGTGGCGATCGCGATCGCAGCCAGCGATCCGGTAAGCGGTTCCGCGATCGAGAGGGTGGCGGCGACACCGCCCCGAGCGAGCCGACCGACGCCTGACCGGATGACGATCACACGCACCGAGTTCAGCTCGGGTCTGCGTGTCGTGACGGAGCGGATGCCTGGCGTCCGCTCCGCCACGATCGGCATCTGGGTGCTGGCCGGCTCGCGGGACGAGCGGCCGGCCATAAGCGGCCACTGCCATTTCCTCGAGCACCTGCTCTTCAAGGGCACCGAGCGACGCAGCGCGCTCGATATCGCCGAGGCGTTCGACGCGGTCGGCGGGGACGTAAACGCGTTCACCGCCAAGGAGTACACGTGCTATTACGCGCGCGTGCTCGACCGCGACCTCGAGATGGCGGTCGACCATCTGGTCGACATGCTGCTGCACTCGACGATCTCCTCGACCGACCTCGCGGGCGAGACCGACGTGATCCTGTCGGAGATCGACATGCACGAGGACTCGCCCGAGGACATGGTGCACGACGTGTTCACGGAGGCGTTGTGGCCGGGGCATCCATTGGGACGTCCGATCCTGGGGACCAAGGACCGGATCAAGGCGTCCACACGCGCGTCCGTGCGCGGCTTCTACCGGCGGCACTACGTGCCGGGGCGCATGGTGATCTCGGTCGCCGGCAACGTGCGGCACGAGCGGGTGCTGTCGATGCTTTCCGAGCGCATGGAGGTTGGACGGCCGCTCGGCGCACGCGGCCGATCCGCCAAAGAGATCCGGGGCATGCATCGCGCGCCCAAGCCGTCCGGGCAGCACGACATCAAACGCAAGCGCATCGAGCAGGCCCACATCGTGGTCGGCACGAACGGGCTCGCCCGGACCGACCCGGACCGCTTCGCGTTCCTCATCGTGAACACGGTGCTGGGCGGTGGGATGAGCTCGCGGTTGTTCCAGGAGATCCGTGAGAAACGAGGGTTGGCCTACACGGCCTACAGCTTTCAGTCGCAGTACACGGAGGCGGGCGTGTTCAGCGCGTATGCGGGCACGACGCCCACGCGCGCACCCGAGGTGCTCGGTCTGATGCGTCGCGAGCTCGACGACGTTCGCGACGGCGGGATCACGCCGGAGGAGTTCGCTCGTGCGAAGAGCCACGTGAAGGGCTCGACCGTGCTGTCGCAGGAGGACCCGGGCAGCCGGATGTCGCGCCTCGGCAAGTCCGAGGTGTCGCACGGAGAGATCCTCACCTTGTCCGAGACCCTCAAGCGGGTTGAGGCGGTGACCTTGGAGGACGCGCATCGCGTTTCCGAACGGGTACTGTCGCAGCCGATGACGCTCGCGGTGGTGGGTCCCGTGGGGATGAAGGAGCTACGCGGAGTCGTACCGTGATCCGCGTCGGGGTTCTGGGCGCGGCCGGGCGCATGGGCCGCGAGGTCTGCCGGGCGGTCGCCGACGCAGCCGACCTGTCGCTCGTCGCGGCCGTCGATCCCGACCACGAGGGTGAGGAGATCGCGGGGCTCCCGGCGGTCGCCGCGCGAGAGGCTCTTGCCGGGGTCGACGTGGCCGTCGATTTCACCCTGCCGTCGGCCGTCATGGAGAACGTGGGGTGGTGCCTGCGAAACGGCGTCCACGCGGTCGTGGGCACGACGGGGCTGTCGCCCGCCGACCTGGAGGCGCTCCGCGCCGCGGCTGACGGGGGGGAGGCGAACTGCATCGTCGCCCCGAACTTCGCCCTCGGCGCCGTCCTTCTCGTGCGGTTCGCCGCGGAGGCGGCGCGCTATTTCGACGCGGCCGAGGTGATCGAGCTCCATCACGACGGCAAGGTCGACGCGCCAAGCGGCACCGCGATCGCGACCGCGCGTGCCATCGCCGCCGCCCGGACCGGCAACCGGTCGACTCCCGAGGCGACCGGGCCCCACGCCGACGCCCGAGGTGCGGATATCGAGGGGGTGCGGGTGCACGCGGTTCGGCTCCCGGGCCTGGTGGCGCACGAAGAGGTGGTGTTCGGCGGCACGGGACAGACCCTGTCGCTGCGGCACGACACGATCGACCGGTCGGCCTTCATGCCCGGGGTGCTGCTCGCGATCCGCGCCGTCGCCGATCGAGCGGGCCTCACGGTCGGTCTCGGCGCGCTGCTCGACTGACCAGCGGCCTCCACTAGGCTGGCTAGCCGTGGACTACCGAACGATCACGGCCGAGGAGATCGATCCGTTCTTCGCGTCCCTGGCGACCGCGTTCGCCGAGGCGCACCCCGATCCCGACGAGCTCGCGTCCGATCGGATGGTGGTCGAGCCCGAGCGCACGTTCGCGGCCTTCGATGACCAACGGATCGTCGGCTGTGCGGGCGTGATCTCGCAGCGGATGGTCGTGCCCGGAGGGGCGCTCGCCCCCTCGGCCGGCATCACGCTCGTGGGTGTGCTGCCGACCCATCGGCGGCGAGGCATCTTGCGTGAGCTGATGGAGCGGATGAGCGCGCAGGCGATCGACCGCGGCGACGTCGTCACGACGCTGTTCGCCTCGGAGGCGGCGATCTACGGTCGCTTCGGGTACGCGGCCACCGCCCACCATCTCGGCTTCGACGTCGCGCTGGATCGCGTGCGCTGGGCGTCCGACACCGAATCGAGCGGCCGCGTGACGCTTCGATCTCGCGACGAGGCGATGCCGGCAATGCGCGCGATCTACGACCGAGCGTTCCGTGCGCGGCCGGGCGCGCTCGAGGCGGACGATCGATGGATGGAGGTCGCCTTCTGGGAGCCCTCCAAGGACAAGCAGCGGTTGTTCTACGCCGTGCACGAGGACGACGGGGGAACCCCCGATGCGTTCGCCTTGTATCGCACCAAGCACAAGTGGCCGCGCGGGCTCCCGAGCGTCGAGATGCGCGTGAAGCGACACGTCGCGATCTCTCCCGAGGCGGGCGTCTCGCTGTGGCGGTTCCTGTTCGACGTGGACCTTGTCTCGCGGGTCAGGATCGAGACCCGCCCGGTCGATGACCCGTTGCTTTTGCAGCTCGCCGAGCCGCGATCGTTGCGCCCCGAGCTCGACGACGCCTTGTTCCTGCGCCCGCTGCGCATCGAGAGCGCGCTCGAGGCGCGCGGCTATGCGGCCGACGGCCGCGTCGTGCTCGAGGTGACCGACGCGTTCCTGCCTGCCAACGATGGGGTGTACGAGCTGGTCGTCGAGGGCGGTACCCCGACGTGTCGGCGCGTAGAAACGCCCGCGGACGTGACGTGCTCGGTGCAGGCCATCGGCTCGACGTACCTCGGCGGCTTCACGTGGACCGCGCTCGCGGCCGCGGGACGCGTGACGGTCCGGACGCCCGGCGCGCTCGACACGCTGGACGCGATGTTCCGAAGCGACGTCGCGCCCTGGCCGATGTTCTATTTCTGAGTCAGCCGCGCACGCCCTCGGCGACGAACGCGGCGCCGATGACCACGAGCGCCATTGCCAGGGCGATGCGGAACCATCGGAGCCCTCGCTCGCCGACGATCCGTCTGCCGCCGCTGCCCGCCATCGAAAACAACAGGTCGCTGCTCGACACACCGACGGTGATGGCGACCGCGGTCGCGACGGCCGCCGTCCGGCCCGCATCGGCCGCGGCGGTGGCGAGCACCGCCGAGGCGGTCGTCGCGAAGAACAGCCAAGCACCTGGGTTGACCAGCACCGCGACGACCCCCACCGCCGTTGGTCCCCATCGGTCCCCGCCCGCAGGCGCTTCGAGCGGCGTCGCTCGCCGACCCAGCGATCGCAGCTCGAGTGTCGCGGCGCCGATCAGGAAGACGCCCCCGACGACGCGCAAGACTCGGAGCGCCGCGGGGGATGGCTCCAACGCGGACAGGCCCAGGGCGAGCGCGAGAAGGATCACGAGCACGGTGAGGTTCGCTCCGAGCATCACGCGAAGGCCGCCGGCCAGCCCGCGCCGTGCCGTCTGGGACAGGATCAGGAGCTGCACCGGCCCGGGCGCCGCCCCAAGCGCGAAGCCGAACGCGAAGGCGCCCGCAAGCCCTGGGTCGGCGCTCACGCCTCCTCGCCGGTGAGCCGAAGCTCCTCGACCGCGATCCGGCCGTCGTCGTGGCGCGTGATCATGACGCCCTCGCATTCGCGCATCGAGGCGACCTCGCGCCCGGTCAGGCCGAAGACGGCGCGCTCCACCAACGGGGTGTGGCTGATCGCGAGGCCGAGCCCTCCGGCGGGGATCTGGTCCAGGAGCGCTCGGACGCCGGCCGCAAGTCCCTCGGGCGCGCCGCCGCTCGCATCTTGGCCGGCGAGGCCAGGGATGACGGCGTGCTCGGGCGGCAGCTGCTGCCCCGCCCCGCGAAGGATCCACGCCGCGGTCTCGGCGGTCCGCTCGGCCGGGGACACGAAGACGACGTCGTACCGCTCGCCGCGCGACCGACCGACGTCCTCGGCCAGCGCCCGTCCCCGCTCGGATAAGGCGTCGCGGGTCGCCTCCCTCGTTGCGTGTCGTCGCAGCTCCAGGCGTTCCATCGATCGGTGCCTCGCGGGGTCGGCGGACGCGGGCTCGCGTATCATGCCGCATCCATGCGTCCCCGGACCCTCCTCGTCGTGCCCCTCGTCGTGGGCGCCCTGATCGCAGGCGTCTCGTGTACGGGGGGCGATTCGACCGACACGACGGCGCCTTCCGTGAACTCCCCGAGCCCGCTACCGACGACGGACGTCAACGCGACGATCGTGCCGGGGGAGTGGACCTACGAATACCTGGGTGTGAAGGCCGCCTTCGAGTGGAAAGAAGGCCCGCCGACCCTGACCGTCAAGAACGCCACCGGCGCGGACCTGGGCGCTCCCTCGGTGTACGTGGTCACGCAGGACCAGCGCCAAGCGCTTGAGCAGGACTGGCTTGCGCGTCTTGCCCACCTCGCGCAGCAGATCGAAGTTCTGCATGTTTCGGGCGCCGATCTGGAACATGTCGGCGTAGCGTTCGATCAGCTCAACCTGCCGCGTGTCCATCACTTCGGTGACGATCGGCATGCCAAGCTCATCGCCGCAGTCGCATCCATTTGAGCATTTCTCGCCGTGGCCTTGAAATGAGTACGGAGATGTGCGTGGCTTAAAACGCGAGCCACCGCGCAGGATCATCACGCCGGCCCGCACATCACGCACAATCCGGCCGAGCATGTTCTGGTTCTCGACCGCGCAAGGCCCGGCCATGCAGGCCGCATGGCGCCCGCCGACCTTCACCACCGGCACGCTTCCGCCACCCACTTCAACGACACTGTCGTCCTCATGAAACTCGCCGCTGGCGAGCTTGTAAGGCGTCATGATCGGCAGGACTTTTTCGACGCCGTCAAGCACGGCGAGGTGGTTCTGATCGAGCTGACCCTCTTCGCCGACCGCGCCGATGACCGTGCGGAATTGTCCCTGCGACAAATGCGCTGGGCTACCAGTGCGCTCGATCTCGCCGACGACGCGGTCGATCGCCTGCCTGGGGGCGTTGGGACTCATCACGATGATCACGAGGGCAACTCCTGTATCTGGCTTTGCACAGTATTGGAAAGCTGAAACGGGCGGCACTTCCATCGCCGGAAAACTAAAGTCCCGTATGTTACGGCTCAGAACGTGGTGTACACAAGCGGGCGGGGTTGCGACAGCAATATTCCGATGCGATCGGGCGTCGATCACACGCCCAACCAGTGATCCAGTACCATCAACGCCCATAAGGGTTTGGATCGGTGTACCCCGGCGAATCCGGTGTTGCTCTGCCCATTCGATGAAGATGTCCCGCCGCAGCGGGGTCGAATCCCACAACGGACTGGCGGCAAGCACCCGGTCAAGTCGCGCGGCGGGCAATTCAGCCAGCGCGACGGCGATGGCGAAACCCTTCTTGCGGCGGAGGATAATCTCATCCGGCAACACGCCTTTGGCGGCATCGCGCTTCAGCAGGGCCTTGGTGGTCGTGCCATGCAGCTTACAGGAACGGCAATGCGAAGGCAAACTCGATGGCGCGTTGCCGAGCATCGGCGGCCGAACCTCCAAACCGTGCGCCATCGCGCAATCGACCTTCGTCAGCACCGACCCGGGCAGGTAGGTTTGAAAATCCAGGGCAAGGATGCGGTTGAGCGGATCTACCGTTTGATCCAGCACAATTGATTCGAAGGCATTCATGACCGCCCCGGAAGGTTGATCGATGGCGCAGGGCAAGGTCCGGCAGATCGGTGTTCGACATCCACCGCAGATGTCTGCGCATCATCGTCCCAGCGATGAACAAAGCGTTTGGCCTTCCATTCGAGCGACTGATAACCGTCCCGTGCCCGCAGCATGTCCAGCCCGCGCTAACGGCGTTAATGCGCCGGGCGTGGAACTCTCTCATACAGTCGCGCAAAACGGTGAGCCTGATACGTCGGATATCCGGCCCACAATTCATCGCCGCCGTCGCCGCCGAGCACGACTTTCACGTGTTTCGCGGCCAACGACGGGCATATGTCGGCAGGATTGACGGGTCGGCCATCGGTTCATCGAGGCAGTCCAGCATTTCATCGGTCAGTTCCAGCAGCGATCGTTCCGAAAACGTCTGCTCGACATGCCGGCTGCCGATGTGTTGCGCGACAATTCGCGTCGCGGCTCTCGTCGAACTGCGGATCATCGAACGCGATCGAAAAGCTTTCAGCGCCGCCGCACACGTGCCGCTGCACCAGCGAGGCGACGAGCGACGAATCGATCCCGCCGCTGAGAAATACCCCGATTGGGACATCCGACATGAGCTGCGACGTCACCGACGTTTCGAGCGTCGCTCGAAGCGTCTGCGCGAGGTGCTCGACAGGCCCAGGTTGCTGCAGTGGTTTGATGGAGCCGATCTGCCAGTATGGTCTGGGCTCTTGTAGACCGGATTGCGAGCTGTCCAGCGGAGGTAGTGCCCCGGCTCGAGCTTTCGCACGCCTTTCGCCAACGTATGAGGCGGGTGCGCGTAGTCTGCGAAAAAAACGAAGCCAGTCCGTCCGGTCGATCTCCAGCGGGATCTGCGGGTGCTCCAGCAGCGACGTCAGCTCGGATGAAAATGCGACGCCGCCATCGGGAAGGCGGGCATAGTAAAGCGGTTTGATTCCGACGCGGTCGCGCACAACAGCAGTTGGCCGGAACGATCATCCCAGATCGCGAAGGCGAACATTCCATCCAGTTCTGCAAGGCCGGCGGGTCCGTCGTTCCTCGAAGTGATGAACGATCGCCTCGGTGTCGCAATGTGTCGCGAAACGATGGCCGCACTCCGTCAACGCTTGCGCAGGGAGTGATGGTTGTAGATTTCGCCGTTGAAGGAGATCCAGACGTCGCCGGTCTTCGTTCGCCAGAGGCTGCACCGCCTGCAAGTCGATGATTGCCAGCCGGCGGTGCCCCAGCGCGACCGTCCACTCATCGTGATGAAGACCGTCCCGGATGCCTTCCCGTCGGGGCCGCGGTGGGCGAGGCGCTGCGTCATCCGCTCGATCGGATGGCCGCGGGATCGTCGCGACGTTGCACATATCCCGCGATGCCGCACATGCTGCGCTATTCCTGGCGCGCCGACGCGCCCGCCGCCGGCGGCGCGGATCGCAGATGGGTTCACCAGTGGCCGCGTCCTGCGGCATCGCCTTGACGACAGACCGACCAAACCCGATCCGCTCGCCGATCAGGTACGCTGGCTTTGCTGCGATTCGAAATACGTCCGGACCATCAGCTCCGCGAGAGCCCCATCGCCAGGAACTGCACCGCCATGACGCGAGAAGATCATCGACGATCGATGAACAGCGGATTGAGGTGGACCCAGATGCCGTGACGAGCTTCTGGTACAGCACGACGACCGCAGAGAACGACGCCGCTAAGCCAGCAGCAGCCCGCTTCCGCCGAAGACGTAGATCGGCTTGGTCTGGTATCCGCGCATGAACCACACCGTCAGCAGATCCAGCAGCACCTTGAACGTACGCGTGATGCCGTATTTGCTTTGCCCGCAGCGACGCGGGCGGTGATTCACCGGGATCTGAGTCGTGCGCGCGCCGAGCGACTTCAACCAGCACGCCGATGAACCGGTGCATCTCGCCGTAGAGACGCAGCTCGTCGGTGATTTCGCGGCGATAGACTTTCAGCGAGCAGCCCAGGTCGCGCAGACGCGTTCGCGGTGACGCGGCGAATGATGCAGTTGGCGATGCTCGACGGCAGCTTCCTGAGCAGCAGCCCGTCGCGGCGGTGACGGCGCATCGCCGGCGACGAAATCGAAGCCGTCTTCTTCCAGCACTCGGATCATCCGCGGGATGTCGGCGGGGTCATTCTGGCCGTCCGCGTCCATTGTCACGACGATGCGGCCGCTGGCGTGGCGGAAGCCGGCGTCGAACGCGGCGGATTGTCCGTAGTTCTTTCGGAAGAGGATCGCCTTGAGATACGGCTTTTGCGCGGCTCGGCGCAGGAACCGTCGCCACTGCCGTCGGTGCTGCCGTCGTCGATCGCCAGCACCTCATAGCTCGCGATCCATGCCGTCCAGCGCCTGCTCGATTTCTGCGAGCAGCGGCGCGAGATTCTCTCGCTCGTTATGAACCGGGAGGATGACGGTGATCTCGGTGGCCATCAAGGTTCGGTTCCTCCGAACTGCCGAAGCCGGATGATCCGGCCGTGGGCCCTGGTAATTCGTCGCGAGCCAGAAGTGTTCGTCGAGCGGTTCCGAGATCGAAACCAGCCCTTCTCCCAGGGCACACCGTCTTTCCCGCCGTCGCCGTCGAGAATGAGCGTTCGGCCGTGCAGCGCCGGGTCTGACAGTTCGGTGTCGGGCCAATGATCGAAATTCGTCGAGCGCTTGCCGAGGTATTTGCCGGCGGTGAAGACGGCGGGATGATCGCGCAAATAGAACGAGTAAAGTCCGGCGGCCATGTAGTGCCGAGTGACAACGATGGATGGTCCGCTGCAAGTTTGTCGAGGACGAGTTGAAGCCGCTGCGCATCGGCTCGATGACCGGTGATCCGGTCCATGGTGGCGTGTTTGATTCGCTCGCCGACGCGGAAGGGGATCCAGCCCAGAGGCTGTGGGAAGCTGAAGACGAGCCAACCTGCGACGCCGTAAACGATCAGCCAGTTCCAGAGCCGCCGATAGGATGGAAATTCGTTCACCAGCAGTATCGCGACGGGGATCAACAGCGGCGCCAGTGTTGGCAGCGGCCAACTCGGAACCACCGGCTTGATGAACGCCAGCGCGACGAAGAACGCCAGGCTCGGCCAAGTCGCGCACAGCAGCCAGAGCAAGTCGCGGTCCTGTTGCTTGATCGCCTGTCGCGTCGCGGAAATGAGCAGCAAGACGCACGGCGGCCCGAACGACAGCAGCACGCCGCCGAGCAGGGACAGTTGCCACGTCAGGGGATTGCCTGTGTTTGCGTGGCCGGCCTGATCACCGCCGGCGCCAGATGGCCCATCGTGTCGCGAGCATCGGCCAGCCGTGCTGAGCGTTCCAGATGATCATCGGGAGGATGATCCCGACGAACAAAGCCGCGCCTGCGAGTTGCTCGACGACGAGCGACCGGCGCCATCGCAGCGTGCGTCGTTTAATGAACCAGTAGAGCGCAAGGCTGGGAAGGAAAAGCAGAATCGACTGTTTGAAATGAAAGCCGATGCCGAGCACCGACCACAGGAGCAGCGATTCCCGCCAGGTGGTTCGATTCGCGTGCCAGCGCCGGAAGAAACGCAACCCGATTGCGGTGAGTCCGATCCAGATGGCGATGAGCGGCCCGTCCTGCGTGCAGATCTGGGCGTTGGCTTGAAACGCGGGAATGAGGCAGAAGCCCGCGACGCTGAAGAACGCGACGCGCTGATCGCCGCGGCTGACGCTCATCGCCAGTCGTCCCAGCCCCCACGCCGCCACCGCAAACGCCGCCACGACCGGCAATCGCACGGCCCATTCCGCGTTCCCGAACGCGCGGCAACAGGCCGCGATCATCCATGCCAGGGCCGCGCCTTTTTCGTTGTAACAAAGCTCTAGGTGTCGCGGCCTGCTCCCAGTAATAACCTTCATCGCCGACAAGTTCCCATGGGCTGAGCCAGATCAGGTAGACTATGCGAAGCGCGACCACCAAGCCGATGAGGGCGAGCGTTTTTGACCAAGTCGCCCAGGCCAGCGCGGGCGGCGAAGTGGTTCGCAGATCGCCGCGGGCATCCGGAGCTTTCGAGGGTTTGACTTGTCGCGTTGCAGCAACCAACACGCCGCACTCCTGTCTGAGGTGACGGGACAGAGCGGGCGTTTCTATATCAGCTCCGATCCAGCTCGATGGCGAAACCTGCAACGTTTGCATCTGCAAGATTTGCAGGCACGATTCCAGGTGTCGATCCAGCGGGTAAAATGATCGTTCTTCATCGATGACACTGAGTCGCAAAACCATTCTCTGCGATCTGGCACTCTTGTGCGGATTACTCGTACTGGGGCTGACCGCGCTGTGGGGATTGACCGGCCTGCTCCGACATCAGCACACCACGGCCGACGAGTACGCTGAACTGCGGCAGATCGGAGCGACGAGAAGCCATCTGGCGGCCGCGGAAGCATGCTGAGGGCAAAGGCACCTGACACAAGTCTCGTCGTCGAGGAGTTGCGGCACGCGGTTGCCGAGTCGAGCACTTGCGGCAATTGCAGCGGGGGCCGCGACGAAGGGTCGGAGGGCCACGAAGCAGCCGAAGACCGCACCATCGAGCGCTCACTGCCGCGGCTTCACAAACTGATCGACGATTTCGATGCGGCGTGAAGGAGTCGTCGCGGTCGAACGACGCTGCGCTGGGCGGCGCAGATGCAGTCGGAACTGGGCGCACTCGTAGACCAATCCGACGACCTGGTTCAGGTCAGCCAGCGCCGATCGAGTAGCGGGCTGCACCGTGCGACGCTGGTCATCGCGATCACGTTTCTGGTCATCATCGCCGTGACGCTGCTGATCAGCGTCAGCCAATACCGCTCGATCATGCGGCCGCTGCGCGAGCTGCGCGACGGGTGCGACGCATTACCTCCGGACGATTTGATCAGCGACTGAACGTGACCGGCAGCGGGGAATTTGTGGAACTCGCGGATGACTTCAACCGCATGGCCGCTGAGCTCGACGGGCTGTACCGCAACCTGGAACAGCAGGTTGCAGCCAAGAGTCGCGAGCTGGCGCAGTCCGAGCGACTCGCGTCGGTCGGTTTCCTGGCGGCCGGAGTCGCGCACGAAATCAATAACCCGCTGGGCATCATGTCGGGCTTTGCGGGAATTGTCGCTCAAGCGTCTGAAGGTAAACCCGACGCGGCCGCGATCGAGGACAGCATGCACGTTGCAGATCATCCGCGACGAAGCGTTCCGCTGTCGCGAGATCACGAGCAAGCTGCTGAACCTTGCGAAAGGAATTTCCGGCCACGCCCGGACGCAAGTTTCCCTTGCCACGGTGGTGCGCGATGTGGTCGCGATGATCAAGGCTCATCCGAAATACCGCGGGCAGCGAATCGTCGACGACGTCGGTGTCGACGAGCTGTTCGTGTCTGCCGATCCGTCGGAAATGACCCAGGTGCTGTTGAACCTCATTACCAACGCCATGGATGCCGTCGAGCACACCGCCGCCGGCGAGGTGCGAATCTCGGCAGAATCCAGCGGAGAAGGCGTTGAGCTGTTCGTCGAAGACAACGGATGCGGGATGTCGCCTGACGTTCGCGACCGCGACTTCGAGCCCTTCTTCTCCGCCCGCCGGGGTGACGGCCAGGCTCGTGGCGGGGTGGGGTGGCCTCGCTCACACACGCGATCGTCGAAAGCCATGGCGGCACCATTCGCGCGTACAGCGACGGCCCGGGATGCGGCAGCAGGTTCGTGATTCATTTTCCCAGCGCATCCGGCATGCCGCGCGGTTGAACACGAGGCGGTGGGCGCATGACGCCAAAGGTATTGATCGTCGAAGACGAGCCGCGCATGCGCAGATGCTCGAGCGCGCCGTCGTCGAGGCCGGGTTCGATGCAGCCACCGCCGGCTCGGCCGAGCAGGCGACCAAGCTTTTCGAGACGCTGCCGGCGCCGCAGATCGTGCTGCTGGATCTCAATCTTCCCGGGGTCGATGGAATGGAGTTCCTGCACCGCCTGCTCGATGAACGCGCAGGCGCGACGTGCAGGTCATCATCCTGACCGGTTTCGGCTCGCTCGACGCCGCCAGGCTCGCGATCCGGCATGATGTCGTCGATTTTCTGACCAAGCCCTGCAAGCTGGAAGATCTTGACGTCGTGCTGGCCCTGGCCTCGCCAGCGGCTAACGGAAAAATCGTCGCCGCTGCCCATCATCCCGCCGCCTCATTCCGAACCAGCACCAACCAGTAGCGAATCGACGCTCGAGCACGTCGAACGCCAGCACATCCTCGCGGTCCTGGCCGGTCATCATGACTCGCTGCCACGGCGGCTGAGTTGGGAATCAGCGAGCGCACGTTGTATTACCGCCTGGCGCGGTATCAGCAGCAGGGGATCTCCGTTGAATGATTGAGGGGAGGGGAAAGCGTTCCCGACAGGAGTCGAACCTGTAACCTTCGGCTCCGGAGGCCGACGCTCTATCCAATTGAGCTACGGGAACAAGGCGACTTCGCATCCTACACCTCGTGTCGAAACATGTCCAGAATTCAGACCACGGCTCGGACAGCACTGCGGCATCGCTGCAGGCGTCTCGAGGCGTGTGTAGTGCTGGTCAGCACAAGCGACGGCGCGAGCACGTGCTTGCCGAAGCTCGCGTGCGGATCTTTCGGGTAAAGGGCGTTCAAAGCAGAGCGAAGCGCGCGCGGCGGCTGAGGACATAGCTGAACCGGCTGGCGAACTGGGAGCGACGCGAAGGGGACCTCGCAGCGCGAAGATGAGACAGGCGAGGGACCTCATACGCTTTACATTGTAAAGTCTGAGCTCAAAAAAAAATCGTCGCGCCCTGTGCCCGCGTGGTTATGCCGTCGATAGTCCGCGCCCTGCGCGGTTCGGGCTCTTCGTCGTCGCTGGTCTTCGATCCGGATCGCTGGGCGGCGTCGGAAAGGACCGATTCGAGCACGCTTAGATACTCCGCGAAGCGTTTGCGCCCCTGAGGCGTCAATCGCACCAGCGTTTGCGGCCGACGGTTGTGCTGGCCCTTCCAGACTTCGATCAGGCCGGCGTCGTTGAGCAGCGTGAGCTGTCGGCTGAGGTTGCCGTCGGTCAGGCGCACAGCATCTTCAGGTCATTGAAAACCAGACCTTGATGGTGCGACGCCAGTGACGTAAGGATGCTCAAGCGCGATGCTCGTGGATAAGCCGATCGAGGCCAGCATATGCGAAGCGTGCAGCTTCGCGCGGTTCGGGCTTGTTTTTGTCAGTACTGCTGCGGCTCATGCGTGTCGTTCCGAAAACAGGTAAAGCACCCCGGCCATCAGCAACTGCCCAACGCCAAAAATGATGGGCATCGGCCAAAGCTCAAACGGCTCTGCCTTGCGCCGGTGCGGTGGCGATTACCAGCAGGGCGGCGAGCATGAGTAACCGCCCACGAAGTTCACCGCCCGCGGCAGCCCGGGGCGCGAGGCGAAGATTCCCAGGGCGAAGCAGTGTCCCACAGGCCTGGAATCAAGCCCAGCGACTGCGGAGCGAACCGGTACAGTGCCAGCGTGAGAAGCCCACCCGCAACGACGCACGGCACGAACTGACGGGCCGCGGTGATCGTCGCGTCGCGCATGAGCACCGAGTCAAACATCCGGCAATGCACGCGGATGTCCAGGCTCACCACGACCATGCTGACCGCCGCGGCGATGAGCCAGAGCGTGAGAAAGCTGTCGGTGTCGTTGAGCTGCCAGCTGCGCCTGTACGAGGGTGGCGGCAGCAGCGGCGAGCAGTCCCGTAATGCCGGTGTGGGCCAGTGGTAGACGCGAAACGTCTCATGCGTGCCAGTTGCTCGCGGATCTCTTCAACGCGTGCGATCGCCTCGCGGGGGTCCATCGGGCTCACTCCTCGGCCGTAGACTTTACGATATAAAGCAGGTTCGTCAGTGAAACTGCACCGAGGGGTCGATCTGAGCCGCTACTGGGGCTACGGGGGCCGCTTGATGATCCAGCCTCGGTCTGCTTCCAGTTTAGTGAAGCCGATCTTCAAAGACTCGACGGCCTCGGGGGCGCGATGAGCAGGAGCATCGTCTGTTCGCCGATGGCTTCGCGGCGTCAGCCGGACCAGCTCCTTGCCGATGCCCTGGCGCTGATACGCCCGATCGACGGCGAGATCAGACAGATAACACGAGAAGCAGAAGTCGGTGAGCGAGCGAGACACGCCTACTAGGGTGTCCCCGTCCGATGCTGTCGCGGTCACGTCCGCTCGGTCGATCATCTGCTGCATCCGGGCCAGGTCATTGAATGGCCTACGGATGCCGGAGCTGCGGATACATCTGAGAGCTGCTGTGCCGCGATCGGTCGATTGGTTGAATAGACGATGGCCATAGTCGTGACGATGGTGCTTTAACCACCCGCTGTTTCCCTTGAGTTTCTCCACCTCTTCCTGGAATTTCCTCACCTGTGCCATCAAATCCCGCAGTGCCGCAACGCCGCCTGTTCGCGCAGGGCGTCTGGCGGTGGGGCAGGGCGGGAATGCCGCTGACAACCGTCTTGGCGCGACGTCATCGGCCACGCCGCTGCACGCGGCGGCCATGGTCCCGTCGGCCATGGTGACGTGGTCGCGGACTTCGCACTGCCCGCCGAGCACCACGCCGTGCCGAGCGTGACCGAGCCGGCACCCCGCCTGGCCGGTGATGATGCAGTGAGGGCCGAGTTGCAGTTGTGGGCGATTTGCACGAGGTTGTCGATCTTGGTCCCCCGGCCGATGCGCGTGGTGCCGAACTTGGCGCGGTCGACGCAGACGCACGAGCCGATCTCCACGTCGTCCTCGATCGACGACCGTGCCGATCTGCGGGATCTTCTCGTGCCGCGTCCGTCCCAGCGATAGCCGAAACCGTCGGTGCCGAGCACGCTGCCGGCGTGGATGATTACGCGGTTGCCGATGCGTGATCGCTCGCGAACGTGACGTTGGGGAACAGCTCGCAGTCCTCGCCGATCGCGACATCGTCGGAGATGATAACACCGGGGTGGAGGATGCTGCGCTTGCCGATCTGCGCGCCGCCCGACGACGACGTAGGGACCGATCGCGACGCGTTCGCCGAGCTTCGCGCATCGGCGCGATCCGGGCGACGAATCGACGCCCGACCGGCGGGCCGCGGGATCGGCGGGGCGAAATCTCCAGGACCCGGCCATCGCCAGGTCGGCATCATCGACGATCAGACGGCGTGGCGTTGCGCTCGCCCGCCGGCAGCTTCACACGCTTCTGCACGATGACGGCGGCCGCGTTGGTCGAATCAAACTGCGGCAAGTACGCGTCGGCAGATAGGAATGAGATGTCGCCTGGGCCGGCAGCGGAGAG
>CAWCDA010000030.1:0-4020 GCA_963794065.1 uncultured Actinomycetes bacterium | reverse complement strand
GGCAAACGGCAGCGGATCTCGGCGGCCAAGGTGTCGTCCGCCGCGCCGAGGCCCGAACGCGGCGGCCGCGGCTTCGGTGAAGCGCGACCGCGAGCCGAAGGGGACGGCGCCGGCCGGCAGCCGCGTGTGGTTCGCGTCCGCAGTCGCGCCGCGAAACCGATGACGATCGAGGATGCGGCCGCGGAGCTGGGCGACGGCAACGATGCCGTGATCGTGTTCAGGAACTCTTCCAACGATGCGGTGACGTACTGTTCCGGCGAGCCGACGGGAAACTCGGGCTCATCGAGCCGGAGGCATGACTCGATGCACGATGCCCGACGCTCGCCGCCCGCCGAGATCGATGTCTCGCTGGGTGTAAGCATCCGGCCTTGCGCATTTGCGCATTGAGCAGTGACTCGATGACACCCGCGGTGACGGTGTCAGGCCTGCTCAAGAGTCGGCCCGACGCGATGGGTCTTCCGATCGAACTGCTCAGCGGCAATGCCGGACTCGAGCGGATCATCACCAGCCCACACATTCAGAAGACCGGGCTTGCGCTCGCCGGGTTCCACGAATATCTGCAGCCGGCCCGCGTCTTCGTGTTCGGCGAGAGCGAAGTGCGGTATCTCGAGAGCCTCGATACGACCGCGCGAATGAACATGCTGGCCGCCGCGTTCAGCCACGACATCCCGTGCGTACTGATCACGGGCGGTTGGAACCCTCCGGTCGAACTGCTTCAGGCATCGGAGCGGTATCACGTCCCTCTGCTCAGGACCCCGGTCGCGACTCCGGTCGCCATCGCCAAGATCAGCGGAATCCTCGACGACGCGCTTGCCGTCCGACAGGTCATACACGGCGTCCTTCTTGATGTGCTCGGCTTGGGAGTGCTGATCATCGGGGACAGCGGCATTGGCAAGAGCGAGTGCGCGCTCGACCTCATCGCCGGTCGAACCCCATCAACGAAGGCGGGCTCGTCGCGTCGCTCCTTCACGACCGTCCAGACCTCAGGATGGCCGGCGTTCGGCATCCCAAGGTACACGCGAACGACTCCATCGAGCGCGCGCCGGTCGGCGGCCGCGGATGTCTGCGGAGGAACTCGTCGAGGTGCTTTGTGTAGCAGCTCATCTGACGATTTCACCACACGACCCGCTCCGACGGTCAGGCCGCCCTCGCGGATGGCGAACCGGAGCCCCTCCTCCATGGCGATGGGCGCGATCATCTGCAGGGTCATCTCCACGTTGTCGCCGGGCATGACCATCTCGACGCCCTCGCGCAGATGCGCGGTGCCGGTGACGTCCGTCGTCCGGAAGTAGAACTGTGGGCGGTAGCCGTTGAAGAACGGTGTGTGCCGGCCCCCCTCGTCCTTGCTCAGGATGTAGACCTGCGCCTCGAAGTCCGTGTGGGGTGTGATGCTCCCCGGCTTCGCCAGCACCTGGCCGCGCTCGACGTCCTCCTTGTCGATCCCGCGGAGGAGCACGCCGACGTTGTCGCCGGCCTGGATCTTGTCGGGGAGCTTGCGGAACATCTCGAGGTCGGTGGCGGTGGTCTTGCGGGTGTCGTGGATGCCCACGATCTCAACCCCGGGCATCTTGGCGAGGGTGCCCCGGTCGACGCGCCCGGTGACCACGGTGCCGCGACCGGTGATCGAGAACACGTCTTCTATCGGCATCAGGAACAGCTTGTCGACGTCGCGTTCCGGTTCGCGGATGTAGGAATCGCACGCGTCCAACAGCTCATCGATCTTCGCGACCGCATCGGGGTCGCCCTCGAGCGCCTTGAGCGCCGACCCGATCACGACGGGCACGTCGTCGCCGGGGGACTCGTAGGAGCTCAGCAGCTCGCGCACCTCGAGCTCGACGAGGTCGAGCAGCTCGGGGTCGTCGACCATGTCGGCCTTGTTCAGGAAGACCACGATGAACGGCACGCCCACCTGGCGCGCGAGCAGCACGTGCTCCCGCGTCTGCGGCATCGGCCCGTCGGCGGCGGACACGACCAGGATCGCACCGTCCATCTGCGCGGCGCCGGTGATCATGTTCTTCACGTAGTCCGCGTGACCGGGACAGTCCACGTGCGCGTAGTGGCGGTTCGCCGTCTCGTATTCCACGTGGGCGATCGCGATCGTGATGCCGCGCTCGCGCTCCTCGGGAGCCTTGTCGATCTGGTCGAACGGCGTGAAGTCCGCGAGTCCCTTGTCGGCCTGGCACTTGGTGATCGCCGCGGTGAGCGTGGTCTTCCCGTGGTCGATGTGGCCGATCGTGCCGATGTTGACATGCGGCTTCGTCCGCTCGAACTTCTTCTTCGACATGCTGCCGTCCTTCCTTGCTATCCGGAACGGTCGATCGTGAAGCTGGTAGCGGCGGGTGGACTCGAACCACCGACACAGCGATTATGAGCCGCTTGCTCTGCCCCTGAGCTACGCCGCCCGGTGCGGACGGCAGTCTACCTGGGGCGATCCAGCAACGGCAGCAACCACGGACGAACCCGGAACCGAGCCGGAGCGGGGAATCGAACCCCGGACCTCCTCCTTACCATGGAGGCGCTCTGCCGACTGAGCTACTCCGGCGGGCGATCGGCGGCGCCGTCGATCATGGGGCCACCGCCATCCGCACAGCGGCCGGAACTCTACTAGAGCATCCCGACCTCACCGCACATCACGCTCGGGCTGGTTGGCCGTCGGGTTGCTCCACGCGGTTGCGGCCCAGTTGCTTGGCGCGATACAGAGCAACGTCCGCTTCCTTGAGGACCTCGTTCGCGGATCGGGTGTGACTGGGATCCATCATGGACATCGACCGAGTTCTTCAACTCCAGGAACTCGGCCTTGACGTCGATCGAGATCTTCTTGCTCAGATCGCCGTTGGCCACCGCGGTGGTCACCTCGGCGATGTTTCGCACCTGTCCGGTCAGGTTGCCGGCCATCAGGTTGACGTCGTCGGTGAGGTCCTTCCAGACGCCGCCGACCTCGATGGTGACCGCCTCGGCCTGACCGAGCTTGCCCTCGGTGCCCACCTCGCGGGCGACTCGCGTGACCTCCGAGATGAACCCGTTGAGCTGGTCCACCATCGCGTTGATCGTGTTCTTCAGCTCCAACATCTCGCCGCGCACGTCGGCGGACACCTTCTTGCTCAGGTCGCCGTCGGCGACCGCGCCGATGACTCGCTGCATCTCGATCGTCGGACGAACCAGATCGTCGATCAGGTTGTTGACCGATTCGATGGGCCCGCGTCCATCGCTGCGTCGAGACCTCCGAGCACCACCCGCTGGGACAGCCTGCCTTCCTTGCCCACGACCTGGCTGACGCGGGCGAGCTCACGCCCGAGCGCCTGGTTGGCGATGATGACGTCGTTGAGACCGTCGGCGACCTTGCCCGCCACACCTGTCCATTCGAGCGGCATGCGCGCCGTCAGGTCGCCTTCCTTGATCTGGGCCAGGACGCCCAGCAGAACCTTGGCGTCGACCGTGTCGGCGAGGGGCACTGCGGGAACCGCCATGAAGCCTCCCTGAGGGTGTCGTGATACATGGAGCCGCCAGACATGTGTTGCTCATGAACGCATCGGCATATGGCCCCCGAACCTGAGGCCAAATGCCGACTCTCGTGTGAGGGTTATCAGGGAGGGCAACCGCTCGAAGGGGAGCACCTCCGATAGGCGGCCTCGGTTCGCCGCTCCGCGTGCCACGATAGGTGGATGCGCCGAGCCCTCATCGCCGCCGCGGTGGCGCTGTCCATCGTGTCGTGCACGGGGGCCACCCCTGCGGTCGGTACGTTCCGGACCACGTCCGTGATCCTGCACGGGAGCCACGGGCCGGTGCACGTCGAGGTCCAGGAGGCCGACTCCCCTCACGAGCGCGAGCAAGGATTGATGGGCCGAACCTCGCTCGGAGCGGATCAGGGCATGATCTTCCTGTTCGACGACGTGTCCGACGGGCCGGTCACGTCCGAGTTCTGGATGAAGGACACGTTGATCCCGCTCTCGGTCGCGTTCTGGGACCAACAGGGACGTATCGTGGGGATCCGGGACATGGTTCCGTGCGCGAAGGATCCCT
>CAWCDA010000029.1:0-43638 GCA_963794065.1 uncultured Actinomycetes bacterium | reverse complement strand
TGGTCATCGCGTCCGGGTTCCAAGCGAGCGTCGTCGAGCGCACGTCGCGCCCGTCGATGTCATGGCTCCTTTGATCCACGTCAGACATGCGCGGGACGAGGTAGGTGATCGTGGTCTTCCCGGCACCGCTCGGCCCGACCAGCGCGGCGAGCTGACCCGGCTCGATCCTCAGCGAGACGTCGTCCAGGGTCCACTCCCGATCATCGACCTGCCCCTCTTCTGGGGCCTCGCTGGCGTCGTAGTGGAACCGCACGTGCTCGAGCTCGACCGCACCTCGCGTATTGACGAGCGCCTCGGCGTCGGGCGCGTCGGCGATGTCGTGGTGCAGGTCAAGATACTCGAAGATGCGATCGAACAATGCCAACGAGGATTGCACCTCGGTGGAGACCTGCAGCATCGAGCCGATCGGGAAGAAGAGCCGCGACTGCAAGGTCGTGAATGCAACAAGGTAACCCGCGGAGAGTGATGTATTGCCGTTGTTCAGCATCAGGCCCGCTACGAGGTAGACGAGCGCCGGCGTGATCGAGAAGAACTTCCGACGACGGCGAAGAACGATCGCCCGATCATCGTCTGGCGGATCTGGAGCCCGGTCAGCCGCTCGTTCTCCTTGTGAACCGGCCGATCTCGTACACCTGGCGACCGAATGCCTTGGACAGCAGGCATGCCACTGACGCTAAGCGTCTCCTCGGTCACCGAGGTCATGTCGGCCATCGTCTTCTGGGTGTTGGAGGCCACCTCTCGCCGAGCGCGACCACCTTGACGGTCGACCACAGGAACAGCGGCAACAAGCACAACGACAGTAGCGTGAGTGGCACTGACAGCAGCGCCATCGCGATCAGCGTCGAGATGATCACCACGACGTTGGACAGCACCGACGACGCTGTGTCGGTGACGACGGTCGACACGCCTCCGACGTCGTTGGACAACCTGGACTGGATCTCGCCTGTGCGGGTCGAAGTGAAAAAGCGTAGTGGCATGTGCTGCAGGTGCTCGTACAGAGCGTTCCGCAGGTCTTGCATGACGCGCAGGCCGACGATGTTGGCATGGTAGGTCTGTCGATCCCGAGCACACCGGTGATGATCGGGATGATCACCATCAACGCGACACCGACGAACACCACATGCATGTCTGGACACGGGCACTCCCGCAGGTGCCGGCGACCGGATAGCCGAAGAGACCGTCGTTGAAGATCCACGCGATCAACAGCGGGTTGATCACCCCCAGACCCGAGGTGATCACGATGAGGAGGCCGACAAGCCCTACCTTGCGCCGATAGGGGCGGAAGGTCGACACCACGCGCTTGACCGTCTGACGGTCGATCGGGCGCTTGTCCTCCTCCCGAGGCACTGCGTAGAATCTGCCGTGTCGGCCCATGCGACGAAGATACGCCGCCGTCGCGCGAACGCCGGATCAGGTCGGGCGGGTCACTCGGCGAAGCAGGGGAACTTGTCCTCCACCGAGCTGACGGCGTCAACCTTGTCCGCGTACCAGTTGTCCGAGCCCGGGCCGCCGACGATCGTGTCGTGCCCGCCGCCGTCGTAGGTCGCAAGGCACAGGTCGTTGCCGTCGCCGCCGTTGATGAGGTCCCAGCCGCGGAAGTCGGTGAAGGAGTCGCCGTCGGGACCGCCGTACCAGTGGTCGTTGCCCTGTCCGCCGAGGTTGTAGTCGCGTCCCTCGCCCCCCGAGATGCGATCGGTCCCGGGTCCGTCCGCGAAGTAGTCGCCACCGGTGCCGCCCCACAGCTGGTCGTTGCCGGTGCCACCCCAGAGGTCGTCGGCTCCGTCGCCGCCGAAGAGCTGGTCGTCGCCACCCTTGCCGTAGATCCGGTCGGCGCCGCCTTTGCCGCAGATCACGTCGCTGCCGGCGGTCCCGACGAGCTTGTCGTTGCCATCGGTCCCCGTGATGGTGCAGATGCCGCGAACCGCCGGCGCGGCGTGTGCCCACAGCCCCGTCGTCGACAGCAGGAGCAGTGGGATCGTGAAGAGAGTGCACAGCGTGCGAACGCGCATCGGGTCCTCCCCGGGTCGGATGGAGCGAGCATAGTCCCGAGCACGCAGCGAATCAGGCAGCCAGCGCGATCGCGCGACGGATCACGGCGTCGAACATGTCCGGCGTGAGCTTCCCCGTGAAGGTGTTCTGTTGGCTCGGATGGAAGCAGCCGAGCAGCGCGTATGCGCCGACGGTCGCCTCGGCCGCGTAGCCGAATCGAGGCTTGGGCGAAGGGCTCGGCGCCCCCGTGGCGGCGATCCCCCGGAGCGCGCCGTCCCACGCGTAGGAGCCCAGCGCCACGACGACCCGGAGGCGCTTGAGCGCGCCCAGCTCCCGCGCGAGGAACGGCAGACACCGGTCGCGTTCCTCGGGCGTCGGCTTGTTCCCCGGAGGCGAGCACCGATTCACCGCCGTGACGTACACATCGGACAGGGCGAGGCCGTCGTCTCGCCCGGTCGACGTGGCCTGGTTCGCGAGCCCGCATCGATGCAACGACGCGAACAGGAAGTCGCCGCTCCGATCCCCGGTGAAGATGCGGCCGGTACGATTGCCGCCGTGTGCGGCTGGTGCCAGCCCGAGGATGAGGATCCGGGCGGCCGGGTCGCCGAACCCCGGGACCGGTCGTCCCCAATACGACTGGTCGGCGAAACGGGCGACCTTCTCGCGGGCCACCTGCTCGCGCCACGTCACCAACCGCGGGCATGCCCGGCAATCAATGACCTCGTCCCGGATCAGATCGAGCGCGTCCACGACCCCGAGCATAGGAATCGGGCGACGGTCGCGCCGGGGCGCTTAGCTCCCGCGTCGGGAACGAACGCGGAGGGCGCGGAACCGCTCCTCAGCCGTGGCGAACGGATCCAGCGGGTCCATGAGCTGCTCGACCGTTCCCAACAGACCCTCGAACCCGGCCGGCTCCTCGACGAGCGCGAGCACGCGCGTCGCCCGCTCGATCCCGACCGAGAGGCCGTCGGCACAGGCCACCCACACGGCCTCCACCTCGGGGTGACGCCACGCCGCCATCGCAGGCGTCGCACGCTCCAACCGGGCGCGGTACTCCTCCACCGCGTCGTCGAGGGGGCGTCCGGGCAGACGGGTGCCGGGCAGGACGTCTGCGAGCCCCGCCTTGGCCGGCTCGATCTCCTCGAGGACCGCGTGGAAGGCCTCATACGGCGCGCGTAGATCCGCCGGGAGCTCCTTGCGACGGCCGATCACGCTTGACGGGCCTCCGCGATCGCGACCGCGATGCGACGCGGGTCATTCGTGGCGATCGCGTCGACGCCCGAGCGCGCGAGCACCACGGCCACCTCGGGGTCATCGGTGATCCACGTACCGAGCAGCAGGCCGGCGGCGTGGACCTCGTCGGGGAACGCCGGCCCCGCCTCCGCGACCTTCGCCACGAACGGCAGGACCCAGGCGTGGCCCTGGTCGGCCGCGAATCGGAGCGCGGCGGCCGCATCAACCGTGTACTCGGTGAGGAGGCCCGTCGCGATCTCCGGGCGGGCGGTCTGACTGGCGGCGATCGACAACGGGTTGAAGCTGGACACGATCACGTCGCCGACGAACCCGACCTCGTCGAGCCCTCGAAGGACGGCCTCGACCGCGAGCTCCCGCTCGGGGTCGAAGTCGGGTTCACCCGGGATGTTCTTGATCTCGATGTCGACCGCGGCCCGGCCGGACAACGAAGCCAGCGCCTCGGTGAGGGTGGGGACCGATGTCGTCCCCCCGGCCGCCGTGTCGATACGGAGGGCGCGCACCTCGGCCAAGGTGAGCGAGCCGACCGCGCCCGACCCATCGGTGGTGCGATCGACATCAGGATCGTGCACCACCACGGCGTGTCCGTCGCGGGTGAGTCGCACGTCGAACTCGACCGCATCGGCCCCGGCCTCGACCGCCAGGGCGAAGGACTCCAACGTGTTCTCCGCCTCCTCGGTCGATGCGCCACGGTGCGCGACGATCAAGGGCTTCGTGACTTGACTGAACGGCCGTTCAGACACTATCGTCCCCCACACGTTGCAGGTTCGCTGAGATCCGCAGGTGAGAGCCAAGGATGACTGAACGGCGATTCAGACACGATCCCGAGGAGATGTGGTGGCTGCCGCAGGCCCGCTGCATCGGCGTCGACCCTGAGCTGTTCTTCCCGGTGGGTACCTCGGAACCAGCCTTGGCGCAGGTCGATGAGGCGAAGGCGATCTGCGGCGGGTGCGCCGTCCGCGCCGACTGCCTGGAGTGGTCGCTCGCCACGTACCAGGACGCCGGGGTCTGGGGTGGTCTCGACGAGGAGGAGCGGCGGATCATCCGACGCGCACGTCGACGCGAGGCCAGCGAGCGCGTCCTGCAGCCGGCGGTCTGACTCACGCCTGGCTCGACGGGCACAGCTGTTCGATCGGGCACTCGGTGCAGCGCGGCTTCTTCGCCTGGCAGATCCGTCGCCCGTGGTCGATCAGGACGTAACTGAACGGCGACCACTCCTCCCGGGGCACCAGGCGCATCAGGTCCTGCTCGATCTTGTCGGGATCTGCTTGCGAGGAGAACCCGATCCGGTTGGACAGTCGCTTCACGTGCGTGTCGACGGGGATCCCCTCCACCTTGCCGAAGCCGTTGGCGAGCACGATGTTGGCGGTCTTGCGGGCGACGCCGCGCAGCGTGATGAGCTCCTCCATCGTGTCGGGCACCTGCCCGTCGTATGCCTCGATCAGACGCGCGCACGTCGCCCGGATCGACGCGGCCTTCTGGTTGTAGAACCCCGTCGGCTTGATGTCGGCGCGCAACTCGTCCTCGGAGACCCGCAGATAATCCTCGGGGGTGCGGTACTTCACGAACAGCGTCGCGGTGACCTCGTTGACCTTCACATCGGTGCACTGGGCGGACAGGATCGTCGCGATCAGGATCTCGAGCGGATTGGAGTAGTTGAGCGCGATGGTCGCGCCCGGGTACGCCTCGCTGAGGATCCGGACGACCTCGGGGGCACGTTGGCCGATCGGATCGCGACGAGACAGGACGGGCTCTCGAGCCGCGGGCACGCGCCGATGCTACCCGGCGGCGCGACCGACGACGGGCGACAGCGACAGCGCGAACGTCGCACCGCTGCGATGCTCGCCCACCCACGCCCCCTCGCGGTAGACGCCGACGCCCCCGACCCCCCACACGTTCCAGGTCTCGCCGTCGCCGACCATCGCCGTCCGCTCGTCGAGGGCGATCAGATGTCCGTCGGCGGGCGCCGCCGACTGGATGAACGCCTGCGCGCCGGGGATCCAGGTGTCGACGATGTCCCAGTGGGGCGCGAACAACACCCGCGGGAAGTACCCGAGCCCGGGGGCCCAGATCCGTTCGACGTCGTCGGTGTCGGAGTCGAAGGTTGGATCGCACAAGCACGCGACGCCGGCGCTGCAGCCCGCGTACGCGGTCAGCCCCTCGGCGATCCGTTCCTGGAGCCGGGCCCAGAACGGCGATCCCACCAGGACCGAGGCCAGATAGGCAGGGTTGCCGCCCGAGAAGAACACAAGCCCGCTGTCATCCAGCTCCTTCGTCAGCGCCGGGTCGTGGGCGTCGGCAGCGGTGCGCAATGGCGGCGCCGCAACGTCGACGCCCAGCGCCCGATAGTGCTCCAAGCCCTTCGTGGTCCAGCCTTGGTAGACGTCGTCGCCCTCCGGCGCGGCGGCCGTGGCGAACACCAGCGTCTTGCCCCCACGGCCATCGAGCAGGATACGGTCGACGTCGGCATGCCAGTCCTCGAACTCACCGGCCCCGAGGAACGCGTACGTGCTCATCGAGCCTCCTGCATCGCCTTGGCGAACCCCGGCAGCGCTCGCTCGACCATGTCGTCGTTGGCGGTGACCGAGATGCGGAACCACCCGGGCATCTCGAACATCGCGCCCGGGAGAACGAAGACGTCGTGCGCCGCCAACATCTCGCAGAATCGCTCGTCGTCATCCAGCGGCGACCGCACGATGATGTAGAAGGTGCCCTCGGGCTCAACGGCCTCGTACCCTTGCTCACGCAGCGTCGAGACGAGCAGATCCCGCCGCCGCTGCAGCGTCGGGATGTCGACGCTCATCGCGTCGAGGTCGGGAACGGCGTGTTGCAGCAGCGACACCGGGTAGGCCCACCCGTAGGTGATCTGCGCGATCTGCAGCGCGTGGCGAAGCTCCTCGGCCTCGGGCATGCCGGGCGGCGTCGCGAGGTACCCGAGGCGTGAGCCCGGCGCCAGGAGCGTCTTCGCGTACGTGTATAACAGGAACGAGTGCGGGTAGTAGGCCACCGGGCTCGTGAACCTGTGACCCTCGAACACGATGCGGTTGTAGGCCTCGTCGGACAGCAGGAAGATCCGCCGATCGTTCCGCGCCGACGCCGCATCCAGCAGGCTCGCCAGGTCGGTCAGCAGCGTCGGCCCATAGATCCGCCCCGACGGGTTGTGCGGCGAGTTCACGATGATCGCGCGCGTGCGCGGCGTGATCGCCGCCTCGATCGCCGCGAGATCCAGGTCGAAGGAGCGCGCTCGATCGGCGTGGACGCGCACAGGCGTCCCGCCGGACGCGACGATCAAGGTCTCGTAGAAGAACCACGGCGGCGAGACGAAGATCACCTCGTCGCCGACATCGATGATCAGGCGCAGCGCGATCGCGAGCCCCGCGAAGTTCCCGTTCGTCATGTGGATGTCGTCGGCGCTGAACGCCATCCCCAACCGATCACGCAGCCCAGCCGCGATCGCGGCGGTCGCCTCGGGCAGGTCCTGGGTGTAGGCGTAGTGATCCTTCCCGGTCGGCTGCGCGCCTTGAACGAGCGCGTCGACGTAGGCCTGCGACGCAGGTTCGTGTGGGTTCCCGAACATGAAGTCGCAGGCGCCCGGGCGGCGTAGCGCCTCCCATAACGCGTCGTCCGTGCCGAAGGATGCGAAGTTGCCGAGCGCCGTGATGACGGCCTGCATCTGGTTCGAGACCTCGCTCACGCCTCCTCCTTCCGACCAGCCTCGACGAATGACTCGTCTCGGAGGAACCTGCGCAGACCGTCCTCGCCGAACACCTCGAGCAGCCCCTCGATCTGGCTCTCATGCGCTTCCAAGGAGGCGATCTTCAGGGCCAGCACGTCGCCCTGGGCGACGAAGTCGATGCCCAGCTGCTCGCGCGGCGTGACCGGCGGGGTGCCGGGACGGAAGATGTTGAACTGCTCGACCCGCGGCACGACCTCGGCGACGAACTCGGGCGTCTGGGTGGCGTAGTACAGCCGGGCGCCGGGCTTCGCGGCCGCCTCGAACGCCTCGGTCGCCCACCGGCACACGTCCATATGCCCCTGATGACCCGTCATGCCGTCGGGTCCGAACGTCAGGATCGTGTCGGGCTGCACCTCCTCGAGGATCGACCGCACCTGCGTGGCGCCGGCCTCGTCGAGATGGGCGTCCATGTCGACGTCGACGGGCCCATCGAGGAACCGGTGGTCGGTCACCCCGAGGATCTCCATCGACCGCAGCAGCTCCGCCGTGCGAACCGCTCCCATCGTCGCGGGCGGCCACCGATCCTCGTCCATCGAGCCGCCCTCGCCACGCGTGGCGGTCACGTCGACGACCCGGTTGCCGGCTCGGATCGCCGTCGCCATCAATCCGGCCGTCAGGAAGATGTCATCGTCGGGATGTGCCCAGACGCCGAGGATCGTCCCCAGCGACGCCGCGTCGGTCATCGGTCCCCCTTCCGCCGTGTCGGACAGGAGTGTGCCGCAGGGCGCGCGATCGTGCCACCCGATCTAGGGATCGGCGATCAGCTGTCGGATCCGGTCGCGCAGATCGTCGGGCACCTCGCGCTCCGTGCACTTGGACTGCACGAGCTCCTTCAGATGCTTGCGGAACTCCGCACGGTCCATGCACGGGGAGCAATCGCCCAGATGGCCCTTGATGCGCTCGGCGAGCGCGGGGTCGACCTCTCCGTCGAGGAAGGCCTCGACCTCGAGGAGGGTCTCGGTGCAATTCGGTTCACACTCAGGCATCGACGAATCCCCGCTCCTTGGCCGTTTCCCACAACGCTTTCTCGAGCGCTTTCCTTCCCCGATGCAAACGACTCATGACGGTGCCGATCGGGGTGTCCATGATCTCGGCGATCTCCTTGTAGGAGAAACCCTCGACGTCTGCAAGCAGCACCGGCAACCGGAACCGCTCGGGCAGCGACTCGACCGCGCGCTTGACCGCCTCGTCCGGGATCGTGTCGAGCACGGTCGTCTCCGCCGACTGTTCGACGCTGTTCCCGCCTAAGCGGTCGTAGAGGTACCACTCGTCGATGTCGTCCGGGCCCTCGACGATCTGCGGCGAGCGCTGCTTCTTGCGGTAGGTGTTGATGTAGCTGTTCGTGAGGATCCGATAGAGCCAGGCCTTGAGGTTCGTGCCTTCCTTGAAGCCGGCGAAGCCTCGGAACGCCCGCAGGTAGGTCTCCTGCACCAAGTCCTCGGCGTCGGTCCGATCGCGGGTCATGCGGACCGCGGCCCCGTACAGCGAGGGCAACAGGGGCAGGACGTCGCGCTCGAACCGCTCGCGAAGGGCCTCGTCATCGGGGGTGGGGACGGCCTGCACCATATGGACCCAGCCTATCGGGCAGGAGGCTCAACACGACCGCCTCCGGGGCCGATGCCTGTCATTCAGGGCACCGGGTGCGAAGATGGGGTGACATGCCCGACAACTCAGACAACTCACGCCGGCCCGCAGGCCCCGGTGGCGCCGCGCCCAAGACGCGGATGACCCCGTGGATCCTGATCGCGCTGGCGATCACGGCCCTGCTCGCCTTCAACCAATTCTCCTCGGCCTCGCGGAGCAACGAGATCAGCTACACCGAGTTCCAGACCGCGGTGACCGACGGCAAGATCGACTCCGAGACCGTCGTGAAGATCTCCGACTCGTCCATCACCGGCGCCATCAAGCAGGACGATGGCAGCACCCAGAACTTCACCACCAAGCTGCCGACGAGCTTCACGATCGACCAGGCGTACACGGACTGGCTCGAGCAGCACAACGTCAACTATCAGTTCGAGACGCCGAGCCCGTGGCTCGGGCTCGTCTACAGCGTGCTCCCGCTGGTCCTGTTGATCGGCATCTCCTACTGGTTCTTGTTCCGGCGGATGGGCTCGGGCGGCGCCAACCCGCTCAACATGGGCAAGAACAAGGTCAAGATCTATGACCGCAAGGAGATGAAGACGACGTTCTCCGACGTCGCCGGTGTCGAGGAGGCGAAGGACGAGCTCAAGGAGATCGTCGACTTCCTTCGGAACCCGAAGAAGTACCAGCGGCTCGGCGGGCGCATCCCGAAGGGCGTCCTGCTGCTCGGACCGCCCGGGTGCGGCAAGACACTGCTTGCGCGCGCCGTCGCCGGCGAGGCGAACGTGCCGTTCTTCTTCATGAGCGCCTCGGAGTTCGTCGAGATGTTCGTCGGCCTGGGCGCCGCGCGCGTGCGCGAGCTCTTCCAGCAGGCCAAAGAGAAGGCGCCCGCGCTCGTGTTCCTGGACGAGATCGACACGATCGGCAAGGGCCGCTCCGGCGCGATGGGCTCCGGCTTCGGCGCCCACGACGAGCGCGAGCAGACTCTGAACCAGCTGCTCGTCGAGATGGACGGCTTCGACGCCTCCAAGGGCGTGATCATCATGGCGGCGACCAACCGGCCCGACGTCCTCGACCCGGCGCTCGTGCGACCCGGTCGCTTCGACCGCCAGGTCGTCGTGGACCGGCCCGACCTGCGCGGGCGCGAGGAGATCCTTCGCGTGCACGCTCGCGGCGTCGCGCTCGAGCCAGGCGTCGACCTCCGCAACATCGCGGCCCGCACCCCCGGGTTCACGGGCGCCGACCTGGAGAACGTCGTCAACGAGGCCGCGCTGCTGGCCGCGCGACGCGACAAGAACGCGGTGACCGAACTGGAGCTCGACGAGGCGATCGATCGCGCGTCGCTGGGCATGGAGCGCAAGTCGCGCATCCTGTCCGAGAGCGAGAAGGAGCGCACCGCGGTCCACGAGATGGGCCACGCACTGGTCGCGGTCAGCACCGGCGACATCGACCCGCTGCACCGCGTGACGATCGTGCCGCGCGGCACGGCTGCGCTCGGCGTGACCTGGGTGCGTCCGACCGAGGACCGGTTCATGCGCACGGAGCCCGAGCTGAAGTCCTCGATGGCGTTCGCGATGGGCGGCCGCGCAGCCGAGGAGCTCTACTACGACGGCGTCGTGTCCACCGGCGCGCACAACGACCTCGAGAAGGCGACCGAGACGGCCCGCGCAATGGTCACCGTCATGGGCATGAGCGAGGACATCGGCCCGATCTCACTCGGCACCGACGAGCAGCAATCCGTCTTCAGCAACGGGCCCAAGATGTCCCAGAAGACCGCGGAGCTCGTCGACGCGGAGGTCCGCCGCCTGCTCGAGGAGGCGCACGACAAGGCGGTCGTGATCCTGAAGGAGAAGCGCGCCTTGCTGAAGCAGCTCTCGGCGTTGCTGATCGCGGTCGAGACGATCGAGGGCGACGATCTGATCGCCTATGTCGACGGGTCGAAGCCGATCCCGACGCCGGATGACGCACGTCGCGCGCTCGACACCGCCGCGGCCGCAGCCGAGGCCGACAAGGACAAGCGCACGGAGCCGGAGATCTATCACCCCAACCCGACGCCGGCGCCGTTCATCCCGCCGGCGCCGCCGATGCCGGCGGACTGAGGCCGGCTACCGACCTTCGGGCATCGTGACCGGGCCGTCGTGCTCGTGATGATGGTCGTCATCATGGTCGTGATGCTCGGGCTCGCCGGACAAGACGAGATCCCAATGGTCGCGCCAGCGATCCAGGAAGCGGTAGAAGTTCCGCTTTGATCGTGAGACGCGCTCGTCCTCGCTCGCCGCGGCCCAAGCGCGGTGCTCGTGCTTGGCCACGGGGACCGGCACGACCTCGCAGCGAAACCCGGCATCCTTGACGCGGAACGACCACTCGATGTCGGCGGTCCGGTACCACCGGAATTTCTCGTCGAACCCACCGACCGCTGCGAGTACCTCTCGTCGGAACGCCATCAGGTACCCCTCGACTGCGTCGCACGGCCCGGGATCGGGGGCTTCCTGGAACTCGCGCAGATCCGTCGTCACGATGCCGAACGGCCCACAGATACCGATCCCGGGGTCGGCCAACGCCTGCTCGAGCGGACCCAGGACGTCGCCCGTGGGCTCGATCGAACCATCCAGGGCGATCACGATCGGGGCAAGCGAGCGACGCAGGCCCGCGTTGCGGGCCGCTGCCCAGCCGGTATCCGGTTCGAGCCAGACGACCTCGACGTCGTCGGAGTCGGCCCACTGCTTCTCGGCCTCGCCCGTCACATCTGCGACCACGAACTGAAGGCGCCGACCACCGGCGGTGGTGCGGAACGCTGCGAGAGCTCGATCGATGTCGTCGACCCACCCCTCGCACACCCAATGCACGCTCGCGTCGAACGCCGGCTCGGCGTCCAGCCTCGAAGCGACATCGCGGGCCGGGACCGGCTGCGAGGTCTCCTGGATCACCACCGGCTGCAGGGCGAAGCCGCCGGGCTGATCGGTGACCTCCCAGCCGAGATCGCGGATCCGGTCACGGAGCCCGTCGGCGGCGGCGAAGTCCTTCGCCGCTCGCGCCGCCGCGCGTTGCTCGGCCAACTGCATCACGTCGTCGGGCGCGCTCATGGGTGTCTTGCGATGAAGTCGAGCATCGCCTGCCATTGTCGCCGCTCCCCCGACTTGTGTTGCATGGGGCGCGGGACGAGCGCCACGGGCGCTAGGCCGAGGCGGTCTTGGTGGCGCTGCGGAGCCGCGAGGCCATCGCCTCGAGGGTGCGAAGTGCGATCGATGGGTGCTCCACGAGGAGACCGCGGAAGACCCATTCCGTGAGCGCCCACATCTCGATGTCCGTGGTTGAGGTGACCGTCGCGGTGCGTGGACCGCCGTCGAGCAGAGCCATCTCGCCGAAGAAGTCGCCGTCCTTCAACTTGTTGATGCGCTTGCCACCGATCGAGACGTCGGCCTGGCCCTTCTCGATCACGAACAGACCCGCGCCCGGCTCCCCCTCGGTGGCGATGACCGTTCCGGACGGGTACGAGATCTCGCGGACCGTGCGAGCGATCGCCGTGAGCTCCTTCTTCGAGCATCCGGAGAACATCGGCACCTTCGCGAGGCGCGCCACCACATCGTTGGTTGCCACGGTCCCTCCTGAACGCTTCGGTGCGTTGATGCTACGCGGCAACGACCCCCCGGTCCAACCCGGAACACATTCAGCTGTTGTCCAGCCGCCGAAAGCTGTAATCCCCCTTCTGGAAGCGCGCCGACCGGTGGCAGGCCGGGCAGCGCTCCAGCATCGAGTCGACCCGGATCTTCTCGAACGTCGCTCGATCCATCTGGATCGCCGATGCGAAAGGCGTGCAGCACGAAGGACAGATCAAGCTGAGCACGTCGGTATCGGGTGATCCCACCCCCATTGTGTCGGTCGACAACGGGCTCGAGCGCAGCCGATGGGAGCGGAATGGGCCGTGGCAGGTCGCAGAATGGTTCGGTCGAGCTAGGCCTCGACTGGTTGACTACCTCGCCAGCAGGCTGCAACCCGACGGGCGCCGCGAGGTCGGAGCCGTCGCTGATACGGTCCTGCGGATGGAGGCGTTGGAAGCGGCGTTGGACGCTGAGGCCGAACGTACGGCCTTCTCCGGTGTCGTGCGGGTGGACCGACGCGGCGAAGCGGAGCTCGCGAAGGCATACGGGCTCGCCGATCGCGCCCATGGCATCCCGAACACGGTCGACACGCGGTTCATGCTGGCGAGCGTCGCGAAAGGCTTCACGGCGCTGGCTGTGATGAGCCTCGTCGCCGACGGCACGCTCCAGCTCTCGACCACCGCGCGCTCGGTGCTCGGCGGCGACCTACCACTGATCGCCGACGACGTGACCGTCGAGCACCTGCTCGCGCACCGTTCCGGCATCGGCGACTACCTCGACGAGGACGAGAGAGACGATGACATCAACTCCTACACATTGTCTGTGCCCGTGCACCGGCTCGACACGACCGAGCGGTACCTCGGGGTGCTCGACGGCTTCCCGACCGTCTCCCGCGCAGACGAGCGGTTCTCCTACAACGACGCTGGTTACGTCGTCCTCGCCCTGATCGCCGAGCGAGCCAGCGGGGTCGGCTACCACGAGCTCGTGCGGCGGCGCGTGACCGAACCGGCCGGGCTCGCCGACACCGGGTTCTGGCGCACGGACGAGCTCCCGGGCGACCACGCGATCGCGTACCTGCACGCTGCCGGACTACGGTCGAACGTACTCCACCTGCCCGTGCTCGGCACCGGAGACGGCGGCATCTCGTCGACCGCCGCCGATCTCGCCACGTTCTGGCGCGCGCTCTTCGCCGGTCGCGTCGTGCCGACCGAGTTTGTCGCCGAGATGACCCGTCCGCGGAGCGACTGGCCGGAGGAGAACCGTCGCTACGGGTTGGGGTTCCACGTGCACCGCACGAGCGACGCCGTGTGGCTCGAGGGCTACGATGCCGGCGTCTCGGTCTGCACCACGCACGACCCGGCGTCGGGCATCACCCACTCCGTCATCGCAAACTGGTCCGACGGCGCCTGGCCGATGCTCTCGGTGCTCGACGAGCACCTAGGCACCGCGTAGAAGCACGGATGGATCGGGAGTAGACGCCTAAGACGCAGAAGGGCCCCGGACGGACCGGGACCCTTTCTGACCAGCGGTTTCGCTTCGTCGCGGGGGTAGGATTTGAACCTACGACCTCTGGGTTATGAGCCCAGCGAGCTACCGGACTGCTCCACCCCGCAACACGAGGCTAGCGGGCGAGCGGTGTCATCGACAAGCCGGGCCACGCCGCCCGCCCATCGGCCCGACCGCAGTCGCGATGGGCAGGCTTCCGCCGGATGTCATTATTCCGAGGTGAGCCACGACGAGGGCGCGCTCGCCTGGGCTGGGGCGCAGGTCGCGGTCGTTCGCGACACTCCGGCGGCGCGCATCGCCTTGATGGCCCGGGTCTTCAACGGGCCATCGGGCCACGCACCACGACACTTCCCCTTCCGACGAGCGGCCCTGTCGTTCATGCGCTGGCAGGCGCGCCGGGGTGTCCTCGACCCGCTCGATTCGTCGCCGCCTGGCAGCGTGTGGTGGCGGGCGGGCAATGAGCGACTGCTACGGGACGGATGCGAAACGATCGCACTGCTCGGTGGGTTGCCTGGCGAGCCCTCGTCGCAGGCCGTGCGGTTCTGGCTCGATTTCAGCGCGAGACCGACGGGGCGCAATTGGTAGCGAGCGCACAACGCCAGCATCGTGGACGCCTACCTGGAGCACCGGCGACTCGCCGAAGCAGAGAGCGCACCGGAGCGCTTCTTCATGAACGGAGCGCCCAGCACATGACCTTCTTGGCCAGAGAACTCGAACGCGTCACGCGAGTTCGCTGAGGCACCTCGCCGATCGATTCCGACTTGCCTGAGATCGGCGGCTCTCGGCTAGTCTCGGCCGTGTCCTAACTCTGGGAGGACCCTGAGTGCCCGAGGAGATCAACGTCGAGGCCGCCCACAGGCTGAGCGACCAGCCGAAAGGCTCGCCGGCGCGCGAGAAGAGTCGCTGGGACGAGATCGCCGAGATCCTGGCGGTCATCGCGTTGGCCGTCGTGGCGATCGCGACCGCATGGAGCGGCTACCACGCCGCACGATGGGACGGGCGCCAGGCGTTCTTGTACGGGACATCCTCGCGTCTGCGGATCGAGGCGGACGAGGCCTTCACGCTCGGTGGTCAGCAGAAGCTGTTCGACGTCTCGACGTTCAACACGTGGGTCCAGGCGAAGCAAGCGGGCAACGAGCAACTCGCCGCCCTCTACGTGCGCCGATTGAGCCCTGAATACAAGGTCGCGTTCGAGGCCTGGCTGAAGACCGACCCGTTCCACAACTCCTCCGCACCGCCGGGTCCGGCCTTCATGCCTGACTACGTGAACTCCAAGACCGTCGAGGGTCAGACGTTAAACGATGAGGCCACGGCGACGTTCGATGAGGGGACGGAGTCGCGCGAGACCGCCGATCGATACGTCCGCCAGACGGTCCTGCTGGCAACGGTGCTCTTCCTGGTCGCGATCGCACAACGATTCAAGTTCCGGGGCGTCCGGACGGCCACCGGCATCATCGCACTCCTCCTCCTGCTCTATGCCATCTCGGGGATCGTGACCCTTCCGCGGATCTAGACGTCCCGAGCGCCTTTGTATGGTGGATCGCATGAGCACGGAGACGATCCGACCGGCCTACCTCATGTGGCCCGAGTACAACAAGCGACTCCGCGACGTCGTCGCGACGATGACCGAGGAGCAGCTCGCGATCCAGCCGTCGCCGGCACGTTGGCCGATGTGGGCGACCGTCGGACACGCCGCTTGCCAGCGGGTGTTCTGGCTCTGTGACTTCGCCGGCGAGCCCGGCGCAGAGACGACCCCGTTCACCAATGCCGCCTACGATTGCCCAGGCGACGACGACCTCGACCACCCGCTCGACGCCGATGCGCTCGTCGAAGCGCTGAACGCACCTTCCGCATCGTCGAGCGCTGCCTGGACCGATGGACCCTCGAGATGCTCGGCGAGGAGATCCGTCGCCGTGGGGGACGCGGAGGAGCGGGTCCACCTCCGAGGATGGGTGTTGCAGCGCGTCTTCTCCCACGACGTCTACCACTGCGCCGAGCTGAACGAGACCCTCGGCATCGCGGGTCTCCCGCAGATCGATCTCTGGGCGTGACCCACGAGCGATCGCATTCACGCCACGGCGTGCACGATCCCGAGCGCCGCGGAGACCCCGACGACCCACAACACGTGCACCTTGAAGCGCCACATCGCGACGAATGACGCCACCGCGATCGCCAGCGTGAATACGTCCACCGACGACCACACCGGTACCGGGATCGCGTTGCCGAGCACATCGACCGCCCGGACCTGATCGAACAGCGTGTGGATGCCGAGCACGACGGCGAGGTTCAGCACGACGCCGACCACCGCAGCGGTCACGCCGGACAGCGCCGACGCGAGCCGACGGTTGCCGCGCAGCACCTCGACATAGGGCGCTCCGAGGAAGATCCACAGGAAGCACGGCGCGAAGGTCGCCCATGTCACGACGAGCGCGCCGAGCGCCCCCGCCAGGGCGGGCGACAAGGTCCCGGGCTGTTGATAGGCGCCCATGAACCCGACGAACTCCGTCACCATGATCAAGGGGCCGGGCGTCGATTCGGCCAGTCCGAGACCCGTCGCCATCTGGCCCGGTAGCAGCCAGCCATAGGAGATCGCCGCGACGTTGATGTACGCGAGTACCGCGTATGCGCCCCCGAAGGTGACCAGCGCGGCCTTCGAGAAGAACGCGGCCTGCTCGGACAGCACCGGCGGCGCCCACGACGCCGACGTGATCAGGACCAGCGGCACGATCCACACCGCGAGCCCGACGACCAACGCCGTCACCGCTCGCCGCGTGCTTGGCTGCGTATGCGGCGGCATCGGGGCGTCGTCGCGCAACGCCACGTCGGCGTTGTCGCCTTCGGAGGGGGCCGGCGTCGTACCGAGCAGGCCCGCGGCGCCGATGAACCCGGCGGCCAGGATGATCACCGGAAACGTCAGGTGGAACACGAAGATCGCCACGAAGGCGGCACCCGCGGTCACCACCATCGCCCGCGTACGGAGCGCTCGTTCTCCGATGCGGATCACCGCGTGCGCCACGATGCCAACGACCGCCGCCTGCAAGCCGAGGAACAGTCCTGAGACGGCTTCGACGTCGGCGTGCGCCGCGTAGATCCACGACAGTCCCCAGATCAGGAAGAAGGCCGGAAGGATGAACGCGATGCCCGCGAGCAGTCCGCCGCGGACCTTGTGCAGCAGCCACCCGACGTAGATCGCCAACTGCTGCGCCTCGGGGCCGGGCAGCAGCATGCAGTAATTGAGGGCATGCAGGAACCGACCCGCGGTGATCCACCGACGTCGTTCGACCAGCTCCTCGTGCATGAGCGCGATCTGACCCGCGGGGCCGCCGAAATTGATGAACCCGAGCTTGATCCAGAAGCCGGCCGCCTCGCGGAACGACACGGCGTGCGCGGGCGCGGCCGCCTCGGGATCGCTCACGCGGCCAACCTTACCGGCGGATGGAGCCGTACCATCGCGGCATGCGAACCGTGCACTCCCTCGTGAACGGACGCCCCATCGACGGGGCGCCCGGTGGCCGTCGTCAGATCCCGAACCCGGCCGACCTCGCCGACACCGTCTCCGAGGTGCTGCTCGGCGATGCGGCCACGTTCGTGGCGGCCGCGCGGGCCGCAGCCGGTGCCCAGGCCGCCTGGGCGGCGGTGCCCGCGCCGGTCCGCGGCGAGGTGATCCAGCGGCTCGGAGAGCTCGTCCGGGCGAACCGGGCGGCACTCGCCGCCTTGATCACCCGCGAGATCGGCAAGCCGATCGCCGAGTCTCGTGGCGAGGTCCAGGAGGTGATCGACACTTGCGATTTCTTCCAGTCGGAGGGTCGACGTCTGTACGGGATGACTGTGCCGAGCGAGCTACCCGACAAGCAGCTGTTCACGTTCCGAACGCCGGTGGGGCCGAGCGCGATCATCACCGCCGGGAACTTCCCGGTCGCCGTGCCCTCCTGGTACATCGTGCCCGCGCTGCTGTGCGGCAACACCGTGGTGTGGAAGCCGGCGGAGTACACGCCGGCGATCGCCGAGGCGTTCGCGCAGCTGATCCTGCACGCGGGCGTCCCCGAGGGTGCCTTTCACATGGTGCTGACCGACGGTCCCGCCGCATTCGCCGGGCTCGAGCGGGCGATCGAAGACGGCTCGATCCGCAAGGTCGGCTTCACGGGCTCGAGCGCCGTCGGGCGCGCGGATCGGCGAGCTGTGCGGCCGCAACCTGCAGACCCCGTGCCTGGAGCTCGGCGGGAAGAACCCGCTCGTCGTGATGGCCGACGCGGACCTCGACCTGGCGGTGGAGGGCGCCCTGTTCAGCGGGTTCGGCACCGCCGGGCAGCGGTGCACCTCGCTGGGCACCGCGATCGTGCAGGACTCGGTGCACGACGAGTTCCTCGAGCGGTTCGCCACCGCAGTCGAGACCGCTGCGATCGGCGACCCGACGGCAGACGTGCTGTACGGCCCGATGATCGACGCGCGTTTCGCCGAGCGGTTCGAGAGCTGGTTGAAACTGATCCAGCCGCACCACGTCGTGCGCGGCTCGACCGGCATCGGTCGCATCACGGCCGAGAACCCGCGGTCGGGCTTCGTCGGCGACCCCGAGGCTGGACTCTTCTACCACCCGTCGATCGTCGACGGCGTCACTCGCGAGGACGACCTGTACGCGACCGAGACGTTCGGGCCGATCGTCGGCGTGGCAAGCTTCGGGACGTTCGACGAGGCCGTCGCCCTCGCCAACGATCACGGTTACGGGTTGTCGTCGTCGATCTACACGACCGACCCGCTGCACGCGCTTCGGTTCCGCGAACGGATCTCTGCCGGCATGGTCAGCGTCAACAACTCGACGAGCGGCGCGGAGGCGCACCTGCCCTTCGGTGGCAACGGCAAGAGCGGCAACGGCTCGCGCCAGTCCGGCGTCTGGGTGCTCGATCAGTTCACGCGGTGGCAGGCGATGAACTGGGACTACTCCGGCCGGCTGCAGAAGGCGCAGATGGACGTGGCAGACATGCGCGGCCGACCCGGGGTTCCGGATCGACTCAGGGTGAGGCGCTGGGCGACGGGCTCGCGCTGACCGACGGGCCGGGGGTCGGCGTGGTCGGGGTGCCGCCGCCGCTCGCCTGCCCGGCCACCAGCTGGTTCGCCTGTTCGATCAGCGACTGGGCCTGCTCCAGCTCCTGCTGGTAGAGCGCGAGGTCGCCGGACTTCAGCGCCTCCTGCGCGGCGGCGAAGTGCTGCAGCGCCTGGGTCAACAGCGCCTGCACCTGTTGGTCGGTCGTGCCGCCGCCTGGCCCCCCGGATGGTGGGCCGCTGGGTCCGCCCCCGGGCTCTCCGATCGTCCCGCCGGTCGCCTTCGAGAGGGCGTCGGCCAGCGTGCTCCCGATCGACACATCGCCGCCGCTGCCGTTGACGACGATGACGCGCTTCAGCTCGGGGATCTGCGGGCCGGAGGTCGACTGCACATAGATCGGCAGCACGTACAGGAACGAGTCGTCGACCGGGATCACGAGGAAGTCGCCGAACGCGATCTCGGAGCCTTGCTGGCCGAGCAGGGTCCGCTCCGAGGAGAACGTGGGGTCCTGGTTGATCCGGGCGAAGACCTGCTGCGGTCCTTCGATGTTCGCCCTGCGGGAGCCGGAACACGTCACGTGGCCGTAGTCCAGCGGATCGGAGGACGCCGCCATCCACGCCACCATGTTCTGCCGGCCGGCCGGCACGAACGGGATCACGAGCTGGAATTGCTCCGTCGAGCCGCCCGGGCACCTTGATCAGCTGGTAGTACGGGCGCATGGGCGGCGGCGTCCCGTCCGATGAAACCGAGGTGGCGGGCAGCGTCGGGTCGGGCGAGATCTGCCAGAAGTCGCGCTGCTGGTAGAACGCGGTCGGGTCGCGTCACGTGGTAGTTCGCGAACTGATTCGCCTGCATCTGGAACAGGTTCTCCGGGTAGCGGAAGTGCGCCTTGAGGTCCGCCGGGCGCCTCGCTGATGTCGGTGAACAGCCCCGGGATACGCGTTGCGACCAGGCTTGGATGATCGGCTCGCTCAGGTCGGCGTAGTACGTGACCGTCCCTTGATAGGCGTCGACGACGACCTTCACCGAGTTGCGGATGTAGTTGACGGCGCCGCTCAGCAGCGCCGTCGGTCGCCGCCGGCGCGCTCACCGTCTGGCGAGTACGGGTACTGGTCGGTGGTTGTGTACGCGTCCAGATCCACTCCGGCCCGCCCGTCGACGATCGCGAGGTACGGATCGGCGTCGAACGTCAGGAACGGCACGGCCTTGGCGCGCGCGCGGCTCGATGTCACGATAGATCATCATCCGGCTCTGCGTCGGTGATCTGGCCCGAGATCAGCAGGTTCACGTCGCGGAAGCGCCATGCGAACAGCGCCCGCCGGAAGATGTTGCTCGATCGGGATGCCGCCCTGCGCCGCTGTAGGGCAGGCGCTCGGTCGACCCCTCGAAGTCGAGCTCGCCGCGTTCGGTGTTGACGACGACGAACGGTCGCCTTGTCGCGCTCTCGCCGTAGTAGATCGCGCGGCTGAGTCGATCGTCGGGCTCGGCCGTCGGTGGCGACGGGATGTCCTTCAGCGTGAGTACCGGCGCGCCCTCGCTCGTCGCCGTGTTCACCTGCGCGGCGACCGCGCCGTACCCATGCGTGTACACGAGGTGCACGTTCTGCCAGGTCTGGCGCCCGCGCGGGATCCCGGCCTGGCTGATCTCACGCGCCGAGACCATGAGCACCCGCGGCTCGCCGTCCGACCGATCGGTAGCGGTCGACGTCGACGTCGAGGAAGTCGTAGTACTCGCGCACCCGCTGGAAGGACTGCGAAGTTCTTCTGCAGCACGCGGGGCGCCACAGGCGGATGTTCGACGACCGTCGTCCGGTTGTCGACGGATCTCGCTGGGCCGGTCGACCGGCGCTTGGGCGTGTCGTCGGACCTGCTGCTCGATCGCGGCGAGCCCGAACGCCTGTCGGGTCGCCTTGATGTTGTCCTCGATGTACGGCTGCTCCAGCTGCTGCTCGTTCGGCTTGACCCTGAACTGCTGGACGAAGGCCGGGTAGGCGGTGCCCAGCAGCACCGACACGATCGCCAGCAGCCCCACCGCGACGACGGGCAGGCTCCACTGCCTGACGCCGGATGTTCACGAAGAACAGCATCGCGCAGATCGATGGCGACGATCGCGAGGAAGTTGAGCGCCGGCAGCTGCGCGTTGCACCTCGGTGTAGGACGCTCCCTCGACCACGCCGCGCCTGCGACGTGAGCAGGTCGAAGCGGCCGAGCCAGTAGCCCCAGGCCTTCACGAGCATGACGAGGCCGAGCAGCACCGACAGGTGCGCGCGCGCCGCCGGCGTGACCTTGTCGGCGAACGCCGGCGCCTGCGGACGGATCCCGCCCCACAGGACGTGTGCGATCGCGACGAGCAATGTGACGCCGATCAGGGACGAGAACAGCCAGCCCTGCAGGAACCGCAGCCAGGGAACGATCGAAGATGTAGAAGGCGGGGTCGCGTCCGAACAGCGGCTCCGGGTTCCCGAAGGAGATCCCGCTTCCGTTGCGCCACAGCAGGAACGCCTGCCAGTTGCCGCTCACGCCCAGGCCGACGATGAGGGCGAGCACGGCGGCGCCGACGGGAAGGAGCCAGCGCAGGTAGGGCTCGGTCACGTCGCGGATCCGCTCGAGCGGGTCGAGGGTCGGGATGACGGTCACCGCCGGGCGCAGACGTCGCGCGATGACGAGGTTGGTGTACAGCAGACCGAAGAAAAGGGCGCCGAACACGAGCCCGAGCGCGACCTTCGTCCACAGCGTGTGCCAGAAGACGCTGCTCTGTTGGATCTCGTCGAACCACAGCACCTCGACGACGAAGCCGGCCAGCGCCGAGAACACCAGCGCTCCCAGCACGATCGCCACCGACGAGATAGGTGGGCCACCTGCGGCGTCGCGGAGCGATCGAGATCGTAGCCATCCGGACCGCCAGCCTACTTCACGGGGTGGATAGGCCTTGTCGCAGGGCCTGCACCGCATCGTCGAACGTGGCCACGGGGACGACCTGCATGTCGCCGGTGTCGACGCCTTCGAGGTCCGGCATGTTCTTGGTCGGCGCGAGGAAGAGTGTGGCGCCCGCCCGCTGCGCGGCCACGACCTTGTCCTGGATGCCGCCGATCGGATACACGGTGCCGTCGGGACCGATCTCACCGGTGCCGGCGATCGTGCGCCCGGCGGTCAGATCCTCGGGCGTGAGTAGTTCGTACAGCCCGAGCGCCCACATGAGCCCGGCGGAGGGGCCGCCGATCTCCTCGCTCGTCATCGTCACGGTGAACGGGAACGCGTCGATCATCGAGACGCCGACGAGCGACTCTCCGTTCGGGCCGCACGGAGCTCGGGTGAAGGTGGCGTGCTCGATCTGGCCGTCGACATCGAGCACGAAATGCAGCGGGCGATCGTCGGGGATGCGGTCGAACAGCCTCGAGGCCTGCGACGCGCTGCGAACCCGTCTGTCGTCGACCGCGGTGATGATGTCGCCGGGGAACAACTCCCCCTCCGCGGGGCATTGCTCCGCGACGTTCTCGATCAGCGCGCCCGGGGCGTGATCCTTCGGGTAGCGGCCGACGGCGCGCAGCGCGACGGCCGTGGCGGCGATCTTGCTCTGGTCCATCTGCGAGACGCCACGCTGCTCCACCACCTGGGTGGGGACGTCGGTCGGGTAGACGACCTTGGCGGGCACGATCGTTTGGGTATCGTCGATCCACGCGGCGAGTGCGAGCATCGGCGTCAGCTGGCGATACCGGACCGTCGTGAGCTCCAGGCTGCCGGTTGGGTCATAGCGTGCCGCGCCCTCCGTCGGCCCCGGGTAAGAGATCCTCGGGAGCACGTCGCGCGCGGGTCCCGGTCCCTCCGAGTAGTACGGGATCGGGACCCACGCCGCGGCGACCAACCCCACCGCCACCACCACGTAGGCGACGAACCGTCCCGGGTGCGCGGGCTTCCACATGCCCCGATGCTACGGGGCGTGGACGCGAACCACGCTGCCTCCCAGCGCAGGGCGGCCGCACGGGTACCCTCGCGCCATGCCCTACCTGCTCGTGTTCCTGATCGCCGCCGCTGCCGGCAGCGGCGTAGCCGTGGCGACGCTTCGGCGAGGCGAGGTCTCCGCGGCCAAACCCGAGACCTGGACGAAGGGCTACGAAGGATCCGAGGAGGTCGCGACCGAACCCGAGGCGGCCGAGCCAGGGCACCGCAAGCCGCTCCCCTCGGCGCCGACCTGGCAGACGCGCGCCACCGGCATCGTGGGGTTGCTCATCGCCGTGCTCGTCGGCGCCGGGGTGATCGTCGGTGCTTGTTTCGCGTTGTGGTCGGCGCTACGACGCGTCTTCACCGGCTGAGTTCGCGACCTCCGGCGTGACGTCGCGCAGCTCCATCAGCAGGTGGCCGCTCAGCATGTCGTCGTCGCGCAGCCGTCCCTCGAGGTTGTAGCGGCCCGCCCAGTCGGCGAGCGCCGCCCGGGTCGCGTCGTCCAACGCTCCCGTCGGCTCTCCGTCGAAGACGCCGACCACGGCCAACCGACGCTGCACGTCGCGCACGACCTGGGAGGAGGCGGCGATCGGTTCGTCGCTGCGGATCAACATCGTGTCGTCCCAGACCGTGAACAATCGTGCGAGCTCGGCGGGCGCTTCGGGGTGGTCGTCGACCCGCAAATCGATATACCGATCGTTGCGGCCCTCATAGCCCCCGCCGGCACGCACGACGAGGAGCGCCGCGGATTGCCTGCCGCGGCGGTCGCCGCCGGCGGCGTCGCCGGCGAGCAGGGCCGCGAGGAGCCGATCGCAGAGGTCGCCCTCGGTGACGATGAAGGCGCGCGCCAGCTCCGCGACGACCTCCTCGCCCACCAGGATGTTCCCCTGCGCCGCGAAGCCCTCGCCCGTGCGACCGCCGGCCCATGCCATGCAGTTGGCGCCCGTGAACGATGCGGACCCGCCCCCCGCATCCACGAACCCGACCTGACGCTCCTCCCGGTCCTCGTCGGGTTCGAGCACGGCGTCGAGCGCGGCCCCCGCGGGGAGCCCGCCGCCCATGAGCCCGAGCCCGTCGGGACCGAAGTCGGTGTTCGCCCAGGACTGCGTCGCGACGGCGCCGACGCCCGCCCGCGCCCACGGCACCACCGCGCCGACACACGGGAACTTGGACGCGACCGCCACGCCGAGATCGCCGTTGCCGGGATCGAACGCCACGATCGAGAAGGTCATGCGTCTACCGCCGGCCCACCGGGCGCTCCAGCTGGAAGGAGTTCCGGTACCGCTCGAGATGCTCCAGCATGTGGCCCGCGCCGCGGATCACGGTCTCACGTGGATCCTCCGCCACGTGCACCGGCACCTCGCACTCCTGCGCGAGGAGCAGATCGAGCCCGGTGAGCAGCGCACCGCCGCCCATGAGGAACATCCCCGTTTCCAACACGTCGTGCGTCAGCTCGGGGGGAGCCTCGGCGAGCGTGCGGCGAGCCGCCTCGACGATCCGGCCGATCGGCTCATCCATCGCCTGTCTGACCTCCACCTCGTCGAGCTTCACCTCCACCGTGTTGCCCGTCGAGAGCTCGCGCCCGACGACCAGGGCCGCCTTGCCGCTGCCGATCGGGAAGGCCGAGCCGACCGCACGCTTGACCTCGTCGGCGGCGCGCTCGCCGATCGCGACCCCGTAGGCCGCGCGGACGTGATCCTGGATCGCGACATCCAGATCGAAGCCACCAAGCATCACGGTCTGGCCCGAGACGATGCCGCCCATCGACACGACCGCCATCTCCGAGCGGGCTCCGCCGATGTCGACGACGAGGCTCCCCACCGGCTCCTGGATCGGCAGTCCGGCCCCGATCGCCGCGGCAAGCGGCTCCTCGACCAGCGTCACCTGGCGGCCACCGCTCATCGCCACGGCCTCCTCGAGCGCCCGGCGCTCGACCGGCGAGCTGCCGGAGGCGATCGTGATCAGGACCCGCGGTCGGGGGAAGCGCCCGGCCACCGACCGGCGGAGGACCGCCTCGAGGAACCGCTGGGTCACTTCGAACTCGGTGATCGTGCCCTGACGGAGCGGTCGCATACCCACGACCTCGCCGGTGCCGCTGCCGATGATGCGCCATGCCTCCTCGCCGATCGCGATCACATCGCCGGTGACAGCGTCCAGCGCCACTACGGTCGATTCGTCGAAGACGATCCCTTCGCCGAGGCGGTAGACCTGTGTGCTGGCCGTTCCCAGATCGATCGCGACGTCGCGCGCCATCTAGGCCCCCATGACCCAGTCGGCCTCGCCCGTCGAGAAGATCTCCTTCTTCCAGATCGGCACGTCACGCTTCAGCTCCTCGATCCCGAACCGGCAGGCGTCGATCGCCTCAGCTCGGTGCGGCGCCGAAACCGCGACCACGACGCTGATCTGACCGACCCGCAAGGTGCCGGTCGCATGGAGGAGCGCCGCGCGGCAGATCGCCCACCGTTCGTGCAGCTGCGCGCCGATCTCCGCGAGCCGCTGGCTCGCGAGTTCGTCCCAGGCCTCGTAGGTCAGGTCCGTGACCGCCGGACCGGCGCTGGAGTGGTCGCGCACCGTGCCGACGAACACGCACGTGCCGCCCGCCGCGGGGTCGGCGACGGCGGCCAGCGCCTCGTCGACGGAGGGCGGCTGATCAGTGACGCGGACGAGGGTGCGGTCGGCGGGCACGGCCCCATCGTAGCCGTGCACCCTTCCTTTCCGCGCGGACGGCGTACGCTGGCTGGACGATGTCCACTCCAGGCTTCCCGTTCGGCATGGACCCGGAATCGCTGCGCGACGCGCCGCTGTTCCAGGAGCTGCAGCGTGTCATGAGCGGCTCGTCGGGACCGGTGCAGTGGGAGCTCGCGCGGCAGATGGCCGTCGCGGGCGCGGCGGAGGCGGGCAGCGACACGGCGCCGGATCCGTCCGCGCACGACGCGCTCGCCGAGATCGCTCGCGTGGCGGAGCTTCAGGTCTTAGAGCTCACCGACCTCGCGCCATCCGGCGACGTGCTCCAGGTCGAGGCGGTGCGGCGGGCCGACTGGATCGCGTCGGCGATGGACGAGTACAGGCCGCTCGTGGAACTGGCGGCCGGGCGGATGTCCGACGCATTGGTGCGTGCGCTTGCGGACCAGCAACCGGTCGAAGACCCCACCGAGAACGATGCGATGACCGCGCTCGGGTTGGGGTCGCCGCAGGCGTTGATCGGGCAACTCGGGCCGCTGCTCCAGGCGACACAGGTCGGACAGGTGTTCGGTTTCTTGGCGAGCCGCGTCTTCGGCGGTTACGACGTCGGGATCCCGCGCGTCGCGACCGGTCCCGTGCGATTCGTGCTCGCCAACATCGAGTCCTTCGAGCGGGACTGGTCGCTGGATGCTCGCGAGTTCCGGACGTTCGTCGCGTTGCACCAGGTCGTGCATCGGCTGCAATCCGCGCAGCCGTGGCTGCCCGCGCACGCCACGGCGGCGGTCGACGACTTCTGCTCGTCGATGACGATCGACGTCGATGCGATCCGCGAGCGCTTCGCGACGATCTCCCCGGAGGATCCCGAAGCGCTGTCCGCCGCCTTCGCCGACGAGGAGGGCTCGATGTTCGGGATCGTGCTCGACGACGAACAGCGGCTGCGGCTCGACCGCGTTCGCGCGCTGATCGGCGCGGTCGAAGGGTACGGCGATCACGTCGCCGCCACCATCGGGCGCACGCTGCTCGGGACCTACCCGAAGATCGAAGAGGCGATGCGTCGGCACCGCGAGGACGAGGAGCTGGACCCGATCTTCGCGCGCCTGCTCGGCGTGGACGTCGGCCGCGAGCACGTCGCGGCCGGACGAGCCTTCTGCGAGATGGTCGTGGAGCTCACGGACGAGGCGACCCTCGGCCGCATGTGGACCTCGGCTGACGCGCTGCCGGGGCTCGCCGAACTGCAGGAGCCACGCCTCTGGCTCGCCCGCACGGTCTGACGCCGGCGATGGACGTCCGGCGGTGGCAGGGCTGGGAGGACCTTGGATCGATGCAAGCGCTCTGCTCGGCGCGACTGCTCGCCGCGCCGGGACGGGCCAACGCGCACCCCGGTGACATCGCCTGGTGGGCCGGCTGGCCGCGCAAGTCCGAAGAGACCTTGGCCGACACGTTCCTGCTCTGGGAGGCCCGGGGCGACCTCGCCGCATTCGCGGCCCGCGATCCCGACGAAGGCGACCTCGCCGTGTTCACGGCCCCAGCATGTGCAGAGACGCCCGATGCGATCGCATTCGAGGAAGCGGCGCATGCCTGGGCATCGCGAGGCGACAGGCCGGCGCAGTGGGTGGAATTCGACGACGAGCACGACGCCGTAGGCCGATGGCGCGATCGCGGCTACCATCCCGCGCCCGGCGGCTACCTGAACATGACGGTCTCGCTGGACGATGTAGACGCGGACGCACCGGCCGACGATCGAGTCCGGCCGGTCGGCGACGGAGACACGACCGATCGCGCGGCGATCACGCACGCCGCGTTCGAGAGCGATCGACCGCTCACCGACTACGCGGCTGATTACGCGTTGTTCCGCGCCTCACCCGCCTACCCGGATGGGTGGGACCTGATCCTGCGCAACGATGACGGTCGCGCGGTGGCCTGCTGCATCGCATGGATCGACCCGGTCAGCCGAGCCTCCACCTTCGAACCGGTCGCCACGCACCCCGCGTTCCACGGGCGCGGGTTCGGCAAGGCGCTGCTCCTCGACGGACTGCGGCGGTTCGCTGCCGCCGGCATGACCTACGCCATCGTCGGGGTCGTCGTCGGGAACACGCCCGCCGAGTCCCTGTACGGGTCGGTCGGGTTCCGACCGGACCGTACGCTTCGGGTGTACAAGCGCGCCTGAGCGCACCCGTTCGGTATCCTTCGCGCCATGCCTGACCTGATCGCCGGGGAGCTGGTCGCCGCAGCCGTCGTGGACACGCGCGTCTGGGAGGCCCAAGGCGACATGGCACCGGATGGGGTCTACCTGACGGGACAACCCGGGCCTGCGTTACCGTTCGTGCTCTTCCGCGCATGGAAGATCCCGGTAGGCACCGTTCTGGAGGAAGTGCGGCTGTTCGGCCCATCAGGACGGATGGTGTTTCGCTGGGGACCGGAGTATCGCCAGATGCGCGGCATGTTCGACCTCACGACCGAGGTGGACCAGGTCGCCGAGGCCGTGTTCGACGAGACGGGCACGTACGTGGCCTCCTTCGTCGTCGATGAACAGGTGCTGGGAGAGATCGAGGTGCCCGTGTACGTGCAGGCCTCGCCGGAGAAACTCGACAAGGCCATCGAGGAAGGGCTGAAGAAGTCCGACATCATCTGGGTCGGCGTCGATCGCCACGGCAAGCGGGAGATGGCTCCCGTCTGGTTCGCCTACAAGAACGGGAAGGTCTACGTGCTCTCGCAGCGCGAGCCGGGAGGCCAGGAGCAGACCGTACCCGGGATCGATGCGGGCGGTGAGTTCGTCGTCATCACGCGCCGCAAGCTGCGCGACACGGCGCTCAACGAGCTGAAAGCGTCGGGTCGGCTGCTGGAGGGCGCCGAGTGGGAGGAGGCGGCGAAGATCCTGGTCGACCGCCGACGGTCGCGCAACGGCCCGCCGAGCGAGGCGCTCGCGCGCTGGCGTTCGACGTGCGACATCCTCGAGCTGACGCTCAACGCGCCCGCGGGCTGAGCCTCACCGGTTGATCGGGCGTCCGAGCGCGTCCGCGATCGACTGCAGCTGTTTTCCGAGCGCGATCATCTCGTCGGGCAAGAGCGCCTGCGCGCCGTCGACCAGGGCGTCCTCTGGACGTGGATGCACGTCGATCATCACCGCGTCGGCGCCCGCGGCCAGCGACGCACACGCCATCTTCGCGACGAGCGAGTGCTTGCCGACGGCGTGCGACGGGTCGACGATCACCGGCAGGTGGGACTCCTCCTGTGCCACCGCCATGCCGCCGAGGTCCAGCGTGTTGCGGGTGGACGGCTCGAACGTGCGGATCCCCCGCTCGCACAGGATCACCTCGGAGTTGCCGCGCTGCGCGACGTACTCGGCGGCCTGGAGCCACTCCTCCACGGTCATCGCCAGCCCGCGCTTCAGCATCACGGGCTTGTTCGCGAGCCCGACCTCCTTGAGCAGCTCGAAGTTCTGTGCGTTGCGCGTCCCGATCCGGATGCAGTCGGCGACCGCGGCGACATGCTCGACCTGCGAGACGTCCACGACCTCGATGATGAACGGCAGCCCGAACCGTCGCCGCGCCTCCTGGAGGATCTCGATCCCGTGCTCCCCCAACCCCTGGAAGGAGTAGGGCGAGGTGCGCGGCTTGTAGACGTCGCCGCGCATGATCGCGGCGCCCGCATCCTTGGCGGCGCGCACGGCGGTCATCGTCTGCTCCTCGTTCTCCACGGCGCAGGGGCCGGCGATGATGGTGAATGCGTCGCGGCCGACCGGCACGGTCCCGACCTTGACGATCGTGGTCTCGGGGTGCAGGTCGCGCGACACCATCTTGTAGGGCTTGCCGACCTGGATCAGGTGGTCGACCCCGGCCATCTGGCGCCAGTCGATCGCCTTGAATCGGTCGGTGTCGCCGACCAGCCCGATGATCGTGTGCACCGTGCCGCGCGAGACGAACGCCTCTCCCCCGATCCCGCGCACGCGCTCCGCGACGGCGTCGATATCGCCGTCGGACGCGTCCTGCTTCATGACGATGACCATGTGGTCGAACCTCCACGTTCGGCCCGGTCAAACGGCCCGGGGAAGTCGAAACCCCGGGCGGTTCGGCCCGGGGTCGCTGGCTGCTTACGGCTGCTGGCGACTACGCCGGGTCGAACCCGCCGAAGGTAAACCAGAAGCCGAGGTATCGCTGCACGCCGGCCATGGTGTCAGACGGTCTCGAGGCTGGCAAGCCTCCACCACCCCCTGTGATCGACCGCCTGGCGGACGCGCCAGGCCGGGTCCTGCTCGGGGTGATCGACCCGATAGTGGCCACCACGGCTCTCGCGTCGGCGGTCGGCGGCGCCGGCCATCAACCAGGCGACCAGGGTCGCCGCGCGTCCGCCGCCCGGGTCGGTCGCTCCGGCCAGCTCCGCCAGGAGACCGTCGAGCTCGGGTCCGTCGCGGCGGACGCCCAGGAATCGATCGGCGAGGCTCCGGATCCGCGTGAGAGCCATCGAGCCCACGGGCTCCGCCGCGAGCGCATCGACCGGGCGTGCCGCGGGCCTCGGGTCGCCGTTCGCGATCGCGCAGCGCCGGCCGAAGACGAGGGCCTCCGCAAGCGAGTTGGACGCGAGGCGGTTCGCGCCGTGCACGCCGGTGCTCGCGACCTCGCCGGCGGCGAAGAGCCCCGGCACCGTGGTGTGCCCCCACAGATCCGTGAGGACGCCGCCCATGCAGTAGTGCGCGGCCGGGGCGACGGGCACCGGCGTCGTGGCGATATCCAGCCCGACCTCGCGACACTGCTCGTCGGCCGTCGGGAACCGCGTTGCCACGTTGGCCACGGCCGTCGCGTCGAGGACCACCGGCTGCCCCGTTTCCTCGCGCACCTGGAGCACCGCGCGGGCGACGACGTCGCGCGGCGCCAGGTCGCCGAGCGGGTGGAAACGGTCCATGAACCGCTCGCCGGAGGCGTCGCGGAGCACCGCGCCCTCGCCGCGCAACGCCTCCGTCAGCAGTCGGGCTGGGTGCCCGGGCACATCCAGCGCCGTCGGGTGGAACTGCACGAACTCCAGGTCGGCGAGCGCAGCGCCCGCCTGCCAGGCGAGGGCGAACCCTTCGCCGACCGACGTGTCGGGACCTGTTCGCCGGCCGTAGATGCCGCAGGCGCCGCCCGTGGCCAGCACGACGCGATCGGCCGCGATCAGCGCGCCGCCCTCGACGCGGACGCCCGAGGCGGCGCCCCCGCGCAGCTCCACCGCCACCGCTCGAGCGTCGACCCGGACGATCCGTCCGTGCCGTTCGACGACCTCTTCGAGGAACCGGTGCAGCGCGCGGCCGGACCGATCGCCGCCTGCGTGGTGCACCCGCCGCGCGCTATGACCTCCTTCGAGCGCGGAGCCGTCGCCTTCGTCGAAGCGCATCCCCATCACGATCAGTTCCGCGACCGCCTCGGGCGCCTCCCGGACGAGGACGTCGACGGCGGCCGGATCGCACAGGCCGGCGCCGGCCGCGATCGTGTCGGCGGCGTGGCGCTCGGGACTATCGTCCTCGCCGCTGACGGCGGCCACGCCCCCCTGTGCCCACGCGGTGGCCGACAGCTCCGCGGCGCCGGGCGCCACCACCGTCACGGCGCCTCGATCGACCGCGTGCAGCGCGCACCACAAGCCCGCGGCGCCCGCGCCGATCACGACGGTACGGGTGCTCACTCGCTGAACACCGGACCGGCAGGCGCCGTTCGGCCGGCCGTCGGCCCGATCGCGATCATCCGCTCGACGGACTGACGTGCCCGCGCGGCGATGTCGTCGGGGACATCGATCTCGAACACGCCGTCGCGGAGCGAGACCAGCAGGTTCTCCGGCGTGATCATCTTCATGTACTTGCACTCGGCCTTCCGGTCGATCGGCACGAACTCCTTCGTCGGGCTGGCCTTCCGCAACTGGTGCAGGATGCCCGTCTCGGTCGCGACGAGGAACCGGTGGCGACCGGATCGCTCCGCCTCGGTCACCATGCCGCCGGTCGACAGCACCTTCGTACGCTCGGCCGGCAGCTCGCCCTCGCCGAGGAGCCACATCACGTTCGTGGTACAGCCGCACTCCGGGTGCACGAACAGCTCGGTCTCGGGCTCGTTTGCAAGCATCTGTCGCAGGTCGCCGGGTTGGATGCCGGCGTGGACGTGGCATTCCCCCATCCAGATGTGCATCGATCGACCGGTCTGCCGCTCCACGTGCGCGCCCAGGAACTGGTCAGGCAGGAACAGGATCTCGCGATCGGCGGGGATCGAGTCGACCACGTCCGCGGCGTTCGAGGATGTGCAGCAGATGTCGGACTCCGCCTTCACCTCAGCGGTCGTGTTCACGTAGGCCACGACCACCGCGCCGGGGTGCTCCGCCTTCCACTCACGGAGCTGATCAGCGGTGATCGAGTCGGCCAACGAACAGCCCGCCGCGAGGTTCGGCAACAGCACGGTCTTCTCTGGCGAGAGCAGCTTCGCGGTCTCGGCCATGAAATGGACGCCGCAGAACACGATCGTGCTCGCGTCCGTGTCGGCGGCGACCCGCGAAAGCGCGAGTGAGTCGCCGACGTGATGTGCCACGTCCTGGATCCACGGCACCTGGTAGTTGTGCGCCAGGATCACCGCGTCGCGCGCCTCGGCCAACGAGCGGACCTCCGCGGCCCAGACCTCGTAGGACATCGTCGGATGGACGTCAGCCATGGAGGTCGGTCACCTCCAGCGAGAGATCGAGCGCAGGCGCCGAATGCGTCAGCCGGCCGACGGAGAGCACGCGGGCGCCTGCATCGACGAAGGCGCGCAGGTTCTCGAGCCGAACGCCTCCGGAGATCTCCAGGCGCATCGGGTCGCCGACGCGCGGGATCGCCTCACGAACCAGCTCCGGCGTCGGGTTGTCCAGCAGGATCCGGTCGGCGCCCTCGGCGATCGCCTCGTCGAGCTGTTCGAGGTTCTCGACCTCGACCTCGACGGGCACGCCGCCCGTCTTGGCGCGCCGGACGGCCTCCGTCACGCCGCCGGCGATGCGCACGTGTGTGTCTTTGATCAAGATCGCATCGGACAAGGAGGCGCGGTGCAGGGTCCCGCCACCGGCGGCGACGGCCGCGCGTTCCACCGCCCGGAGGCCGGGCAACGTCTTCCGCGTACAGAGAATCTGTGCGGGCTTGGCCACGTCGACGTAGGTCCTGGTGAGCGTGGCGATGCCCGACAGGTGACCGAGCAGGTTCAACGCCGGGCGCTCGGCCCGCAGCACCGTCGCCGCCGCACCGTCGATGAGCGCGACGCGATCTCCGGAGGCCACGGTGGCGCCGTCCGCGAGTTTCCAGTCGATCGAGAGGGTCGTCGCATCTTGTTCGGCCGCTGCGGCGAACACGGCCGCCGCCGACTCGACGCCGGCCAGGACGCCGTCCTGCTTCGCCACCAGCTCTGCAGCGCACACGGTGCCCGTTGGGATCGTCAACCGCGACGTGAGATCGCCCGCAGGGGCGTCCTCCGCCAGGGCGGCGCGGGCGAGTAGAGCGAGATCGTCGGACACGTTGTCTCCTTCTTTGCATCGTATCGCGGCTCCTCGGATATCCCGTGAGACACTGCGCGCCGTGACGGATGGATCCGAAGAACTGCGCGCCCTCGTCCGGGACTCGCCCTTCTACCGCTGGTCGGGCATGGATCTCGAAGACGTGGACGACGGCGCCGTCACGCTGGGGTTAGAGCTCGCCGACCATCACCTCAACATCCAGGGGCTCGCGCACGGTGGCGTGATCGCCACGCTGGCGGACGCCGCGATGGGGCTCAGCCTGCGCAGCGCGCTCGAGCCCGGACGTCGCCACGTCTCGGTCGAGATCGGCGTGCACTACCTCCGACCCGCGACGCGCGGTCGCGTGCGAGCGCTCGGCCGGGCGGAGCGGATCGGGCGCGAGATCGCCTACGCACAGGCCGACGTGCTCGACGCGACCGACCGGCTGCTCGCGCGCGCCGACGGCACCTACAGCGTGACGCGGGCGCGGGCCTAGTACTCGACGTCGAGTGTCGCCATGCCGTCGGCGAGCTTGCCCAACGCGCCGGCGAGGCCCATGAGCATCCCCATGTTCCCGTCGATCTTGATCTTGCCCATCATGAACGACGTCACCGGATTCGCCTCCCGCTTCGCGAGCGACACGGCAGTCTCGTAGCTCTGCGAGACGGTCGCGTCGGGGTTCTCGAGGTCGCCCAGGCCGAGTTCGATCCGCCCGTCCGCCACCACCGTCCAGTAGTGCGCCACGCTTCCGTCCGGCTTCGTGATCACCTGTTGGATGCGTGCCGCCGCCGTCCCCGCGGCCTTCGAGAACTCGTCGTTGCCGTTGACCGCGTCCATCACCGCCGTCGCCCACTCCTCGGACAGGAACCGGATGCTCATGATCGCCCTTTCCACCAAGAAGCAGCCAGCCTACCGGGCGATGCGGCTACGGATCGGGGAACAGCTCCGGCGACGTGTAGTGCGTGTCGTCGCCAAGGAACCACATCGTGCGGCGATCGCCGTCGACCTTGACGGTGTTGATGCTCGCGTTCGCAGGAAGGAAGAACATCTCCTGCTCCTCCACCCCGAGGATCGAGCCGACGTAGGCGTTGATCACCCCGCCGTGGCACACGATCCAGACGTCCCCGTCCGGGTGCGCCGCGAGCGTGGCCTCGACCGCGTCGACCACCCGGTCTCGGAACGCGTGGACCGGCTCGGAATGCGGGGCGAGCACGAAGACGGGATCCTGCAGCAGGATCCGTGCCGGCATCTCGGGGTGCTCGGTCAGCAGCTCCTCGAACTCCTTGAGCTCCCAGTCCCCCGCGTGCCACTCGGCCAGATCGTCGAGGTATGTGGCGTCGCGACCGGTCTGCTCCAGATACGGCGCCACCGTCTCGCGCGCGCGGGTCAGCGTCGAACAGAAGATCGCCGCAGGCTCGGGCATCAGCCGAAGGCGGCGAGCAAGGGCGAGCGCCTGCCGCCTGCCGACCTCGTCCAGCGGCGGGTCGGCTGTCACACCTCGCGGCGTCTCGGCCTGCCGGGTCGAGCGATGATCCGCCTTCCCATGACGGATCAGGTACAGACGACGCTCGGTCACGCGTGCGCCACCGCGGCCGGGTGTCGCTCGCGCCAGTCGGTGGCGTAAACCTCGACATCCTCCCGGAGCCAAACCCGCCCCCCGGCGAGGGAGGCGATCGGCTCGGGGAAGTGCCCTCGGTCGATGTAGGTGATCACGCGGCGTTTGTCCCACCCCATGATCTCCGCCGCCTCGGCCACGCCGACGAGGTCTGGCACGACCTCCACCGTGAGCACCGCGTCGTCTCCCACGATCTTCCGCAACTCGGCGAGGCATCCACCGCGAGACGTGCCCGTCACCTCGACGAACATAGGCGCGTCCAGCACATGGGCGTACCAGCGCCCACCAAGCTGCCACATGCGCGCGCGAACGGGATCGGACATGGTCTGCAGCGTATGACGGCGTCGCTCAGCGGCGCAAGTGCGCGGGCTACCAGCCGCAGCAGGGAAGGATGTAGTGGCAGTTGGAGCACTTGTAGTGGGCGTGCTCGGGCTCCATCGGGTGCCCGCAGATGTCGCATGGCAGTCGCTTGGACTCGTCGATCGGGATGCATGCCTGTGTCTCGGTTGTTCCGAGGTCCATGCGGGCGATCCTATGACCCCGCGGGGTTGGACCGGCGGAGGACGCCGATCCTTCGCAGCTCCCGGCGCCAGCATTCCGTGTGCCAGTGGCGCCGATCGTCGGCCGCGCCCTCCGGTACGACGACCAGGTGGCGCTGACCGGGGCGCACCACGTGATCGCACCCGGGGCATCGGTACTCCTTGTCGCCGGCGACCTCGCGGACCTCATACCCGTCCGCGATCGCCCAGGAGGGTGCCCGCGGGTTGCCGTAGGGCGCCGGCGCGGGTTGATGCTCGAGCGGCGCACGCCGGTTCTTGCGCGGCATCAGTCGTGCTCCCGAACGAACGCGACGACGAACGGCACCAGCGCAGCCGCGTTGTCGGCTGGCTTGTCCTTCCTCGAGCGCTCGAACGAGTGGCCGGCACCTTCGAACGGCACGTACGTCGCGCGCTTCCCCAGCTTCCGCAGGACGGGCTGCAAGACGTCGGGAGTCGCGAACGGATCCTTCGTGCCCTGGAGGAAGAGCATGGGCTGCTTCAGGTCGTAGAGGTGGGCGTCGCGCGGCTGGTCGGGCTTGCCCGGCGCGTGCAGCGGATACCCGAGGAACACCAGGCCGGCGGCCGGCATGCCCTCGGCGGCGGCCATCGAGGAGATCCGCCCGCCGTAGCTCTTGCCGCCGGCGAACACGGGCCGGCCGCCGGTGCGAGCTGTGGCCGCCTCGACCGCGGTCCGGAACGCGGCGATCGCGTCCTTCGGTGAGCCGGGGCTCTTCCGCCCGGCCTCGATGTAGGGGAAGTTGAATCGCAGCGCGGACACGCCGGCGTTGGCGAGGGCATCGCAGAAGCCTGCCATGAAGGGGTGGTCCATGCCGGCGCCCGCCCCGTGCGCGACGACGAGCGCGGGCGCCTTCGGCGCGGCCTCGTGCCAGACCGCGCTCACTCCGCCGCGCGGGGTGTCGATCTCGAACAGCGTCTCGGACATACGTCCATCATGCACACGCGTGTCAGGTTCCGTCGCCCAGGAGCGCACGCAGTCTGTCGAGCCACCACCGGCCTGTGGATCGCCCGAGGCTCTCGACGCCGTCCCGCGCGATCCATCGACACAGCTGCGTGGCGACGATGACTGTCGCCGATCTGCGCAGCCGGACGTCGAGATCATCCGGGATCGTCTCGAGGTCGGCGTATCGGAGCAACAGGTCGGGCAACATCGGCTCGGCCGTGTCCTGCACGAGGAAATACGCGAGGTCGTAGTGCGGCTCCGCGCCACGCACTTCCCCGAGGTCGATCACGCCCGTATAGTGCCCGTCGCGCTGATAGATATGGGTCGCGTCGAAATCTCCGTGCGCCAACCTGCTCGGAGGATCGTCGGACCTCGCCGCCGCGAAGCGATCATCGAGAGCCCGACGGGCCCCGTCGGTCCGCAACAGGTCCGCGACGAGGCCGAGGGGCGCCGCCGGGCCATCGATGAACGCCGCGTACGTCGGATCCTCGCCCCGCGGCGGCCACGTCGGCTCGTCTCGTCGGACCCATCCGAAGCCGTCGACGGCCACGCTGTTGATCCGCGCGAGGTCGCGGCCGGCCGCGTGGAGGATGGGCGCTCGCTCGACGCCCGTCGCGCTCGCGAGCGGCTGCCCCGGGACCTCGCGCACGAGCATCACGCCCCGGCCGATCTCGGGCGCGTCGTCCAGCGCGACGACCTCCGGCACCGACACGCCCATCTCGCGCAGATGTTCGTGCACCAAGACCTCGGCTCGCATCGATCCACCGGGATCCTCCGACATCCGCAGGTAGAGGCACTCACCGTCGCGTTGGAGCCGATAGACGGGGGTCGACATCCCACGCGGTGCGCGCTCGACCGCGAAGCCCGGGCCGGCGAGACGTTCGACCAGGACACGCAGCGCGTCGGCCTCCTCGTCGCGTGCCCTCGTCGAACCGTCGAGCCACCGCTCCGGCATGCGTGCCATGATGCACTGCATGTCTGGCCGCTTCTACCTGGGGACGTCGGGATTCGCCTACGACGAGTGGCGCAAGGGGGTCTGGTACCCCGAGGACCTGAAGAAGGACGACATGCTCGACTACTACTCGACGCAGCTATCCTCGGTCGAGATCAACTACACCTTCCGCCATTTCCCGAGCGAAAAGACCCTCGAGAAATGGCGCACGAAGGCGGCCGATGGCTTCGTGTTCACGCTGAAGGCGAGCCAGAAGATCACGCACTGGAAGAAGTTGAACGACGTCGGCGAGGACGTCACGGCGTTCCTCACGCGCGGCAAGCTGCTGGGCGACCGGCTCGGGTGCGTGCTGTTCCAGTGTCCGCCCAAGCTCGAGTACGACGCCGAACTGCTGGAGGGCTTCCTCGCGACGCTGCCAGAGGACGGGCCCGCCTACGCGATGGAGTTCCGGCACGACTCGTGGAAGGCTGCGAAGGAACGGCTGCTCGCCGCCGGTGTTGCATGGTGCGTCGCACAGACCGACGAGCAGGATCCGACGCCCGAGGACCTGTCGTGGGAACCGGTCGGCTACTTCCGGTTGCGCAAGACCGAGTACACGGATGAGGAACTGGCGATGTGGGCCGGACGGATCGGTCCGGCGCTCGCGGCGGGCTCGGACGTCTTCTGTTACTTCAAGCACGAGGACGAGGGCGCGTCACCGAAGATGGCCGCGCGCTTGGAGCGCCTGTTGACCAGCGACGACGCACGCCACGCCGATCGCGCCGTCGACCAGAGCACCAGCCCCGAGCAGCGGACCGAAACGGCCGAACTGGCAGGCGACGTCGGACCGCAACCCGAGGGTCAAGACGCCTCGAACACGTAAGGGCGAGGGCGAGGGTCAGCCCTGTCGCCTACCCGTCCTCGGCCTTTCGGCCACTCGCCGCGCGGCGGAACGAGTCACGCGGGTGCTCCAGCGAACCGAGTTGCGCGATGTCGCGCGGGAACAGCAGTGCGATCGTCCAGTCCAGCGCGATCCGGGCTTTTCGGGACAGCGTGGGCATGTACAGCAGGTGGTACGTGCGGTGCAAGAACCAGGCCGGGAACCCCGTGATGTGCACGCCGAGCGGGTTCGCGACGCCTCGGTAGTGCCCGAGAGAGCAGAGCATCCCCTTGTTGGCGTAGCGGAACGGCTTGAGCCTGCCGCCCTCAAGCGTGGCCGCGACGTTTGCGGCGAGCACTCTGGCCTGCCGCAGCGCGTGCTGTGCGGTCGGCGGTGACGTGCCCATCGCGGTGTCCCGATCCGGAACCGCCGCAACATCCCCGCCGGCCCATGCGTCGGCGACCCCCTCGACCCGCAGGGCGCGGTCGACTTTGATGCGGCCGCGGGCGTCGACCGGAACACCGAACGTCGTCGCGAGTGGCGATGCCTGCACGCCCCCGTCGGCGCCCCCTGTTGGGTCGACCTGTTCACGCTCCGATCCCGGACAGAGCCGGGCGTTCTACGGCGAGCTCTTCGGCTGGACGGCGGAGAACGCCGGCGAGGAGTACGGCGGCTACTTCAACTTCTCAAGGACGGCGTGCCGGTCGCCGGCGGCATGCGCAACGACGGTCGACGGGCGCGCCCGACGCCTGGTCGATCTACCTCGCGACCGACGACGCCGAGGCGACGGTCGACGCGGCGGCCGCGCAACGGCGGCGCAGGTGATCGTTCCCGCGATGCATGTCGATGGAGCTGGGCACGATGGCGTGTCGTCACCGACCCGGGCAGCGCGGTCGATCGGCGTCGTGGCAGCCCGGGCTGCACAAGGGCTTCGGCATCCTCGGCGAGCCCGGCACGCCCATCGTGGTTCGAGCTGCACACGCGCGACTACGACGCAGTCGGTCGCGTTCTACCGGGACGTGTTCGGTTGGGACGACGCACGTCGACGGCGACACGCCCGAGTTCCGCTACACGACGCTCGGCGAAGGCGACGAGCAGCTCGCCGGCATCATGGACGCGTCGGCGTTCCTCCCGCCGGCGCGCCCGGCGGCTGGTCGATCTACTTCGGCGTCGACGACGCCGACGAGTCGCTGGCGCAGATCGTCGACCTCGGCGGCGCCGTCGTGCAGCCCGCGCGAGGACACGCCGTACGGTCGGCTGGCGCACGGCGGCCGACCCCACCGGCGCGCTGTTCAAGCTCGTCGCACGGGCGGCCTGACGTTTCGAGTGACCGTCGACTGAGGTACGGAGTGAGTCCGCATGACCGGCACGACGAGCCTCGACTCCGCGCGCGCGCCGAGCTCGGCTTCGAGCAGTACCGGAGCGAGCTGACCGCGTACTGCTACCGCATGCTCGGTTCGGCGTTCGAGGCCGACGACGCGGTGCAGGAGACGTTGGTGCGCGCGTGGCGCAGCTTCGACCGGTTCGAAGGCCGCGCCGTCGTTGCGTTCGTGGCTGTACCGCATCGCGAGCAACGTGTGCTTCGACATGTTGAAGGGCCGCAAGCGGCGCGCGCTGCCGATCGACATCATGGCCGTCGGGCAGCGCCGACGGGCCCGTTCGACCGCCGACTGCCGGAGATCATGTGGATCGGGCCGGTTCCCGACGGCCGCGTCATGCCGCGGCGCGGCGATCCGGCCGAGCAGGCCGTAGTCGCGCGAGTCGGTGCGGCTCGCGTTCGTCGCCGCGCTGCAGCACCTCCCGCCGCGCCAGCGCGCGGTGCTGATCCTGCGCGAGGTGTTGAAGTGGAAGGCCGACCGAGGTCGCCGAGCTGCTCGACACCACCGTCGTGTCGGTGAACAGCGCGCTGCAGCGGCGCCCGGGCGACGCTCGCCGAGCGCAACGTCACCGCCGACACGCGCGCCGCAGCCGATCGACGCCGAGCAGCAGGAGCTGCTCGCGCGCTACGTCGACGCGTTCGAGCGCTTCGACATCGACTCGCTCGTGTCGCTGCTGCACGAAGACGCCACGATGTCGATGCCGCCGTATCCCGCTGTGGCTGCGCGGCGCGGACGAGTATCGCGTCGTGGCTGCGCGGTCCGGGCAGCGAGTGTGCAGGGTTCGCGGCTGGCGCCCGATCGAGGCGAACGGCGCGCCCGGCGTTCGCGCAATGGCGGCGTGATCCCGACGGCGGCTACGACGCGTGGGCGATCCACGTGCTCGACGTCTCAGACGGCGCATCACCGGGATCGACTTCTTCGTCGACCCGAACCTCTTCCCGCTCTTCGACCTGCCGATCCACCTCGACGCCTGATCCAGGCATCGATCGACCGGCAAGACGTCGGCGAGCCCGACGAGCTCGAGCAGGTCGACGAGCTCGGGCACAGCGTTCTCGCAGCCGGATCGACGCCCGAGTCGCCGCGCCGCCAGCTGCAGCCGCGCCAGAGCGTCGAGGCATCGCCGGTCGGGCTCGGTCAGCGCGCTGACGTCGACGACGATCGACCTCGGGGCGGTGCGATTGCACGATGGACGACGACCGCCGACGGCGAGGAAGTCACCGATGAGTTCCGGCGCCGGACGGTCGCAGTCGAATCGAGGCGCGAAGCAGACATCGAGAGGAGCGACCATGAGTCTCCCGCAGGTCGTTTCCCGAGACGAGTGGGTCGCCGCCCGCAAGGCGCTGCTCGTCAAGGAGAAGGAGCTCACCCGGCAGCGCGACGCGCTGAACGCCGAACGGCGCATGCTGCCGATGGTCAAGATCGACAAGGACTACGTGTTCGAGGGCCCCGACGGGAAGGTCGGTCTCGCTCGACCTGTTCGAAGGCCGGCGCCAGCTCATCATCGTGCCACTTCATGTTCGATCCGAGCTGGGACGACGGCTGCCCGAGCTGCACGGCCGGCGCCGACGAGATCTCGCGACGGGCTGCTCGACCACCTCACACGCCGCGACACGTCGTTCGCCGTCGTCTCCGCGCGCGCCGCTCGCGAAGATCGAGGAGTACAAGGCGAAGCGCGGGCTGGACGTTCCCGTGGTACTCGTCGTTCGGCAGCGACTTCAACTACGACTTCCACGTCACGCTCGACGAGTCGGTCGCGCCGGTCGAGTACAACTACCGCACCAAGGCCGAGTACGAGGCGCGTCGGCGAGGCGGCTCTACCTGAGAGCGGCGAGTCGAGTCGAGAACCCGGGCCGCAGCTGCTTCCTGCGCGTCGGCGACGGCGTGTTCCACACGTACTCGGTGTTCGCCCGCGGGCTCGAGCACGATCGGCGGCTCGTACTACTTCCTCGACGAGACCGCGCTCGGCCGCCAGGAGGACTGGGAGGAGCCGAAGGGTCGCGGTCGAGACCGCGCACCCGGCGACTCCCGACTTCGCCACCGACGAGGGCGCGGCGACCGCAATGTGATTGTGACGTTCGTCGCATCGCGTGCGTCGGCGCTGTGGATTCTGTTGTCGTTTGCGCGTTGATGAGCCGCGGGACGCGGCGACCACGCCGGCGCGTTCAAGCCCGGTTGCCGCGAACCGATGAGGCAAGTGCCGTCCGAAACACGACGGTGGACGAAGCGTTGAACCATCGCCCGAATCTGGTCGCCTGGGCGGTGGGGAGCGAGTGGCGAACCCGGCGTCCCCAAGCCATGCAGCTGATTGGGAGCGTTGCCGTGCATTTGTTGAGTTTCGCCACCGCGAGGAAGCTGCCGCAGCGAACTGCGATGTGCGGCGCCATGCTCGTCGTCGGTCGGGTTGTCGTGCGGCTCGCGGCGGCGTGGCCCGCCCTCGCGGCGTCGGTGATGTCCGTCGCCGCGTCGGGTCGCTCGCGGCAGGTCTGGTGATCAACGGTCGCCATCACGGCGTGCAGTGGCGGCGCGGTTGGTCGTTGCTCGCGTTGGCTCTCGTGCTCCTCACGCTCAGCACGATCGGGGCCGCCTTCGTGGAGCCCCGCGGCTGGGTCGTTGCGTTCCTCGAATGCGCCGAGGTCGTGAGCGCGGGCCTGGCGGCCGCGGGCATCGTGCGCCTGCTCGGGAGCAGCGTCGGGCGGCGACGGGCGACGTGCTTCTCGAGGCGCGATCATCGCGGCTGCGTGCACCTACGTCGCGTGGGCATGGAGGCCGCGGAGGGAAGTGGACCACGTCTCGACGGCGCTTGCGCTCGTACCGGTCTTCCCGTGGGTGCTCGTCGTGCTGGCTGCACCGGCCGGCTGCTGCTCACTGACGCCCGAGCAGAGTCGCCGGATCACTCGGCTGCTGGCTTCGCCTTCGTCGTGCTCCTGCTCACGGACGTGATCTTCGCTCGGCGCTCGGTCCGGACCGGCGGCATCGATCCACCGCGGCCAGCTGGTCGGGTTCACGCTGTGTGCCGGGTCTTCTCCGGGGGCGCCGCGGCGCTGCACCCTTCGATGCGCCAGAACTTCGCGCCCGCCGAGGTCGCGGAGAGCCGCTTCGGTGTCGCCAAGCTCGCCGCGGCACCTCGTGGTCGCGATCGTCGCGCCCGTCGCGCTGCTCATCCTTCCGGCGACGCGTGTAGTCGCCGGGCGATGACGGCGCTCGTCGCCGCGTCCGCGTCTGCTGCCGCTGTCTGCTCGTCGGTTACCTCGTCCGCCAGATCCGCGGCCGGGCGCTGGGCCGAGTACCGCGCCCAGCACGACGAGCTGACCGGGCTGCCGAACCGCCGGCTGTTCCAGGACCGGGCCGAGGTCGCGTTCCGCGAGTCGCGACGGGTACCAGTTCGAAGACGGCCGTGTTGTTCCTCGACCTCGATCGGTTCAAGGCGATCAACGACGGGCTCGGTCACTCGTCGGCAACCAGCTCCTGCAGAGCGTGGCGAAGCGTCTCAGCGCGTCGTGCGCGAGACCGACACGGTCGCTCGGTTCGGCGGCGACGAGTTCACGGTGCTCGTCGGTGACGTCAGTCGGCGCGACGACGTCGCCGAGCTCGCGGAGGATCCTCGACTGTTCACCAGGCCTTCGTGGCCGGTGGACGGGAGCTGCACACGAGACACGAGCGTCGGCGTCGCGCTGTTCCCCGACGACGGGGACGACCTCGACACGCTGCTGAAGAGCGCCGACATCGCGATGTATCCGGGCCAAGGCGGCGGCCGTGACTCGTTCGAGTTCTACACGCCGGGACCTCGGTGATCCGCGCCCAGACGAAGTTGTCGCTCGAGTCGGGTCTTCGCCACGCGCTCGACCACGGGGGGCTGAAGCTGTCACTTTCAGCCGCAGGTCGATATGAAGACCGGGCACATCTTCGGCTCGAGGCGCTGGCCCGCTGGCCGCACCCCAAGATCGGCATGATCCCGCCCGACGTCTTCGTTCCGGTCGCCGAGGAGAGCAATCTCGGTCATCGTGCTCGGCGAGTGGGCGCTCGAGGAGGCCTGCGTGCAAGCTCGGCGCTGGCTCGACGACGGCATCGAGCCGCGTCCGATCGCGGTGAACATCTCCGCGCCGCCACTTTCGCGACCGAAGGATTCGCCGACGCCGTCGCGCCAGGCTCGCACGGCTACGACGATCCCGCCGGGCACGCTCGAGATCGAGATCACCGAGTCGATCTTCATGCGCGACATCGACCAGGCGAGCATCGAGCTCGCGGAACTGCGGGAGATGGGCGTGCGTTGCGCGATCGACGACTTCGGCACCGGCTTCTCCGGGCCTTGCGCTACCTCGCAGACATGTCGATCGACGCCTGAAGATCGATCAGTCGTTCGTGTCGCAGCCGTGCGCATGGACGCGACATCTCGCCGATCATCGACGCGATCATCGGCCTCGCCGATCGTCTCGACCTCGACGTCGTCGCCGAGGGCAGTCGAGACCGAGGAACAGCTCGGGTTCCTCGTTGCCCAGGGATGCCCCCGGACAAGGTGAACGCAGGGCGACGCCGCCGTTGCGGGACG
>CAWCDA010000028.1:0-45194 GCA_963794065.1 uncultured Actinomycetes bacterium | reverse complement strand
TCGACATGACGACTCCATAGACACGTCGGGCAGTGATTCCTATGGGCTGTTCCGGGTGCGTCGTCTGATACGTCGAGGCGACGGTGGACGCGCCGGAACGAGCCGGTTCGTCGTCGATCGCCGCGGCGTCGATGATCTGACATGGGTCATGACCTCCACGTAAGCGCGATGGACCAAGGGGCACGCCCTGGAGGTCAGCGGGAATCAGACGTTGCGGAACCGACCGAGGCCAGGAGGCGCCGAGTAGACATCCGTGGCAGTCATCAGTCGCCTCCTTCCTGTGCGGTCGGGCCGCTCGCGCAGAGCGGCAGTTCGTGGAACCGTAGCACCACTTGCGATGAGGCTCAAGTAGCGCGGACCACTCGCGAGCACAAAAACCTCCGCATCGCGTTCACGAGCGCTTCACATCTCTCGCCACGTGGAGACAGACGCGAGACGAAGGAGGCAAGATGCGTCGTGGTATCGGGATCGTGGCCGTCCTGGTGGTGATCCTGCTGGGGATCGGCATCGGGGTCGGCTGCGTACCAGGCGGGCGAGCGCAACGGCATCGCCGAGGGCATCGAGCAGGTGCAGGTGGCGCAGGACCAATGGACAAGACGTGCAGGTCGTCCACGTGGTGGACGAGGGCCATCCGTTCTTCTTCCCGGGGTTCTTCCTGTTCCCGCTGTTCCTGTTCGGCACGATCTTCGTGATCGGCGGGATCTTCCGCGGAGCGGGGCGTTGGGGCGGTTCGCACCACGGCCCCGGCCCCTGGAACGACGAGGGCCGAAAGAAGTTCGAGGATCGGCGCGCGCGAGTGGCACCGCCACGAGCACGGCGAGACGCCGCCGGCGACGGCGAGCTGAGCGATCGCGGGGCGGAGGCGACGGTTGCCTCCGCCCCCGTCGCGAGGGAGGCTCCCACCCGAGATGGCCCGGATCCTGGTGGTCGAGGACGAGATGCAGATCGCGCGCAACCTGCGCGACTACCTCGAGGTCGCGGGCTTCGAGGTGACGTGGTCGGCGACGGCGAGCGCGGCGCTCGCGAGCGCGCGCGCGAACCGCCCCGACCTGGTCGTGCTGGACCTCGGGCTCCCCGGGATGGACGGCCTGGACGTCGCACGCGAACTGCGCCGGTCGACGAACGTGCCGATCGTCATGTTGACGGCCCGCGGCGAGGAGACCGACCGGATCGTCGGCCTGGAGCTCGGCGCCGACGACTACCTGGTCAAGCCGTTCAGTCCCAAGGAGCTCGTGGCGCGCGTGCGCGCGGTGCTGCGACGCACCTCGCGGGGTCGGGACGGCCGAGGTGATGCGCGCCGCGGACGTCGAGGTCGACCTGTCGAAGATGCGAGTCCACGTCGGCGGGCGGAGCGTGGAGCTCACGCCCACCGAGTTCCAGCTGCTGGCGGCCTTGGTCCGCGAGCCCGGGCGGGTGTTCACGAGAGCGCAGTTGCTGGACGCGTTGCACGGGGTCGCGGTCGACAGTCTACGAGCGAGCGATCGACGCCCACGTGAAGAACCTGCGCCGCAAGATCGAGCCCGAGCCCGCACGCCCTCGCTATGTCCTGACCGTCCACGGCGTCGGCTATCGGTTCGCCGATGCCTGAGCCGCACGAACATCGCGGGCCGCCGTGGGGCGGCGGCGGCCCACCGTGGGCGGACGGCCCCGGACCCTGGCGAGCAGGCGGGCCGGCACGACGCTTCCGCCGCGGGGCGTTCGCGGTCCTCGCCGTCGTCGTCCTGATGATCGCGCTCTTGTCGTCACTGGTCGCCTCGCTCTTCGCGGGCAACCAACCCGACCCCTGGATCTTCGTGCTGGTGACCGTGGTCGTGCTCGCCGGGGTGGTGGCGAGCGGCCGCTGGTTGTGGCGATACACCCGCGCGATCGGTGCCTTGATGGACGCGGCGGACCGTGTGGCCGGCGGCGACTATGAGACGCGGGTGGATCCGTCGTCATCGGGCCAGCTGCGTCGGCTCGGCACCGGCTTCAACGAGATGACAGAGCGTCTCGAGTCGAACGAACGTCGACGGCGCGAGCTGCTGGCCGACATGGCGCACGAGCTGCGGACGCCGTTGCAGGTGATCCGTGGCTCGGTCGAGGGGATGCTGGACGGGCTCTACGACGCCGATCCGGAGCGACTGCGCGTGATGCTCGATGAGACCGCGTTGATGGCGCGGTTGCTGGATGACCTGCGCACGCTGTCGATGGCCGAGGAGGGCGTGCTCCCGCTCCACCGCGAAACGGTGGACGCACGCGTGCTCGCCGAGGACGCCGTGCGGTCCTTCGCATCGGGCGCGAGCGATGCGGGCGTGACGCTGTCGCTCGAGTCCCCCGAGGCCGCTCCCCTCGATGCGGACCCGGTGCGTCTGGCCGAAGTGCTGCAGAACCTCTTGACGAACGCGATCCGGCACACGCCGCGCGACGGCCGGGTGCTCGTCGAGGTTGCGCGCGCGGAGGGCGGCGTTCGGTTCGCGGTGACCGACACCGGGCCCGGCATCGCCGCCGACCTGCTTCCCCACATCTTCGACCGGTTCGCCCGCTCGGCCGACACGGGCGGTACGGGGCTCGGCCTGGCGATCGCGAAACGCCTGGTGGAAGCGCACGGAGGCACCATCGAAGCGTCGCAACCCGCCGGCGGCGGCACGCGGATCGCCGTCGAGATCCCCGCCTGACCCATCTGCCGACTCTCGGTACCCTCGAATGGAGGGGGGAATCGATGAACACACTCGACATCTCGAAGCGACTCGATGGGATCACGGGGACCGTGATCACGCCCGATGACTCGGGCTATGACGACGCTCGGACCGTCTTCCCGGGCGGTATCGACCGACGGCCGAGCCTGATCGTGCGGGTGGCCGACGACGAGGACGTGCGTCGCGTCGTCGCCCTGGCACGCGAGAGCGGGCTGGAGTTGGCGGTGCGCAGCGGGGGGCACTCGGGTGCCGGGCACGGCGTCACCGACGGAGGGATCGTGCTGGACCTCCGCGATCTGAAGGCGCTCGACATCGATGGCGGGGGACGAGCCGCATGGGCCGAGACCGGGCTGACGGCGAGCGAGTACACGAACGCGAGCGGCGCCGTGGGCTTGGCCACAGGGTTCGGCGACACCGGCTCGGTGGGGATCGGTGGGATCACCCTGGGCGGCGGCGTGGGGTTCCTCGTGCGGAAACACGGCATGACGATCGACAACCTGCTCGCCGCCGACATCGTCACCGCGGACAACGAGTTGCGGCGGGTCGACGCCGATTCCCATCCGGATCTCTTCTGGGCGATCCGCGGCGGCGGCGGCAACTTCGGCGTCGTGACGCGGATGCGGTTCGCGCTGCACCCGGTCGACCGGATCGTCGGCGGCATGCTGTTCCAGCCGGCGACGCCCGAAGTCATCGAGGGGTTCATGACCGAGGCCGCCGCTGCCCCGGATGAGCTGTCGACGATCGCGAATGTGATGACGGCGCCGCCCATGCCGTTCCTGCCCGAGGAGTTGGTCGGCAGCGCGATCCTCATGTCGTTCCTCGTCTACGCCGGCGAAGAAGAGGCGGGCCAACGGGCCGTCGCGCCGTTCCGGGCGCTCGCCAAGCCGATCGCGGACTTCGTACGGCCGATGTCGTATCCCGAGATGTACATGGCCGAGCCCGAGGGCGAGCATCCCACCGCCGCATCCTGGACGGGCTTCGCCGATCACATCGGGCTCGACGATGCGCGCCATATCCTCGAGCGACTCGCGGTTCCCGCCGGGATGCTCCGCGTTGTGCAGCTCCGTGCGCTCGGGGGCGCGATGTCGCGGGTTCCGGCCGACGCGACCGCGTTCGCACACCGATCACGCGCGGTCATGGCGAACGTGGCCTCGATCTACGGGGCGCCCGACGACCGCGACGCGAGCGAACACTGGGTTCGCACCACCGCGGAGCTCGTGGCGCAGGGAGAGTCCGCCGCCTACGTGAACTTCCTGGTCGACGAGGGTGAGGAACGGGTCCGACTGGCCTATCCCGGGGACACGTGGTCCCGCCTTCGCCGGATCAAGGCCGCCTACGACCCGACCAACCTGTTCCGGTTGAACCAGAACATCCCGCCCGCGTGAATCCGGCCGACTTTCGGCTTGACAGACACCCCGATCCGCTCTATAACCTAATTGTTCTGAAAGAGAGAGGTTATGGATGGCGATGCAGGAGTTGGACGCGGTGTTCGGGGCGCTGGCCGACCCGACGCGACGGGCGCTGCTGACACGCCTGACCAGGGGCGATGCGTCGGTGGCCGAGCTAGCGGCGCCGTTCACCGTGTCCCAGCCGGCCATCTCTCGTCATCTCAAGGTGCTCGAGCGTGCGGGGCTGATCACCCGGACCCGGCGAGCCACGGCCCGTCTCAGCCACCTCCGTGCGGAGCCGCTTCGCGAGGCAACCGCATGGCTCGCGGCCTATCGGGAATATTGGGAAGAGAGCTACGAGCGGCTCGACGAGCTGCTCGAGGCGCTCACGGAATCGGACGCCGACCAAGAAGGGAGCACGTCATGAAACTGAACGTCACTGCGGAGCCCGGCGTGCCGCAGGTTCTCACCACCCGCACCTTCGATGCGCCGCGCGATCTCGTGTATCGCGCGTTCACCGAGCCCGACCTGCTCGTGCAGTGGCTCGGGCCCCGGCAGTACACGATGACGATCGAGCGTTACGACCTTCGCGACGGCGGCACGTACCGCTACATCCACGCCGACGAGGCCGGCAACGCCTACGCGTTCCACGGTGTGTTCCACGGCGACCCGTCCCCCGACGGCATGGTGCAGACCTTCGAGTTCGAGGGTGCACCCGGCAACGTCTCCATGGACACCGTGACGCTCGAGGAACACGACGGGAAGACAACCGTCCGCAGCAACTCGGTCTTCCAGTCCGTCGAGGCGCGCGACGGCATGGTTCAAAGCGGTATGGCCGAGGGCATGAACGAGGGGTACGACCGCCTCGACGAGCTCGTCGCCAAGCTCATCGCCAACAGCTGACCACGACGGAAGGGAGCAACGACATGCAGCGGATCACACCGTGTCTCTGGTTCGACACCCAGGCCGAGGAGGCCGCGACGTTCTACGTCTCTCTGTTCGAGGACTCGACCGTCACGAACGTGCAGCACCTCGACGGCACGCCGAGCGGCGACAACGTCGCGCTCGTGTTCTTCCAACTCGCCGGCCAGGACTACACGGCCATCAACGGCGGGCCGCAGTTCCCGTTCACCGAGGCAGTCTCCTTCAACGTGAGCTGCAAGGACCAGGACGAGGTCGACCGGCTCTGGTCGCAGCTCACCGCCGATGGCGGAGAAGAGGGCCAATGCGGCTGGCTCAAGGACCGATTCGGTCTGAGCTGGCAGATCATCCCCGAGCGGATGGGTGAGCTTCTGAGCGATCCGGACCCGGGTCGTTCCCAGCGGGCCATGCAGGCCATGCTCCAGATGCAGAAGATCGACATCAAGGTGCTGGAAGACGCGGCCAACGCCGCCGCCTAGCCGCGCAGGTACCGATCGAACCAGGCCTGGGTGCGCACGATCGCGTCGAGGGCATGTGCCCGCTCGATGGGCACATGCCCTTCGCGCGGGTAGACCACGAGCTCGACCTCGGCCCCCGCTTCCGCGATCGCGTTGTACAGCTCCTCGGCTTGGCTCACGGGCGTGCAGCGATCGGCCGCCCCTTGCAGGATCAACGTCGGCGTCGTGCAGCGATGCGCGTGCGTGACCGGCGACCGATCGGCGTAGAGGCTCGTCGGATCCCTCCAGTCACCGGCCAGGATCGCCTGGTCGTACCACCAGACCTCGGACGTGAGGTGGTACGACACGTAGTCGGCAACGACCGACATCGCGACCGACGCCGCGAAACGATCCGTCTGGCCGACCGCCCAACCCGCCATGTACCCGCCGTAGGACAGGCCCGCGATCCCGAGCCGGTCTGGATCGCTCACGCCGAGCTCGATGCAGCGATCGACGCCGGCCATGATGTCGCGGTAGTCGATGCCGCCTCCGTCGCCGATCACCGCCTGCGCGAACGCGTGACCACGGCCCTGGCTCCCGCGGGGGTTGGGCAGCAGGCACGCGTAGCCTGCCGACGCCAGGAGTACGGCATTCGGTTCGGAGTCGGAGAAGTACGCGCCCCAGTTCCACGTCGGTCCGCCGTGCACGCACACGATCGTGGGCAGCGGACCCTCGGCGCCCCGAGGCGTCATCAGGAGACCTTCGATCTCGACGCCGCCCTCGCCCATCCACGTGATCGTGCGGACGTCGGGGAACACACGTCCGTCGGCGATGTGGTCGTTGAACGACGTCACGCGCACCCACGTCGCGTTCGCCTGGTCGAACCTCGCGAGCTCCGGCGCCGCCCCATGCGCCTGGTGCGTCGTCCAGACGTCGGCGGCATCCGGCGTGACGACACACGCTGGCGTCGTGACGGCGTCGCCGATGAACGCCTCGTCGCGCCAGCGCTCCTCACGCCGGCCATCGAGCCACAGCCGGCCGCAGGCGTTTCGAACGCCTTCGGTGCTCGCGTACCAGAGCGATTCGTCGTCGCACCACGAAGCCAGCCCGACCGTCTGCAGATCGGGCCACGGATCGGTCGACGGTCACGCTCGCCAGGTCGATCAGCACGAGGTTGCCGGCGAGCAGACCGTGGTCGCTCGCGTAGCCCTCGACCACGACGGCCTTCGTGCATCGGGCGAGAGGGCCAGCCCTTCCATCTGCCACGACGAGGTCGTAGAGGGTCCGCGCGGTACGCGCACCGAGATCCAGCGCGACGACCTCACCGTCGTACCAGCCCGAGCCCGAGTGACCGGTCGACACGATCGCCACGACGACATCGTCGCCGTCCCAGTCGAACTCCCACACGCTTCGATCCGGCGGGCCGACCTCGACGGCCCCGCCGGCAGTCGGATCGATCAGGAAGAGCCGCCGCCTGGCGTCTCCAGGCCGGCGCACGATCGGATCGGGCTCCGGCTGGGCGCCGTTGACCGCACGTGCGCTCCAGTCGAGCCCGTAGGAGAAGGGATCGGCGGCGAGGACCAGCAGGCGGGCGCCGTCACTCGACCATGCGAGGCTCTCCGCCGACCCGACGAGACTCACGGCCAGCGTGGGCTCGCCGCCGTCGAGCGTCATCGTGTACGGCAGCTGGTGTCCGGGCGTCATGCGGTCGGACAGGAAGGCCAGACGCGCGCCGCTCGGTGACCACACCGGGAGCTGATCGCACCACGTGCCCTCGGTCAGCTGCGTCGGCCGCGCCTCGGGCTCGGTCGACAGCACATACAGGTCGCTCGGCTGGAACGAGCCCTCGTCCGCGACCGTGGCGTGGAGCGCGAACGCCAGTCGAGCGCCGTCTGGCGACACTGCGAGCTCCATCGGCGTCCGGACGTCGAGCAGGAGCTCGGCCGTCGGAACCTCGAGGTCGCGCGCCATCCGCGCATCTTGCCATCGCACGTGCGTCCTGCGTGCGCCGGACTGGCCCCAAGAAGGGCCAAGGGTGTTCAATGCGAACGAAGGGGTCGGCTGTCTGGCCGCCGACGCCCAACGAGCAAGGGGGGCTCATGGCGAGCATCGGTGACCACGAGAGCGCACAGATCGATCGAGCGAACGCCTCCGGGAAGACACCGGTGGTGTTCATCCACGGACTCTGGCTGTTGCCCAGCAGCTGGGATCGGCTGGGCCGAGGTGTTCGAGGTGGCGGGGTACGCGGCGCTCACGCCGGGATGGCCCGACGATCCCTCGACGGTCGCGGAGGCGCAGGCCAACCCCGAAGTGTTCGCGCGGAAGTCCGTCGGGGAGGTCGCGGATCATTTCGAAGACGTGATCCGCAAGCTCGACGGGAAGCCAGCGGTCATCGGCCACTCATTCGGAGGCCTGCTCGCACAGATCGTCGCGGGCCGCGGCCTCTCGGCCGCGACCGTCGCCATCGACCCGGCGCCGTTCCGAGGGGTCCTGCCGCTGCCGGTTTCGGCGCTGAAGTCGGCCTCGCCCGTGCTCGGCAACCCGGCGAATCGGCACCGTGCGGTTCCGCTGACGTTCGAGCAGTTCCGCTACGCCTTCGCGAACGCAGTCGACGCCGACGAGGCGAAGGGGCTGTACGACACGTACTGCGTGCCGGCCTCGGGTGAGCCGATCTTCCAAGCCGCCGCCGCGAACCTGAACCCGTGGACCGAGGCGAAGGTCAAGAGCAAGAATCCGGATCGGGGACCGCTGCTGATCGTTTCGGGGGCAGAGGATCACACCGTGCCGCCCGCGATCGCGAACGCCTCGTTCAAGCGCCAGAGGCGCAACGAGGGCGTCACCGAGATCGTCGAGATCCCGGGGCGCGGGCACTCGTTGACGATCGATCATGGCTGGCACACGGTCGCCGACACCGCGCTGTCGTTCGTCAGACGCTTCACTGCATAGGCGATGGATCGAGCCCGAGAGGTCTTGCTGCGCGCACCGACCGCAGAGGACTACCGGGCGCTGGCGGCCATCGACCCGGCGCAGCGAACCCCGCTCGACCACGCACGGCTGGCGGAGGCGGCGTGGTGGCTCGCCAAGTTCGAGGAGTCGATGGCGGAACGCCAAGCGGCGTACACGGGCTTCGTCGAGGCGGGCGACGATCGGATCGCCGGGCTCCTGGCCGCGCGTCTCAGCATCGAGTTCGCCTTGCACGGCGAGCCCGCGGTCGGTGCGGGGTTCCTGGGTCGCGCGCGCCGACATCTGCGCGACCAGCCCGACTGCGTCGAACGCGGCGTTCCTTTCGATGGTCGAGGCGAGCACGCTCCGGATGGAGCAACGGCCGGACGAGGCGCTCGAGCGTGTTTCGGAGGCGATCGCCTGTGCCGAGCGATTCGCCGACCACGATCTTCTCGCGATGGCGCTCCACATCGAAGGGCTGTTGCTGCTCGACGGCGGCAGGGTGGCGGACGGCCTCGCGCGGATGGACGAAGCGATGGCGTTGATCCTGGCGGGTGAGGTCTCGCCATATTTCACGGGCATCGTGTTTTGCGCGCTGATCCAGGCCTGCCTCGAGCTCAGTGACATACGGCGCGCCGGCGATTGGAGCGACGCGGCGGGCATCTGGTGCGAGTCGCTCCCACCGGAGGCGCCGATCATCGGGTTCTGCCGCGTCAACCGCGCGGAGGTGGATCGGATCCGGGGCTCGTGGGCCGAGGCCGAGGCGGCGGCCGCCCTCGCGGTCGAGCAGTTGACCGCGATCGACCCCGGATCGGCCGGCCTCGCGCACTATCAGATCGCCGAGATCCACCGGCGAACGGGCGATCTGGGAGGCGCCGAGGCCGCCTACGACCGCGCGCACGAGCTGGGAGCGGACCCACAGCCGGGCCTGGCGCTGTTGCGGTTGGCGCAGGGCGACCCCGACGTCGCGGCGGCGGCCCTCCGAACGGCGCTCGCATCGAGCACCACAGGGCCTCGTCGCGCGCGCATCCTGGCCGCCACTGTCGAGGTGGCGCTTGCGACGGGCGATGTGGCGGGAGCGCGGGCCGCGGGCGACGAGCTCACGGCGATCGCTGCGACGATCGGCATGCAGGCGTTGGAGTCGGTCGCGGCGGCTGCGACCGGGGCGGTCCTGCTCGCGGAGGGCGACCCGGAGGGCGCAGCCGATCGGCTGCGGACCGCCGTCTCGCTGGGTCAGGATGTGCGGACGCCGTACGAAACCGCACGTGCTCGAGCGGTGTACGGACAGGCGCTCCGCGCGCTGGGGGACGACGAAGGAGCGCGGCTCTCGTGGATCGCCGCCCTGACCGCATTCGAGCAGCTCGGGGCCGAGCCCGACGCCGCGGCGCTCCGCCCGCTCCTGGGCGCTTCCGACGCGATCCCCGGCGGTCTCACCGCCCGCGAGGTCGAGGTGTTGCTGCTCGTCGCCGCCGGCAAGACGAACCGGGACATCGCCGTCGAGCTGGTGATCAGCGAACACACGGTCGCCCGCCACATCCAGAACATCTACGCCAAGCTCGGCGTGTCCTCCCGAGCGGCGGCCACCGCGTTCGTGTTCGAACACCGTCTCGCCTGACGCGGCATGGTGCGTTCGCACCATGCTCCGCGCCACACACATTGGTAGGTATCGGCGATGTATCGCTGGAGCCGTCGACCTACGGTCCTCGCATCGGACGGAAGGGGATCGAGATGCAGACGGAACGGATCGACACGGTGGTCATCGGGGCGGGGCAGGCGGGGCTGTCGGCCGGCTACTACCTGAAGAAGTCCGGGAGGTCTTTCGTACTGCTCGACGCCAGCCAGCGCGTCGGCGACGCGTGGCGCAACCGGTATGACTCCCTGAAGCTGTTCACGCCGGCGCGCTACATCGGCCTGCCGGGCGGCCGGTTCCCGGGCAAGGGCGATGCCACCCCGACCAAGGATGAGATGGCCGACTACATGGAGTCCTACGTCGCCCGCTTCGCACTACCAGTCCAGCTCAACACGCGCGTCGAACGCGTGTGGCGCGAGGGCGACACCTACGTCGTGGCAACCAGCTCGCGGCGCTTCGAGGCGAGCAACGTGATCGTCGCCTCCGGCGCACACCGTGAGCCACGGGTGCCGGCGATCGCCCGCGAGCTCGACCCCTCGATCGTGCAGCTGCACTCGAGCGAGTATCTGCGACCGTCGCAGCTCCGCGACGGCGGCGTCCTCGTCGTGGGCGCCGGCAACTCAGGAGCCGACATCGCGATGGAGTCTGTCCGCACGCATCCGACGTGGCTCTCGGGGCCGGACCGCGGCCACGTTCCGGTCGACATCGACGCGTGGCTCTCGCGCCGGTTGTTCGTGCGGATCGTCGTCTTCCTCGGACGCCACGTGCTCACGCTGCGAACGCCGATGGGCCGCAAGGCGCGCGACAAGGCCGCGTCGCAAGGCGACCTGCTGGTTCGCGTGAAGCCGAAGCAGCTGCTGGCCGCCGGTATCGAGCGGGGCCCGAAGACGACCGCCGTGCGCGACGGCAAGCCAGTGCTCGAGGACGGTCGCGTGCTCGACGTGACGAACGTCATCTGGAGCACCGGTTACCGCCACGACCTGTCGTGGATCGATCTGCCGATCTTCGGCGAGGACGGCAAGCCGATCCACGAGCGCGGCGTGGTCACCGCCGAGCCCGGGCTCGCCTTCGTCGGCCTGCCGTTCCAGTTCGCGGCGGCTTCCGACGTGCTGCCCGGCGTCGGCCGGGACGCTCGGTACGTCGTGCAGCAGTTGCAGAAGCACACGCGCAACGGGGTCGCGGTCGCCGCGTAGCGTCACATGCCCTGTGCCGGGCGTGAACTGCTGCCCGGACCAGTCATAGTGCCGTAGATGGAATGTCCGAACTGCGGCGAGCAGAACCCCGACCGGGCGAAGTTCTGCCTGAACTGCGCGACGCCGCTGACCGCTCCGGCCGAGCCGGCGAGCGAGGTCCGCAAGACCGTCTCGATCGTGTTCTGCGACGTGACCGGGTCGACCGCGATGGGCGAGGGCCTCGACCCCGAGCCGCTGCGCAACGTGATGACCAGGTACTTCGACACGATGCGCGCCGCGATCGAGCGCCACGGCGGCACGGTCGAGAAGTTCATCGGCGACGCGGTCATGGCCGTGTTCGGTATCCCGCAGCTCCACGAGGACGACGCGCTGCGGGCAGTGCGGGCCGCCGCCGACATGCAGTCGGACCTCGGCGTCTTGAATCGGGAGCTCGAACGCGATCGAGGTGTCTCGATCCGGGTCCGCATCGGCGTGAACACGGGTGAGGTCGTGTCGAACGACGCCGCGGCCGGCCAGCAGCTGGTGACGGGCGACGCCGTCAACGTCGCCGCTCGTCTCGAACAGCACGCCCAGCCCGGCCAGGTGCTGCTCGGCGACGCGACCTACCGGTTGGTCCGCGACGCCGTCGATGTCGAGGCCGTCGAGCCGCTCGAGCTGAAGGGAAAGACCGAGCGCATCCCCGCCTGGCATCTCCGGGCGGTGCTGTCCGATACCGCCGGCCACGAGCGGAACCTCGACTCCCCGATGGTGGGGCGGACCAAGGAGCTCGACCTGTTCACTCGCGGGCTCGATCGCGCGCGGCACGAGCGCACCGCACATCTCTTCACGCTGCTCGGCCCCGCGGGCGTCGGGCAAGTCGCGGCTCGTCCGCGAATTCCTCGGCGGTGCCGACGACGCGACCGTGCTGCGCGGCCGGTGCCTTTCCTACGGGGAGGGGATCACGTACTACGCGCTCGGCGAGATCGTCCGGCAGGCGACCGGAGGCTCCGAGTCCGACGACGCCGCCACGTCCCTCGACTTCGCTCGCCGCGGCGCTGCGCGAGGCCGAGGACGGGGATCGCGTCGCTCGTCTCGTGGGTGGCCTGTTCGGCTGGGCGGAGGCGGCGACGCCAGACGACGCGGCCTGGGGCGTGCGCAAGCTGTTCGAGCATCTCGCTCGCGACCGGCCGCTCGTCGTGGTGTTCGACGACATCCACTGGGCCGAGCCGCTCCTGCTGGATCTGATCGAGCACCTGGCCGATTGGACGCGCGACGCAGAGCTCCTGCTGGTCTGTGTCGCCCGACCCGAGCTGCTCGAGATCCGCCCCGGCTGGAGCGGAGGCAAGATGAACGCGACATCGATCCTGCTCGAACCCCTCGCGGGCGACGAGGCGGGCGCGCTGCTCGACAACCTGTTGGGCGACGCCGACCTACCGGGCACCGCGCGCGAACGGATCCTCGCGGCAGCGGAAGGGAACCCGCTGTTCGTCGAGGAGATGATCGGCATGCTGATCGACGACGGCCTGCTGCGATTCGAGGATGACTCGTGGCGCGCCGTCGACGACCTCGCGGACCTCACGGTCCCGCCGACTATCCAGCTGCTGTTGGCCGCGCGTCTGGACCGACTCGACGCGGAGGAGCGCGCCGTCATCGAACGCGGCGCCGTCGAGGGGAAGGTCTTCCATACCGGCGCCGTGACGTCGCTCGCGCCCGAGGGGCTGCGCACCCAGGTCCGCCCGCGCCTGCTCGCGCTCGCGCGGAAGGAACTGATCCGCCCCGATCGCGCCGAGTTCGCCGGTGAGGACGCGTTCCGATTCCGCCACCTGTTGATCCGTGACGCCGCCTACCAGGCGATGCCGAAGGAGCAGCGAGCCGAGTTGCACGAAGGCTTCGCGCGGTGGCTGACGGAGGTCACCGCCGATCACGCGGACGATTACCAGGAGATCCTCGGGCACCATCTGGAACAGGCCTACCGGTATCGCAGCGAGCTCGGACCGGCGGACGATCGCACCGAGGCGCTGGCACGCGATGCCGCGCGAGCGCTGCACTGCTCGGCGGAACGAGCGACCAATCGTGGCGACGTGGACGGGGCAGCGCACCTCCTGGAGCGGACGATCGCGCTGGCGACCGGTCTCGAGCGAGCCGCGGCGATCGTCGATCTCGGCGAGAACCTCGAGACGAACGGTCACTATCTCCGTTCCCTCGAGGTGCTTCGGGGGTTCCTCGCCTCAGCGGAAGCGGCGGCCGCGCCGGCTCTTCGGATCCGGGCAAGCATCTTCAGTCTGGTCACCGAATCACAGACGAATCCCGAGCTCGGCCTCACCGCCGCGAACGAGCGAGCGATCTCGTTGCGAGCCGAAGCGGAGGCCATCGACGACCGCGACGCGCTCACCGCGACGCTGATCGCGTGTGGCTCGTTCGCGTTCTGGCTCGGCAACTGTGCCGAGTCACGCGCGGTCTCGGAACGCCTCGCCCCGTTGGCGCCCCAGATGACTCCGACCTACCGGGGGCTCGTCTGTATGGGGTTCATGGTCGATTCCTACTTCGGCTCTGCGCCGTTGATCGATGGATTCCGATACGTCGCGCGCATGCGCGAGATCCTCGGCGACAGCATGCTCGGTCAGGTTCGGTGCGACCTGCTGGAGGCAAGCTTGCACTCCATGGCCGGCGACGTCGAGGCGTTCGACGCCGCCGCTGCGAGCGCCGACCACGGGTGGGACGAGATGCGGAACCCCGAGAGCCGTCTCCTTCAAGGCGAGGGGCGTGCGGAGAGCCTGTGGCGCATCGGACGCGAGGCCGAGGCGATCGAGCTCATGCGGCAGATCAAGGCGCTCATGGATCGCGTCGGCGAAACGGGCAACAATGCGACGATCACGGCGGAGCTCGCCACCTACCTCGCCGAATCCGGCGACGTCGACGAGGCCGCCACGTACATCGAGCAGGCACGCACGATCACCTCGCCGGACGACTTCGGCGCCACCGTGCCCATCGGCTGGGCGGCGGGGCTGGTGGCATCGTCCCGCGGGGAGCACGAGAAGGCCATCGCAGCGCTCGACGAGGCGTTACGGACCGTGCGCCAGACCGACTATTTGAACTTCACGGCGGAGACGCTCCGGATCCGAGGGCAGATCCTATGGGCATCCGGTCGACCCGACGAGGCCGAGCAGTCGTTCGACGAAGCGGCCGCGCTGTGGGAGCACAAACGCAACGTGGCCGATCTCGCCAGGCTGGCCCGCTGGCGGCACGACGCCGTCCCATCATGACCGGCCGCTATCCGCCGATCGAGCCGCATGACCGCGGCATGCTCGAGGTCGGCGACCGAAACGCCGTGTATTGGGAGGTGTGCGGCGACCCGAACGGCAAACCGGCGGTCGTCGTCCACGGCGGCCCGGGCTCCGGCTGCTCGCCGTGGCAGCGCGAGCTCTTCGATCCGCGCGCCTATCGCATCGTGCTGTTCGATCAGCGGGGATGCGGCCGAAGCAGGCCACACGCGAGCGAGCCCGCGATCGATCTCACAACCAACACGACGCAGCATCTGATCGGCGACATGGAGCTGCTGCGGGCCCACCTCGACATCGGTCGGTGGCTGGTGTTCGGCGGTTCGTGGGGCAGCACGTTGTCGCTCGCGTATGCCGAGGCGCATCCCAGCCGCGTGAGCGAGATGGTGCTGTGGGGCGTGACCACCGGACGCAGATCCGAGGAAGACTGGTGGTTCCGCGGTGGCGTGTCGCCGTTGTTTCCTGAACAGTGGGAGCGACTCCGCGACGCGCTCCCGCCTCCCGATCGCGACGGCGACATCGTGGCGGCGTACGCCACCCTGCTTCGCGATCCGGACCCCGAGGTACGTCGGCGGGCGGCGCTCGCGTGGTGCACGTGGGAGTCCGCCACGCTCGCGTGGCCGGCGACCGACCAGCTTGATGCCCGCTACGAAGACCCGGACTTCGCGTTGGCGTTCGCGCGCCTCGTCACGCACTACGTCGGACACGACAACTTCTTGGAGGATGGAACGTTGCTCCGCGAGGCGGACCTGCTCGCCGATATCCCCGGCGTTCTCGTGCACGGGCTGTTCGATCTCCAGGCGCCGATCGGCAACGCCTGGGCGCTCGCTCGGGCGTGGCCGACCGCCGAGTTGATCGTGCTCGACGACGTGGGTCATGCGGGCGGGGCTCCCCAACTCACACGAGAGATCGTCAGGGTAACGGATCGATTCGCGGGCCCTTGACATGTGACTGATAGGTCACATATGGTCGAGGGGTGAACGACGACGACCGTGTGTTCAAGGCGCTTGCCGACCCCACTCGTCGTCTCCTGCTGGACCGGCTCTTCGAGCGTGACGGCCGCACGCTGACAGAGCTCGAGTCCGAGTGCGAGATGACGCGCTTCGGGGTCATGAAGCACCTGAAGGTCCTCGAGGAAGCGGGGCTCGTCGTCACACGCCGGGATGGCCGCGAGAAGCTGCATTTCCTGAACCCTGTGCCCATCCGGCTGGTCCACGACCGGTGGATCGACAAGTACACCGAGCGACAGGTTTCGGCACTGGCCGACCTGAAGCACGAACTGGAAGGAGGCTCGGCATGAGCACCGACACGATGACCACCACCCAGGTGTACCGCGTCTTCATCAAGGCGACGCGCGAAGCGATCTGGAACGCCATCACCCAGCCCGAATGGTCCGATCGTTACGGCTACGGTGGGAAGGTCGACTATGAGCTTCGGGCCGGCGGGACCTATAAGGCCTACTCGAGCGACGCGATGAAGCAGGCCGGCGCAGCGGGGGGCTTCCCGGTGCCCGACATCATGGTCGACGGCGAGGTGATCGAGGCGGATCCCCCCGCGCGGCTCGTGCAGACGTTCCGCATGTTGATGGACCCGGACGTGGCCGAGGAAGGCTTCACGCGCCTCACGTATGAGATCGAGCAGCGGAAGGGCGGCGTGTGCCAGCTCACGGTGACCCACGAGCTGGAGGGCGCGCCGAAGCTGCAGCTGATCGTCTCCGGCGCACTCGGTGAGAGCGCCGGGGGTGGCTGGGCCTGGATCCTCAGCGACCTCAAGACGTTGCTGGAAACCGGCTCTGCGATGGACCCGAAGGATCAGCTCAACCAAGGCTGAGTCATCTCGCGAGGAAGGCGCCCGAAGGCGGTGGGCGCGTCGGCGACGGCGCGTGCCCCCGCCCTCGCCTCGCGTTCGGGCTCGGCGATAGGCCGAGCCAACGATCACGCGTGCGGCGATCGGGTGGTGCTGATGGTGCCGCTCATCGGCGAGCGCGTGGTGGATCGTCGCGACGACCCACAGCATCGCGATCGTGATGGTGAGGATCGCGAACGCGGACTCGGAGCCGCTGACGATGCCCCAGATCCCGACCGCCAACGCGAAGAAGCCGAGCGTCGAGGCGCCCAGCACCATCGCGTCACCCGTGTCGAAGGTCGTCATGTTCGATCCACCGACGATGCAGGCCGCCAGCCCGACCACGAGCAGCGCCGCCGCGCCCGCCTGGTAGTCGCCCAGGAGAGGCCATCCCCATCCGTCACTGACCGCGAGGAAGATCACTCCGCACACCCCGACGAGCAGGGCGCTGACACCATCTCTCCAGGTGAGTCGCATCGGACCCGCCTCCTTCTGCCTCTGCTCCACCAACTGTTGCATCGCGCTGCGACCGAGACAGTGGGCATGGGTCCCGCGCGCCGAGGGTCGTTCGGGCGCCGGCACGAACGCCTCCGCCTCGTCAATCCCGTAGGACGGCAACCAGCTCGTCGACCCCGTCGTCGGCCTGCTGCTCCCGTACCACGAGGAACCCGCACTTCTCCAGCACGCGGCGCGAGCCGATGTTGTGCACGGCCACGATCGCGGTCAGCGGCCTCCTCGTCTCGATCTCGAGGAAGGCCCGCAGCGCAGCGGTCCCGACACCACGACCCCAGAAGTCACGCCCGATCCAGTAGCCGATATCGCGATCTGCGTCGGCCTGCCAGCTCCCGACACTGCCTGCGACCACGCCGTCGACGACGACCGTGCGCTGCAGCACCTCCGGATCCGCGTCGATCTTCTTCTGGTGGGCGACGAAGGCGTCCCAGTCCCGAGACGGGAACGCGGCCATCGCGCTCGCGACGGGATCGGCCTGATTGTCGAAGAGGATCGGCAGGTCCGCCTCGCGAGTGTCGCGCAGCTCGACGCGCATCCGCGGACGTTACACCGAGGGCTCAATCCTCGTAGTAGCGATAGCTCTCCGTCGGAGACCGCTTCGCCTGGTACATCGCGGCGTCCGCGTGGCGCAGCAGCGTCTCGGCGTCGTGCGAATCGTCCGGGAACCTGCTCACGCCGATCGAACCATGGGCGCGGAATGCCGTGCCGTCGAGGTCGATCGGGTCCTCGAGCGCTTCGATCACGCGCTCGAGCACCAGAGCGATCACACTCGAGGCCTCGGTCGGGTCCAGGTCGGCGAGCAAGACGAGGAACTCGTCGCCGCTTTGTCGGGCCACCAGATCGACGTCACGCGTCGAACGACGCAGGCGAGCAGCCAACCCGGCGAGCAGGAGGTCGCCCGCGTGATGGCCCATCGTGTCGTTGAGATGCTTGAAGTTGTCCAGGTCGAGGTAGAGCACGGCGATCGAGGTGTGATCCCGGCGCGCGCGCTCGACCGCCAGCAGCAGCGACTCGTGGAACAGTTCACGGTTCGCGAGACCGGTCAGCGCGTCGTGGTAGGCCATGTGCGTCACACGCGCCTCGGCCTCCTTGAGCTCGGTGACGTCGAACAACAGCCCTTGCTCGAGGATCACCCGGCCCGCGTCGTCGCGATAGGCGAACGCCCGGTCACGAACCCACACGATGCGACCGTCGGGGCGCACCATCCGGTAATCGTCGAGATCGCCGCCCTCGCCCGCGAGGAACGCCTCGCTCTGCGCCTGCACCCATCCGCGATCATCGGGGTGCACCATCCGCAGCCACATGCCGGCGTCCTGCATGTACGCCTGCGGGGTCACCCCGAGGATGTCCTCGATCTGTGGACTCACGTAGATCGTCGTGTGGCCGCGGTCCTCGTAGACCACCGCCGGCACCTGCTCGACGAGACCTCGATACCGAGCCTCGGCCTCGAACAGCTGCGAGACGGCCTCGCGCCCGGCGAGCAACTCCCGCGCGTCTCGGAACGACACGACGAGCGCCCGGTCGGTACGGCGGGCGCGGACCTCGATCGGCAACGGCTCGCCGTGCGCGCGCGTCAATATCGCCTCGAACGGCTCCTCCGTGCGGATCCATCCCTGGATCAGGTCGGTGATCTCCGAGCCTCGTGGGTCCTGGCCGGACAAGAGCGACCGCCTGCGCGTTCGCGTGCAGGATCAGATCCTCGTCGACCACCAAGAGCGCCTCCGGGGCAGCGTCGAACAGGCTCCGGACATCAAGCCCGAGGTCGCTCGATCGTGATGGATCGTTCTGCATATCCGTAGGAGCATCGGTCAGTTGGGGGACACACCTGAGGCCCTCACCGTGACGCGTCGATCCGATGCATCTCCTCTTGGATCTGCTGCTCCGTCAGGGGTCCCTGGTACACGTCCCAGCCGTGGAAGAACAACCCGATGCCCCACCCGAGGATCGGGAAGATCGGCCAGAAGAACCCGGAGTTCGTGACGGCCCAGATCGCCACCACGAACGTGTTCACGAGCACGTAGGCGAACACATGCGCCTTGAACTCGCGCTTCTTCTGGAGTCGGGCGAGCGCCTGCTCACGGAGATCGATGTCGTTCGTCGTCATCGCACCCACCTCCTGCCCCGATGATGCCGCGACGCCAGCGCGCAACCCCACGGCCGGTAGTCCTACGGACCCAGGGCCTCTCGGTGCGCGCGACAGTCAGGCTTGGACGGCCCGATAGATCGGCAGCGCTGACGGTTCACTCGAGTGCGGCGCGGAGGATATCCATGTTGTCGTCCAGCCACCGACGGCGGCGTGCGGCACGACCCTCGCCCCCCTGTCGCGCGAGCATCTCGACGAAGGCCGGCTCGCCGGCCGCCGCCCGCCGCTCCACCAACGAGAGCGACAACCGGTCGACGAAGATGCCGGGGATCTCCGCCCGCTGCGATGCACTCATTCCGTAGGCGTCCGCGATCAGCCGGGCCCGCGTGAATGGGTCGAGACCCTCCATGCCTGGCACCGGGTCCGACGGATCGCGCACGGGTCCCCACATCGACATCACGGCGGCCACGTCCCACAGCGCACGACCCGGGGCCGCGAAATCCCAGTCGAGGAACGCGATCGCCTCGCCGTCGCGGAACACGACATTCTCCGGGCAGATGTCGTTGTGGCAAACGACCGACCCGCCGAGCGGATCGGCGAGCTCGTCCCCCCACACGAACGCGGAGGCGTCGAAGCCCACTATCGCCTCGTGCAGCCCCCGCTGCAGCCGTGCGACGCTGGCGAGCGCGGCGTCGGTCATCGACCACGCGGGGAACGGCGGGATCGGCACGTCGCCCTCGACGAACGAGAGCACCTCGCGCCCGCGTTCGTCCAAGCCGAGCGGACGCTGTACGTGATCGAAGCCGACATCCTGCAGGTGCTGCAGCAGCGCGAACACCGACGCCGTGAAGGCGCTCGCGGGACGGCGAACCGTGTCGCCGACCCGCACCACCTTGCCAAGGTTGGCGATCCCGCCGGCGAGAGGCTCTTCGTCAGCGCTCACGCCGGCAGGATAGCCGGGGCTTAGGCGTCCTCGTGGTGATGACCGGTGCGGGACTTGACGACCGCGCGGGCGAGCAGGAGCGCCGCCACCGCGATCACCTGACCGCCCAGGATCACCTTGTTCACGTCGATCGCCGGCCGCCACTGCACGTCGTCGTCCTTGATGACGAAGGCGCCCGCGGGCTTGGCGTTCATACCGAAACCGCTGCCTCGACCGGAGCCCTCACCCTCAGGCCCCTCGCCGCGACCGCCGCCGGCACCGCCTTGCACGCGTGCGGCCGGGATCATCGTGACCCCGTTCTTCTCATACGGGTCGCCGAAGACACGGCGAACCGTCATGGCCTCTTTGGCCTGCTCGATCGTCTCGAGCACCTCGTTCTGTGCGTCCATCAGACGCCTCCTCCCTCGACGGCTATCGCCGTCGTTGTCTTTGCCCGCTCGGCACGTGCCCAGATCGACTCGAAGTCCTTGCGCATCATCGAAAAGGGGCGAGCTCCGGGCACGAGGTCTCCCACCACCGTAGGACGTCGCGAGCGATAGCGCATCCGGATCCGAGCAGATCACCTCCGGATGTCATCGAAGCGCGATCCGTCGCAGACGGCATCGGCCGACCGACCCGCTATCGAGGGGTCTCCCCCGCATGCTCCCGATCGCGCGAGGTGCTCAACAAGGCACGCAGCCCGGGGAGTGCCGCGCGATCTCGTGGGCGGTCCGCCGCCTCTTTCGAACGGATGACGTCGGCGAGCGACGCGACGGTGACATCCCCAGATCGAAGATGGACCGAAACCGCGTCTCGGCGGAGATCGTCATAGCCACGCGTGCCCGATGGCTCGAACGTGATGTCGAGGTCGCCCGCGTCCGTCTGCAGGTTCCAGACGCGCACCCGCGCCAGCGATTCCGCGGAATGGTCAAAGGGCACACCCTCGGGCTCACCACTCACGCGGATGCGCGCGTGCAGGTCCTTGAGGGCTGCGGCGAGGCGATCCAGATTCTCGCGAGCCTCCTTGGGCACGACGTCGACATCGGTGGTGAGGTGCGAGGCTCCGTGCAGGATCGCGGCGAGTCCCCCGATCAGGACGAACCGCACGCCGTGTTGATCAAGCACGTCGAAGATGCGGCGCGGATCGAACTCAGCCATCGGTCTCCTCTTTCGAGAGCCGCGCTTCGCCGCGCAGCTGCACGGCCGCGACGGCCCGATCCAAACGCTCGTCGGGGCTGAGCCGCGCACCCTGCTCGACCATCGACCACGCGTCTTCATCGAGGGCAACGACTCGGATGTCGAGATCGAACCCGCACCCGCGAATCAGGGAGAGCAATCGGTCGAACGACGGGGAGACGCGACCCCCCTCGATCCGTGCGATCAGGGACTGCGAGACGTCCGCTCGATCGGCCACCTGTTGTTGGGTCAGACCGGCGCGCCGTCTCGCCTCCCGCAGCAACTGCCCGCTATCCACGGTGAGCGCCTAGCACTGTCATGCATGAAGTATATATCTCTTACGCATTATGGCAATGCTTATCGTTCATAGAGGGTCTCGACTAACCGCCGACGAAGCCCGACCTCATCGAGACCGACGTCCTCATCGAGGTCGTCCGGAGTGCCGTACGCGTGGATGAACGCGCGCGGCACACCAAGGAACGTCAGCGCGGCCGCCACCCCGCGAAACGTCTCGGCGAGCACCGGCGCACTCGTCCCCTCGTAGAACGGCTCGACCGCGATCACCAGCGGCGTCTCGCCGGCGACCGAGCGTAGGCCCTCGTGATCGAACGGGGCGAGGCTCGTCGCGTAGGCCACCGTGACATCCAGTCCCTCGCTCACCGCGAGCACCCGGTTCAGCATCGGCCCGAACGCGAGCACGATGGGTCCTCCGCCGTGCCGCACGACCTCGATCCGTCCGGGAGCGACGTCGCGCCCCTCGGCATTGGCGGCGACGCTCGCACGCAGATACGTCGGATGACCGTTCGCGTAGGTCGCGCGGATCAAACGAGCAACCTCGTCCCCGTGACCGGGAACGAGCACCTCCATCCCCGGGATCGCGAGCATCAGCGCGGCGTCCGCCGGAGCGTGATGAGTTCCACCTTCCGCCGCATAGTCATAGGAACCGCCGACGCCGACGAACGTGCCACCAAGCCCCTGATACCCGAAGTCCAGCTTGAGCTGTTCGTAAGGTCTCTCCGCCATGAACGGCGACAGAGAGTGCGCGATCGGATGGAACCCTTCCATCGCGAAGCCCGCCGCCACGCCGACCATCGCCTGTTCCATGATCCCGATGTTGACGATGCGCGCCGGGTGCCGACGCATGGCCTCGGCGAAGGAGTCGGTGCTGATCTCAGCCAGAACGACCGCCACGCGATCGTCGACGTCGAGCAGCTCGGAGACCGTCGCACCGAACGCCGCACGCATCTCTCGCATCACCACTCCCCCTCCGGGATGTCGGCGACGACGGCGGTCGGCCGATCTGCATGGCGCACGCGGAACGCGGCTTCGAGCGCGTCGTGATCGTGGCCGTCGACGACGTAGGCGTCCCAGCCGAACCCATCGAGGCGCGCCAGCCACGGGGACATATCGGGCCCGGAGCTGTGGTTGTCGATCACCAGCAGGGTGAGGTTGCCTAGATGTTGCTGCGACGCAAGCAGCATCGCCTCCCAGTTGGAACCCTCGTTCAACTCTGCGTCGCCGCACAGCACGACGACCCGCGGCTCGGTGCGCCCCTTCGCACGCAACGCCAACGCGATGCCGGCCGCGATCGGCAGCCCATGCCCCAGCGATCCGGTCGACGCCTCGACGCCCGGCACCCGGGTGCGATCCGGGTGCGACCCGAGATGCCCGCCATGGGTCATGAACGCATCGAGCCACGACGCCGGGAAGAACCCCTTCGCCGCCAGGATCGCGTAGAACGAGATCGGGCCGTGTCCCTTGCTCAGGATGAAGCGGTCGCGATCCTCCGCGGCCGGGTCGGCTGGATCGATCCGGAGGATCCGGTCATAGAGCACCCAGAGCGCGTCCAGCGTCGAGGTCGAGCTCTCCTCATGTTTCTCGTCACCGGTGGCGCGGTGCACCAACGCCACGACATCGTCCAATGTCAGCCGCGTATCCATCGCTCGGCAGGGTACGAGTTAAAGTGCCCTTGAAGTCAAGAGGAGCATCCAGGCATGCCCGCGAAGAGAGACCTGCTGACGATCGGTGAGGTCGCAGCCCGCAGTGGCCACGCCGCCTCCGCGATCCGTTTCTACGAGGCGGAAGGGTTGATCAGCGCGTCCCGGACCCCCGGCGGCCAGCGCACCTTCCCTCGCTACGTCTTGCGACGTCTCGCCTTCATCTCCTCGGCGCAACGCGTGGGGCTCACCCTGCGGGAGATCGCGGACGCGCTCGCGGGTCTGCCGTCCGATCGGACCCCGACGAAGGCGGAGTGGGCGCGGGTGTCTCGCACGTGGCAGGGCGGTCTGGACGCCCGCATCGCCGAGCTCGAGCGGCTGCGCGAGGCCCTCACATCGTGCATCGGGTGCGGGTGCCTCTCGTTACGAACCTGCGGTTTGTTGAACACTGGCGACGTGGCCGCCGCTCGCGGGGCGGGCGCCCGGTACCTCCTCGGTGACGACCCCGACGAGGTCGCCCTGGAGGCTCGACTGGGCAACCGGTAAGTGGCAACCGAACGGTCGACCGCCGAACCCCATGGAGCTCAAGCTTCGGTTCACGGCCGACGGGGCGGGCGGGCACGACCGTGGAGCTCGAGCATCGCGGCTGGGAGCGACTCGGTGCCGGCGCGACCGACGCACGCGACAGCTACCTGCGCGGCTGGCCGCTCACCTTCGACCAGCTCTTCTCCGAGGCGGCGGATGCGGCGGGTCAGTAGGTGTAGACGGCGGAGATCGCGGCGCCACGCTGGGTGACGCGTTCGATCTGCGCCCACGGGAACAGCACGCGCACGACGTCCTCCGCCTCGCGGCTGAGGACCTCCACGCCGTACTGCGTGAACTTGATCTCCGTGGCCGGATCGAATGTCTCGACCCGTCCGCCGAGGAACGTGATCTCGGTTTCCATCGGCCCTCCCGAATCGTTCCAGCACCCCAGTATGACCCTCGGGTCGCGATCGCGCCCTCGGCCGAAGGTCCCGACCCGCACCGTGTTCCTCCGCTACGGTTGCCGCATGGACGACCGCTACGAGCGGGGCCGGGCGCGGTTCCTCGAGGTCCACGACGAGAAGGCCTTGCGAGCGGTCGAGGGGCTCGGCGAGCTCGGGCACCACATCGTCTCGTTCGTCTACGGCGATCTCTACACGCAGCCGGCGTTGACCGACCGCGATCGGGAGCTCGGCGCGGTGGTCGCGCTGACGGCGCTTGGCCGCTCCTCACAGTTACCCCAGCACCTGCGAGCGGCGCTGCACGCAGGCCTGGCGGAGGAGGAGCTTCGCGAGGCCATCATGCTGACCGCGTCGATCGCCGGGTTCCCGCCTGCGATGAACGCGATGTCGACACTGCGCACCGTGCTCGCCGAACGCGCGCGCGACGCCGAGCCGGATCCATGAGCCGACTGCACAGCCAACGTGGGGGCGTGCTCGCCAAGACGCTGGTGCTGCTGCTGGTCGTACTGCTGGCCGGAGCCGCGGTCGTGTACGTGTACGGCAAGCGACAGCAGCCGCTGTCGATCGAGGACGCGACCGTGCGTGCGACCGACGGCGGAACCGGCACCGTGGTGCTCGCTCCCGACGGGCGTGTCTACGTGGCGACCATCGTGCACAACGACGGCACATTCCCTATCACGCTGCTCGGGCTGGACGACACGCTCCCGCCGCACGACCAGCCATACGCCGCCACGAGCGTTGGGCTCGGCGACGGCAGCACCGCAAACCCCGCATCCGCCGCCTCCTTCACATCCGTGACGCTGAAGCCGGGCGCCGGCGTTGGGATCTTCGTCGTCTACGAGCCGAACCCCGGGCTGGCGTGCGCGAGATACACCGACGCGGCCGGGCCCCCCACGGCCTTCCCGCCGGTCCCCCTTCGATTCAGCACCTACGGGGTGGAGACCGAGCAGGCGGTCGAGGTCTCGGGTGCCCCCGACGTCGCGGGATTCACGCGCTCGCAATGCGAGCGCGCACTCGGCGCCTAGGCGTCACGACGGCCCTCGGCCCAGACGGCGGCCCCCCACAGCAGCGCCACGTACGCGGCCGCGAGAGCCAAGGCGCCCGCCTGCCCGAACAGCACGACACCGGGATCGGTCGTCCCGCCGAAGGCGCCGTTGGCGCCGGAGAACGGGGTCCATTTCGTGAGCGCCGGCTGGACCGCGGTCGCGAGCGGCTCGATCAGGAACAGCCACCCCAACAGGCCGAGGATCGCGACCAATTGGCTGCGCACCAGCGCGCCGAAACAGACCGCGAGAACGGCGCCGTAGGCACCCTGCAGCCCGACCTGCGCGACGCCGACGAGCGCGGGTGAGCCGAACGGCACCGGCTCTCCCTTCGCGGCGAGCCACCCCACCGCCAAGAGCACCACGACCAGGCCCGCCGCGGCTCCGTACACGAACCCCACCGGCGCCGCGGCGAGCGCCTTGGCCGTCACGACTCGCACGCGCGACGGCGTGGCCAGATAGGTCCCAACCGCCGTCCCGTAGCGGAACTCCGAGGTGGCCATCGTCGTCGCGAGCACGAGCACGAAGGCCAGCACGCCTGCCGCGTCGAAGACGAGACGGCGCAGGTCCTCGGCCGTCGCGACCGGGTGCAGACCGGACAGCCGGCCCTGGTCGGTGTTCGCGAGCGACAGCAGCAGCAGAGTCGCGAGCCCGGTGAGGCCGAGACCACCGAGCCCGAGCCCGATCCACAGTCGCGTCGAGCGGACTTTGCGCACCTCCGCCTGCACCAACCGGATCACGATGTCGCCTTGTCACGGATGTCCGGGCGCACCGGCGGTGCGCCCGGGGCGATCCCGCCGGTCGGAGGCGGCGTACCGGTCAGCGCCAGGAACGCGTCCTCGAGGGTGGCGGTCTCCCGACGCAACTCGTGCAGAACGAGCCCCTCGGCGCCCGCCAGCTCGCCCACCCGCTCGATCGAGAGCTGACGGACGCCCAGTGCGCCGTCGGCTCGGTCGAGCACCAGACCGCCGGCGGTCTCCACCAGGGTGCGGAGGCGATCCCGCTCCGGCGATCGCACGACGACCGTCTCTCCACCGGCACCGACGAGTCGATCGACCGTGTCGTCGGCGACCAGGGCCCCGCGGTCGATGACCACCACCCGATCGGCGACCTCGGCGACCTCCGAGAGCAGGTGGCTCGAGACCAGCACCGCCCCGCCGTCGTCGGCGAAGCGGCGGAGGAACCCCCGCAGCCACGCCACACCCGCCGGGTCGAGCCCGTTGGCGGGCTCGTCGAGCACCAGCACCGTCGGCTCCCCCAGCAGCGCCGTCGCAAATGCCAGACGTTGCTTCATCCCCAATGAATAGCCGCGCACCTTCATGTCGGCGAACTCACCCATGCCTGTGAGCGACAACACGGCGCCGGCACGTCCCCGATCGAGCCCGCCCTGCAGGCACGCGATCTCCAGATGCGCGCGCGCCGATCGTCCCGGATGGAACCCCGTCGTCTCCAACGCCGCGCCGACCCGCGTGAGCGGACGACTGAGCGTTCGATAGGGCTCGCCGAGCACGCGCGCCTCCCCGCTCGTGGGGACGGCGAGGCCGAGCACCATGCGAAGCGTCGTCGTCTTCCCGGCACCGTTGGGTCCGAGGAACCCCGTCACGCTGCCGATCGGCACATCGAAGCTCAGGTGATCGACCGCATTGACCGCGCCGAAGCGCTTCGAGAGCCCTCGGACCTCGATCGCGGCGGAGGCCGCGTGCGCGTCGAACATCGCGACAGCCTATCCGTCGACCGCGACTATGCTGCGGACATGACCGTGCTGCGCATCGGCGCACTCCCCGACACGTTGGTCGCCCCCGTCTTGGTCGTGGCGTTCGACGGATGGGTCGACGCCGCCGGCGCCTCCAGCGCCGCCGCGGAGCATCTCGCCGGCGGCGGCGCGCTCGTCGTGACGTTCGACGACGACACGCTCTTCGACTACCGTTCGCGTCGGCCGACCCTCGACATCATCGACGGCACGCTGCATCGGCTGCAATGGCCGGCTCTCCAGATCCATCACCGCACGATCGACGGACGCGATCTCTTGATCCTGCACGGTCCCGAGCCCGACTTCCGTTGGAAGGAGCTCGGCGACGCGGTCGGCGAGTTCTGCATGCAGTCCGGCGTCGTCGAGTGGATCAGTCTCGGCGCGATCCCGGCGGCGGTCCCGCACACGCGTCCCGTCCCCGTGCTCGCGACCGCCTCGCGCGACGGTCTCCTGCACGAGGCCGAGACGCAGGGACCCGAGGGGTTGCTTCGCGTCCCAAGCGCGGCGCTGTCCTCGATCGAGCTGCCCGTGACGCAGATGGGAGTGCCGGCGGTTGGGTTCTACGCGCAGGTGCCGCACTACGTCGGCGGGCCATATGCGGCGGCGAGCGTCTCGCTGCTGCGTCACGTGTCACGCCACCTCGGGGTCGACCTCCCGTTCGAGGAGTTGGAGCAGGAAGCCGACGCGCAGCGGCAGCGGCTGGACGCCGCCGTCGCCGCAGACGAGGACGTCCAGGAGATCCTGCAGCGGCTCGAACAGAACACCGAGGAGCAACTGCCGTCCGGCGACGAGCTCGCCGCCGAGATCGAGCGCTTCCTGCGCGGACAGACTGACCAGAGCTGAGCGCGGGCTGCCGGGCGCTCGGCGCCGGTAGCATGCGCGGATGCCCGAGCCGACGAGCGACCGCACGCGGCTCCACCGGCACGCCGAACGGAGCGCCGACGTCGCGATGGTGCGCCGAGTGCTCGACGAGGCGTTGACGTGCACGGTCTCGTGGGTCGACCCCGACGGCGGCCCTCGAGCGTTGCCGACGATCCAGGCGCGCATCGACGACGTCCTGTACCTGCACGGATCGCGCGCGGCTCGCGCGTGGAAAGCGGTCGCGGCCGGCGCGGAGGTCTGCGTCGTCGCCACACTGATCGACGAGCTCGTGCTCGCACGTACCTCGCCCCATCACTCGATGAACTACCGCAGTGCCGTCGTCTACGGCCGAGCGCGCGAGGTCACCGATCCCGAGGAGCTCGTCGCGGCGGCCCGGGCGATCACGCGGCATGTCTTGCCCGGTCGTGAGCAGGACGCGGCCGAGCCGCGCGAGAAGGATTGGCGCGAGACGCTGATCCTCGCGATGCCGATCGACGAGGCAAGCGCCAAGGTCCGCACCGGACCTCCGGCGGACGACGAGGCAGACCTCGCGCTCGACGTCTGGGCCGGCACGCTTCCACTGCACACCATGGTCGGAGCGCCGGTCCCCTCGCCAGATCTTCGGGCGGGCATCGACACACCCGACTATCTGACGGGATACCGACGCCCGTGACCGCCGGGGCCCCCACGCCACGCACGCGCGTCCGACGGCTGCCCGAGCTCGGCGTGTACGAGCGCGCCCAGGTCGAGGCGATCATCGACGAAGCCCTCTACTGCCATCTCGCATGGGTCGGTGACGACGGGGATCCGCGCGTCATCCCGACGATCCACGCGCGGATCGGCGACACGCTGTATGTCCACGGGTCCAACGCGTCGACGACGCTCCGCGCGATCAGGCCGGGCGTGCCGATCGCGATCGCGATCACCATCGTCGACGGCATCCGGTTCGCACGCTCGATGTTCGAGCATTCGATGAACTACCGGACCGTCGTCGTGTACGGCGTGACGCAGGAGGTCACCGACACCGAGGAGCTCGCCCGCGTGTTCGACGCGATCACCGATCACGTGGCGCCCGGACGCAGCGCCGACGCGCGGCGACCGACACCGGACGAGCTGCGACAGACCACCTTCGTGAAGGTCGCGCTGGACGAGTGCAGCGCCAAGGTCAGCGAGGGGTTCCCCGAGGAGCCCGACGACGACCTGGCCCTGGACGTCTGGGCCGGGATCCTCCCTCTGCGTATCGTCGCGGGTGAGCCCCAGGACGATCCGCTCTTGCGCCCGGACATCCAACGGCCCACGTACGTGACCGACTGGCGTCGCCCCAGCTCGTGACCGAGATCCGGCGTGCGACCGCGGCTGAGCTCTCGGCGGTGGCGCGTATGTTCGGCGACGCGTTCAGCGACGATCAGATGCTGCGCTGGCCGTTCCCGGCAGACTGCAGCGTCGAGGACCTGGAGCATCTCTTCGCGATCCTGCTCGACGTGTACTGGCCTCTGGACGCCGTGTGGGTCACCGACGACCTCGCGGGCGCCGCCGTGTGGCTGCCGCCGGGCGAGGCCGAGCGATTCCTGGAGATCGAGGGGCCCACGCGAGATCTCATCCGGCCGCTCACCGACGACGACGGCGCGCGTTACGACCGCTTCTGGGATTGGCTCGGCGGCCACGTACCGGATGAGCCCTGCTGGTTCCTCGACATCCTCGCAGTCGACGCGAACGCACGCGGGCGTGGCCTCGGTCGTCAGCTGATCGAACACGGCCTCGCCCGGGCCCGAGCCGACGGATCGCCCGCGTTCCTCGAGACGAGCGTCGAAGACAACCTGGCGCTCTACGAGCGGTTCGGGTTCCGAGTGATCCAGCAGCTGGATTCGCCCGACGGCGGGCCGACGATCTGGTTCATGCGCGCTGATCCGAGCTAGGCGAGCTTGACCACCCGCGGCTGTGACCCGTTCCGTGTGTGGCAGCGCCAGACACCGTCGACCCGACGGAACACCGCCGTGACCCGATGGGGCATCTGCTTGCGGGTGCCGGCGCCGTCGTCCCAGACGCCCGTGCCGGCGGCGTTGAGCCACGCCACGTCGCCCTCGACACGCACGCGATGCTCCTCGTACTCGATCGTGAACGAGCCCGGCAGGCCGGCCATCCAGGTCGTGAACTTGCGGAGTTCCTCAGCGCCCACCGCGCGCTCGACGTCCGAGGATCGCCACAGGGTGAGATCGGGATCGTCGACGAAGCCGGCCATGACGGCTTCGACATCGCCTCGGACGAAGGCGTCATCGAGCGTCAGGAAGGCGGCCCACACCTCCTCGGACGCGTCCATGCCTGAAGACTAGCCCCGTCGCTGGGCGGAGGTGCTATAGTCTGGGCCGCTATATCGGGTCGATATATCGCCCCGTCACACCGAACGAAAGAACGGAAGACAGATGATCGAACTCGCGATCTTGGGCCTGCTCAAGGAGCGCCCCATGCACGGGTATCAGCTCAACCGCGAGCTGTCCGAGCAGCTGGGCGGTCTGTGGCGGGTCTCCTACGGGTCGCTGTACCCGTCGCTGCGGCGCCTCGAGCGCGACGGCGCGATCCGGACCGAACCTGGCGCCGGCACCGGTGCCCGGCGAAAGACCGTCTATGCCATAACCCCTGAGGGCGAGCGGCTGTTTCTCGAGCTCTTGCAGGAGCCGCCGCAGGAGAACCAGACGGAGGATGCCCGATTCCGCGTGCGGCTCGCGTTCTTCCGGTATCTGCCGCCCGAGACCCGCGTGCGCCTCCTCGAGCGCAGACGCCACGGCTTGCAGGAACGACTCGCCGAGGTCAAGGCGCACCTGCGCGACCCGGGCACGACCGACAGCTATCAGCGCGCGCTTATGGAGCACGCGCGAGCGGCCACCGAGGCAGACATCGCGTGGCTCAACGACCTGATCCACACCGAGCGTCAGAAATACGAGATCACCGCCCCCGTGGGCGAGCAGCGTCGAGCCTCGGCCACGCTGCGCAGGAAGGAGCGCACAGCATGAGTGAAGTTCGCATCGCCATCGTGGGGCTCGGCAACTGTGCCTCGTCCCTCATCCAAGGTCTCGAGTACTACAAGGATGCCGACCCGAACGAGTCGGTTCCCGGCCTGATGCACGTCGACCTGGGCGGCTACCACATCCGTGACGTCACTGTGGTCGCGGCGTTCGACGTCGACGCCGACAAGGTCGGCAAGGACATCGCCGAGGCCATCTTCACGGAGCCCAACAACACGATCCGGTTCTCCGACGTCCCGACCACCGGCATCACCGTGCAACGCGGCCGCACGCTGGACGGGCTGGGCACGTACTACCGCGAGATGGTCACCGAGTCGGAGGCGCCCGAGGTCGATGTCGTCGAGGTGCTGCGCGACACGAAGGCCGATGTGCTGGTCTCCTACCTGCCGGTGGGCTCCGAGCAGGCCGACAAGTACTACGCGCAGTGTGCGATCGACGCGGGCGTGGCGTTCGTCAACGCGCTTCCGGTGTTCATCGCGAGCGACCCCGTCTGGGCCAAGAAGTTCGCCGACGCGGGCGTGCCGATCGTCGGTGACGACATCAAGTCCCAGGTGGGCGCGACGATCACGCACCGTGTGCTCGCGAAGCTCTTCGAGGACCGCGGGGTCGAGCTCGACCGCACCTACCAGCTGAACTTCGGCGGCAACATGGACTTCATGAACATGCTGGAGCGCGAGCGGTTGACCTCCAAGAAGATCTCCAAGACGCAGTCGGTCCAGTCACAGCTCGACCAGCCGCTCGACAAGGAGAACATCCACATCGGTCCGAGCGACCATGTCCCGTGGCTCGAGGACAGGAAGTGGGCGATGATCCGCCTGGAGGGTCGCAACTTCGGCGACGTGCCGCTGACCATCGAGATGAAGCTCGAGGTCTGGGACTCCCCCAACTCCGCCGGCGTCATCATCGACGCCGTGCGGTGTGCGAAGCTCGCGAAGGACCGCGGCATCGGCGGCCCGATCATCGGTCCGTCCGCCTACTTCATGAAGTCCCCGCCGGTGCAGTTCACCGACGAAGAGGCACGGCAGATGGTCGAGGAGTTCGCGGCCGGCGAGACGCCGCTCGAGGTGGTCGACCGCCCGCAGGGCGCCGACGTGCACGCCTGAGTCAGCCCACGCGAGCGAGCATCGGGGGCGCAAACCCGTACCCCGTAAGCTGCGCGACATGAGCCAGCCTGCTTCGCCGAGCACGGGCGCGCGCGTCCGCGCCGCAATGCGGGCGGACGATTTCCGCAGGCTCTTGTGGATCCGCCTGAGCGGGCAGGGCGGGGACGGCATCTTCCAGGCCGCGCTCATCGCCTCGGTGGTCTTCAATCCCGATCAGCAGAACACCGCCGAGGGACTGCTCTACGCGAGCCTCGTCACGATCCTTCCCTTCACGCTGCTCGGACCCTTCGTCGGCGTCTTCATCGACCGCTGGTCGCGGCGCAAGATCCTCACGATCGCTCCCCTGCTGAAGATCGCCTTCGTGCCGCTGATCCTGTTCGACCCGCTGCACTGGCCGACCAAGATCCTGTTCTACCTGGGGGCACTCGGCGTCCTGTCGATCAACCGGTTCCAGCTCGCGGCCGCGTCGGCGGTCGTACCGCGCCTGGTGCCTGCCGAGGACCTCTTGATCGCGAACTCGATCGCGACGGTCGGCGGCACGCTGGCGCTCCTCGTCGGCGTGTTCCTCGGCGGCAAGGTCGCAGACACGATCGGCGAGGTCAGCGTGCTGCTCATCGCGACGTTGGCCTGGCTCGTGGCGTCCCTAGTCGCGGGCAGGATCCGATCCGACCTCGCGCCCATGACGTTGCCTGAGGCACCGGAACTACTCAGCCACGCGATCAGGCGCATCGTCGCCGAGACGTGGGACGGCGCCTCCACGATGGTGCGGACGCCGCATGCGATCGGACCGGTCGTGTCGATCACCGTCGATCAGATCGGTCAGGGCATCATGCTGACGCTGGCGCTCGTCGTGTTCCGCGAGCAACTCGGGGAGGGCGTCGCCTCGTTCTCCAACGTGATCGGGGCCGGCGGCGTCGGCGTGCTGCTCGGCATCGCCACCGCGGGGTTCCTCGAGGACCGGCTCCCGAAGGAGCGCATGGTCTCGCTCGGGTTCCTGGTCGGTGGGATCGTCCTGATCGGTGGCTCCATCGCACCGGACGGTCCGGTGATCCTGCTGGTGGCCGCCGTGCTCGGGCTGACGTTCGCCTGGAAGAAGGTGTCGGTCGACACGATGACGCAGGAGTCGCTGCCCGACGGGTACCGCGGTCGCGTGTTCTCGGTCTACGACTTCTTCTACAACATCGCTCGCTTGATCGCCGCGGCGTTGGCCATCGTGATGATCCCCGCGCTCAGTCCGTCCGCAACGATGGTCGCGGTGGGTGCCGTCTTCCTCGCGTGGACGCCGGTGTTGCCCGCGATCGTGTCGCGGCGCCCGCAGATCGACCTGCAGCTGGACGCGGGCGGTGTGCCGACGGGACTGGAGTGGGGTGCGACCCACGAGCCGGTCGCGGTGCTGGAGACGAGCGAGATCGGCTACCGGCTGCAGCTCGAAGACGGCAGCGTGATCGACGTCCGTCGGGCGGTTCGGCGCCCGGGGTGGACCGTGTTGCGGGAGCGCGAAGGTTAGGGGACTACCGAGCCGCGACCGCGGGCTCGTCGTCCGCGAACAGCTCGTCGGTAGCTCGCGGTTCTTGCGTCCGCCGGCGAAGGGCCATCACCGCGGCGCCAACCCCGATCGCCAGCACGCCCATCGCGGCGAACTCCACGCGGGGACCGACGCGTTGGCCCAACACACCCGCGATCGGCGCGCCGAAGGGCGTCGAGCCGAGGAACACGATCCCGTACAGCGCCATGACGCGCCCGCGCGCCTGCGGCTTGGCGTTGAGTTGCAACATCGTGTTGCCGGTGATCATGAAGCACATGGCGGCGAACCCCACCGGGGCCATCGCCAGCATCGCCACCGGCAGCGTCGGCGAGATCGAGACGAACAGCATCGTCACGCCCACCAGACCGGCGAAGAAGCCCATCCGGCGCAAGCCGGGATCGCGGTTCCGGTTGGCCGTCGTGATCGCCCCGACGAACGCGCCGACTCCCGCGGCGGCGGACAACAGGCCGAACTCACGAGGACCCGCGTTGAACGTCACCTCCGCCAGCAAGGGCATCAGGACCTGCCACTGGAACACGAACGTGAACATGATCGCCAGCACGATGAGGGGGCGACGCAGCTGATCCGTTCCCCAGACGTAGCGCAGGCCGGCGACGAGGTGCCCACGATCGCGCGTCGAACGCGGTTGCGCGTACAGCTCCCGTGGCCGCATCGCGATCAACGCGCCCAGTACGAACAGATACGACACGGCATCGAGACCGAAGCACCAGGCCATGCCGGCGGTCGCGATCACGATGCCCGCGATCGCCGGGCCGATCACCCGCGCGCCGGTGAACGCCGCGCTGTTCAGCGACACCGCGTTCGTCAGCTCGGCCTCGCCCACCATCTCGACGTAGAAGCTCTGTCGCGCCGGATTGTCGATCGCGATCACGAACCCCGTGCACACGGACAGTGAGTAGACCATCCAGAGCTCGATCACGTGGGTACCGATCAACGTCGCCATCACCAGCGCGAGCACCGCAAAGGCGCTCTGCGTGGAGATCAGGATCTTCCTCTTGTTGAACCGGTCCGCGAGTACACCGCCCCAAGCGCCGAGGATCAGCATCGGTCCGAACGCCAGGGCGGAGTTCACCCCAAGGGCCGAACCGCTGTGGGTGAGCCTCCACACAAGCCACCCGCTCGCGGTGAAGTTGATCCAGGTGCCGATCGCCGAGACGAATTGCCCCGAGAGGAACAGCCGGAAGTTGCGCGACAACCGGGCCGACGCGAACGTGCGCCGCAGCGCGTCGACCGCGCTCACGCGCCGCCCTCCTGTTCCGCGAGCCGCTCGAGTACCTCGGCCGCGCGCTCCAGCGTCTCGCGGTCCTCGGCGCTGAGTTTCGTAAGGCGCTGCGCCAGGTACGCGTCGGTTCGCCGGCGTGCCGCGCGCAGGAGCGTCACGCCGGCCGGCGTCACCTGCAGCCACGTCACGCGGCCGTCGAGGGGATCGGGCAGGCGCTCGATCAGGCCGCGATCCACCAGTTCGCGGATCGTTCGGGTCATCGTGGGCTTGCGCACGTGCTCGTGGGCGGCAAGCTGGCCGGCCGTGATCGGGCCGTGCGCCTCCACCGACCCCAACGCTGCCTGCAGCGTCGGGGTGAGCTCCGCACCCGATTCGTGGCGCATCCGCCGCGCGGCACGCCACACCGCCACCCGCAGGGTGGCGGCGAGCTCCGCGGGGCGAAGGTGCGCCTGGGTTCGATCCACCAACCGATGGTAGTACGCGCCTCTAACTAGTGTCCCGGCCGATCTCGCAACCTCCACGGAACGGCCACGAACCACCGGTAGTGTGAGCCGCCGCCGAGCGAGGAGCTGCGAGCAGATGGCGACGAACGGACAGGGTCCCGCCGAAACGCCGAACCGCAAGACCGCCTTGATCGTCGGAGCGATCGTCGCCGCGCTACTGGTCTTCGGCTTCGGCTACCTGCTCGGGAGCGGGAACGACGAGCAAGCGGCGGCGGCGGTGGTGCCGACGACCGCTCCGCCGACGACCGAAGCGCCCTCGCCGACCGAGACCGAGACGTCGTCGCCAACCGCGAACCCGGTCGCCACCGACGAGCCCGCGGGCGACACCCTGCCGGACGGCCGCTATTTCGTGCAGCTCACCGACATCCAGGGTGGCGAAGAGGGACCCCTCCTCGTGCAGTACGACCTCGCGTACTTCCTGACGGGCGAGGAGGCGAACCAGGCGGCCGCGGACCGGGGTCTCGAGACTCCGGTGCCCAACGACTCCTTCATCGTCAACGACAATCCCAAGCTGCGGCTCACTCCCCTCGAGGGCGTGTACTCGGTCAAGTACATCCCCGAGGGCTCGGGGCTGGCATCGCCGGTGAAGGCGCACGAAGCGCAGTTCCTCGGGTGGATGGGCGAGTCTGTCCAGACCGACTTCCCCCCGAAGGACACTTCGTGGTGGTGGCTCACGATCGAGAACGGATCCGTCACTACCATCAAGCAGCAGTACCTCCCGTAGGTCGTTGCATCGGTCGGTTCCGGGGCGCACCCTGCTCCCGATGCGACATGCCGATCACGAGCCGGGCACGCGTGAGGATTGCGCGAACTGTCAGGAGCTCGCGTACGAACCCGGTTGGTACAAGGCCCTCCGCGACGAGCGGGTGGTCGCGACCGACCCCGCGGTCGTCGCGGTCCCCGATGCGGACCAGCCGGAGGTCGAGGTCGTCGTGGAGGAGTCGCCGCACGAGCCGGCGCGCAGGCGCCGCTAGCCTGACCGCCGTGCCACACGATTGGGACGCCGCCTCCTACGATCGACTGCCGATCCCCATGACGGGGTGGGGCTTGGCCGTCCTCGACCGACTGCCGCTGCGAGGCGACGAGCGGGTCTTGGACGCAGGCTGCGGCACTGGCCAGGTCACGGAGGCGCTCCGTGCACGACTCCCGCGAGGGGAAGTCGTCGCTCTCGACGCGTCGCCCTCGATGCTCGCACACGCGCGTGCACGTCTCGGCGACGATCGGATCGCGTACGTGAGGCACGATCTGCTCGAACCGATCCCGATCGAGCCGGTCGACGCCATCCTGTCGACGGCGACCTTCCATTGGGTGCCCGATCACGATCGGCTGTTCGCCAACCTCGCGCTCGTGCTGCGAACGGACGGCCCATTGGCCGCCCAGTGCGGCGGAGCGGGGAACCTCCGGCGGATCAACGACGCCGCCATGCGCGTGGCCGGCGTCGATCTGATGGAGATGAAGCAATACCCGACGCCCGAGGAGACGATCGAGCGGCTCCGCGCCGCGGGTTTCACCGACATCGACTGCTGGCTGCACGCCGAGCCCGCCCAGGTGCCGGCCGAGGACCTCGAGACGTACCTGCGGACCGTCATCCTGAGCGGTGAGGTCGCGCGGAGATCCCCCGACGAAGGGGACGAGCTGGTGCGGCGTGTTGCGGCGGCGCTGGACGCACCCGTGATCGACTACGTGCGGCTCGACATCGCCGCTCGCCGAACTAGATGAACAACGGGATCGCGGCCTCGCGCATCTCGCGGATCGCGGTGGCGGCTCCGATCGGCTCCTCGAGCCCGTCCAGCAGGTCCTCGGCCCTCAGGCCGAGCAGGTCCATCGTCATCTGGCACGGGATCAACCGCACGCCGAGATCCTGCGCCAGCGCGATCAGCTCGTCGGGCTTGGCCACGTTGTTGTTGTCGGCCAGCTTCTTGAACATCGCCGGGCCGGCGCCCAGGAACTGGTAGTGCGACAGCTTCGCCTTCTGCGCAGAGCCCGGGTTCATCACCGACATCATCTTCTGCATCCAGTTGTCCCCAGTGATGCGCACACCGGGCTTCACGATCGCGAACAACCCCCAGAACGTGAAGAAGACGCTGGCCTCCATGCCGCTGGCGGCCGCCGTCGTCGCCAAGATCGTGGTGGGCCAGATGCGATCGAGGTTCCCGCCCCAGGCGATGATCGTCATCTTGTTCTTCTTCTGGATGGCGGCGTCCTGCTGTGCCTCGAGGGCCTCGACACGGCCGAGCAGGTCGGCAAGGGTCGCCGCCTGGTCGACGCGATCCTCGGTGATGGCCATCCCTACGCCGCCTTCCGGATCACGTAACGGAACGAGCCGTCCTCGAGGGTCTCCGCGCTAACGAGCTCGTTGCGACTCAGCTCCGCCCACGAAGGGACGTCGGACCGAGAGCCGGGGTCCGTCGCGAGAAGCTCGAACGTCGAGCCCTGCGGAGCGCCCTTGAACGCGCGGGCGAGGCTGACGAGGGGGCCGGGGCAGGACTGGCCTCGGGCGTCGACGGTGGTGATGGTCGTGCTCATGGGTGCGTTGAACCTCCAGAGAGTGGCTACAGGGGAACGGGTGACGTGATGGCGCGACGGGTCGCGCTGTTCCTTTGGTTACCGGGAACAGCCGCAGATGCGGTCGGGGATCATCGCCGCGACGACGCCAGCTTCACGAGTACAGACCATTGCAGGTGCAACATCGTACCTCTGACCTGCGGCGAAGGGCAAGACACGGCTCTGCTCAGGGCTCGGGCGTGACGAGGCAGCCCTGGTCGAGGCCGAGCTGCTCAAGCCCGGCGAGATCTCCCGGCCGAAATCCGTCATGAAGCCGCCGGCGGGCTCCATCAACTCCGCCTTCGAGGTGACGTGATCGAGCCCCATGATGTGCCCCAGTTCGTGCAAGACCGTCGGGCCCTGCGATCCCGTGTAAGCCCAGCCCGTCGGGTTCGGGTCGGCCGCGTTGACCACCACCCACCGCTGACGAACTGCGGCGTGCCGTCGGGCGGGCCGAGGGGCCGAGCCACCGCGGCGAAGTACTATCGCCCTTCTGGAAGGGGATGTCGGTCGGGACTGGGTCGCCCAGGCGATCACGACCGCGGCCCATCGGTCGCCATACAGGTCCGGTAGGTACGGGTTCCGGTCTCGCTGCGGGATCTCCTCGGTCGGCCCGTCGTAGACGAAGTCGACGCCCGTGGCCGATCGAGACCGGTCGATCGCCTCCTGCACGTCTTGCAGCGAGCCCTCGGGCGCGTGCTCCACGTTGACGACGTAGTGGATCGGCGCGCACGGGTTCCACCGAACCGGCTCGCCGTGGTTGGTCGCGAGGAACTGATACTCGCTCGACGTCCCACGCGGTCGCGAGAGATCGCTGACGACCCCCCCGACGATGCCCAGCGAACCGACGACGGCGATCGCGGTGAGCACGGCGACGACCGCCGTGAGTCCACGACGGCGCCGGGGCGTGCCGACGGTTGGCGGCAGCAGTTGCCAGCCAAGGTCGGGGCGCGGCGGCGTGACCGCGTCGGGCCTCGGGGGTATCGGCCGCATCGGGGAAGGAGCCATCTCGCCCATGGTAGGAGTGGTATCGGCGAACGCGCGCCGCGACGTAGCGTCCATCGTTCTATTGACGCTCCACGCACCCCTGCGCTTGGATGCCGTCACCGACCGCGCAGGAAGGACCCTTGGTGCGACGTGTGCTCCTCGTTCCCACTGTGCTTGCACTCATGTCGGTGCCCGGGGTTGCGCGAGCGACGACGTCGACTTCATGCACGTTCGACAGTGACGCGGCGACCGTGACCGCCACGATCGGGTCCGGTCAGAGCCCGATCTACACCTCCGATGCCACGTGGGTGTTCGGGAGTGTCACCGTGGTTGGGATCCCGCACATCATCGGCTGCCCCTTCCGCGATCGGATCAGCGTGTATCAGACCCCAGCGGTCGCCGGCAGCGTTCACTTCTCCGGGACGGGCGGGAACGACGTTCTCATCGGCGGGCCTCGTCGCGATCGCCTCGAGGGCGGGCCGGGAGACGATCGGCTCAACGGCAAGGGCGGGCTCGGGTCGGACACGCTATTGCACTGCGAGGCCTGAGCCCTATCGGACGACTCGGCGGCGGTCGAGGGGCCAGTAGATCAGGATCGCCTTCGCCTTCAGCTGCGCGCGCGCGACCGGCCCGAACGCACGGGAATCGGTGGAGTGCTCCGCGAAGTCGCCTTCCACCCAGTACTCGTCGGGGCCCAGGATCCGCCCGTCGAACTCGTCGCCCGGAACCGCCACCAGGCGCTTCACGATCTCGTACCCGTGGCGCTGCGGGTGCTCGACCACCACGACGTCGTCGCGACCGAACTGCTCGGGCGTGACGACCAGGACCCAGTCGTCGGGCACGAGCGTCGGCGCCATCGAGATGCCCTCGATCGCTACACGCGCGGGGCGGTATCGCGCGAACGCGGCCGCCGCGGCCACGACGAGCGCGGCACCGGCCACCACCCCCGATACGCGTTTCCGACCCCGGCGGTACGATTCGTGTTCGGAAGGTTCCTCGGGAACCGGTTCTTCGGAAGCAGAAGGAGGGGATTCATCCATGGTGCTATCGCATCCTCGCACCTCGTCGCACGGTTCACGCGCACTGCGACCTGCCGTGCGGCGTCTACGACCCGGCGCAGGCCCGCATCGAGGCCGAGTCGGTCAAGGCGTGCCAGGAGAAGTTCCAGGGCTCCGACGACGCGGAGTTCCGCGCGCGCGCCGTCGCGATCAAGGAGGAGCGGGCGAACCTCGTCAAGGAGCACCTGTGGGTGCTGTGGACCGACTACTTCAAGCCCGAGCACCTCGAGAAGCACCCGAACCTGCACGACCTCTTCTGGGGCGCGACGAAGGAAGCCGGCGCCGCCAAGAAGTCCGACGACCCCGCGCAGGGGCAGAAGCTTCTCGACTCGATCGACGAGATCGCGAAGGTCTTCTGGGAGACCAAGAGCTAGCGCAGACGCGGCGAAGGACGGGGCCGTCGGGTCCCCGTCCTTCGCACGATGCGCCCCCCTCGGCGCACATCTGGCAAGCCTGGATAGGAGGCCGGACGGCCGGGGCGGGTCTGGCGGCGCCCCGGCCGTATCCGGTCTCGCGGCAAGCATCGGTCATCGGTGGGTCGCAGCACTACTGGTCAGAAGTCGGTACGTGTCCGCCGTTCGGCCGACTTCACGGGACCGGTTGGCCCTCGCCGTTGAAAACCCACTGCTACCGTGGGCGCCCGTGAAAGACATCGGACTGGTCGGCGCTCCTTTCTCCGGGAAATCCACGCTGTTCACGGCGCTCACCCACGCCGGCTCCCACGGTGGCCAGGCCAACGTGGCGGTGGTCCCCGTGCCCGATCCGCGCCTGCAGGTCCTGACCGACATCGAGCGATCGAAGAAGACCGTCGCTGCCCAGGTCCGATTCGTCGACGTACCCGGTGGGCTGTCGAGCGCGCAGTCTGTCGCGAAACTGCGTGAGGTCGACGCGCTCGGTCTGGTCGTGCGGTGTTTCGGCACCGACGCTGCGCCGGCGGCCGAGGTTGCGGATGTGCGAGCGGATCTGCTGCTGGCGGACCTCTCGGTGATCGAGTCGGCGCTGACCAAGGCGGTGAAGAAGGCCCGTGGGAAGCCCGGCGTCGAGGTCGAGGCGCTCGAATCGGCGAAGAAGGCGCTGGACGCCGAGACGCCCCTGCGCGACGCAGGACTGGAGGCGGAGCACGTCGCTGAGCTCAAGGGCATCGCGCCGTTCACCCTCAAGCCCGAGGTCCTGATCGCGAACCTCGAGGAGGGCACGCACGTGCCCGGCGACCTCGAAGGCGCGGCCGGCGTGTACGCAGCGATCGAGGCCGAGGTCGCGGAGATGGACGCCGAGGAGGCTCGGGCGCTGCTCGAGGAGTTCGGCGTCACCGAGCCCGGGCTCGAGACCGTGATCGCCGCGTGCTACCGGGCGCTCGATCTGATCACGTTCCTCACGACGGGCGAGGATGAGACCCGGGCCTGGGAGGTACGGCGCGGCGCGAACGCACCCGAGGCAGCCGGCGCGATCCACACCGATCTCCAGCGGGGCTTCATCCGCGCCGACGTGATCGGCTATGGCGACCTGATCGCGGCAGGGTCCATGGAGGCCGCCAAGGCGGCCGGCAAGGTCCGGGTCGAGGGCAAGGACTACCTGGTCGCCGAGGGCGACATCCTGAACATCCGCTTCGCCGTCTGATCAGGTATAGCGGGACTGCCTCCCTATCTTCAGGTTTTTCTGTATATTGCTGGCCCCATGGCTAGGTATCGGATCGGCGAGGCGGCGAAGCTCCTGGGTGTGCGGGTCGAGACGCTCAGGCGATGGGAGCGGGAGGGAACCCTCGCCGTCGAGCGCACGCCGGGCGGTCAACGACTTGTCCCCGAGGCCGAGGTTGCCCGCCTCTTGGCCGAGCGTCGCGCCCTCAGGCCCGCCCCGGCGCACACGAGCAGACGAAACGCCTTCCCAGGCGTCATCACGAAGGTGACGAGGGACAAAGTCTCGGCGTTGGTCGAGATCCAAGCAGGGCCGCATCGAGTGGTCTCCCTCATCACGAGGGAGGCCGCGGATGAGCTCGGGCTGAAGCCCGGGATGGAGGCCGTCGCCACCGTCAAGGCGACGAGCGTGATGGTGGAGGTCACCGAACGATGAAGAAGGCGTTGTGGCTGTTGATACCGGCCATGCTCGTCGCAACCGCGTGCTCCTCGAACAACTCGAGCAGCGCGGGCACATCCAGCTCGTCCGCCGCGACGACGGACCTGACGGTCTTCGCCGCGTCGTCGCTCACTGCCGCCTTCACCCAGATCGGGATCGACTTCGAAGCGGCGAACCCCGGTGTGCACGTGACGTTCAACTTCGGGTCCTCGACCGACCTCGCCGCTCAGATCGCCAGCGAGGGAACCGCCGACGTCTTCGCCTCGGCGAGCGCAACCGCGATGGACTCGGCGGCAGAGAACCCCGGCGTGACCGAGCAAGCCGACTTCGCGACGAACCAGCTCGTCATCATCACGCCCACCGACAACCCGGCGAACATCGCATCCGTCGACGACCTCGCCAACGACGGCGTGCAGGTCGTGCTGGCCGCCGAGGGCGTGCCGGTGGGCGACTACGCGCGCGAGGTGCTCGACACCGCCGGCATCTCGAAGGACGTGCTCGCGAACGTCGTCTCCAACGAGCCGGACGACGCGGCGGTCGTCGCGAAGGTGTCGTCGGGAGAGGCGGACGCGGGCGTGGTGTATACGTCCGACATCACGACCGCGGACGTCGGGTCCGTGACGGTGCCCGACGACATCAACGTCGTGGCGACGTATCCCATCGCGGTCGTGACTGGCGCCCCGCAGGCCGACATGGCGGCTTCGTTCGTGACGTACGTGATCGGTGCGCAGGGCGAGGCGACGCTCGCCACCTTCGGGTTCGGTCCGCCGCCCGGCTAGCCAGCATGCGTCGCCGCCTTCCCCTCCCGATCCTGATCGCCGCCATCATCGGCGGTGCGTTCGTGGTGCTGCCTGTGGTCGCGCTCGTCGCGCGGGCGCCGTGGGGACGTTTCGCCGACGTGCTCGGGGGGGTCGGGGCTCGGACCGCGCTCCGCCTCTCGCTCGAAGTGTCGCTCGCCGCGACGCTGCTCTCGGTCGTGTTCGGGGTGCCACTCGCATGGGTCCTGTCCCGCCGCGAATTCCGCGGTCGATCCGTGTTGCGCGCGATGGTTGTACTCCCGATCGTGCTCCCGCCGGTCGTCGCGGGCGTCGGACTCCTCGAGGCGCTGGGAAGACGCGGCGTCGTCGGCGGCTGGCTGGATCGGGCCCTCGGCATCCAACTCACCTTCTCCACCGCCGGCGCGATCGTCGCGGCGACGTTCGTGTCGATGCCACTGGTCGTCCTCGCGACGGAGGCGGGCTTCCGCGGATTGGATCCCCGGTACGAACAGGCAGCGGGTGTCCTCGGCGCATCGCCCGGATACGCGCTGCGGCGCGTCGTGCTGCCGCTGGTGTCGCCGCAACTGGCGGCGGGAGCGGTGCTCGCGTGGGCGCGCGCCCTCGGAGAGTTCGGCGCGACGATCACCTTCGCCGGCAACCTGCAGGGCAGAACCCAGACCGTGCCGCTGGCCGTCTACCAGCAATTGCAGACCGATCGGGACGGCGCGGTCGCGCTGTCGCTGGTGCTCGTCGTCATCTCGATCGCCGTGCTCGTCACCCTGCGAGAGCGGATCATGGGAGCGCGCTGATGGGTCTGCGAGCCTCCGTACGCGTCCGTCGCGGTGACCACATCGTCGAGGTCGATCTGGACGTGGCCGACGGCGAATCGGTGGCGCTGGTCGGGCGTAACGGCGCAGGCAAGACCACGGTGCTCGAGGCGCTCGCTGGACTCATCCCCTTGGAGAGCGGCACGATCGAGCTGGACGACGTGCGGGTCGATGCGCTCGCCCCCGAGCGCCGCGGCGTGGATTCGCCTTCCAGGACGGCGTGCTCTTCCCGCGTATGAGCGCGCAGGAGAACGTGGCCTTCGCGGCGCGCGCGCGGGGGGAACGGGCGGCTCCCGCCGCGAGCGCGCAGCGCGGCTGCTCGCCGAGCTGGCGCCCGGCGTCGATCCCGAGATGCGACCCGCCCAGCTGTCGGGCGGTGAACGCCAGCGCGTTGCGCTCGCCCGGACGCTTGCGAGCGAGCCCCGTCTCCTACTGCTCGACGAACCGCTTGCCGCGGTCGACGCCTCGGCCCGTCCGGGGCTCCGCACGTTGCTGCGCGACACGCTCGCGGCCTTCGCGGGACCCAGCATCCTCGTCACACACGATCCCGTCGAGGCGATGACGCTGGCCGACGGCCTCGTCCTCCTCGAGGACGGGCGCATAACCCAGGTCGGCACACCGGCCGAGGTGCGCATCGACCCGGCGACCCGGTATGCGGCCGACCTGGTGGGCGTGAACCTGTTCGAGGGCACGCTCGAACCGGCAGGGCAGGGGGCGGCACGCTCCGCACGATCGATGGCGAGCTGACGGTTGCCTGGCCCGAAGGGCTCGAGTCCGACCCACCGACGGGGTGCGCGCGACGCTGGCCCCGGCCGAGATCGTCGTGCACGCGGCCCGGCCAGATGGCTCGTCGCGGAACGTCTTCCACGGCAAGGTGCTGGAGGTGGCGATCGGGGGCTCACGGGCTCGGTGCGGCCGGCCACCGCTCCTCCGCTGGTGGCGGAGGTCACCACGGGCTCGGTCGAGCGGATGGGCCTCGCACCGGGAGCCGAGGTGTGGGCATCGTGCAAGGCGGTGGAGATCCGACTCATGGTGCCAACGGCCAGACCCGATACCCTGTAGATCGTGAGAACCGAGACCGAGCGCGCGTCGCTCGCTTCGCCCGAGCCCGACGACGCGGCAGGTCCGAAGCGCGGCAAGAACCCCGTCACTCGCTTCCTGGGCGAGATGCCCGGCTTGATCATCATGTCGCTGCTGTTGGCGATCCTGATCAAGACCTTCCTGATCCAGGCCTTCTACATCCCCAGCGGCTCGATGGAGAACACGCTCAAGATCAACGACCGCGTGTTGGTCTCCAAGGTTCCGTATTACCTCCACGATCCGCAGCGCGGCGACATCATCGTGTTCACCGACCCCGACCCGAGCAAGCAGCCGCAGCGCAGTCTCATCGGCGGCGCGGCCCACTGGCTCTTCCAGGGGATCGGTTTCCAGAAGCCCGACGACGAGGACTTCATCAAACGGGTGATCGGCGTGCCGGGCGACACGGTGGTGGGCAAGAACGGCAAGGTCTTCGTCAACGGCGTCGCGATCGACGAACCGTACGTGAAGGGATCGACGTCGGACTTCGGCCCGGTGAAGGTACCGGACGACATGTACTTCGTGATGGGGGACAACCGCCAGAATTCGCAGGACTCGCGGTTCGGCCTCGGTGTGATCGCCGACCCCAAGAAGATGCCGGGGATCGGGTTCATCCCGCGCGACAACATCGTCGGCAAGGCCTGGATCATCGTCTGGCCGAAGCCAGACTGGGCCGGTCTCTAGTCGTTCTCGGCGCGCCACCGCGTGCCGACCGGACGTTCCTCCGGCACGAAGAAGCGCGCGAACGTCCACGTCAGCGCGGCGATGCCGATCGACGCGAGCCACACCGTCGGCGGCGGCGGATCCAAGGCGAAGAATGTCTGGGTCGCCGGCAGCACGAAGGCAAGCACGGCCGCGGCTCCCATCGACCAGACCAGGACGAGCCGCCACGTGTTGAGAGGCGCCGCCACGATCGACA
>CAWCDA010000027.1:0-19816 GCA_963794065.1 uncultured Actinomycetes bacterium | reverse complement strand
GGCGGCGGGGGCGGGGGCGTGCTCTTCCTCGAGCAGGAAGATCACAGCGCGGCGCAGGTCTCCGATGCCCAGCTGGTCAACCTGCTCGCCGACCAGGATTCGCTCCGGCTGGTCGTCCTCAACTCGTGCGAGGGCGCGCGGACCAGCGTCGTGGACCCGTTCGCGGGGATCGCCACCTCGATCGTGGCGCTCGGGATCCCGGCCGTCGTGGCGATGCAGTTCGAGATCTCCGACAAGGCCGCGATCACCTTCGCGGAAGAGCTCTATCAGTCGCTCATCGCCCGCCAGGACCCGATCGATGTCGCCGTCGCCGAGGCGCGCAAGGCCGTCTTCACCGAAGTCAACGAGACCGAATGGGCCACGCCGGTCCTGTTCCTGCGCAACGAGGACGGGCGCCTGTTCGACTTCGCGCCGGTCGCCGCGGCGGGGGGCGCGGCCCGACGGCTGCCGTCGTCGACGGCGCGGCGACGGCCGGCGGCGCGGCCGCCGCCACGCGGCGACCCGGAGCCGCGCACGACCACGGCCACTGGAGCCACCGCGGCTGGGGGCACGACCACGCCCGCCACCGCCGGAACCGGCACCCCAGCCGGTCCGCCACCGACCGGCACGCCCACCACCTGGATCTCGCCGACCGGTCCCCGGCCGATGGCCCAGCCGCAGGCCAAGCGCACGTCGACGGCGAGCCGGCCGTGGATGATCGGCGTCATCGCCGTCGTCGTGGTCGTGCTCCTGCTCGGAGGCCTGTCGGCCGCCGGCCTGTTCGGGCCCGTGGTCACGCCCGAGCCGTCGGGTTCGAGCGGGACCGCCGACACGACGACCCATGCCTACCCGGTCGTGCCAGGCACCAAGGATGAGTGGGTCGGCCCCCGCCCGAAGTCCAACAACGTCGCGGTGGCCGGAGGATCGTCGAGCTCGGTCACGAACATCAGCACGCTCCAGGTGCCCGAACCCGGCGTGCAATCCGTGACGGCCGGCGTGGCCACGGACCTTCCGAGCGTCTTCGACTTCGATCCCGTCTGGGACCCGCACCGCAATGTGATCGCGTTCGCACGCTTCCAGAACGGTGGCTCGCAGATCAAGTACGTCGTGCCCGGGATCGGGGATCGTCCGGATGGGGTGGCCGACCCGGGGATCACGGTCAAGGATCCGGTCCTCAAGGAATCAGCGACGGGGACCCGGGATCATGCACCGGCCTGGCGGGCCGACGGCAACCTCCTGTTCTCGCGCACTCGCGGATGCCGGCCCGGACTCGGCTGCGTCGAGGACATCGTGATGGCGACGTTCGCCCAACGGATCGGCGATTTCATCGTGCCGATCGAGGACGATCCCGTCGTGGTCAGCGACGGGTGGAGCGAGATCCGGAAGATCTCGGTCGATCCGACGAACGACCAGCGGGTCCTCGTCACTGGTCGCAACCTCCAGTCGCCGAACCAGGAGCTTGGGGTCTGGGTCGTCGAACCCGGAGGCTCGCGCGACCTGCTCCCCGCTTCGGGGAACGCCACGTATGCGATCGTCGATGCCGATGGGACCTTCATCGCGATCGAGCGCGGCAATGAGGATGGCTGGGGATCGTTCATCCTGGCCTGGCAGAACGGGGTCGATGCAGCACCCGAGCGGATCGGTTCGGACGCCATCATGTCCGGCCTCGGCGCGGCCGCAGCCGTTCCGAACGCGACCGAGTTCGCCGGCATCTCGAGCTCACCGTTCGGCGACGGTCGGTTGGCGGTCCTTGCCACGGACACCGCGGCCGACAAGACCAAGACCATCCCGGTGGTCCTCATCCTGCGTTCCGATGGCGTGGCGATCGGAGGCTTCGAACCCTTGCCGCCAGAAGGTGTTCGCTGGAACGTCCTGATCGCCCTCGGCTGGTGAGGGACATGCCCTGAAGTCGCGCCGGGCCGCGCCGCCCGGGACTCGACCACGACGATGAAGAGGGAGGATCGAATGAGCCCGGCGAAACGACGCGACGATATCCGGATGTGCATCGACCGGTTCGTGCCGGACGACCAGCGGGCGGCCGCCGAGTCGAGCGCGCTGTCCGAACGACCGGACAACCTGATGGCCGTCGCGCTCGATGGTGGTCCGCGGGGCCTCGGCCGCACGCGGATGGCGCTCATCACCCAGACGCTGTGGAAGCCGGGCACGACGATCGCCTGCCGGTTCCTCGATGGCGACGCGGTCAGCAAGCGCAAGGTGGAGGCCGTCGCGCACGGCTGGGAGGACGTCGCCAACATCCGCTTCGCGTTCGTCGATGCGGCCGACGCGCCGATCCGGATCAGCTTCAAGCTCGAAGGCTCGTGGTCGTACATGGGCACCGTCTGCCAGCAGATCCCGGCCACCGAGCCGACGATGAACTTCGGCTGGCTGGAGCCGGATACGGAGGCGGACGAGTACTCCCGGGTCGTCCTCCATGAGTTCGGCCATGCGCTCGGCTGCATCCACGAGCACCAGAGCCCGGACGTCCACATCCCGTGGGACAAGGAGAAGGTCTACGCCTACTACGCCCGCCAGGGCTGGTCGCGATCGCAGGTCGATACCAACCTGTTCCAAGCCTATTCGCCGGCCGGCATCCAGTTCTCGCGCTTCGATCGTGACTCGATCATGCTCTATGCCGTCGACGATTCGCTGACCATCGGGACGTGGTCGGTCGGCTGGAACACGCATCTGTCGAGCGGCGACAAGGCGTTCATCCGCTCGCAGTACCCGGCCCAGCCGAAGCCCGTGACGCGGCTCAAGATCGGCGCCTCACCGGTATCCGGGTCGATCGGCACGCACGGCGAGGTCGATCGCTACACGTTCCGGGTCGGCAAGGCGGGCCACTTCATCCTCCAGACCCTGGGTCGGACGAACGTCGTGATGAGCCTCCACGGACCGAACTCGGACACGTCGCTGATCGCCGCCGATGACGATTCGGGGGCCGGCTACAACGCGCGGATCGAACGCGACCTGCAGCCCGGCGGCTACAGCGTCCAGGTGCGCCACCATCGCCCGACCGGGACCGGGAGCTACCAGGTGGCGCTCGAACGCGCCTGAGCGGACGGTTCGGCCGATACCAGCCCCGCGGGGCCATCACCAAGAGGGAGCAGCGATGATCCAGCTCGACTCCAGCCAGGGCTACGTTGCCGTCTTCGCGATCGCCCTCGTCTTCGGGATCCTGGGCGGCCTGGCGGCCGAGTTCCTGCTGAACCGCAACGGGGAGACGGGCACGTTCGAGCTGCCGCGCCGCGACGGGCGGCTGTTCGACTTCGGCGGCTTCGCGAACCTGTTCGTCGGGGGCGTGACCGGGATCGCCATCCTGCTGGTCTTCCCGCCGACCTCGGTCACGATCCAGGGAGCGGGCGGCGCCGGCGCGACCGTGGTGTCCGGGTACGACCCCATCCGGCTCGCGGTCACCGCGCTGGTGGCCGGGTCGGCCGGTGGATCGGTGCTGACATCGCTCCAGGCGCGGATCGGGGCCGCGCTGTCCGAGGCGAAGGTCCAGCTGACCAGGCAGACGAGCCAGCTCGAGATCGACCGGCTGGGCGACGAGTCGACCCGGGCGGCGACCGAAGCGCTGCGTGCGCTCGCCGCGACGTCGCCGACCCCGGCCGCGATGTCGACCCCGCGTCGCAGGCGTCCCGGTGCCGCGCTGGACGTGCCACCCATGGCGCCCGCCTCGGATGCGCTGGACGATGCGATCGCGTCGGTCACGAGCACGATCACCGCCCGCGCCGACCAGGCGAAGGCGAACGTGGCATCGGTCGCAGAGTCGCATCCCGGGCGTTCGGGGGCGCGATCACTCCCGGGTGATGAAGCCGAACACGACGACGACGGCGACCAGCAGGACACCGACCGCGAGGCCACGGTCGAGTCGAGTCGCCGCCGCGAATCTCCCGCGGATGACCGAGTGGGCGAGGCCCAGGATCATGATCGCCGGCCCGAGGAAGATGACGATCCGGAGCGGGAGGGGCAGGACGAACGAACCCGCCGCGGCCGGATGACCGTGCCCACCGGCACATCGAGCACGCGAGCGATCTCGTCGTAGGGGAGATCCTGGATGTCGGCCAGCACCAGCGCGATCCGGAAGTCCTCGGGCACCGCCGCGAGCCCGGCGGCGACATCGTGCGCGTCCGCCACGGCATCCGCGTGATCGGCGATCGGCGGACCGGTCTCCATCGGGTGATCGTCATCCGCGCGATGGAGGAGCGGGCGGCGCTTCGCCGAGCGGAGATGGTCGTAGCAGACGTTCACCGTCACGCGATGCAGCCACGTGGAGAATGCGGCGTCGCCGCGGAACTGGTCGAGCTTCCGTAGGACCATGAGGAACGCGTCCTGGGACGCGTCGGCGGCGTCGTCACGATCGCCGAGGATCCGGAGGCAGAGCGCATAGACCCGCCGTTCGTGCCGCCGAGCGAGCTCCGTGAAGGCGCCGGCGTCGCCCGCGAGGAACCGCCTGACGAGGTGTTCGTCGGAGACGTCGGTCACGTCGGCACGCTACAACGACGACGGCTGGGCGGTTTCCTTGACCGTGATCTTCGTGTAGTCCTCGGTAAAGGACAGCCGTCCCAGGACCAGGCTGGACGCGGTGGAGTGCAACGCGATCGTCGCGACGCCGGAGGTCGTGTCGATCTTGCACCACGCGGCGGCCTCGGGGACCGGTTGGTTGTCGCGCAGCAACTCGACCCCCGCCGCGTCACACGCTTTGGTCTCGTCGTGCAGGTTCTTGTAGGTGGTCGCGGCGATCGAGGCGGCGGCCTGGGCGGTGTTCGACAGCTTGAACGTGGTCAGCACGATCGAGAGGGCATCGAGGATCAGCAGCCCGACGAGCAGCAGCCCGATGATCCAGAACACCGCGACCTTGCCGATCAGGCCGGCTTGATCGTGCAGGGATCTCGAAGGGTGTGCGGGCATCATCGTCGGAACCTTGCGCTCAGGGCCTGCCAGACCTCATCGGCCTCTTGGATCCTGAAGATAAGCGCACCGAGCGCGAAGGCAAGCACACCAGCCGCAACGGCGGCGCCGACTTGAAGCAGCCGCATGAGCGGCCGGGAGACGTCGAGGACCGCCGCCACCCCCGCCGCCGTCGCCCACGCGGCCGCCGCGGTCATGACCGACGCCGCCAACGTCCGAGCGAGCGTGTCGGCGATCCGTCGACCGTCGGCCCCCCCGAGACGCCGGCGGACCATGATGTAGAGGATCATCGACCCCGCCGCGTAGGAGGCCGCGTAGCCGAGCGCCAGCCCGGGCACTCCCAGGCCGAGGCCGAATGCGAGCCAGAGATCCATGGCCAGGTTGACGACCGCCACCGCGATATTGGCGAGGGCCGGCGTCTTGGCGTCCTGCATCGCGTAGTAGGTCCGCGTCAGGAACTGGAAGGAGGAGAAGAAGGGCAGTCCGATGGCGAAAGCGGCCAACGTCCTGCCGAGCAGCTCGGTGCTGTCGCTCGTCATCACGCCGTAGCTCGCGAGGAGCGCCACGATCGGCCCCGCCAGCACCGCGTAGCCGGCAGCGGCCGGCAGCATCACGATCTCCGTGTCCCGCAACCCCCGGGAGAAGAGCTCGCGCACGCCCTCGATGTTCCGGTCCGTCCACCTCGCCGACATCCCCGGCAGGAGCGCGGTGAAGATCGAGACCGCCACGATCGCGTGCGGGAGCGAGAAGAAGATGAACGCCTGGGAATACACGACGTAGGACCCCTCGCCGATCCGCCCGCTGAAGACGATGATGACGAAGTAGGCGATCTGGTTGGCGATCACGTACACCGCGATCCATCGCGCGAGGTGCAGGAGGCGGCGAACCGTCTCGTGTCGCCAATCGAAGCGCAGGTGCCATCGGAACCCGAGCCGCCGCAGCGACGGCCACAGCGCCACGGTCATCGCCACGACCCCGAGCGTGGTGCCCGCCGCAAGGAGAAGCCGCTGCCCTTGGGTGACGCTCGCGATCGTGGGCGGCGCCCCGTGTCGAACGACGATGAAGATCGCCATCGTCGCGATCACCACCAGGTTGTTCAGGACCGGGGCAAACATCGGCGCCGAGAACCGACGGTTCGCCGTCAGCAGGCCGGCGGCGACCGCGCCGATGCCATAGAAGACGATCTGCGGCAAGAACCAGCGCAGGAAGAACGTCCCCACCTCGAGCTCGGCCTGGTAGTCGACCGGGTTCTCCACGCCCGAGAGGTACACCCGCATGATCTGGGGGGCGGCGATCATCGCAGCGATCGTCACGACCGTCAGCGTCACAAGGACGAGCGTGAGGAAGCGACTCCCCGCCTCCCATTGGGCCTCTTGCCCGTGCCTCCGTTTCCACTCGACCAACAGCGGCACGAAGACGCTCGTGAGGATGCCGCCGAGCACGAGCTCATACACGATGTTGGGCGTCGTGTTCGCCTTGAAGTAGCTGTCGGACAACGCGAACGTGCCCAGCGCCGCCAGCGTGACGCCCACCCGCACGACGCCGGTCGCGCGCGACAGGAAGGTGCCCGTCGACATGACCGCGGCGCTGCGAACGGTGTCGCCGTGGGAATCGGTCTCGTCGATCGGGCTCACGCCGGGCTCGTCCGCCGTCGGAACCACCTCCTCGAATACAGCGCGAGGAGGCCGAGCCCCGCAGCGATCGTGACCAGCAGGGCGATATGGTTCACGGTCGTCGTGCGGACCGAGATGGTGATCGGCGTCGTGGGGACCTGGCGCCCGTTGGGCGCGCGGACCACTATCTGGATCGGGTTCTGCCCGGACGTGTTGGCCACGACCGGAAAGCTCACGATCGTTCCCGGACGATCAACCACGACGCTCTGGCTGGAGCCGTTCGGGAACGAAAAGGCGGAGCCGATGAGCTCGATCGTCACGCGAAGCGGCGTGTCGCCCGGATCGCCCATCACGATCGGGATCGTTCCTTCTCGCGAGGTGAACGTGTAGGTGGAGCTCACGAGCGGCGTCGCCGCGGCGAACGCCTGCTGGGTGGCCGCATCGACGGATGCCAACCACGGCAAGCCCGCGGCGGGGTCCGTGACGTAGGGGGGCGCGGTGGCGGTGAACAGCTCGCGACGAAGCTCGGTCGGCGCCTCGCTGGCGGGGCCGAGCATCGACCCGTACGCCTCGACGTTGTGGCTGAGCTCGTCGATCTCGTGTGCGTACGAGGTATCGAACGCCGCGCTCGTGGGCGTGGCCAGCTCGCCGTCGGGGTTCGGGTTCGGGGCGCCGATGCGATCCACGAGCTCCGCGGCGGTGACCGGCTCGAGAAACGGCGCCTCGGAGACCCGCTGGAGCAGCGGGTCCCACATCTCGACCGGCAGGGTGGGCGGCGGCGCGATGGCGATGCCCCGAACGATGGGCGAAGAGGGAACGGGCGCCTCCTTCCAGATCACGGCCAGCTCGCCGAGGACGATCTGCGCCGCGCGAACTGGGTCGGCCAGCAGGTCCGCCCGCTCGAACAACGCCTGGGTGTCGGGGTCCGGCAGCACCATCGTGAGGGTGCCCCCGGCCGTCGACATCGGCACGGTGGGGGCCGGGGCGAGGAATCCCTGCGCCGCGGATCGATCGACCGTGTCGGCGTCGCCGAGCACGATGCCGGTGCCCACGCCCGCCAACCATGAGAGTGCGTCGTCGGAGAGCTGGCCGTCGGCGGGCTTCGCGATGTTGCTCGCCGGCGCCGCGCCGAGACTGGTGAGGACCTCGCCACCACCGAGCCGCTGGCCCGCGAGGAGGGTCGTCAGCTGCGCCTGGAGCATGGCGGGCAACAAGGGGTTCGCGTACGGGTTCGCGACGGTCTCGACCGCACCGGGCGACGACACGACGGTCGACAGCGAGCGCAGGTAGCTTCCCGCCTGCCGCGCCGGCGCGGTGTCGCTCGCGACCTCCGTCCCGTCGAGCGTCCGGTAGCCGTCGAACAGGTCCCGGGCCTGGGTGACGAGGAGCGGATCGACCACAAGGTCCATCGGGCCGTGCGGATGTCGTCCCACGGTCGCGTCCGCGACGGCGTCGAGGGGCGCCCGCAACGTCCCGCCGTGAGCGAGCTCGCCCGGAAACTCCGTGTCCACCAGGGTTCCATCGGCTCCGAACGCGATCGGCGAGGGCAGCTGCACCCACGTCGCCGACAGCATCGGCGCCTCAGGTGGCCGCACGAGATAGATCACCGGTGTGACGAGTGACGCAAGCACGGTGTCGCCGGTCAGCAGCTGCACCACCGCCGGATAGGTTTGCGAGTCGGTCTGATCGATGCCGGGGGTGGTTGCGAGGTCCGCCGACACTTCGATCGTCCGGTTGTTGCCCGGCCCCACCGCCCCGCGGACCGGCTCCGTCACGCTGGCGATGGTCGTGTCCGGTCCGGTCGACAGCACGTTCGCATAGTCGCCGCGCGACTCGACGTGCGGTCCGAACGAGACCTCGATGCGGAGATCGTCCAAGGGTTCCTCGCCGCCGTTGTACGCGAGGAGATCGATGGTCAGCAGCGAGCGGTGATAGGCGGAGCTCCATGGGGATTGCCGCAGGATCTGCAGCGTCACGTCGCTTCCCTGCGCCTGGGCAGGGGGAACGATCACGACCGTGCCGACCACCACGAGCGTGGCGGCGAGCACGCCGAGCACGCGTCTCACGGGCCGCATCGTAGCGGGGCGTGGGTCGGGCACATCGGAGCCATCAACCCAGGAGGTCCGACACCTGGATCACGGCGTAGAGCACGGCGACGGCCAGCATCCCCGTGCCGACGGTCAACCGCAGCGTCCGCTCGCCGGATCCGAGGGCCAGCTTCGCCCCGACCCGGGCCCCCGGCACCGCGCCGATCGTGAGGAACAGCGCGACCCACCAGTCGATGTTGCCCAGCAGCGCGTGCACGATGGTGCCGGGGATCACGATCGCCGGGATCGTGAGCAACGAGGTGCCCAACGCGCGCTTGAGCGGCATCCGGCACCACCCCGACAGCAGCGGGACCATGACGAGCCCGCCGCCCACCCCGAGGAGTCCCGAGACGACCCCGGCCGTCAGGCCGATCGTGGCGAAGACGGTCGGCCGAACGCCGGGGTCTCCGGAGGTCGGGTCGACGACGGCCCGCCGGGGCCCCCGGATGATCCCCACGGATTGCCAGCCGAGCAGCGCCGCCGTCACCAGGAGCAAGACCGCGGGGTCGACCCACTCGGTGGCGAGCGCCCCGATGGCGGCGCCGACCAGACCTGTCCCGGCCATCCACATGGCCGCGTGACGGTCGACCTGGCCCGCCTTCGCGTAGGTGACCGCGCCGGTGATCGACGTCGGAAAGATGACCGGCAGCGGCGTGGCGATCGCCGCGATCGAGGACACCGGCAGCAACGCATCCATCGCCGGGGTCATGATGATCCCGCCCCCGACGCCGAAGAGCCCCGAGAGCACCCCGGCGGCCAGGCCGATCGCGATCGCGACGATCGCGTCGGCAGGGTTCACCGCAGCAGCTCCGCGGCCTTCACCAACATGTCGCGCTCACCGCGGTATGCCGCTCGTTTGATCGCTCGGTCCATCGGGAACCAGCGGATCTCCTCCATCTCGTCGTCGCGATCGCCGACGTCGCCGCCGGTGTGCCGCATCAAGAAGAAGTGGACCGTCTTGCGGATGCGGATGTCGTCCCACACATACATGTACTTCGTGTCCCCGAGGTCGGCCTCGATGTCCGCCGTCAGACCGGTCTCCTCGCGTACCTCGCGGATCGCCGCCTCCTCGCGCGTCTCACCCAGCTCGATGCCGCCCTTCGCGAGACCCCACGCGAGCTGGCCGCGACGCGTGCGCCGCGACGCCAGGACCACCTCGATCCCATCGTCGCCGCGCCGGTAGACGACCCCGCCGGCCGAGACCTCCTTGGTCGTCGGGATCTTCGGGCTCTTCTTGGACGAACCCTTCTTCGTGCCGGAGCCCCTGTTCTTCTTGCCACGCGAACGGGACCGGCTCGTGGCGGCTCGTGGCGTCGCCGCGGCGGCCGCAGGGCTCGCAACGGGCTTGGCCGACGCGGCGGCCGCGGCGGTCGTGGGCTGGCCGCCCGCTCGGGGCTTGCGCCGGCGCCGCCGGCGGCGAGCAGGCTTGCGAACCGGCTCGGCACGTTGCGGCGCAGGCTCTATGTGTTCCTCCGGGCCTGCCATGACGTGCGGATACTAGCCCGGCTCAGGCTGCGAGCCTTCCCTGCCGACATAACCGTGGGGATGAACATCGACGAGCTGCTTCGGCACACCGTGGAGCGCGGTGCCAGCGACCTTCATCTGAAGGTCGGCAACGTGCCGTTCCTGCGCGTCGACGGCGACCTGCAGCCGACGTCGCATCCGGTGCTCACGCCGCAGGACACCGTCACGTTCGGCGACGCCGTCATGAGCGAGCACAAGCGGGCGCTCTTCGAGCAGCACAACGAGGCGGACATCGGCTACACGTTGCAAGGCGTGGGGCGGTTCCGCATCAACGTGTTCCGTCAGCGCGGTCTGGTCGGTCTGGCCGTCCGGCGGGTTCGTTCCGAGATCCCGAACTTCGAGGAGCTCAGGCTGCCCGATGTCATGCACACGCTGGCCGACAGCCCACGCGGGCTCGTGTTGATCACCGGCCCCACGGGCACGGGCAAGACGACGACGATCGCCTCGATGATCGGCTACATCAACCGGGCTCGTCGCGCGCATATCGTCACGATCGAGGATCCGATCGAGGTCGTCCACGACGACGTCCTGTCGATCATCCAACAGCGCGAGGTGGGCCTCGACACCGAGTCCTATGCGGCCGCCCTGAAGTCCGTCGTGCGCCAAGACCCCGACGTGATCTTCGTCGGTGAGATCCGCGACGCGGACTCGGCGCTGTCCGCGATCCAGGCGGCCGAGACCGGGCACCTCGTCATCTCCACCCTACACACGATCGACTGCATGGAGACGATCAACCGCGTGCTGGACCTGTTCCCGCCGCAACAGTCCAAGGAGGTGCGCACGTCGTTCGCCGGGGCGCTGCGCGGCATCGTGTCGCAGCGGCTCGTCCCGAAGGCAGACGGGAAGGGTCGGGTCGCCGCCGTCGAGGTGCTGGTGAACACGGGACGTGTCTTCGATCGGCTGGTCGACCCGGAGCAGACCGATTCGATCGTCGATGTGATCGCCGAGGGCGGCTACTACGGCATGCAGAGCTTCGACCAGGCGCTCGTGTCCCTGGTGAAGGACGGGCAGATCACGACGGAGGAGGCCCGTCGCACCGCGTCGAGTCCCCACGACTTCGATCTCCAGCTGTCGGGCGTGCTCGATCGCGGGTCCGCGTTCTCCGACGAGCAGAAGTCCGGCCTCCCCTTCTAAGCGGCGAACGCCCGGCTATCCTCGGGCCGTGGATCAAGCACCGACCGTCCTCGACGTGCCGTCGATCGCGAAAGAGCTCGGCGAGCGCTTCGCGGACGCCGGTCACGAGCTGTATCTCGTCGGGGGAAGTGTGCGCGATCTGATCCTCGGCCGGCAGATCCCCGACCTGGATTTCTGCACGTCCGCGCACCCGTCGGAGACGACCACGGTGTTGCAGGGATGGGCCGATCGCCGCTACCTCGTGGGCGTGACGTTCGGCACGGTCGGCGCGCTGAAGGACGGCGAGCGCATCGAGATCACGACCTACCGCAAAGAGGTCTACGCCGAGGAGCACCGGAAGCCGGCGGTCACGTTCGGCGACGATGTGCTGGTGGACCTCTCGCGTCGCGACTTCACGATCAACGCGATGGCAGTGCGGGTGCCCGACGGTGGATTCGTCGACCCCTACGGCGGCGTGAGGGCGCTTGCCGCTCGTGTGCTCGACACGCCGCTGGACCCGGAGGTGTCGTTCTCGGACGATCCGTTGCGCATGATCCGCGCCGCTCGATTCGTCGCACAACTCGGCGTGACGCCGGCGCCCCGCGTGCTCGACGCGATGCGGGCGATGGGGGACCGTCTCGAGATCGTGTCGGCCGAACGGATCCGCGACGAGCTGGACAAGTTGCTCATAGCAGCGCACGCGCCGGCCGGGCTCGAGCTGCTCGTGGAGACTGGTCTGGCCGATCACTTCCTGCCCGAGGTGCCGGCGTTGCGGCTGGAGCAGGACCCCGTGCACCAGCACAAGGACGTGTTGCGCCACACCTACGCGGTGGTCGAACGCTGCGAGCCCGATGCCGTGCTTCGGCTGGCCGCGTTGTTGCACGACATCGGCAAGCCCGCCACGCGCGCGATCACGAGCGACGGGGTCACCTTCCATCACCACGAGATGGAGGGCGCGCGGATGGCGCGCGCTCGGTTGAGCGCGCTGCGGTACCCGAACACGACGATCGACGACGTGTGCACGCTGATCGAGCTCCACCTTCGCTTTCACGGCTACGGCGAGGGGGAGGGGTGGACCGACGCCGCGGTGCGTCGCTACGTCCGCGACGCGGGCCAGTTGCTCGACAGGCTCAACCAGCTCACGCGTGCGGACGTGACCACGCGCAACGAACGCCGTGCCGACGCGTTCGCGCGGTTGCAGGACGACCTCGAGGCGCGGATCGCGGCGCTGGCGGAGCGCGAGAATCTCGAGGCGATCAGGCCGCCGCTGGACGGTCGCCAGGTGATGGAGCTGCTCGACCTGCAGCCTGGGCCAGCCGTCGGCGAGGCGCTCGCCTACTTGATGGAGCTCCGGATGGAACGCGGGCCGATCCCCCAGGACGAGGCGGTCGCGCTCCTTCGTTCGTGGGCGGCCGCGCAAACCGACTGACTCAGCGCAGCGCCGCCCCGAGCACGAACGGAAGCACGGCGCATACGACGCCGAGGGCCAGGCACGCCCGTCGCCGTGGTCGGAGGCTTCTGATCCTCGCGACGCTGAAGCCGGCGATCGCCGAAAACGCGCATCCGATGCCGAACATGAGGCCTGCGAAGTCCGGGGGCGTCGTCCGCCAGAAGGAGATCGTGGCGCACGCCGCCCAGATACCGAGGAAGAGGACGGCGGCAGCGAAGCGGCCGATCCCATGTGGCTCGTGATCGAACGGAGATGACGGCCGATACCCGCTCTCGATCGGATTGGGACCACCCGGATGCAACATCTCGCAACCTTATGCGACGCCGGCACCTCGAAGGATCAGGTCGAGGGTTCCTTCCTCGCCGCGCCAGTGCTCGCGCACGATGTCGGCGCCCGCCCGGTGCACGAGGTGCCGCAGGACGAGCGCCGCGACGACGGCGTCGTCGAGCGGGCCGATCACCGGCAGGAACTCGGGCAAGAGGTCGATCGGGGAGATGAGCCACACGATGCCGATCCACAGCACGATCTTCGGGCCACGAGGCACGCGGGGGTCTCGCAGCAGGTCTTTGAACAACAGGATCAGGTTCGGCAGCAACAGGGCGAGCTCGCGAGCCGCGACCCCACGCCCGGCAAGGATCAGGGCCAGCACTACGCCGGCATAGAGCGCGGCCAGCACGAGCAACCCCAGCACCCATGTCGGCATGGCACCCAGCGTAGGCTGGACGCATGGCAGCGGTGGGAACCGTCGCGGTCGATCCCGCCCGCGGGCTGAGTTCGGCCGAGGTCGCCGAGCGCGTCGCGCGCGGGGCGGTCAACGACGTGCCCGCGGCCCCGACCCGGACGGTACGCCAGATCGTTCGCGCGAACGTGCTCACGCGGTTCAACGCGTTGCTGGGCGCGATGCTCGTCCTGATCGCGATCGTCGGGCCGATCCAGGACGCCCTGTTCGGGGTCGTCCTCGTCGCCAACGCCCTGATCGGGATCGTCCAGGAGCTCCGCGCCAAGCGCACGCTGGATCGATTGACGCTGCTCACCGCGCCCAAAGCACAGGTGGTCCGGGACGGCGACGTGCGGGACGTCGTGCCCTCGGACATCGTGGTGGACGACGTCGTGGCGCTGGCGCCGGGCTCGCAGATCGTCGTGGACGGCGAGGTCATGGTCGCCGACGGTTTGGAGGTGGATGAGTCGTTGCTCACCGGCGAGTCGGAGACCGTGCACAAGCGCCCCGGGGACCGGGCGCTCAGTGGTTCGTTCGTGGCGGCAGGGACCGGCCGCGCGCGGGCCACGGACGTCGGCGCAGCCGCCTACGCCGTTCGCATCGCCGAGGACGCTCGCCGATTCAGCCTCACGCGATCGGAGCTCCGAGCGGGGATCGACCGGATCCTTCGATACGTGACGTGGGCGATCGTGCCGACGGCGACCTTGCTGTTCGTGAGTCAGTTGCGCGCACACGGGTCGTGGCGTGCAGCGATGTCCGGCGCGGTGGCCGGCACCGTTGCGATGGTCCCCGAGGGCCTTGTCCTGCTGACCTCGCTCGCGTTCTCGGTCGCGGTGGTGCGCCTCGCCAAACAGCGCGTCCTCGTGCAGGAGTTGCCCGCGGTCGAGGGCCTCGCGCGCGTCGACGTCCTGTGCATCGATAAGACCGGCACGCTGACGGAGGGTCGGCTCGCGCTCGATCGTGTCGAGCGCATCGACGAGGATCTCGATCCCGAGCCGGCGCTCGCGGCCCTCGCCGCCGCCGATCCGGCCCCGAACGCCACGTTGCAGGCGATCGCGCAGAGCATGTCGGCAACCGGCGAGTGGACGGTCGAGCGGACCGTCCCGTTCTCCTCCGCGAGGAAGTGGGGCGCCGCCGCCTTCGTCGGGCACGGCGCCTGGTTGTTGGGCGCGCCGGACGTCCTCACGTCGGATCCGAGCATCGCCGCTCGTGTGGCCGCGAGCGCCGAGACCGGCGCGCGGGTGCTGTTGCTCGCTCGAGCGGCGGTGCTCGGCGACGGGCTGCCGGAGCGTCTCGAGCCCGTGGCGCTCGTGATCCTCGCCGATCGGGTCCGTGCCGACGCTGGACAGACACTGCGGTATTTCGCGGAGCAGCAGGTCCTGGTCAAGGTGCTGAGCGGCGACGCGCCGGTGACGGTCGGCTCGATCGCGTCCAGCCTCGGCCTCGAGGGCGCTGGATCGCCCGTCGACGCACGGAGCCTGCCCGATGACGATCTCGATGCGCTCGCCGACGCCTTGGAAGCACACAGCGTCTTCGGTCGCGTGTCCCCGCACCAGAAGCGGTCGATGGTCCGGGCCCTGCAGGAGCGCGGGCACACCGTCGCGATGACCGGCGACGGCGTCAACGACGCGCTCGCGCTGAAGGACGCGGACATCGGGATCGCGATGGGGACGGGCGCCGACGCGACGCGGGCGGTGGCGCAGCTGGTGCTGCTGGACTCGACGTTCGACGCCCTACCGAGCGTCGTCGGGGAAGGCAGGCGCGTGCTCGGCAACATCGAGCGCACATCCAACCTCTACCTCACCAAGACCGTCTACGCGATGCTCCTGTCGCTGGCGGTCGGCGTCGCCGGCATGGTCTTCCCGTTCCTGCCGCGACACCTGACCCTGATCGGGGCGCTCACGATCGGGATCCCCTCATTCTTCTTGGCCCTCGCGCCCAGCGCTCGTCGTTTCCGCCCCGGCTTCGTCCAGCGGGTACTTCGCTTCACGATCCCGGCGGGGTTCCTCGCGGCGACCGCGACGTTCCTCGGATACACGCTCGCGACCCGCGAGCAGGGTGTGACGACCCTGGAGGCGCAAACCACCGCCGTGATGACGCTGATGTGGGTCGGGCTCCTCGTCTTGTCGATCGTGGCGGCGCCTCTCAACACGTGGCGGCTCGTCCTGGTCTGGTCGATGGGAGCCGCGGCCGTGCTTGCCTTCGTGCTGCCGGCGACCCAGACATTCTTCGCCTTGGATCCGCCGCCGCCGACGGTGTGGCTCGCGTCGATCGGCATCGCCGCGCTGACGTGGACGTTCGCGCGCTTCTTCGTGCCGGAGGAACGTCCGGTCGGCACGCGGTGGCGCGCCGAGAACGACTAGAGACCGGCCCAGTCTGGCTTCGGCCAGACGATGATCCAGGCCTTGCCGACGATGTTGTCGCGCGGGATGAACCCGATCCCCGGCATCTTCTTGGGGTCGGCGATCACACCGAGGCCGAACCGCGAGTCCTGCGAATTCTGGCGGTTGTCCCCCATCACGAAGTACATGTCGTCCGGTACCTTCACCGGGCCGAAGTCCGACGTCGATCCCTTCACGTACGGTTCGTCGATCGCGACGCCGTTGACGAAGACCTTGCCGTTCTTGCCCACCACCGTGTCGCCCGGCACGCCGATCACCCGTTTGATGAAGTCCTCGTCGTCGGGCTTCTGGAAACCGATCCCCTGGAAGAGCCAGTGGGCCGCGCCGCCGATGAGACTGCGCTGCGGCTGCTTGCTCGGGTCGGGGTCGGTGAACACGATGATGTCGCCGCGCTGCGGATCGTGGAGGTAATACGGAACCTTGGAGACCAACACGCGGTCGTTGATCTTGAGCGTGTTCTCCATCGAGCCGCTGGGGATGTAGAAGGCCTGGATCAGGAAGGTCTTGATCAGGATCGCCAACAGCAGCGACATGATGATCAAGCCGGGCATCTCGCCCAGGAAGCGAGTGACGGGGTTCTTGCCGCGCTTCGGACCTGCCGCGTCGTCGGGCTCGGGCGAAGCGAGCGACGCGCGCTCGGTCTCGGTTCTCACGATCTACAGGGTATCGGGTCTGGCCGTTGGCACCATGAGTCGGATCTCCACCGCCTTGCACGATGCCCACACCTCGGCTCCCGGTGCGAGGCCCATCCGCTCGACCGAGCCCGTGGTGACCTCCGCCACCAGCGGAGGAGCGGTCCCCAGCCGCACCCGAGCCCGTGAGCCCCCGATCGCCACCTCCAGCACCTTGCCGTGGAAGACGTTCCGCGACGAGCCCTCTGGCCGGGCCGCGTGCACGACGATCTCGGCCGGGGCCAGCGTCGCGCGCACCCCGTCGGTGGGTACGGACTCGAGCCCTTCGGGCCAGGCGACCGTCAGCTCGCCATCGATCGTGCGGAGCGTGCCCGCCCCCTGCCCTGCCGGTTCGAGCGTGCCCTCGAACAGGTTCACGCCCACCAGGTCGGCCGCATACCGGGTCGCCGGGTGATTGCGCACCTCGGCCGGTGTGCCGACCTGGGTTATGCGCCCGTCCTCGAGGAGGACGAGGCCGTCGGCCAGCGTCATCGCCTCGACGGGATCGTGTGTGACGAGGATGCTGGGTCCCGCGAAGGCCGCGAGCGTGTCGCGCAGCAACGTGCGGAGCCCCGGACGGGCCGAGGCGTCGACCGCGGCGAGCGGTTCGTCGAGCAGTAGGAGACGGGGCTCGCTCGCAAGCGTCCGGGCGAGCGCAACGCGCTGGCGTTCACCACCCGACAGCTGGGCGGGTCGCATCTCGGGATCGACGGCGGGCGCCAGCTCGGCGAGCAGCCGCGCTGCGCGCGCGCGGGCGGGAGCCGCCCGTTCCCCCCGCGCGCGCGCCGCGAAGGCCACGTTCTCCTGCGCGCTCATACGCGGGAAGAGCACCCCGTCCTGGAAGGCGAATCCGACGCCGCGGCGCTCGGGGGCGAGCGCATCGACCCGCACGTCGTCCAGCTCGATCGTGCCGCTCTCCAAGGGGATGAGTCCAGCGAGCGCCTCGAGCACCGTGGTCTTGCCTGCGCCGTTACGCCCGACCAGCGCCACCGATTCGCCGTCGGCCACGTCCAGATCGACCTCGACGATGTGGTCACCGCGACGGACGCATACGGAGGCTCGCAGGCCCATCAGCGCGCTCCCATGATCCGCTCTCGCAGGGTGACGAGCACGGCGATCGAGATGACGACGAGCACCAGCGACAGCGCGACCGCGCCGTCCCGATCGGTCTGCAATTGCTGGTAGACGGCCAGCGGCACGGTCTGGGTCCTGCCCTGCAGGTTGCCGGCGAAGGTGATCGTCGCGCCGAACTCTCCGAGGGCGCGCGCCCACGCGAGCACCGCTCCCGCCGCCAGTTGCGGCGACACCATCGGCAGCACGACGCGCCGCAGCGCGTATCCGGGCGATGCGCCGAGGACACCCGCTGCCTGTTCGTACCGGGGATCCAATCCGCGGAAGCCCGCCTCTGTCGCGAGGACGACCAGTGGCATCGACACGAACGTCGCCGCGACGATCGCGCCGGCGGTGGAGAAGGTGAGTTGGATGCCGAGGGCCCGATCCAGCCAGCCGCCGACGACGCCGCGTCTTCCCAGCGCCTCGAGGAGTCCGACGCCCGCGACGACCGGCGGGAGCACGATCGGGAGTACAACCATCGCGCGCAACACGGAATTGACCGCGGAATTCGCGGCGGGCCAGGACCCAGGCGAGTGGCACCCCGAACACGACCGAGAGCAGCGTCGCGGCGAGCGACACTTCGAGCGAGAGGCGGAGCGCGGTCCGAGCCCCGACCCCCCCGAGCACGTCGGCGAAACGTCCCCACGGCGCCCGCGCGACGAGCGCGACCACAGGCAGCACCACGAACGCACCGCCGATGATGGCGGCGATCAGGATCGGGAGGGGAAGGCGGCGACGCATGCTGGCTAGCCGGGCGGCGGACCGAACCCGAAGGTGGCGAGCGTCGCCTCGCCCTGCGCACCGATCACGTACGTCACGAACGAAGCCGCCATGTCGGCCTGCGGGGCGCCAGTCACGACCGCGATGGGATACGTCGCCACGACGTTGATGTCGTCGGGCACCGTCACGGACCTGATGTCGGCGGTCGTGATGTCGGACGTATACACCACGCCCGCGTCCGCCTCTCCCGACGACACCTTCGCGACGACCGCCGCGTCGTCCGGCTCGTTGGAGACGACGTTCGCGAGCACGTCCTTCGAGATGCCGGCGGTGTCGAGCACCTCGCGCGCGTAGTCGCCCACCGGCATGCCCTCGGCGGCCAGCACGACCTGCACGCCGTCGTTGGCGAGGTCGTCGACGGATGCGATGTTCGCCGGGTTGTCGGTGGGCGTGATGATGACGAGCTGGTTCGTCGTGAAGTCGGCTTGCTCGGTCACGCCGGGGTTCTCTGCCGCCGAGTCCATCGCGGTTGCGCTCGCCGAGGCGAAGACGTCGGCGGTTCCCTCGCTGGCGATCTGAGCGGCGAGGTCGGTCGAGGACCCGAAGTCGAACGTCACGTGCACACCGGGGTTCGCCGCTTCGAAGTCGATCCCGATCTGGGTGAAGGCGGCAGTGAGCGACGACGCGGCGAAGACCGTCAGGTCCGTCGTCGCGGCGGACGAGCTGGATGTGCCCGCGCTGCTCGAGTTGTTCGAGGAGCACGCGGTTGCGACGAGCATGGCCGGTATCAACAGCCACAACGCCTTCTTCATCGTTCGGTGACCTCCACCATCACGCTCGTCGCCTTGACGGTGGCGAATGCCTCCATCCGGGCTTCAGCCCGAGCCTGTCTGCGGCCTCCCTCGTGACGAGGGAGAACAATCGATGCGGCCCTGCTGGACTCGACGAACGCCGAGACTTGTCCCTGTCACCTTCGTGATGACGCCGGGAGGCGTTTCCTCCGCCGCCGCGCCGGGCGGTCCTAGGGCGCGACGCTTGGCCAAGAGGCGGGGAACCTTGGCCTCGGGGACAAGTCGTTGACCGCCAGGCGTGCGCTCGACGGCGAGGGTTCCCTCCCGCTCCAATCGCCTGAGCGTTTCGACCCGAACACCCAGGAGCTCCGCCGCCTCGCCGATCCGAGACCTAGCCATGGGGCCAGCAATATACAGAGAAACCTGAAGATAGAGAGGCAGTCCCGCATATAACTGACGAGACGGCGAAGCGGATGTTCAGGATGTCGCCCTCGGCGGACGAGGTAGTCCTGCCCTCGACCCGGATCTTGCCGGCCGCCTTGGCGGCCTCCATGGACCCGCTGCGATCAGGTCGCCATAGCCGATCACGTCGGCGCGGATGAAGCCCCGCTGGAGATCGGTGTGGATCGCGCCGGCTGCCTCGGGTGCGTTCGCGCCGCGCCCGTACCTCCCAGGCCCGGGTCTCATCCTCGCCCGTCGTGAGGAACGTGATCAGATCGAGCGC
>CAWCDA010000026.1:0-11785 GCA_963794065.1 uncultured Actinomycetes bacterium | reverse complement strand
TCGTCGCCGGGAAGTCGCGCGCGAGGAGCGCGTCGATCCGCGACCACGGCGCGTGCTCGACGCCGATCATCAGCCCGCTCGTATGGGTGAGCAGATGGTGCAGCGTGATCGGCCCGAACGGCTCGGGCAACGCCAGCCACGGCAGGATCTCGTTGATCGAGACGTCGAGGGCGATGGTTCCCTTCGCCTCCTCCTGGAGCATGCACAGTGAGGCCCACGACTTCGAGATCGAGCCGATCTGGAACCGCGTCTCCGGGCGCGCCGCGCGCCCGCCGGCGACGTCGGCGAACCCGCGCACGACCGCGCCCAGCGTGTCGTGATCGTCGGTGACGGCGAGCGCGAGCCCCGCCGCGTGGGTCAGCGGCAGGTGGTGCTCCACCACCTGACCGATCCGCTCGAACGCCTCCTCGAGCCCGGCCATCGATCTAGCCGAAGAAGAGCTGCAGCTCGCGGGTCGCGGATGTCGGCGAGTCCGAGCCGTGCACGATGTTCTCCCCGATCAGCGTGGCGAAGTCGCCGCGGATCGAGCCGGGCGGCGCGTCGACAGGGTTCGTGGGGCCCATCAGCGTGCGCCAACAGGTGATCGCATCCTCGCCCGTGATCTCGGCGACGACGGCCGGCCCGCTCGTGATGAAGTCGACGAGCTCCCCGAAGAACGGCTTGTCGCGATGTTCGCCGTAGTGCTCCTCCGCGGTCGCGCGCTCGATCACCCGCAGATCCATCCGTGCGATCGCGAGCCCCTTGGCCTCCACCCGCCGCAGCACCTCGCCCACGAGTCCGCGCGTGACGCCGTCGGGTTTGACGATCAACAGGGTGGATTCGATGGCCATGGGGATGTCTCCTTCGTGGTCGGGTCGCCGAAGTCTACCGGCGCGCTGCAGCCGCGCTCGCGCTGGGCTACGGTCGTGGCCGACCGAGGAGGGGGGATCCGATGGAGATCAAACCGGGGATGTTCGTGGAACACGGCTCGACGGCGCAGTGGGTGACCGACCCCGAGGTGCCAGGCTCGATGATGAACGAGCTCGTGTCGGACGGGCCGATGCTCGCCGGCATGACGCGCATCGACGACGCGCCCGAGCCGATGACCTGGACGCCGCAGCAACGGGAGGTGTTCGCCGTCCTCGAGGGGTCCGTCCGCATCGCCTTCGCAGACGGCGACGACGTGACGCTCGGCGTCGGCGACATCGGGACGATCCCGGCGGGTCTGCCGACGACCTGGCACGTCACCACGCCGTTCCGCGAGATGTGGGTGCTGGTGGAGGCCTGATCGTCACACGACGGCGAGCGCGCGCTTCGCGTCGGCCACCGTGAACAGCGACCCGGTGATCAGCACCATGTCGCTCGGTGCGGCGGCGGCACGCGCGGCGGCGATCGCCTCGGCGACGCCGGGGAACACCTGCACGTCGTCGACCTCCATCTGCCGGGCTCCGTCCGCGATCTGCGCCGGATCGGCGCTGCGGACAGAGTCGTTCGCCGCGGCGTAGACCACGTCGGCGAGCGCGGCGAGCGGCGCCACCACCCCGAGGACGTCTTTGTTCGCGCTGACCGCCAGCACGAGATGCAAGCGCTCCCAGCGGAACGACTGGGCGAGCGCCTCGACCAGCGCCGCCGCGCCCGCCGGGTTGTGCGCGCCGTCGAGCACGAGCGCCGGCTCCCGAGCCACCACCTCGAGGCGACCCGGTGTCCGGATCTCGCTCAGGCCCTCGCGGAGTGTGTCCTCCTCGAGGGCGCGACCGATCAGCGCCTCGGCGGCGACCGCGCCCGCCGCCGCGTTGCGCGCCGCGTACGAGCCGAAGACCGGCAGGTACAGGTCTTCGTAGCTCCCACGCGGCGTCCGGAGCCCGAAGGACTGCCCGCCGACCGCGAGCAGTGGGTCCAGCACCTCCCAGTCGGGCCCCTCGTGCAGCAGCGTCGCCCCGACCTCGTCGGCGCGACGCGCGAGCGTGACCGCCACCTCGGGCTCCTGTGATCGCACGACCCCGACGGTGCCCCGCTTGATGATCCCCGACTTCTCCCGGGCGATATCGGTGAGCGTGGGTCCGAGCTCGGCGACGTGGTCCATCGCGACCGGCGTCACGATCGCGACCTCGCTCGCGATCAGGTTCGTCGCATCCCAGGACCCACCCATGCCGACCTCGAAGACCCCGAGGGCCACAGGCTTGTCCGCGAACCACAGGAACGCCAGCGCCGTGACGGCCTCGAAGTACGTGACCTCGCCGATCCCCTGGCCGTCGATCAGGTCCAAGTATGGCTCGAGGTGCTCCCAGGCCTCGCCGAACTCCGGCGCGCTCATATCTTCACCGCAGATGGAGAAGCGCTCCGTGACCTCGAGCAGATGCGGCGACAGATACAGGCCCGTGGGCAGGCCGCTCGCGCACGCGATCGACGCCGCCGCGCGGGCCGCGGTCGACTTCCCGTTCGTCCCGGTCACGTGGATCGTCGGGTAGGTCCGCTCCGGATGGTCAAGGTAGTTGACCAACGCCGCGATCCGGTCGAGCGACGGTCCCGGCATGTGCTCCGGTTGGCGCGCCCCGAGCCGCGCGACGGCGTCCTCGTACCGCATCAGGACGGCTCGGACGGCGCGAGCTCGACCTCGATCGACGGCTCTGCGGCCTCCTCGTAGGCGAAGGCCTGGATCGAGCCGGCGGCACGAAGATCGGCCTCGGTGAGCCGCAGGCTCGCCAGCCGCTCTGCCGTGTCGCGGATCGTTACGAGGAGAACCGGCGCCTTGAGCGACAGCTTCGCAAGGGCCTTCTCCTTGCGAACCGCGCCGAGCACCTCGGCCGCGATCGCGAAGACCGCCGGGTCCGCGTCCTCGACCATCGACAGCTCGTCAGCTGTCGGCCATGCCGCTCGGTGCACGGAGCCCTCGCGCCACCACGACCAGACCTCCTCGGTGACGTAGGGCAGGAAGGGTGCGAATGCGCGCACGATGACGTCGAGCGCCTGGCGGAGCGTCGCGACGGCGCTCGCCGCCCCTTCCACCGCGTCGGCGCCGTAGGCGCGTTGCTTCACCAGTTCGAGATAGTCGTCGGTGAAGCCCCAGAAGGAGCGCTCGAGCAGGTCGAGGGCGCGGGCGTGCTCGTAGTCCTCGAATGCGCTCGTCGCCTCGTGCAGCACGCCGCGCAGCCCCGCGAGCATCGAACGGTCCACCGGCGCTGCGATCTCCCCCGGTTCCACGTCGAAGCTCAGCACGAACTTCGACGCGTTCAGCAACTTGATCGCGAGACGGCGCCCGACCTTCATCTGCTGCTCGTCGATCGACGGGTCATAGCCGAGACGCGCGCTCGCCGCCCAGTACCGGACGGCATCGGCGCTGTGGCGCTCGAAGACCTCCGTGGGCACCACGACGTTGCCCTTGGACTTCGACATCTTCTTGCGATCCGGATCAAGCACGAAGCCGCTGATCGCAGCGTGCGTCCACGGGAGCGAATCGTGCTCCAGATGCGAACGGAACACGGTGTAGAAGAGCCACGTCCGGATGATGTCGTGTGCCTGCGGGCGCAGGTCCATCGGGAACACCCGGGCGAACAGATCCGGATCGTCCTCCCAGCCTCCCGCGATCTGGGGCGTCAGGGACGACGTGGCCCACGTATCCATCACATCCGGGTCGCCGATGAACCCGCCGGGTCGGCCCCGCTGGTCGTTCGAGAAGCCGGGCGGCGCGGCGTCCTGCGGATCGATCGGAAGGTCCGCCTCATCGGGGACGATCGGCTCGTCGTAGCGCGGCTCCCCGTTGGCATCGATCGGATACCACACGGGGAACGGCACGCCGAAGTAGCGCTGTCGACTGATGGCCCAATCCTGATTCAAGCCCTCGACCCAACTGGTGAAGCGGGCGCCCATGAACGACGGGTGCCACTGGAGCTCCCGCCCGCGCGCCAACAGCGCGTCCCGGTACTCGAGCGTCTTCACGAACCACTGGCGAGACGCGATCACCTCGAGCGGCCGATCGCCTTTCTCGTAGAACTTGACCGCGTGACGGATCGGCTCGGGATCGCCCCGGAGATCGCCGGATGCGGTCAGCAGCTCGACGATGCGTCGCCTGGCCTGCTTCGCTCCCCTGCCGGCCAGCTCGTCCATCGAGGCGTTCGCCGCCGCCGCGTCGAGCGACTCCCAACCCTCCTCGCCGAACCGTCCCGGCCCGATCGTGCCGTCGCGACGGATCACGATGCGGGTCGGCAGGTCGAGCGCTCGCCACCAGGTCACGTCGGTGACGTCGCCGAACGTGCAGATCATCGCGATGCCGGTGCCCTTCTCCGGGTCGGCCAGCTCGTGGGCGACCACCGGCACGGGCACGTGGAACAACGGCGTCTGCACGGTCGAGCCCACGAGCGAGCGATATCGCTCATCCTCCGGGTGCGCCACCACCGCCACGCACGCGGGGAGCAGCTCGGGCCTGGACGTCTCGATCTCGATGTGCCCCCCGCCGTCGCTACGCTCGAACGCGATCCGGTGATTGGCCCCGTCGATCTCGCGATCCTCGATCTCGGCCTGCGCCACCGCGGTCCGGAAGTCCACGTCCCACATCGAGGGCGCGTCGGTCGTGTACGCGAGCCCGCGACCGAAGAGCCGGAGGAACCCTCGCTGCGAGGCCCGCCGAGAGGCGTTTCCGATCGTGGTGTACGTATGGGACCAGTCGACCGACAGCCCGAGCAGGCGAAAGAGCGATTCGAACGCCTTCTCGTCCTCCGCGGTCAGGCGCTCGCAGAGCTCGATGAAGTTCGCGCGACCGACCGGCACGGGGTGGTCGTCCGGCCGCTCCAAGGCGGTGACGTCGAAGTGCGGATCCTGCGGCAACGACGGGTCACAGCGCACGCCGAAATAGTTCTGCACGCGCCGCTCGGTCGCCAGCCCGTTGTCGTCCCAGCCCATCGGGTAGAACACCTCGTCGCCCCGCATCCGGCGGAAACGCGCCATGAGGTCGGTGTGGGTGTAGCTCTCGACGGAGCCGAGGTGCAGCGTCCCGCTCGCCGTCGGCGGCGGCGTGTCGATGGCGTAGACCTCCTCACGACGCTTCGTGCGATCGAAGCGATAGGTGCCCGAGGCCTCCCACCACTCGCCCCACTTGGCCTCCAGGCCATCGAGCGACGGTTTGTCGGGAACGTTCATGCCGTGAGTCTACGGAACGCCTGCGCCGCTCCGGCGCAGGCGTCTCGGCCATGCCCGGGGAATGCGAGGGGCGGCGCCGCGAAGCGGCGCCGCCCCCTGCGAGCGGTGCGGAACTGCCCAGGTCTCAGACCTGCATCATCGCCCGCTTCTTCTGCGCCTCGTACTCCTCCGCGGTGATCTTGCCTTCGTCGCGGAGCTTGGCGAGCTTGGCGACCTCATCGGCCGGCGAGTAGCCCTGGGCCCGACGCTGCGCCTCCTGGGCCTGCTCCATCATCTCTTTGTCCTGCTCGGTCATCTTCGGGCGCGCGATCATGTAGATGATGATCCCGATCAAGGGCACCACGAAGATGAACACGATCCACAGGGCTTTGGCGCCACCGCTGAGATCGTTGCGCCGAAATATATCCGCGAACACGGCGATGAACATCCAGATCAACATGAAGATGAAGAAGAAGTAGATCATCGCGAGAAATACAGAACCGAGATTCCATTCCGTTGCGAGCACGAAACCACTCCCTTCCAGTGTGCGGTCGTTCCGCGTCGGGGAGCATAGCCATTCTTGACCCCGTGCGCGAGCCCATCGATCCTCGGGCCCCGGGGTGGAGGCACGCCGAAGCCCCCGGCCAACGGTGCGCCGGGGGCTTCGGAAACGCGTTGTCGGCGCTAGGACTCGGCGACGACGTCGCGACCGTGCACCGTCAGCGCCCAGATCACACTGACGTCGGCCACGATGAACAGCACACCCCACACCGGGTAGTAGGGCAACCAGGCGAACACGCCGATCGCGCTGATCGCCGCGAAGATCACACCGACCGTCCGAGCCCACACGGCGCCCGTGAACAGTGCGAACCCGGCCAGCAGGATCACGACGCCAAGGATCAGATGGATCCATCCCCACTGCGTCGAGTCCAGTTTGAGGAAGTACCCGTCGCCGAGCTGACCGGCGACGAGCACGTTGTCCTTCAGGATCGCGGCGAGACCCGCGATCGCGTGCCAGATACCGAGCATGATCAGCATGAACGCGGCGAAGTAGGTCCACCCGACCGCCCATCCGCTCGTCTGTCGCTGTTCCATAGAGCCCCCTTCGTTGTGTGGACGGGGGATATCGTCCTCCCCGAACGGCCCGCGTCAAGCGTCTTCGGGGAACTCTCTCGGAGCGATGCGGGTGATGCCGGCGATGCCCGCGTTCAAGAACTGCGCTGCAACCCATCCCCACGCCAAGACATACAGCCACAGCAGGACGACGATGGCAACGCCGAGCGCTCCGTAGAGGTCGTTCGCACGGCTGATCTTGTCGGCGAAGTAGATGCCGGTCGCAAGAACCATCCCGCGGACGACGACCCCGAAGAACAGCGCACCCGGGATCACCACCGTCCAGGGGCGCCCCGCGCGCGGCAGCAGCGCCATCGCGTAGAGGGCCGCCCCGATCGTCACGGCGACGATCACGATCCACCACAGCACCTGGACCGCGAGGCTGCCGCGGAGCAGATGGTCCGCGAGATAGCTGCCCAGAAAACCGACGAACATGAATGCGGTGAACACCAACGCGCCGCGGGTCGTCGAGACCTTGTTCGATGGGGGCTCGTCCCACGCGATACGCGACACGATCAACAACGCCGAGACAGCGCTGCGGGCGGCCCAGAGCATCAGGACGAGTCCCAGCAGGGCGAGCCACCACCGGCTCGCGTCGGACTGGCTCACGGCCTCGGCCACCGTCGCGGCCAGGGCGGCGCCCATGCCGAGATCGTGGGCGGCTTGGTCCGGCGCCTCCCCGGACACGTCCGCGTAGGTGCCGAAAAGCGCCACCAGCAGCAGCGATGCGGGCAGAGCGAAGAGGAAGAACCGGTACGCGAGCCCGCCGCTGAGAAGCGGGCCGCCGCGCCGCCGCATGCGCAACCACGCCTGCCAGCAGATCTCGACCCAGGTCCGCTGGCGCCGCTCTTGCTCGAATCGCTCGGTAGCGCGGCCTTCGAGCTCGGCGGTGCGCTCCCGTGCGTGAACGATCCGCTGCCGCACCGTCCGCTTCGGCGCAGGGCTCGGTTCGTCAGGCGGAGGGGCGCCCGCGGGATCGTCGCGCATCGTCGCCAAGGCTACGCCACGGCATCCCCGGCGGCGCACCGCATCGGCCACCTACACTTCGGGCCCATGGCCACATCGATCACGCGACGCGTGCTGCGCTTCGGCGTCGGCGCCGCGTTGTTCGGGGTGAGCTGGCGGGTGGCTCGCGCCGAGGAGATCCCCCCCTACGAGGAGCGGTTGTTCCGTTGGGCGAACGAAGCCGACGATCGGCTCCGGGTCCCCGTGCGCGCCATCATGCAGGCCGGCACCTTCGCGACGGTACCGGCGGTCGCGATCGTCGCGTTCCTCGCGGGTCGCCGTCGGCTCGGCGTCACGGTCCTGCTCGCCGGCACGGCGGCCTGGTACGGGGCGAAGCTGGCAAAGCCGCTCGGCGGGCGCGAGCGTCCGGCCGGCGTGCTGGGCGACGACGTTCGGCTGCGTGAGGGCATCGGCGGGGACCTCGGGTGGGTGTCGGGTCACACATGCGTGGCCACGACGACGGCGTTCGTCCTGGCCGAGGAGCTGCCCGGTTGGACCAAGCCGTGGCTGGTCGCCATCGTCGGCGTCACGGGGTTCGGGCGCATGTACGTGGGCGCACACCTCCCCCATGATCTCGTCGGCGGCGCGGGCCTCGGGATGATGCTGTCGGCCGTGACGCCGGGGCCGCGCCGCGCCTAGACGACGGCGGCGGGCTCCTCCGCCGGCGGCCGCAGCACGCGCCAGGCGACGAGCCCGAGCACCACCGCCACGACCACGACGAGGAACGACCAGCCGATCGTCAGATCGAATAGCCAGAGGATCCCGACCGCGACGACGCCGACCGCAGTCATCACCGCGATGCGATGCGCGGCCACCCACGTGGAGGCGGGGCCGGCCTCGACGGAGCCGTCGGTATGCACCGTGTTGCGCGCCAGGTCCGCGATGCCGCGGCGGAACGCCACCGCCCAGTGGTACGGCCCCGTGAGCAGCGCGATCACAACGGTCAGCAGCGACACGAGCAGGAAGATCCGCGTGTAGTCGAGGAACCATCCGACGAGCGCCTCCGCGATCGCGCGCACAGCGGCCTGGTTCTCGGGCTTGGCGATGTTGACGACGCTGTCGACCGAGGAGATGCCGAGCCGTCGCTCGATCACGGTGACCGCGGCGATCGCGATGGCGATCTGCAGGATGGTCCGCCGACGACGCGGCGAGACCCAGATCGCCACGACCAGCGAGAGGACGAACAGCACGACCAGCCCCAGGAGTCCCTGCCGGGCAGTGTTGACCGCGTATTGCAGCTTCGGGAGCTGATCGGAGTTGAAGACGACGAGCGTGCCGAAGTTCGTCGGTAACGTGACGCCGAGCGCGGTATCCAGCTTCTGGATCGCCTCGGCGGGGATCATGTCGGGCGTGATCTCCGGCAACGTGAGCTGGTGCCCGACCAGCTGGCTGATCGTGCCCGAGGCGGCCTGCAGCGCCTGATTGATCAGCGGCAGATAGTTGAGCACGACGTTGTTGCCCTGGAGTTGGACGATCGTGCTGTCACCGCGAAGGACCGCGATGACCTGCTGTTGGATCAGTCTGTTCGCGTCGTTCCAGAACTGCTGGAATTGATCGCTGGCGACGATCTTCTGCACCTGGTCCTGCACGAACCCCTGCACCGACGTCGTGATCGGGCCGGCGAGGAACGAGAGCTGCGGCGCCTTCTCTGTCAGGACCGCCGAGAGCTTGCCCTGCACGTCGAGCGCCTCGAACACGGCGGTCGTGATCTCGCGCGCGAGGGCCTCCTGGACCGCTGGGTCATCGGCGAGCGGAGAGACAACCGCCAGGTACGTGTCGGCGTCGGCGACCGTGCGGCGGGCCCATGCCCCCGGCAACGCGAGGGAGAAACTCGCGACCGCCACCACGACCGCCACCACGGCGGCGACGCCGCGCAGTCGGTGCCGCTTCACGCCCTGCAAGCGCTCGACCTCCGATTGGAGGCGATCGCGCTCGGCGCGGAGCTCTTCGGCGTTCTGCGCGTCGTCGCCGGTCGCCATGATCTAGACCTCCGCCCTGCGGAGCTCGAAGGCGAACACGATCTCTCCGATCCCTCGGAACAGCGCCATGAACCCGACCCAGATCAAGATCAGCGTCGCCCGTGCCGGGTAGTACTGCTGGGACGCCCAGAAGCCAAGCAAGATCTCAAGGATCCCGACGCTCAACCCGAGGCCCCACAACGGGCCCTTGACCATGATCGAGTGGATCAATGTGACCGACCCCTGCAGCACGAGAAGGAACCCAAGCACAGACGCCAGCGCCCAGAACGCCTCCTTGGGCTGAAAGAAGGCCCAGAGAGACCCGAACACGAACAGCACCCCGAGGACGATGTGCGCCCACCGCCACGTGTCCACGACCGATGACACGAAGAACTCGTTGACGGCCGCGGCCAGGAACAGTGCGCCCAGCAGGATCCCCACCGTGGTGATCGAGGAGATATTGAATCGCAGCACCACCATCGCGATCAGTAACCAGGCGATACCAGTGATCAGAAACAACCACCACGGCATCGTTTGGGTTCGAGCCTTCACCTGCGCCATCGATCTCTCCTCCTCGTCCGGCTGTTGCTGCGTCGCAGCGGGCTAAGCATGAACGGTTCCACACACCTCGTCCAATAGCGAGCGAGGGACACACCCGCGCGGGCCAGACAGCACCCTACACTGCTCCTATGTCCACCTGTCGCTCCTGTGGCGCAACGACAGCCGAGGGCGCGCGCTTCTGCCCCACGTGCGGCGCCGACCGCACCTCGGCGTGCTTGACTTGCGGGACCGCGTTGCCCCCGGGCGCGTCGTTCTGCCCGAACTGCGGTGCCGCGGTGGCGGTGGCGTCGCCCGCGGGCGAGGAGCGGCGCCTCGTCACGATCGTGTTCGCGGACGTGACCGGGTCCACCGAGCTCGGTGAGCGGCTGGACCCGGAGCGGTTCCGCGAGGTCATGCATGCCTATGCGCAGGCGATGCGGGAGGAGATCGAGGCCGAGGGCGGGGCCGTCGAGAAGTTCATCGGCGACGCGGTGATGGCGGTCTTTGGCGTGCCGGCCGCCCACGAGGACGATCCCGCGCGCGCCCTGCGGGCAGGCCGCCGGATGCTTGATCGACTGCGCCGGGTCAACGACGGCTTGCGCGGCTCCGACGGCATCGAGCTGCAGATCCGGATCGGGATCAACACGGGCGAGGTGCTCGCGACGTTGGACCCCGCCCCCGGCGAGGCGATGGTGACCGGAGACGCGGTCAACGCCGCGGCGCGGTTGGAGACCGCCGCGGCGCCCGGTCAGATCGTCGTGACGGAACGCACGGCCGCCTCGGTGCGCGGATTCCTGTTCGACGACCTCGGCTCGCTGGATCTGAAGGGGAAGGCCCGCCCGGTCCGGGCGTACGCGTTGGTGGATGCGGTCTCCGACGTCCCGGAGCGCGGGGTCCCGGGACTGCACGCGCCCATGATCGGGCGCGACGACGAGCTCGGGTTGCTGCGCGCCGTGTTCGAGCGCGTGCTCGGCGAGTCCCGCCCGTCGATCGCAACGATCTACGGCGACGCCGGGCTCGGCAAATCCCGCCTGACCGCCGAGTTCCTCTCATGGGCCGAGCGCACGGACGCCGCGCCGCTGGTGCTGCGGGGCCGCTGTCTTCCGTACGGAGACGGCATCACGTACTGGCCGCTCGCCGAGATCTTGAAGGGACACGCGGGCATCCTGGATTCGGACCCGACCGACATCGCGGTCGACAAGGTCCGCAAGCTCAGTCGCGATCTCTTCACGCCCGACGTCGCGCCCGACCCCGGCCGTTCGGCGGCGGCGCTCGCCTACACGATCGGCCTGGAGGACCCAGAGGTCTCGTTCCGGTCGCTGGATCCGAAGGAGGTGCGCGATGAGGTGCACGAAGCCTGGCGGATCTTCTTCTCGGCGCTGGCCCGGGCCGGACCCCTCATCGTCGTGATCGAGGACATCCATTGGGCCGACCCGGTGCTGCTCGACCTGCTCGACGAGCTGTCCTCCCGCGCAGACGGGCCGATCCTGCTCGTGTGCCCCTCGCGCCCGGAGCTCACGTCGATCCGACCGGCGTGGGGCGGCGGGGGGCGCAACGCGACCGCCGTCGTGCTCGACCCGCTCAGCGCCGACGAGTCCGAATTGTTGGTCCGGTCGCTCCTGACGGTCGACGACCTCCCGCCGTCGGTGCACGCGACGATCCTCGAGCGCGCCGAGGGCAACCCCTTCTACATCGAGGAGATCGTCCGACGTCTCATCGACGAGGGCGCCGTCGTGCGGACGGGCGACCGTTGGCTCGCCACGGACACGGTCGGGACGATCGAGATCCCGGACACGGTGCAGGGCGTGCTGGCCGCTCGGATCGACCTGCTCGACCCGGAGGACAAGCGCGTCGTGCAGGCCGCGGCCGTCGTTGGACGCGCCTTCTGGCCCGGTCCGATCGCCGAGCTCACCGGGCTGGAGCCCTCTGCGATCCTCCAGCACCTGCGACGAGCCGAGGATCGAGAGCTCGTGCGCTCGAAGTTCGGCTCCTCGATCGCCGGCCAGCAGGAGTTCCTGTTCAAACACGTCCTCACGCGCGACGTCGCGTACGGCTCGCTGCCCCGCCGCGATCGGGTG
>CAWCDA010000025.1:0-11934 GCA_963794065.1 uncultured Actinomycetes bacterium | reverse complement strand
GCGGGGGTACCGCCGCTAACTCGACCTGTGAGTCGAACTGGCCGGGCCGGCGTGAGGGCTTTTCCATCCTGGGGTCCCGGCGAACACGACCGTGCGCCACCGGGAAGTGGTGCACGACCGTAAGCGTCAGGGCGGCTCTCTATCCCCAGATGGCCTCCCTTACGCGGTCATCTGCTGAGCCCGATACGCGAGTGATATGTCAGCTCCCCCGTATCCTCGAGGCGTAGGAACGGCTCTTCCACAGCGAGCTGTCCCGGCGCGTCGATGCCCGCACACCATCCGCTGGCGCGTTTGGCGTCGCGTTGGCGGCTGGCGTTTAGCATAGTTAGTCGTTGGTCAGTGGCGTCGTAGCGTTGGTCGCGTTGGTGGCGTCGCGTCGTCGCGTCGCGTCGTTTAGCGTTGGCGTCGCGTTGGTTGGTTAGCGTCGCGTTGGCGTCGCGTTGGCGTCGCGTTGGCGTCGCGTTGGCGTCGCGTTGGTCAACCTGGTGCTCGTTCGGAAGGCGTATGAACTCGATGCACGTATCGAGCGTCCGAACACCTCTGCATCCTTGCCGGGGCCGAACGCGCATCGCTTGTAAGACGTGAAACGTCTCCTCATCGTTCATGTCATCTCTCCTTCAGTCGTACCGGATCCTCCACTTCGGCTTGACATGGTTTCATCGACCGTCAATCCAATCGCGAAGTTCGGCTTCATGAATCCGCGGCGAACGTGGGCCGAGGCGATGAGCGGGTAGCCCATCGGACTTGATCCAGCGACGCACGGTCTTCGACGAGACACCGAGCAGCCGTGCGGCCTCGTCGATGCGGAGCAATCGCTCCGATAACACAGCAACAGACATGTAATCCTCCTTTCGATAGTTGGCGCCTGGGTCCCGGCACTACTGGCGGTGTTGGTTGCGTCTACAACGGGGCCTTGATCCTTGGGAGGGTCAGGCGTTCGCGGCGAGCACCGGCTTAGTGCGTCACCGTCGAGCGTCAGACTTCCACCGCATCGAAGGGTGGCAGTCCGTCTGGCACTGTCTCGCCGGTCCAGCTCTCGATGGACTCGCGCGCGCTGCGTAGCTTTGCGCTCACTCCCGGGTCGCCGTACTTCTCGACGACCTTGACGGGCATCAGCTCTGCGTCGAGAGCGAGCTGCAGCGCCTCCATCTTTTCGCGGGTATGGAGCCAGCTCGGCTCGATCTGCTCGGCCAACTCGCCCGACCAGTGCCCGACGTAGGTGAACCCGCCGGTGTTGCTGTCCAGGTAGTGGCGAATCATCGCGACCGTCTCATCGACGGATGCGACTCCTTCGAACATCGCGTCACTCAACATGTGTCCTCCTTCTTCGTTCTGCCCGGTGCGGCCGGGCGCCGTTGCCGTGCCGATGGCACCTCGCCAAGCGCAGGTGCGCGATCGGCACGAAGATGTGAGGTCGCCGCGGTTGCTGACGTGTGTCCGCTCAGGTGGGCGGCCCTTCGTCGGGCCGGAGCCTCTCTTGAACACGGGGGTAACCGCCGCTGACGCGACCTCAGGATGTGAGCCGTCTGACCTGTCCGTCCCACCCACTACGTGGGTGGGGACACTCGGGACAGGTCGTCGTTACGGTGTGACCTGTCCGGGACAGGTCGGGGACACTCGGGGACAGGACCCTCAGAGCGTCAAGAACCAGTGTTTGGCGTTCCTCGGTCCGTCCTCGTGGTAGATGCGCTTCTCGACTTCCAGCCGTTGCAGTCCGTCGACGATGCGCTGGTGGCTGCCTGAGACGCCCTCGCGGACGGCCTTGGTCGAGCAGCCCCGGTGCTTCTCCACGAACTGGAGGATGGGCACAAGGATGTCGGCCTCATCACCGAACGCGGCCTCGTAGGTGTCGGCGGCGACGATCCTGACCGTCTCGCCGACGTGGATTCGCCCGATGAGCCCGTGCGGCGCGAACTTGCGGACTCGACCGTGGCGATCCTTCGTCACCCTGATCTCGGCCTCGCTGTGCCCGCCGATACCTTCACGGCGACGCGGGACGAACTCGTACTGGGCACCGTTCAGCCCGGCTCGCTTGTGCTGCGACCCCACGACACCTCGCGTCGCATCTTTGCCGGCGTGGTCGATCGCGACCGTGGTCGTGCCGTTGGCGAAGGCGCCGAAGAGCTTCTGGAACTCGGCGGCATCGGTGGCCTTGTTGATGTCCCAGCCGTGGAGCGAATACGCCTCGGTGACACCGTCCAGAATGACGAGTGCCGGACGAACGTCCTGTTCGGCCATCGACAGGTCGGCGAGCGCCGGTGCGTTCCCCTTGAGCGGCTCTTCGGGGCGGATGTACTGGAGCGTTCGCCCGAGCGCGCCCTCGGGGATACCGACGATGCGAGCGCGTTCCACGAGCGTCTCCTCGTCGGCTTCGAAGTCGATGTAGAGGGCAGTGAATCCAGCGTCGAGTACCGACTTGCAAGCCAGGAGTGCAGCCCGGACTTCAGCGACTCCGACGGGCCGTAGAACATGTGCGGCCGACCGACGTAGAGGAGCGCTTTACCGTCGGACCGCTCGAGGAACAACGGATCGGAGGTTGCCTGCTCCCCCGCTTGGCGGGTTCCAGGTCAACCGTCGCCCAGGTCGTGACCGTGTAAGGCTTGCCGTCCGGACCCATGCGGACAAGTCCGCTGTCGATGTCACGCTCGAACGGCGAAACAGCAACAGCCGGCTTCGGGTCGGCTTCAGGTGAACTTGGCATGTGTTCCTCCTTATCCGCGGCGAAGTGATCGACCGCGTCGTTGCGACATCACTTCCTTCATAACGCGGCTCATAGACCCCCCTGACCAGGCACGATGGTTGCCGCGAGCGTCGAACTTCGACCCGGTTTCTGGGGGAAGCTCTCAAGCCCGCAGATGTCCTGGCCGACTCCCATGGAGTACCCGCGAGGACGGGCACCTCCTCAGGAGGAAACTGCAAGTGCAGATCAGCGAGGTCATGGCGCGTCGCGGCCTGTCGTCCATGGACTTCGAGGCTGACGGAGTGTTCGGTAGCCGCCACATCCTTCCGTGGGTTGTGGAGGAGCGGCCGTACTTCCGCTACCACGAGCGCGAGATGGACGTCGTCTTGGAGGCGGATTCCAACTACCGCCAGCTAGGCAACCAGTACGGGTCTGTCGTGAGCATCGTCAACCAGGACAGCGGAACAGCCATGGTCCGACACGCTGTTCCACTCGACGGTGTTGAACTCGAGCCGATCTTCGCCCAGCTTCGACCGGACCATCCAGTGGTCATCCTCCGGAAGCCACACGTACACCCGCACCCCCAGAGCCCTCAGTACCTAGATCACACCGAGGGGTGGGACAACCACTACCAAGCGGCAGATACCGGAGGGAAGGTGAAGGCCCTCGGGAAGAGTCGCACTGGCAAGCTCAAGGCGGTGCGCGCTCGACGACCGCACCGGAACGAGACGAATCCCCACGTGCATCCGAGCACCCCGAAATACGTCTTTCCTCCGACTCCATACAAGGAGGTCGTCGCTCGGGCGACCGAGAACCAGTACGGCGTGAAGCGTATCCCTAGCGACGCTCCTATTGGATCGAGACTGGTCCGGTTCATGAACGACGACAGTGCGGCCGATGACTCCAGCGTCACGTTCGGGGCTCGGTACCGGAAAAAGGACTGGTCGAAGTCCCGAGCCAAGCGGCTTGACATCCACCCAGCGGCAGTCGAGCTACTCGAGAAGGCGAGGGCCAGAGGTGGTCGTGTCTTCTTCGCGCTAGAAGGCTGTCTCAAAGCTGATTCGTTGCTCTCAGCCGGCGAGGCGGTCTTCAGCGTTCCGAGCGTGACGCTTTGGAGCGCGAATGAGTTGGAACCGTTTGTCCAGCAGTGGTTGCAGGGCGTCACCATCTTCGTTCTGACCGACAGCGACTGGCACAACCCGGACGTAGCCATGCAGGGTCTGCTTTGCCGGGACGCGCTTCGCGAGATGGGGATCGAGGCGTACTTTGCGGCTCCACCGTCGGACCGCCAACGAAAGAATGGCGTTGACGACTTCTTGCAAGGGGGAGGGAAGGTGAACGACATCCAGGTCGTTCTCCGCGAACCGCCAGCAAACCTCGGAAGATGGGTTCGTCAGCAGTCTTGGACCCGCAGGGATGGTGAACGCCGGAACGCTGATGTACTGGAGTGGATAACGGTTCACGCGGACAAGAAGCACCGCGTGCAGGTCCCCAGCAGCACGATCGGCCGGCACACCGGTCACGATCCACGGAGTGCAGGAAAGGCGGTCGTGGCGCTGGTTCAGGCTGGCGCTCTCGAGCCCGACGAAGAGCTCTACGAGGGGTGGAACTGGTACACGGGGAAGCCGGAGTGGGTGCCGCCGCGAGCTTACCGTGTGACGCCGAATCTCAGAGCTAGGACCACGATCATCACGGTGGGCGAAGTGATGAAGGACGGAAGGCAGACGTAGGTAGCACTCATGCGCGCAGCGAGCGCGCATAGGCGGGCGTTCGGGTCGGACCTTATCCTGCTCTGGAATGCGGTCAGAGCCTGGCGGCGAGCTCAGACCCTATGGCACTCGCGATCGATGATGGCTTTGGACACTCAGCAGGTTGGTTGGGCAGCTCTCCGACGTAAATCGCCGCACCCGCGGGCTGTGACGGGAAAACGACCAGCTCGTGCTCACCGTTCCCGTCACGACGGCTTATGCCGCACCGTGGTTGCGCGCGGCTTGAATGGCGGCCTCCATTCCAGCGGCCAGCGCATCGTCGTCGCCTTCGAAGAGGCGGCCGTAGATGTTCATCGTCGTGCGGATGTCGGAGTGCCCAAGGTAGAGCTGGATAGCCTTCGGCGACTGCCCCTGACGGATGAGATTCGCGGCGCACGCGTGCCGCAGGTCATGAGAAGAGACCCGCCGCATCCCGGCGCGCTCTGCAGCTCGTCGCACGGCGCGAGAGACCTGGTATGCGGTCACCAATCCGCCCTGCGACGTCCGGAACAGGAGCCCGTCCGTGCCCGGCGGCTGCGCCTTGACGAAGTCCGCGATCTGAGCGATGAGCGAGCCGGGGACCGGAATGTTCCGGGCACTGGACTCCGTCTTCGGGCTCACCGAGCCCGCGCTCAGAGCCGACGGTCGTGCTGTTCTGCACGACATCAATGCGGCACCGCGTGAAGTCGATGTCCTCCAGTCGGAGTGCGCCGGTCTCGCCTCCGCGGAGCCCAGCGTATGCCCCTATGCGGACCCACAGCGCCTCCTGGTCGTTCAGCGTCTTGGCAGCGAGCTGGTCGACTTCTGCGAGCGTCAGTGGCTTGATCTTCTTCTGCTTCGCCTTCGGTCGCTTGAGGTTGGCCTGCTCGGCTGGGTCGTTAGTGATAGTGCCCTCGCGTCGAGCAGCCCGGAAGATCTTCCTCAGGAACAAGATCGTGTTACTGCGGTCGGTCTTCAGCGCGTTGTCGAACTGACGGATGTCGACTGGACCGACCTCGTGGAGCTGCATCCTCCCAAGAGGCGAGTCCTCGATCTTGCGGAGTGCCTTCATGTAGACGTAGCGCGACGAAGGCCGCAGCGAAGGGCTGTCGATCAACAGCTGCCCGTACTCGCCAACTGCCGGCGTGGTTCTACGTGTAGCCTTGGCGAGCTTCGGCATCGGGATGAAGCTGAAGCCCTCGACCGGTGAACGCTGCGCGCCCGCAAACATCAGCGCCTCCGCCTCGGTCTCGAAAGAGCGAACGGTGTACTTCCTTCCGTCGTCGCGATCGAGCACCCGGTACCGATTCCCGTGCTTCTCTACCCACATGATGGCCTGCTCTCAGTGGGCGTCGTGCCCCCACGCCCCATACGGCATCGGCACAGGCAGACGCAGCTTCAGCGGCATCAAGCGCATGCCGGTTCGCGTCGTCGCCACGTAGACCCGGCGTAGACTCCACGCCTCATGAAGTCGTGTCCGTTCTGCGCGGAGGAGATCCAGGACGCCGCCGTCGTCTGCAGGCACTGCGGTCGCGACCTCGTCCCCCCGCCGCCACCGATGCCCGTGCCTCCACCGGTCCAGGTGGTTCACGTCCCATCGCCGCCCCGGACCAACGGGTTGGCCGTCGCCTCGATGATCGTGGGTATCGTCTGGATCTGGGGGGTCGGGTCGATCGTCGCCCTGGTCCTCGGCTACTCGGCGAAGGCACAGATCGACCGGTCGGGCGGCATGGAGACAGGACGAGGGATGGCCATCGCCGGGATCGTCCTCGGCTGGATCGGGATCGCCGGACTCCTCGTGGTCATCCTCTCGACGGCGATCGCTCGCAGCAACTTCACCTACTAGATCCGGTCCATCCCGACGTCACCCGTTCCGGTGCCGCTGGTACTGCGGCCGGACGTACATCAGGAAGAAGTCCCGCTCGTCCGGGACGAGGTAGCGCGTGGGCGCCCGATACTGATCGGCGAGCAACGGATGCGGCGCGAATCCGTTCGGGTTGCTCCCGTCCGTGGAATAGAAGTACCCGTTGGTCCAGACCGTATTGATGTCCAGCTCCATCGCCCGCACCGCCCCGGCGTGCACCAAGATGTTCGCGAGCGACTGGATCGACAACCCTGGGCCGGCCGCGTAGACGAGCGCACCGTCCGCCGTGATGCCGACACCGGAGCGCCACACCAGCACGCCGCCGCCGAACGTCGCCCCCCATGTCACGTTCGGATCGCTCGTGACCTGCGGAACCGGCTTCCCGTCGCGAACCATGAGGAAGAGGTTCTGCCGGACGGCGGCGACCTGTGGGGTCATCGACACGTCCTGGCCCCAGGTCCCGATGTCCACCGTCCCGTCCTTGTAGATCACGAACGACGCCTGTCCGTTCACGAGCGGCGCTGCCATGCGTCCTTGCGCGTAGTACCCCCCGTTCGCGTCCCGCATCGCGAACCCGGAGTTGAAGCTCGCCGCGATCGCCGGGTACAGGGACGACGGGATGTGGGCGTCGTAGGGCCACGGAGCGCCGCCCGGGTTCTGCGTGCCGGCGATCAAGACCGGCCGCAGGAGCTTCGTGTCCATCCACATCACGCCCGCGAGCAGGCTCGTATGGACGGGGTCGGGGCGAACGTAGGCCACCCGCACCGTGGGCAGACCGTCGACCGCCCGACCCACGGTTTGCCACTGGCCCTCGCGAGGCAAGGTGCCGGCCGCGATGGGCGAGATGTCGGGAGGGGCGGCGAGATGATCGGGCAGGTGCTTCACGGGAGCCTGGTTCGCCGGCGAGGACGCCGCGACCGGGATACCGCCCTTCGGCGTCCCTCCCACCGCCGGTTGATGCCAGGAGTACCAGACCTTCTCCACCCAGACCACGAGCGGACCCCCACCGTGCTCTTTGACCCATTCGATCGTCCGCGCGCTGACGGGGGCGCTGCCGGGCGCGGTGAGCGCCTTCGCATAGGACCAACCCGCAGGTATCAGCGCCAACAGGACGACGAGCGCGGCGATGCGCCGAACGCGGCGACGTCGCAGGCGCCGATGCGATCGCCCCCTCCGCGGCTCTTCGGGAGGCGGCGTCGCATGCGTTCGCTGCAGCTGATCCATCAGAGATCCAACCGCCGGAACACCGGGCGGGGGAGGTGCCGAAGTCCGCTCATCACCCATCGGAGCTTGGCCGGCACCCAGATGATCGGCGCCGAGCCCGACAGAGCGTCGTCGATGGCCCTCGCCACGTCATCGGGGGTTGTCGCGAGCGGTGCCGGATCCAGACCGCGCGTCATCGACGAGCGGACGAACCCGGGTCGAGACGACGAGGAGCCGCACGCCGCTCGTTTGCAGATCATCCGCGAGCCCTTGGCAGAACGTGTCAAGGCCCGCCTTCGACGAGCCGTACACGAAGTTCGAGCGGCGTCCTCGTTCGGCCGCGGCCGAGGACAGCACCACGATCGTGCCGTGCCCTTGGGCGACCATGTGCGCGGCGATCGGCAGCAAGACGGACACGGCGCCGACGTAGTTCGTGCGCGCCGCCTCGATCGCGATGCCCGGTCCTTCTCCGCCGCCGCCTCGTCAGGCAGCACCCCGAACGTGAGGAGGACCAGGTCGATGTCGCGATCGCGCTCGAACAGGTCGGCGAGGAACGACGCGTGCGACAGCAGGTCGAGCGCATCGAAGTCGACCAGCTCGACATCCTCGGCCCCGCGGGCCCGGAGCTCGTCGGCGGAGGAGATGAGTGCGTCGGGCCGGCGCGCGGCCAGGATCACGTTCTTCGTGCCACCGCCGACCAGCCGCTCCGCCGTCGCGAGGCCGATGTCCGAGCCGCCGCCGAGGACGAGGACCGTCCGATACCGCCCGAGGCCGTCGCTCACCCGACGACCTCCTTCCGCGCGGCCGCACCGATCCCCAGCCGGCGCGCGAGGTCGGACCGGAACACGTTCGACGGATCGAGCGCAGAGCGGATCTCGTCCGCACGCCTCAGCTCCGGATACATCGCAGCCAGCACACCCGGATCGAGACGGGCGTCCTTCGCGAGGTAGACGCGTCCGCCCGCGTTCGCGACCCGGCGGTCGAGGTCGTCGAGGAGCGCTCCGAGCTGGTCGCGCCGGGCCGGGATATCCAGCGCCAGGGTCCAACCCTCGATGGGGAACGAGAGCATCCCCCGCCCGGGGCCGAACCGCTTCAGCACGGCGAGGAAGGAGGCCGATCCGGAGGCGGCCAGTCGTTCGATGGCGTCGCGAACGGTCGACTCCTCCCCGAACGGAACGACGAACTGATACTGCACGAACCCCCGCTTGCCGTAGAGCCGATTCCAGTCGCCGACGGCGTCGAGCGGATAGAAGAACGGCACGAGCGGGACGATCCTGCCGCGGTCGGCCCGGGGCGCCTTCCGGAACCAGATCTCGTTGAACACGCGCGCGGTCATCGGCGTGACGACGTTGGGCATGAACGCGGGAACCGACGGCAGGGTTCGCGGATCGAACGCCAACGCATCGCCACTCCAGCGGGTCCCCAACTCATCGACCGTCGCGTGATCGCCGCGGGTCAGGACCGAGCGTCCGAGCGCTCGACCCCGCGCCAGCCCGTCGACCCACGCGACCGAGTAGCGGTATCGATCGTCCCCCGACGTCATGCGTGCCATGAGGTCGTCCAGGTCTGCGGCTCGCTCGGTGTCGACCCGCATCCGCGAGGTCTCGATCGGCAGCAGCCGGAGCGTGGCGCGCGTGATCACACCCGTGAGGCCCATCCCGCCCACGGTCCCGGCGAACGTGTCCGGATCGCTCGCGATCGTCACCGATCGCTCGGCACCGTCTGCCGTCACGAGATCGAATGCGGAGACGTGGTCGCCGATCCCGCCATCGACGTGATGGTTCTTGCCATGGACGTCGTTCGCGATCGCGCCTCCGAGGGTGACGAAGCGGGTACCGGGCGTGACGGGCAGGAACCATCCGCGCGGCACGATGCGGCGCAGGATGGCGTCGAGCGACGTTCCCGCGAGCGCGGTGATCGTCCCGCCGATCGTCGAACCCCTCGATACCGGTGAGGGCCGTCATGTCGAGCACCACCCCCCCGCCGTTCTGAGCCACGTCGCCGTAGCTCCTCCCGAGCCCACGAGGAAGCACGCCTCGGCGGGACGGCGCACCAGCTCGGCCGCGATCCCCGCGACGTCCGGCGGTCGGACCACGGTGGCTCTCGACGGAGCGGTCCGCCCCCAGCCGGTGAGCACGCGCTCCTCACGTCCCGGGCCGCTCATTTGAGGTACACCCCAGCTCCGTACGTCAGGAACCACGTCACCACCGCTGCCTGGAGTGCGTGATCGTGGAGGAACACCTCTTCCGGCGCGCCGCCGTCGCCCAGCTCGATCGCGTATGCGTACCGGAGCAGCGCCACCGCGAACGGGAGGATCGAGACCTGGCTCCATGCGATCCCGTCCACGAGGTGGGGCTGAGCGAACGCCCACAAGCAGTAGGCCGTGATCGCGACGCCCGCCGCGAGCACCCACACCCCCCGCAGGTACGCGACGGGATACATCGATGCGACGCCGCTCCTCGGTCGAGCGAAGATCCGCCTGCCGTTTGCCGACGACCACGAGCAACGCCCCGGAGGATGTGAGGATCAGGAACCACATCGAGGGAACGACGTGGGTCGCGGCGCCGCCGGCGATCGTCGGAGCACGAAGCATGACGCCACCGCGACCAGATCGAAGACCGCGATCCGCTTCACGCCGAAGCTGTACGCCGTCGTCACGACCGCGTAGACGAGCACGACCGCGAGGAACGGCGTTCCCAACACGAGGGACACACCCACGCCGATCGCGAACAGTCCCGCCGCTCCCGCGATCGCGGTGGCACGGCACCTGACCTGCGGCCACCGGCCTTTGGCGACGAACCGGATGCGCCCGATCGGCGTCGGCGTCGACAACGTCGTTCACCAGGTAGCCGGCGCTCGCGACCAGGCACATCACGACGAAGGCCAACCCGGCCCGAGCCAGGACCGCCGTCACGCCGAGCAGGCCGGCGGCTCCCGGCGCCGCGAACACCAACGTGTTCTTCACCCATTGCTTCGGTCGAAGGGCCACGCCGAACGCATGGATGCGGCCGCGCTCGCGAACCGCCGCATCGGCGGACGGGATGCGGCGTGGTGGCTTCACCATCGGTGGGACTTCGATCCGTTCGCGCATCTCGACGGCTCCCTGCGGGTCAACCCGACGCCCGCGGCCTTGCCACCGTACGGGGGAGGATGCGTTGCGGATGGCGTCAAAGGCGCACGCGTGGAACTTCTAATGAACATCTAACGCGGCGATCAGTCGTCCTGACGGTCCACGGCGCGGTACATCGACCGCAACAGTCGCGCCAGCGCATCCCGCTCCTCGTCGTCGAGGTGCGCCGTGACCGCGACCTCCTCCGCGTTGAACCGAGGGAACAGCTGCTCGATCTTCCGCTTCCCGGCCGCGGTGAGCGACACCAGGACCATGCGGCCGTCGCGCGGTCCTTCTTCCTCCGAACGAACCCGCGGCCCTCGAGCGTCGTCACGACGCCCGTCGCGGTCGGACGGCTGACGCCCACGGCCTGGGCGAACTCGCGCGATTCCATCTCCCCCCACACCCAGAGCACCCACAGGCCGGTGAACGCGGTCCACGACAATCGGTCCGCCGCGAGGATGTTCGCCTCCATGTGCCGGCGGATCGCGGCGGACGCGCGGAAGAGGTTCGAAACGGCCCACATGGCGCGGAAGTCGAGCGAACGATCGCCGAGCGCTTCGAGCACCTTGCGTTCCGCCGGAAGCAGTTCGTCGGTCACGCCGCACCCTCCGCCGCGATCCGCTCACCCAGCTCGCGCGCCACGTGCAGGATCGCGGCCACGTCGTCTTCCGTCGTGCGGAAGTTGACGAAACATGGCCGCAGCCACACCCGGCCATCGATCAGCGCGGATGCGAGGTACACGCGCCCGTCCGACTGGATCGCCTTGGCCAGCGCCTCGTTGTGCGCGTCGAGGTCGGCGACGCCCGGCGGAACGTGGCGGATTGGCACGATCGAGAGCTGCGGCGGCTCGGTCATCGTCTCGAAGTCCTCGGCGTCCGTGGCCGTTCGGTAGAGCAGGTCGGCCTCATGGAGGTTCTGACGATCGCCTCGCGGAACTGTGGTGCGCCGTGCGCCGGAACGCGAGCCAGAGCTTCAGCGCGCGGAACGGGCGCGAGTACTCGAGCGTGATATCCACGCGTGGAGCTCGTGCTGTTGGGGGCAGGTATCCCTCCTCGTGCGCGAACGCACAGGTGAGCGCTCCGTGCTCGCGGACCAGGACGACGCCGCACGCCTTGGGCAGGTAGAGCCACTTGTGCGCGTCGACCGACACCGAGTCGGCTCGTTCCAAACCGTGGAACAGGTTGGCGTGCGTGGGGACCGACGCCGCCGGCATCCCGTAGGCGCCGTCCACGTGGAGCCACACGCCTGCTCGGCGCACACATCGGCGATCGCATCGATCGGGTCGATCGCGCCCGTGAGGGTTGTTCCGGCCGTGGCGACCACCGCCACCGGGGTCACACCGGCCTCG
>CAWCDA010000024.1:0-6212 GCA_963794065.1 uncultured Actinomycetes bacterium | reverse complement strand
GTTCGAACGGTTGGTACGTCAGCTCGCCGACGGTTATGTTCGGTCGCTCTGATGCTCAGTCCGGCATCGACCCGTGCTCTGCCTGACCCTCGGCTCAGGCGATGAGCCAGCAGACGCTCGGTGATAAGCGCCTGGCTGCATAGAACGTAGGCGGGACGGTCAATGAGAATGGTGCAGGCCTCGTCGAAGCTGACGCTGCGGTACCTGATCCAGGTGGCAGATTCTCGGGTCCCGAAAGTGCCGCTCCTGGAGGTCCTGCCCAGAACGTGACGCACGCGTCGGCCCGTTGTTCCGCTGCTGTCACGTGCACAGCGAACGCATTCGACCTCTGGGTCCGGCCTGCGCGGCGTTCCGTCTCCGGATAAATCGACCGCTCGTTCTGGCCCACACCGTGAATGCGCATGTGATGGACAACGTGGCTGACAGGGTCTGGTCGTCGTCGTACATCGTGTCCTTGTGGACGCTGAAGGGCTTCTACGCGCCGGTGGACATGAACGGACTCTTGAATACGGTGAAGGGTGGGAGCACCGTGCCCTGTGTTCGAGGTCTTCGCCGGCGCTTCGGAGAAGCTGAACCCGAGACCTCCTCAGTCGTCGACCTCGAACATCTGTTCTGTGATCTCTTGCAACGTGTACTGCGCTGGTCGACGACATCGAGACGACAGCCACCGTGGAAACGACGCCGCAGGTACGACACGACGGCCGGCCAAACTTCATCTACAATGGGCAGATGCCGAGGGTCCTGGAGCGTGTGCCGCTCGCAACGAGGATGCAAAGACGGTGGTTCCAATCGTGGGGTTCTTCAAGGTGAGATTATTGCCTGACGGAGCGCGATCTGTTGGCCGAGGAAGGTCGACGATACGCCACGACGGTCAGGTCTCCGCTCGAGGAGGTGGGCGGCGATGCCGCCACCTTCACGGACCTCATGGGCTGGAGCTGTCCAGCGCCTTGCGCCCGGGGCTCACCGATGACGTCACCGGCCCGACATCGTCAATGGCCGCCGTACACGGTGAAGCCGCGACGTCTGAGTCTTTCCGCCACGTGCTTCTCGAGTGCCTCAGCGTCTGCGCGGGTCGTCACCGGTGGATAGGAGTTGTAGAGCCGCGGCCTGAGCGGCACCCCATGGTCGCGAACGTACCGGCGACGCTGCTTCCCTCGAGGCGCTCTTCGAATCGCTCCTCGGGAGTCTTCTCAGACCGACCGACGTAGACCGCTGGCTTCTCGGCCCCCTTGCGTACGACTCGTCGAACTCGATCATGTACACGCGGTAGACCGTGTTAGGCACCGTTCGTCTCCGAACTTGTCGTACACGGGCGATCAGCGAATCGTCGAGGCAGAACGTCTCGAACGATTCCGTGCACGCGTGCCCGGAGGCGATCGTCAGAGAGCGCCGGACGGGTTCGGCTATGGCGAACAGGATCGTCCACCCTTCGTCGCCTCGGCGGGATCCCTGACCAGCCCGCGGCCGATTGCACGCCCACGCTCCAAACGATCGCCCGTGGCTCGAACCATGGTGAAGCGCACGACTCCTCCCATCGACCCGTTTCAGAGGCCCATCCAGCAGAGCGGTTGGCTTACGCGTCGCTACTTGCCCCTGCGGCCTCGGTGACTGACCTGAGGGGCCATTTCGGTCACCACTCGGTAGAGGTGCCAGCGGTTCGGGACACCCTTCAGCTCATTCTCGCCGGCGTCTTCGAACATCAGCCCGGACCCTGCCACCAGGTCCCGCACGGTTTGCGACACGAGGACCTCGGAAGGCCCCGCGAAGGCGGCAACCCGAGCCCCGATTGACACCGATAGTCCGCCGCACTTGCCCTCGATGAGCTCGCCTCGCCCGTATGGACGCCAGCTCTCACCTCGATGCCGAGGGCGCGAACCCGCTCGGCGACCTCCAGGGCGCAGCGGATCGCGCGAGCGGGACCGTCGAAGACGGCGTAGAAGCCGTCGCCTGCTGTGTCGTTCTCGACGCCACGCCACCTGTCGAGCGCATGACGGACGATGGCGTGATGGCGCAGGACCAGTTCCTTCCAATGGTGGTCGCCGAGCTTCGTCTGCATCTCGGTGGAGCGGACGATGTCGGTGAACAGGACCGTCGTCAGGATGCTGTCGAGCTCCGGTGGCGGACGGTGATCCCGCAGAAGTCGAAGGTGGCTTCGATGACCGCCGGGGCCCAGAGCCGCGACGCGCTTGCAGGTAATGCCTTGCATGCCGCGTCTGGGACTAGCGCCGCCGTCTCCCGGGCCTGTTCGACGACCCAATCGTTCGGGTATCCCTGCGTCCCGAGGGCAAGGACAGGGGTGCGGAGGGTCGGGAGGATCTCGCTGACGTCGTACTCGTGCAGCAGCCGGATGAATCGGACCGCTGTCGCCGGTCCGCACGCGTGCCGCTGCATCGTGGCCAGGAACCGGATCACGTCGTCGCCCATCTCTGCGTGCGCATACATCTGGCGAACGAAGGCCTCCGTTCCCCAGGCGTGCTCGGCCTCTCGGGCGAGGCGATCCACGTCGTCCGGGTCGCGACCGTACGGCCAGTCCTTCGTCGCCACGGATCGGGCCTGCGCGAAGAACCAGACGAGTCCCGCGACCCGATCGGGGTGGGTGGCGGCCAGGAGCGCGGCGACCATGCCTCCGTCGGCGGACGCGAGGAGCGTCGGACGGCGCTGACCGGCTGCGTCGAGGACCGCGAGCAGGTCAGCCGCCCGTGTCTCGAGGTCGGGAAGGCCACCCATGTCGTCCGAAAGGCCCGTCCCTCGCCGGTCGTGGAGGCTCAACCGCGAGAACGACGCGAGCTCGAACCAAGACTGTGCGGCCGGCTCGAAGTCGAAGAACAGCTCGATGTTGGCCGCGATCGAGCCGACGATCGCGATCTCGTTCTCGTTCGAGGGGTCGCCGAGCAGCTTGTAGGCGATGTAGCCCCCGTCCAAGGCTTTCGCGTACCGTGTCTCGGGGATCTCCACAAGCCCATCCTGACCCTCCGAAGCTTCGGGCCGCAACCAGACTGCCGTCTTGGGACAGCTCCGACCGCACTGGACTGATGGACGGTCCTCCCAGTACGAGAAAGAGCCCCCCGGACTTCCCACCTACCCGAGGGGCTCTTTCCGTATCGGGCGGGGCTGAACATGGCCCGCGGCCGACGCGGCCGACGCGGCCGGCGGGGAGGGCGAGAGGGCGCCTTTCGCCTGCAGGCTGCCCGCGGGGAAGGACGTCTTCGCAGCCATCCCGACGCCGACCACCTTCGACATTACGCCCCGTCGACGCGGAGTAAATGGGCCGGGTGGGTGTCAACCTTCTTGCCGACAAAGGTGAGCGCCGGGCGTTCGGTGTCTTGGGGAAGGAGACGCGTCCCAGCGCATGCAGCCGCGCTTGACGGAATGACTCCGGGCGGCACGCAGAGTATCGTCCGTCGCATGTCGGAAGACTATGTGGTAGTCAACCGAGACACGTGGACGAGGACGCTCCGAACTGGGTAGAACGAGGAAGAGAGGCGTGGGCTCAGCAAGAACCGGCCTGGGGCAGGGGGAACCCCGAGTCTGAACTTCGACTGCTGCCTGACGTGGCAGGTCTCGACGCGATCGAACTCGGCTGTGGGACAGCCTACGTCTCGGCATGGTTGATGCGCCGCGGGGCACGGATGGTCGGACTCGACAACTCCTCGAATCAGCTCGCGACAGCCCGGCGGTTCCAGGCGGAGTTCGACCTTCGCTTCCCACTCGTACACGCGGATGCACAACGAGCACCGTTCGCGGACGAGAGCTTCGACTTCGCGATCTCTCAGTACGGAGCCGCGATCTGGTGCGACCCGTACAAGTGGGTCCCCGAAGCGTCACGGATACTGCGACCGGGCGCCCGGCTCGTGTTGGAGACGGGCTCGTCATTGGTGATGTGTTGCCTTCCCTCCGATGATGACGAGGCTCCCGCGGACACGCGACTCCATCGCGACTACTTCGGCATGCATCGATTCGACTGGCGAACGCCTGACGGCACCGTTGATGCCATCGAGTTCCGTCTCGGTCACGGGGAGATGATCAGGCTGCTCATCTCTTGTGGGTTCGAGATCGAGGATCTATCCAGATCCAGGCACCCGCCGATGGCGGCAGAGATGACCCGTACATCCCGCTCGAGTGGGCGCGGAGGTGGCCAAGCGCGGAAGCTTGGAGAGTTCGGAAGCGCCGCTAGCTCGAGTAGAGGCAAGGTGTTCTCGCGCCCTGATTCACTTCGGTCCGTTCCGTCGATACGTCGCCTAACGGCCATGCCCCGGCACGTGCTTCCCCGCTCACCGACTGCGACGCCACTTACACAAGGTCTTCCAGAAGCTCGACATCACGTCGTGCGCCCAGCTCGGGAGCGTCCTCGACGACCGGCTCACGTCCGCGTAGCCCGCGACCGTCCGGCGGCTCGATTGCCAGAACGCTCGGGGAATCGCGACCTAGACACTGCCGTTTCACGAGGAGTCTCGAGGGGTGTCTCAGGCGCGGTTGATCTTGTTATGTCTGGGCCGCGGTGAGCCGGCCAACCACACCTTCGAGCAAGGTCACGGCCACACAGGGGTTCTCGACCAAGAATGCACGGAAATCGATTCTGGTCGGACGGGCGCGGATGGGTCGAGCGGGCAACTCCTCTCGATCCGTGTTCGTGTGAGCACCCCTCGTACGAACGCGACCGGCTGTCTCTTGCGTCGATCGCGTCAGGCTGGTGAGAGCGCGGTCCCGCCGAGCGTGAGCTTGTCGCCGCCGGTGATGACAAGGGTGCCGGGTCCAAGCTCGCGCCCGTCGATGGTGGCGCCCGATCCCGACGCGCGCATCCGCACCGAGAGCAGACCGCTCGCGACCTCCACGTGGATCAAGCCCGGCTCGGGTACCGCCGGGGCCGAAGCCCGCCGTAGTAGTACGCGAGGGTCGCCGGAGGACCACCCTCGGAGTGCCTTGCGGGTCGGGCCCCACTGGACCATCCCAACGCCGTGACCCCACCCGCGGCCGGCCACGACCGCAGCGCCGCCGGACGATGTAGCCGTCATCCATAGTGAGGGGATCGTCACGGGCAGCGCGCCGGAGGGGTAGCGATCCGGGCGCAGGCAGGGCGCCCACGTGTTCACCGCATCACGGAACGTGCTGCCGTCGATCACCTGCGGTTTGCGCGACTCGCCCGACACCTTCACGCTCGAACCGTCGCCGGACACCGACGAGATCGACGACCCTCCGGCCATTCGCCGGCGCGCGCGAGGAACGTGGCGAGGTCTCGGAAGCCGATCCTCGCCTGCCAGCGCGACGTCGGCGACGCCCCGTCGTCCCGTTCGACGACCGGTCGAAGGTACGGCAGTGGCTCGCTGCCGAAGACATCCTCGTTCGCATACGTCCGGCCGTTCGATGTCGAGGAGTAGACGGTGTCCGCCGGTCGCCCGTCGAATAGCAGGACCTCGCGGGTCGTTCGCCTGACGGCCGCGTACCACCGGCCGATCCCGGTCACGCGCTCGACCGGGATGCCGCGGTAAACCTGGCACGACGTGGTCGAGCAGATCGGCGTGTCCAGGGTCTCGCCCTCCACGCCGCTCCACCCGGTGGTGGCGAGCGCGTAGCTGCGCGCGGCGACCGCCTGGGCCTCCAACGCGGCAGTTGGCCAGGACGGTGGCACCTCGGCGATGCCTTCCAGGTACGCCTCGAACGGCAGCGTGACGACCACCGACAGTGTCCCGTCGTCGGTGAGGCGTATCGCGAGCGTCCCCGGGTAACGTGCGGTGAGCCGCGGCTGTTCGGCGTTCCGGCACGGGGAGTCGACATGCGGGTAGACGCCCCGCACCAGGAACGAGCCGTCGGCCGGCGACTGGACGCGGACGTGGCCGGACGCGCCGATCGTGGCCGGGCTCGCCGACGGCGACGGCGACGGCGAGGGTGAGGGCGACGGCTCCCGCGACACCGGAGGAGTGGTGGGCTCTAACAGACCTGTCGGTTCCGGCGCTGACGTGCAGGCGACCGACATCAGTAGGAGCATCGCGAACCGAGACGCGGCGCGGGGATGCCCGAAGGTCACCGTCACGCTACCGCGCGAGCGACGGGCGGCGACGACTTACGCTTGCGCGAACGTAGCCAAGACGTTGCGGGCGACGTTCATCGTCACCGTGCACGGAGCCGTTCCGATTGCACGCGCCGGGACCATAACCTCATCGGCTGCGAGACGTGAGCTCCCTCGCGTATCTATGAAACTCGGACCGATTAACCGT
>CAWCDA010000023.1:0-14989 GCA_963794065.1 uncultured Actinomycetes bacterium | reverse complement strand
GAGCGACCGGACCGGGATCTCGCTCGAGCTGTTGATGCTCATCCGCGAAGCGATCGGCATGGCGCAACCATCGCCCGATGACCGGCTCCGCGATGACGAGATGGCAATGATCCTCGTCGAGCTCCAGGTATCCGAGGGATTTCGGCCAAGCGTCTGCTTCGTGTCCAGGGCGACAGCACCCGGCGGATCACCGAACAGGAGGCGTCGCCCGCTGTTTCCGAACCCTGCCTAGAGTTGGATTGAATCGAGAGTGAGTCGTATGAGGTCTGGCTGACTCTGGAACGGATTATTGGTGAAGCCCTAAGGGCGATAGTGGTTTTGTGGATCGTCGTATCCAGTGCGATCGGGGTGTGGGCGCTCGTGCTTGAAGGGGTGTTTCCGCGGGCGACCGGGGTCGGGCATCGACCGTAGGTCGCGCACGGCTGCGGGCCAGCGCATGCTGCGGCGATGGTCGGTCCGACAGAATCGGAACGAAGACGCGCAGATCAGGACCTTCCTGATCGCGGACGTCCGGGGCTGGACCCTCTTCACCCACGAACGAGGCGACGAGGCGGCGGCCAAGCTGGCGGCGAAGTTCGCCGATCTCGCCAAGGAGACGATCGACTCGCGCGATGGCTCGGTGATCGAGCTCCGGGGCGACGAGGCCCTCGCCGTCTTCTCATCCGCACGGCAGGCGATCCGGGCCGCGCTGGACCTCCAGGCGCGGTTCGTGGAGGAGACGCTGGCCGACCCCTCGCTACCGCTGCCGGTGGGTATCGGCCTGGACGCGGGGGAAGCGGTGCCGGTCGCCGGCGGCTACCGCGGCGGCGCGCTGAACCTCGCCGCCCGCCTCTGCGGTCAAGCCGGGCCGGGCGAGGTCCTCGCGAGCGCGGAAGTCGTGCATCTGGCGCGGAAGATCGAGGGCGTCGATCTACGTCGATCGCGGCACGGTCCAGTCTGAAAGGGCTTGAGGAACCCGTCCGGGTGATCAAGGTCATCCCCGAGGGCGACGACCCGGCGGATCTCCTGAAGCCGGTCGCGCAACCGGCGCGGCCGCCATCGCAACCGCGCACGGCGCGGCGGACGCCGCGCAGCGTTGATCGCCGCCATCGCGATCGCGCTCGTTGCTGCGATCGCCGTCCCCGTGCTTCGTCATCACCAGGTGTCGAGCCACTCGCGGGCAACGGTGTTCAGTTGCTGGACGCGACGTCTCACGCGATCGCCGCCACCTTGTCGATCCATGGATCGCCGGGCGGGATCGCGTCCGGCGCCGGATCGTCTGGCTCACGGACACCCAAGCCGGGTCCCTCCTGAAGGTCGACCCCAACACGCACGCCGTGGTCGACACGATCCCCGATCGGCGGAGGCGCGAGCGGCTTGGCGTTCGGCGCCGGCAGCGTCTGGGTGGTCGCGAGCGATGCCGGCGAGGTCGACCGCGTCGATCCGACGACGGACAGGGTCGTCAAACGCATCGGGGTCGGGAACGGGCCGAGCGCGGTCGCGGCCTCGGACGATGCCGTGTGGGTCGCGAACTTCAGCGACGACTCGGTCACCCGCATCGATCCCTCGACCTCGACCGTCGTTGGGACCGCGGTCCCTGTAGGCGACGGACCCACGGCGATCGCGGCCGACGCGAGCGGCGCGTGGGTGACGTCGATCAACGATGGCTTCCTCACGCACGTGGACGCTGGCAGGTGGCTCGACCACGCTCCGTCCGGGTGGGAAACGGACCCGAGGGCGTCGCGATCGACGGCCGCCGCGGTGTGGGTGACGAACAGCCTCGACGGCACGCTTTCGGAGATCGACCCGCAGACGATGGCGATCGCGACGACGATCCCCGTCGGCGACGGACCAACGGGGATCACGTACGGGAACGGATCGCTCTGGGTAGCGAACCGGTACGGAGGCTCGATCGCGAAGGTGGACCCGCGGACGGCACATCCCAGCCCCATCGCCGTTGCGGGCGAACCCGTCGCCTCGACCTTCGCCAGCAACGTCCTCTGGGTCGCGACGCAGGCGTCGCCGACGGCCCATCTCGGCGGGACCCTCCGGATCGCGAGCCGAGCAGGGTTCGACACGATCGACCCCGCGACCTGCTACTACGGGAGTCTGGTCGATCCTCTCGATGACGAACGACGGCCTGGTGGCGTTCCAGCGCGTGGGAGGGCCGCAGGGGGCCGCGATCGTCCCGGACCTCGCCACGTCGATCCCGCGGCCGAGCGACGGCGGCAAGACGTACACGTTCCAGCTCCGTTCGGGCATCCGGTATTCGGACGGCACCCCCGTGCGGGCCGACGACTTCCGTCTCGCCCTTGAGCGCATGTTCGCGCAGGGCGGTGACTCGCCCAGTACTTCACGAGGCTCGTGGGCGCGCAAGCCTGTACGAAGAGACCCGGCGACCTGCGACCTGTCGGATGGCGTCGTGACGAACGATGCCGCAGCCACGGTCGACGTTCCATCTCACGGAGCCCGATCCCGAACTGCTCTACGCCCTCGCGATGCCGGCCGCGTTCGCCGTCCCGCAAGGCACGCCGAAGTCGCCGATCACGACCACACCGATCCCCGCGACCGGCCCCTACCGCATCACGTCGTACGAGCCGGGCAAGCACGGTTCGATCCGGCTCGAGCGTAACCCTCGATTCCGGGAGTGGTCCCGTGCCGCGAAGCCGGACGGGTACGCTGGACTCGATCGAGTGGACGTTCGGCGATGTCGCCCGACGCGCAGATCACCTGCGCTCGAACAAGGTCACCTCGATTACGCGTGGGACATCCCCCCTCGCGCGTTCACGAGATCCGCGTGCGCTATCCGAGCCAGGTGTTCGAGCAGTGAAGCAGGCGGCGACCCTGGGGTTCGCGTTCGATGTCCGCACGCCGCCGCTGGACGACCTTCGCGTCCGGCGGGCCATCCAGTTCGCCGTCGATCGGGCCGGCATGATCGTCGGCGGAGGCGAATATCCCCTTTCCGTCACCTGTCAGACCCTGCCGCCGGATTTCCCCTCCAACCGGCCCTACTGCCCGTACACGACTGCCCCGAGTGAAGGGGACGTGGTCTGGGTCCGAATCTTGGGAAGGCGCTCCGACTCGTCGAGGCCTCCGGCACGCGAGGAGCCACGATCTCCGTCTGGACGCCCTCACTGCAGGCGACCGCGGGTCGAGAGGTGGCTCGGGCGCTCTCGGCGCTCGGGTACCGGCCGTCGCTCCACATCCTCGCCAGCCTCGATGCGTACTTCCATGCCCTCTATGACCCGACCAACGACATCCAGATCGGGTTCAGCGCCTGGGGTGCCGACTTCCCAGCGCCCTCCGGGTTCATGACCCCGCTGTTCTCTTGCGACAACATCCCCCCGGATGGGGCTTCGACGAACGTGTCGTACTTCTGCGACCCTGCGGTCGAACGAGCGATGCATCGGGCCCTGGCGCTCCAGGCGAGCGATCCGGCGGCCGCGAACACGGCGTGGGCCGACGTCGACCAGATGATCTCGGATCGATCGCCGTGGCTCGCCTACGCGAACCCGCGTGGCGTGTACTTCGTGGCGGCACGAGCGGGGAACGTCCAGATCAATCCCGAATGGCTGCTGTTGCTCGATCAGATATGGGTCCGCTGACCATGCCCACTGGCGTGTCTACATCGACAGGAACGGCGTGAAGAGAACCGGGACCTCGCTACCGGCCAACTTCGCTCTCAACTCAGCGCTCGGCTTGCCGAGGAGTTCGCCATGTACGACGGTGACCGTGGCAAGGACTGCCCCGAAGAGGCCGCCAAGGTTCGAAGCATGCTCGATGGCCGCCTCGGAGTCCCTGTACCGCTCCAGGACGATGCACTCGGACTGATCGTCATTGAAATAGACGTCGTATTGCAGCGTGCCGGTGTCCTTAGTCCGCACGATCTCCATGGCATGAGCGGACAAGCGCTTGAACTCCTCGAGCTTGCCCTCGTGAAACTTGAACCGAGCGATACCCCAAAGCACACCAACTGCTTCGCCTCGAGTCTCTGTGAATCGAACGCTACGGGTTAGACGCTAAGCCCACCACGAAAACTGCAGCCGCGTCTACGCCGATCACGCCCGGAAACGCCTGCTCGCCCTGCTTGTACTCGACGATGCCCATCAGAACTCCCCTCGTGGTCTCGGAGGCCTACGACCCGGCGGCGAGTCTACCCAGCCCCCGCATGCCTGCGATTGCCGTGTGACGGTCTGAGTATTAACGCTTCGCCACCGAAGCGACACGATTGCGCGGTGCGCTCTCAAGTTCCCCAAATGTTGGGGCAAGCCTCCTCTCGCGCGCGCGTTGCCGGGGCACGGTTGGGGAAGCAGGCTCACCGTTTCGTCCGCACGCCCCTCCCCCTTCGACCGGACCGGTTCGAGACCGCTCAACTCGAGCTGGGCACGCTCCAAACGATCACCTTCATGCATGTTGCCTTCCGGCTGCCGACGGCTACCGCAACTCACCGTCAACGGCTAGCGCCGCTTCGAGGACCGCTAGATCGCGTGTGCGACCCAATGCGACCCACAGTATTGGTCGACTCGCCAATCATCTTGCGCGCTCCTCGGGCGTAGCCACCCAACACACGCTGGCAGTCTCATTCTTTGGCTCGCCGTCAATCGGGTCTTGCGAGATCGAACGCCCACCACTCGACTAAGTACTCGGGTTCCACAGGGCGATCGAGATCCTCGAACCGACGATCGAGCCAGGCTCGCACTCGACCGGATGCGCCTCTGCGCTCCGCCTCAGTCGCGGGCCACGTCCACGAGTAGTGACCCTTATCGATGTGCTCCAGGAACTGATTCAGCGTGAGGGCGCGACGGCCACGGATAGGCGGGAGCCGGTGGCCACGCGCACCGAGCTTGGACATCGCCGCCATAAGCGACTCCGGGTCATCTGGTCGTAGGCCGACGGCCGCGGGCAAGTCCCCAGCCTCTCGAAGGAAGCGCTGCTGCACCTCTTCGTACAAACCCGTGTAGTCGGTGATGCTCACGAGGATCCGACCGCCGGGACGGACGACGCGAACGACCTCGGCGACCGCCGTGCGCCAATCGGGGATCAGGTGCAGCACGTGACGCAGGTACGCTCCCTCCACAGATCCTGTGCGGAACGGGAGGCGTGTGGCATCGGCGACGGCGAGGCTGATCCGGCTTCCCGAGATCTTCTCTCGGAGGCGCTGCAACATCGGCTCCGACAGGTCGACGCCGTCAACATGGAATCCATGCTCCACGAGGGGCAGCGCCATCAAGCCTGTGCCGATCCCGATCTCCAGCACGCGTTTGCAATCACGCAGCTGGAAGGCCAACAGATCCGTCGTCGCCCGTGACGCTTCCGGCGAGAGCCCGCGGGTCTCGTCATAGAAGTCGACGGCATGATCGAATCCGATCGGTCCTTCGCGCCCAGGCCAAGATCGGCTCATCCTAGTCCGCGCCTCCAGTTCCACATATACGCCGTCGGGTGAACCTCGAGGAACAACGCTCCTCTAGACCTTGCAGGCACGTCGAGTAAGGGCAAAGCTGACGATCTAGCCCACCCCCGAGGGCCGAGCGAGGGGAGCATCGATGGCATGGACCGTTCGCAACCCCCGGTTCGAGGTCAAGGAATATAAGGAGGGCTGGTACTGGAGGCTGGTCAACGAGGGCAAGGGCATCGCCCAGAGTTACGGGCACCCCGACAAGGATGACACCGTGGATTTCATCCGATGGCTGAAGCACAACGGCGCTTCTGTCCCTATCATCGGTGGTGGAATCCTCGAACTCTAGTGACGCAGAGTCTCTCGTCAGTCGCGGCTTCAAACCGAGGCACTACTTGTCTGGGCGGGCCTGTTGACTGCTGTGGCGGGCTGGAGATGCGGTTCTGATCCGCCGTCAAAGGACCGCGGCCTCGGCGTTTGTCCGTTGGTCCATGCCCCGGAAACGTGAACACGAGTTCGTTTGCGTGGAGCGATACTGGTTCGCGCTACTCGAGATCGGTCGTGAGGCCGCGACCTGCCCGACGCCTTCGGATGGACCCAGCATCGCAAGAAGGGAACCCACCGGAGTGGGTTCCCTTCTTGTGACCGCTCCGCTCAGCGTCGCGGTCGGTGCGTGTGAAACGTGTTGCTAGACGGTCGCCAGCACGCCTTCGAAGAAGGCGAGGGTCCCGACGTGGCTCGACTTCAGCAGCACCTTGTCGCCGAGGTTCTCGCGGGTCCACGTCGACGCCACGGTCTCTGAAGCGACAGCATCCTCACGCGTGTTCCAGATGCTGATCGACAGGCAGTTGTGCTCGCCCATGTCGGCCAGCCCGTAGCGGATGAACCCGGTCTGCTTCTGGAACTTCGGGAGCAAGCTCATCTTCGCCTTGTCGGCGATCTCCTGGAAGGTGCCTTTGTCGATCGAGTACTTCGCGATGCGTACGTATTGCATGTGCTCTCCTTCGATCGGTGGATAGCGATGCCCCTGGCGCTGAGGGCCAATCTGAGCCAGATCGAGAGCGAAAACCCGCTCGGGGTATCAAGCCCACGTTGAAACCAACGGTGGGACAAGGTCGGAGGCGATTCCCGTGAGTTCTCTGCTTCTCCCCTCACTGACGGAGGTCGCGTCCATCACCAACCCTATACCCCTTTCGCGTTCGCGGCACACGGTGCGAGGGGATGTCGGAGTTCTCGAGGCTACGTGCGAACGATGTGCGCGGTGCCAGCAGCGGGCGAGATGAGGGTCTCCGCACCATCAGTCCACTTGATCCTGTAGCTGATGCTCACTTCGCCGTGGATGACCTTAAGAACCTCTCCCTCGCGAGGCGGTGAGCCGACCTGAGCGGAGTCGATGACGATGAGGTCGCCCTGCCGGGCTTTGATTGACCCCGTTGATGTCCGCCCGACCGGTGTCGCGGCACGAGCAGATTGCCTCACGCCTCGCCTTGCAGGCCGAGTGGCCCGAACCACGACTGGAGTCGACCGGGTCGGCGTGGCCCTCCTCGCTGTGGACCTCTTCGCCGTGACCTTCTTCGCGGTCGTCTTCTTCGCCGTCGTCTTCTTCGCGGTCGTCTTCTTCGCGGTCGTCTTCTTCGCCGTCGTCTTCTTCGCCGTCGTCTTCTTCGCCGTCGTCTTCCTCGCCGTCGTCTTCCTCGCCGTCGACTTCCGCGCGACGGCTTCGCCGGCGTCCTCTTCGTGGTCGTCTTGGTGCCGCTCTTGTTCGTTGGCATGGCCACCTCCCTAGTAACCCTCACCCTAGGCTCAACTTGTCTAGGCGACCATCGACGGCGCGGCTACAGCGTGGGCGACCGTGGGCGGTCGTGATCTCGGCGGCCGAGGCGGCCCTGTTTCGGATTGCTCCTCTTCCTGGCTCAGGTCGCCCTCAAGTTCCGGACGTCTGGTCTTCGCGGCGCTTCCCCCAGAGCGGTGGAGTCAACCCCCCAGTCACTCTAAGGGCGACGGATGTGGAGAACCTAGATACTCGGACCTAGTGAGCGTCATCCCGCCTCGTGGCACCCTCGCCGTGCGCTCCGGATGACGAGCGGGTTACGACCCCTCACACCGACTGGCATCGATGCTCCCCCCTCGGGTACGGTGCTCGACGAGGTTTCCTCGTTGCAGGTAATCGGCTCTCCGCATGATCCCCACCGGTCGCGCTCGTCTGGGCAGGACTCATTGACCTGACTGTCGCGGTGGTCTGTTGGGTTGGGCTAGGGAAGTCTCACGTAACCGTTCTTCATCTTCCACAAGAAGTATTTCTCGAAGGCGATCTTCGCGGCGTGGTTCTGGGGTCCGGGGATCATCACGCCGTGCTTCCGCGGAGGCAGCATCTTGTCGGCGAGGATCGCGACGCCGTTGTTCCCGGCGTCCATGATGCAGATGGCCGGGATGTCGGCGAACGACTCTTCCCGGGTGGGGTCCTCGCCCTTGATCTGGGACACGATGCTGGTCGCCGCGACGTGGGCCATCGTCTCCGCGGGGAACCCGGTCTTGGGCACACCCACGGCGTTGGCGGTCTGCCACGGCGCGTTCACGGCCGCCGCGATCCCTACCGCGTACACGTTGGGGTGGTTGAGCGTCTGATAGGTGTCTTTGACCTCGATGAACCCCTTCGGGTTGCCCAGGCCGCTCGCGTTGACGACGTTGGCCCCAACGAACGGCGGCACGATCATCGCGTAGCGGAACGGGATCTTCTTGCCGTCGGTGAGCCGGACCTCACCGGGCGCCACCTCTTCCATCGCCACGTCGAAGATCCCCTGGATCTTCGTGTGCTTTGAAGAACATCGCGAGCATCTCCGCCGATCCCGAAGTGGCCGGCGAACGGCTCGGCGCTGACGTAGGAGACTGGCACCCGCAACTTCTGCTTCTTCAGGTGATAGGCGGCGTTGAACACGAACTCGTACGACGCACCGAAGCACGCCGCACCCTGGGTAGCTCCGACCACGACCGGGCCGGGGTCGTTCACGAAACGGGCCCAGCCCTCGGCGGCGTCGACGGCGCCATCCAGGGAGGTGATGGAGTAGGCGTTGCCCTTCGGTCCCAGGCCGGGCCGACCGTGGACTTACTGCAAGTGACGCGGGTTGGCCAATTGGTTCCCCGCTGCCGACAGAAGTTCGACCTACCCCCTCGCTCCAAGAGGCGACGCCTGAACGACCCTGTTCTGGCGGTAGATACGAGGCTATCGTCCTTCGGGCGCTATGGTTAATCGGTTCTCAGGTGGGCCGACGTCTAGGCGCGACGACTCGGGCGAACCTTCGCATGAAAGACTCAGGATTCCACATTCGTGAAGCGATCGTTCGAGGATCGCAGCGGTCCTTGATCGCGCTACCCCCCCTCGATCGTGGATACCTCGAGCGCACGGCACTCGTCGGATTCGCGTACTACCTCGCCGCAGTCTTGGGCCTGCAGCTGGCCCTCGTCGGGCACCAGGTCACCCCCGTCTGGCCACCAACAGGCGTGGCGCTCGTCGCGTTCCTGATCCTCGGTCGACGCGTCTGGCCGGGGGTAGCCATCGCCGCCTTCCTCGTCAACCTTCCCCTCGCACCGTCGGCTCTCGCGGCTGCGAGCATCGCCGTTGGAAACACCCTGGCTCCACTCCTTGCGGCCACCCTTCTACGGAAGGCCGAGTTCCGGCTCGAGCTGAACCGGCTCCGCGACGCGCTGGCGATCGTGTTCTTGGGTGCACTCCTCGGCATGGCCGTCAGCGCAACCTGGGGATCGCTCACGCTGTTGGTCACGGGCGGCGTCGCCTCGAGCGCGTTCTGGCCGACCTGGTGGGTCTGGTGGACGGGTGATGCGATGGGCGTGCTCGCCGTTGCGCCGTTCCTCCTGTGTCTGCGCTCGGTGCGGTTCGACGCTCGGGGCTCGTGGCGTCGTCGAGTGGAGGCTGCGACGCTCTTCGCCGGGCTCGCGCATCGTCGCGAGTGCCGTGTTCCGCAGCTCGCTCCAGGCCGAATACTTCGTGTTCCCGTTTCTCGTCTGGGCCGGATGGCGCTTCGGTCAGAAGGGGGCCGCCCCGGCGGCGCTCCTCACGATCATGATCGCGACGTTCGCAGCCTTGCATGGAGCGGGCACGTTCGCGAACGACACCTTGCTCGAAAAGATGGCGACACTTCAGGTCTTCAATGCGAGCGTGGTGTTCGCCTCGATCGTTCTAGCCGCCCTGCTATCGGATCGCCGGCGAGCGGAGGAAGAACTTCGGCTGAGCCAGGAACAGCTGAGCGGGCTGCTCTTCTCAGCCCCCGGGGCGATCCTCGTGGTCGGGGAGGATGGCCGCATCCAGCTCGCCAACCCCCAGGTGGAGCAGATCTTCGGCTATACGCACGACGAGCTGATCGGGCTATCGGTCGAGACCTTGGTGCCGAAGAGTCGTCGGGCGGCGCACGTCCGCAACCGCGCCGGATACCTGGAGGACGCCACGGCCCGGCCGATGGGTCTGGGCCTGGACCTGGCTGGTCGGCGGAGAGATGGGAGCGAGTTCCCTGTCGAGATCGGATTGAGCTCGTTCGGCACGCCGCACGGCCGGTTGGTGACGTGCATCATCGCCGACATCACCCAGCGGAAGGGGGCCGAGGAGGCGCTCGAACAGATGGCGCTTCACGATCCGCTCACGGGGCTCGCGAACCGCGCCGTCTTTATGGAGCGGCTCACTCAGGCGCTGGGCCGGATCGAACGCCGTCCGAGTTCGGTGGCGATCCTGTTCGTCGATCTCGATCACTTCAAGACGATCAACGACTCCTTCGGGCACGAGATCGGGGACCGGGTGCTCGTGTGCGTCGGAGATCGCCTGCGGAGCGCGCTCCGACCCCAGGACACGGCCTCGCGCTTCGGTGGAGACGAGTTCGTCGTGCTCTGTGAGGACCTGGAGGACGAGCGCCACGTGATCTTCGATCGCGAACAGGATCCTGTCGTCGACGGCAGAGCCCATCCCGTTGGAGACAGGAGAGGTCGCCATCACGGCGAGCGTTGGGATCGCGGTCGCGAGCGGGATGAGGGGTCAACCGGAGGTGCTCCTGCGCGATGCCGACGCGGCCGTCTACCGGGCGAAGGAGCTCGGGAGAGGTCGGTTCGAGCTGTTCGATCAGGAGATGCATGCCCGCGCGCTCATGCGCTCGAGCACGGAGAGCGATCTTCGACGTGCGATCGAAGCCGGGGAGCTCCGTCTGTTCTACCAGCCGCTCGTGGCCCTCGACGACCGACGGATCGAACAGGTCGAGGCGCTCGCGCGCTGGGAACACCCACGCCGTGGCCTCCTGCTGCCGAGCGAGTTCGTCCCGGTGGCCGAGGAGACTGGGTCCATCATCGATCCTCGGGTCGTGGGTACTACGAGAAGCCTGCCGTCAGATGGTTCGTTGGGAGCAAGCCTCGCCCGACCGTCGGTCGATTCCGATCGCCGTCAACGTGTCCGTACGACAACTCGCCCACCCGGACTTCGAGGATACGGTCTGGGCGATCCTCGAAGAGACCGGCGCCGAGCCGAAGAACCTTTGGTTCGAGATCCACCGAGACCGCCTTCATGGACCCGGCGGCTCCCATCTTCGACGTCTTGGATCGGCTGCGAGAGCTCGGCGTCCGCCTTGCCATCGATGACTTCGGGACCGGGTACTCCTCGCTCAGCCACCTGCGGGCAGTTCCGAGTGGATGAATTGAAGGTGGACCGGAGCTTCGTTCAGGGCCTCGGACGCGACGAGAAGGATTCGTCCATCGTGGTTGCGGTGGCGAACCTCGCTCACAGCTTGGGTCTTGCCGTGGTCGCCGAGGGCGTTGAGACCGCCGAGCAGGTGAGACGGGTGCGGTTGATCGGTTGCGACCTCGCCCAGGGCTACTTCTTCGCTCGGCCGGAGCCGCCTTCCCGCATCCAAGAGCGCTTCCTTCATACCGCATAGCTCCTGAGGGACTGCCTACGCGCTGCGGAGTGTAGCGAGAGGTGTCGCAAACACGCTCGTTCTCGTGCCGAGCCAGGACGTCCGTTCGAGGTCGACTTCTTCACCGGATCGCTGCAGTAGTCGTTCCAGCCCGCGATCATGATGCTGGGGTTCCCCCGGGTCGACGACCGAGAATGGCTCGTTCTTCTGCCGGAGCGCGGCGCCGGCGACCCTGCTAATCAGCGCATCAGCAGGATGAAGAAGCCCGCCGCTTCCTCGCAGACTCGAGTCGGGCGAAGCGCGCGAAGGCGCTGAGGAAGGGTGAAAAGGGTGCCTACGGCGGGTAAGCGGCTGATCCTGCGAGATCGACGGAGCCAATCGGATCACTGCGCCGAACCCCGTCAGCTCTGGCAGATTCCCCAGAAGTTGGGTCAAGCTACCTCTCGCGCGCACGAAGCCGGGGCACGGTTCAGGATTGAGGCAGTCCGTTTCGTCCGCACGCCCCTACCCCCTTGTCGATAGGTCTGGTTCGGGACTGCGCACCTTGAGGATGCCAAGCCCAGGCCGAGCCACCCCCAGCCCATCCAACAAGCCGTCCGAATCTCGGGTCAAACGCGAAGGGGGTTATAGCTTCAGCCTTCACTCGGACGCGAAGTCGGACGCGCTATATCGCGAAGAGTTGAACGAGCTCCGGCAGCCAGTGCGACTCCCAGCCGGGGTCCAGGAACGGTGGACTCTTAGGATCCTCCATGCGAGGTTAGATTCGAAATCCTCGTGTAGGCATTCCGGCGCCGAGGAGGCTTGATCCATGAGATGAGCGATCCTCTCCGTTTGGTAGAGGACTCATCGGCGGCGACTCCCTTGTCGTTCGAGGAGTTCTTCGAGTTGGAGAAGGCTGGGCTCTATGGAGCCCTCTGCCTGGTGACGCGCAACCGCCACGAAGCCGAGGAGCTCACCCAAGATGCGTTCGTCCGGGTCCTCGAGCGATGGGACCGCGTCGGCTCGATGAGCGACCCCAAGGGATATCTCTATCGAACCGCGATGAACGCGTTCCGCAGCCGATACCGACGTGCCGTGCTGGGAGCCAAGCGGACGATCGGCGTCACACGTCCGGACGATGCGATGGCCGATGTAGACGCCCGCGACGCGGCTGTTCGTGCCCTTGCGACACTCTCTCCCCGCCAGCGCGCCGCGGTCGTCCTGATCGACTTGCTCGGATTTCCCTCAGAGGATGCCGCCAAGATGCTCGGCATCCGCGCTTCGACAGTCCGCATGCACACATCCCGCGCCCATGCGGCGCTGAAAGTGACGATGACCGATGACTGACTTCAAGCCGGTCCTTGAACGCGCGCAACGCGAGTTTCCGACCCCCGTGCTCCCTGTCGGAGGGTATGTTCCGCCGCCGCGATCGCCGCCGGCGTAACCAGCGTATCGCCGCCACCCTTGTCGGGGTGACGATAGCTCTCCTGGCGGTGGTCGTCGCACGGGAGCGTCACCCGGACGAACAACACGCCGGCGGATGTGGGGCCGCCACACGTCGAGATCCGCAGCACGATCATTGGGCTGGATGGAACGATCCACGACGAGATCCCCGGACTTCCCGCCGACGCCTTCGCGACGAGCCTCTCACCCGATGGAGCGAAGGTCGCTTTCGTGACCCGTGACACGAGCTTGCCCGGCTGCGGCTCGTGCCTCGATCGTCCCCGGATCGCCACGATGAATGTTGACGGCAGCGAGGCTCGGCTGTTGACGGATCGGTGGCATTGGATCGACACGCCGATGTGGTCCCCGGACGGAACGAAGATCGCGTTCGTCGCCCGGGGCGGAGACGGCAACCAAGACGTCTACGTGATGAACGCCGACGGCTCGACCATCCAGCGGTTGACGACAGATCCTACGGTGGACCAAGACCCGAGCTGGTCTCCCGATGGATCGACGATCATCTACGACAACATCGGCTCCGCGCCCGTGCAGCCGGGGGGATTCTCGTCCGCCCAAGAGCTCTGGACCGTCCCGGTCGCGGGCGGTCCCCCGATCCGACTGACCCATGACAACTTCGCGGCAAGGCAACCCGTCTATTCGCCCGATGGAACAAGGATCGCGGTCACCCGAGGTTCCCTCGGCATCTGGCTGCTCGACGCCGACGGGACCAACCCGCGCCCGGTCTCGGTGATCCCCCGCCTCCAGTTCTCGCCGTTCTCACCGCGATGGTCGCCCGACGGCACCCATCTGGCGTACCTGTTCCACGTCGCGTTCAGTACGTCGTCCGTCAAGGTGTTGGACCCACGCGGCGGCGGGGTGCAACTCCTCCTGCGATTCAAGGTCGGCGTCGCGGATCTCACCACTCACCGTGTCGTCTCTATCGGTGTGACGACCGCCAGCGACTCGAACGGTGTCTCGTGGCTCCCGAGCGGTGACGCGATGCTAGTTAACAGGTTGACACCCGAGTCTTGATGGTCATGTAGGCAGTGACGGGGGCGCGCGCGTTCACGACTCAAGAGGAGGGCTACGAGATGACTTGCACGCGAACCGCACGATCAATGGCAGCGTTCGCATTGGACACGGCCCTCGCCATCGTGATGACGGCATGTGGTGGAGGCGGATCGACGAACGCCACGACCAACGTACAAGGGGATTCCGGACCACCAACGGTTGTTCCCTCGGCGAGCCCAAGCGTCGACCCGGGGCCACAGCTGTTCCCTCCGACGGGCGGGATCTTTGCCGGAGATACGTACACGTCCGTTATGACGGATCCGTCGATCACGATGACCCTGCCGGGTACCTGGTCGATGTTCGGCCAGTCGGCGAACTTCGTGGCCCCAGAGGTCGGCTCGGGCGGATACACCATGACGGAGTTCTACGTCTTCAAGTTCGATGGCCGCGTGGTCGACCCCAAGGACAACGAGACGATCGTCCATACGCAGGACCTGATCGGCTGGCTCCGAACCAACCCGCATATCCGCTTCCTCACACGACCGAAGCCCGCGACCGTTGGCGGAGCGAGAGGCCGGGTCTTCGACATCGAGGCCGTGAATGCTCCGGACTGCGCCTACTTCCATGACGGGACCCGGTGCTGGAACCTCCTTCCCATGATCGAAGGCAACCCCTATTCGCCCACGGCGGTAGGGAACGCAGGGATGTTGGTGATCGGCCCTGGTTTGGACCCATCCATCCAGGCACCGGACCGCTTCTGGTTGCTGAACGTGCACGGCCAGGACATGGGCATCGTTTGGCAAGACGATGCGCCGACGTTCAAGGATTCGGTCAAGAACTTCGAGACGATCCTGAAGTCAGTGGAGTGGTCATGAGCAGACGCACGTTGGTCGCGACGATGGCGTGCGCGCTCGTGTTCGCGGCATCGTGCATGGGATCGTCGTCGACGATCTCTCCGGTTCGGTTCATGCCCATCGACGCCCCTATGACGCGATGAACGAACAGGAGCCGGACCCTGCGGCATGGAGACGGGAAGGATGGTGAGGGTGATGTCGACACAGGAGATGCGGATCCCGCGGGGATGGACCCGAACCCCGAGGGCGAAGCGCGCCGGCGCGGCGTTGGTCGCAGCGGTGATGCTTACCGCGGGTGTTGTGGTGGGAAGGGCGACCGCGCCGACGCCTCATGTTCGCACCCCACAGCCGGCGACCGCGCTCGCAGACCTGGGCCCGCGATCGATCGGTGATCTCCGGCGGGCAGAGATGTTCCGGGCGAT
>CAWCDA010000022.1:0-57902 GCA_963794065.1 uncultured Actinomycetes bacterium | reverse complement strand
CATCGTGACGAAGCCGGCCCGACGGCGCTGCTTCGAAGCGTAGCTCAGGTACGCGACCGCGATCACGATGAACAGACCGACGACGAACAGCAGGAGCGGCCACATGAACACGCCGCCGCCGCTATCCGGGACGCCGGGGCTGACGTCGGGCGGCGGGGTGTAGGTGTGCTTGCGCGCGAGGATCTCCGCCACGGTCGCGATCGTGCCCCTCGTCAACATCGACCCTCATTCTCCGCCCGAAGGGCCGCGGTTCGACCCAAGGTCAGGTCGTTGCGGCCACGTGGTCGGCCCAGGTCCGCGCGTACAGCGCGTAGTCACGCGCGGCCGCATCGGGCACGCGCCAGAACCCCCGCATGATGCCCTCGAACGCGAAGCCGGCCTTCTCGGCCGCGCGACGCATCGCGAGGTTGTCGACGTCGGTGCTGAGCTGCACACGAGCCGCGCGCTCCTCGTCGAACAGGAACGCGGTGATCAGCGAGATCGCGGTCGTACCGATCCCTCGACCACGCCGATCGCGGAACAAGCCGATGCCGAGATCGAAGATGCCGGGGGGTGCGTACGCGAGGTCGCGACGCGCCTGCACGTCGCCGGCCAGCTGTCCGTCGACCTCGACGGCCAGGTCCAGCACCCGTTCCTGTCGCCAGGTCCCCGACTGCTCGATGCGCACGTGCACCCGCTCCTTCGCACGATCGTCGTCGACGGACCACGGCGCCTCGAAAGCGCCGCGATCGCGTGTCTCCTCCGCCCACACGATCGCGAAATCCTCGGGCACGAATGGCCGCAGCGTCACCGTGCCGGCGCGCAGCACGAGCGTCATCGCGGCCGTCTCGTTTGCCACGGCGGGAGAAAGACGCTGCGCAACGGCATGATCTTGCCGTCGGCCCGTGCGGCGTCGGCCGCGTGCTCCTTCGCACGTAGCTGCCGCTGCAGCTCGTCGGAGTGTGCACGCAGCGCGTCGAGTTGCGCCTGCAGCTCGATGATCAGCTTCACCCCAGCGAGGTTCACGCCGGTATCGCGCGTCAGGTCCTGGATCTGCCGAAGCATCTGGATATCGCGCTCCGAGTAGCGCCTGGTGTTGCCCGACGTGCGCTTGGGTGCCAGCAGACCCTTGCGTTCGTAGATGCGCAGCGTCTGGGGATGCACGCCCGCGAGCTCGGCGGCCACGCTGATGATGTACACGGCGCGCTCCTCGTCGTGCAACGGGCCTGCGTCGCGGTCCTCGTTCGGCTCGGTCGACGTCATGACATCGCTCCCCGCGGTGACTCGGATGTCGCTTCACGCAACTGCTCCACGAGCTTCTTCTGCTCTCGCGTGAGCTTCCCCGGCACATCGACCTCGACCGTGGCCAACAGGTCGCCGTGCCCGCCCTTCTTGCGCGGCGCGCCCTTGCCGCGGATCCGGAAGGTCTTGCCGCTGGACGTGCCAGCGGGCACCTTCAGCGTGACGGGTCCGTCGAGCGTGGGCACCTCGACGTTCGCCCCGAGCGCCGCTTCGGGGAACGTGACGGGGAGATCGAGGGTCAGATCGTCGCCCTTGCGCCCGAACAGCCGATGCGGTTGCACGTGGACGCGCACGAAGAGGTCTCCCGCGGCTCCTCCCGCGCCGCCCGACTCCCCTTTCTCGGCAAGGCGGATGCGCGCACCGTCCTTGACCCCCTTGGGAAGCTTCACCTGGATCGTGCGGCTGCGTCGTTGCACGCCGGAGCCGGCACAGGTGGGGCAGGGTGTCTGCACGACGCGGCCCGTCCCGCGACACGTGGAGCACGTCTGCGCCATCGAGAAGAAGCCCTGGTTCACCGTGACCTGGCCGGAGCCACCGCACGTCCCGCACGTGACGGGTCGCGTGCCCGGGGCCGCGCCGGAACCGTGGCAGGTCGAACACGGCGCGGGGCCGGTCAGCGTCACGGGCACGGTGACGCCTGCCATCGCGTCCTCGAACGACAGCGTGACGTCGGTCTCGAGATCCGCGCCGCGGCGCCGGCGCTGCCCACCGCGCCCCGAGCCGCCGAACATGCCACCGAGCAGGTCGCCCAGATCGACCCCCGCGTCCTCGAAGCGGACGCCTCCTGGATACCCGCCGAAGCCGCCGCCCGGACCACCGGCGCCCGGGAACCCGCCGTTGAACCCGCCCGCCCCCATCTCGCGCGCGCGGTCGTAGCTCGCACGCTTCTTCTCGTCGCTCAGCACGTCGTAGGCGGAGGAGACCTCCTTGAAGCGCTCCTCGGCCACCGGATTGCCGGCGTTCGTATCGGGGTGATGCTGCTGGGCGAGCTTGCGGTAGGCCTTCTTGATCTCGGCCTGGCTGGCGTTCTTGGGCACGCCGAGGACTTCGTAGTAGTCCTTCTCGAACCACTCCCGACGGAACTCCTCGGTGGCGGCCATGGGCTCAGGCCCGCTCGACACGCACGCCGGCGGGGCGGATCACGCGCCCGCGCAACGCGTAGCCCGGGCGGAAGACCTCCGCGACGTGTGGTTCACCTGCGCCCTCGCCCGTCTGCATCAGCGCCTCGTGCAGCTCAGGGTTGAACGGCGCCCTTCGGCCTGGATGCGCTCGAGCCCCTCGGCCTGCAGGGCGTCGAGGAGCTTCGCGTAGACGAGCTCGACACCCTTGAGGAGTCGATCCGAGTCCACATCTTCGCCCGCGTGCATCAGCGCGAGCTCGAAATCGTCGAGCACCTCGAGCAGGCGTCGCATCACCGGCTCGGACGCCATCTCGACGGCCGCGGTCTGCTCCCGGAGGACGCGCTTGCGATAGTTGTCGAACTCCGCCTGCAACCGCTGCAGGTGCTCACGCAACTCGCGGGTCTCGTCCGCACCGTCGACGAAGCCGTCTGCCGACGGTTCCGTCGACGACGGCTCGGCGTCGGTGGAAGGGTCGGCCTCGTCGGCCGGCCCCTCCACCTCGGTCAGCGGAGCGAAGCGCTTGTCGGTGACCTTGCGTACCGGCGCGTCTGCGTCGCGCTCGTCCGTCACTGACCGCCTCCCTCCTCGACGATCTCGCCCTCGACGACCTCGTCGTCGCCCGACGAGGCGTCGCCCGACGAGGACGAGTCACCGTCCGCCGGACCGGCGCTCGCGGCGGCCTCGGAGGCCTGGGCGTGCTCATACATGGCCTGACCGATCCGACCGAACACCGTCATCACAGCCTCGCTGGCTGCGTTCAACGTCGAGGCGTCCGCCTCCTGGTCCTTCAGCGCTTCCTTCAGGGCCTCGTTGGCGGTGGTCAGCTCATCCCGATCGGCCTGCGGGACTTTGTCGCCCCACTCGCCCAGCGACTTGTCGACGTTGTAGGCGAGCTGGTCGGCCTGGTTGCGGGCCTCGGCGGCCTCACGCCGCTTGTGGTCCTCGGCGGCAAAGGCCTCCGCCTCCTTCACCATGCGGTCGATGTCGTCCTTGCCGAGCGCGGTGCCGCCGGTGATCGTCATCGCCTGCTCCTTGCCGGTGGCGAGGTCCTTGGCCGTGACGTTCACGATGCCGTTGGCATCGATGTCGAAACTGACCTCGATCTGCGGCATGCCGCGCGGCGCCGGCGGGAGCCCCACCAGGTTGAAGCGGCCGAGGGACTTCACGCCCGGCGACAGCACCGTCTCGCCCTCGCCCTGTAGGACGTTGATCTCGACTTGGGTCTGGTTGTCGGCGGCAGTGGTGAACGTCTCGGTCTTCTTCGTGGGGATCGTCGTGTTGCGCTCGATCATGCGCTGCACGATCCCGCCGAGGGTCTCGACGCCGAGCGACAGCGGGGTGACGTCGAGCAACAGGATGTCTTTGACGTCGCCCTTGAGCACGCCGGCCTGCACCGCCGCGCCGATCGCCACGACCTCGTCGGGGTTCACGCCCTTGTGCGGCTCCTTGCCGCCGGTGAGCTTCTTGACGAGCTCCTGGATCATCGGCATGCGGGTCGACCCGCCGACCAGGATGACGTGGGCGATCTCCGAGACGTCCTTGCCCCAGTCCTTGAGCGCGAGGTCGAAGGGAACGCGGCACCGCTCCACGAGATCCTCGGTCAGCCGCTCGAACTCGGCACGTGAGAGCTTGAGCTCGAGGTGCAGCGGGCCGTCTGCGGTGGCCGTCACGAACGGCAGGTTGATCGTCGTCTCGGCCACCTGGCTGAGCTCGATCTTCGCCTTCTCCGCGGCGTCCTTCAGACGCTGCAGCGCCATCTTGTCGGTGCTCAGGTCGACGCCGTGCGCGTCCTTGAACGACTTCACGAGCCAATCGATGATGCGCTGGTCCCAGTCGTCGCCGCCCAGATGCGTGTCGCCGTGGGTGGCCTTGACCTCGAAGACACCGTCGCCGATCTCGAGGAGCGAGACGTCGAACGTGCCGCCGCCGAGGTCGAAGACGAGAACGGTGTGATCGGCGTCGCCCTTGTCCAATCCGTACGCGAGCGCCGCGGCCGTCGGCTCGTTGATGATGCGGAGCACTTCCAGACCCGCGATCTGGCCGGCCTCTTTGGTGGCCTGGCGCTGCGCGTCGTCGAAGTACGCGGGGACCGTGATGACGGCCTGGGTCACCCCGTCGCCGAGGTAAGACTCGGCGTCTCGCTTGAGCTTGAGCAGGATCTGCGCGCTGACCTCCTGCGGGGTCCAGTCCTTGCCGTCGATCGACAGCTTCCAATCCTTCTCGCCCATGTGGCGCTTGACCGAACGGACCGTGCGATCCGGGTTGGTGATGGCCTGCCGTTTGGCGACCTCCCCGACGAGCACCTCTCCGTTCTTCGAATAGCCCACCACGGACGGCGTGGTTCTCGTGCCCTCCGCGTTGGGGATGACCACCGGCTCGCCGGCTTCCAGCACCGCCACGACCGAGTTCGTCGTGCCGAGGTCGATCCCTACCGCTCGTGCCATGAAAACTCCTCCTCCATCTCCGGCGGCCCAGCCGCGCGGTTCCTACGCCTTGATATGCGCCTTTGCGCTTGTAAGCACCATAGAACCTGAGTGTGGCATTGACAACTTTGGCTCTTGTCGCCTCAGTACCCTCTCCAGCGCAACATATCCCGCACTGCTCGAAAAGGATTTTGGTTCGATCCGTCGGGGCCATCGGCGGCTCGGACAGGGCTGCCGCTCGCCGATCGCCGGCCCGATCGCGGAAGGAACAGGGCCAGAAGGTTCAAGCCTCACAGACCTTCGTCCGAAAACGCACTAGTACCGAAGGACCTAGCCGGAAGGGAACGAGGAGTGCGAGTCGGCGCGAACATGCCCCAGCGCGAGAACGCGATCGCGGGCGGTCACCCCACGGTGCGTCACGCCGTGGAGTCGATCCTGCTCGAGGAGCGGACCCGCTGGGCGATGCAGATCCACGACGGCCTCACACAATCGGTGACCTCGGCCATCCTGGAGCTGCAGACGCTACGCCACCGCATCGCAACCGATCCGGAGGGTGCCGTCGCCGTCCTGCACGAGATCGAGCAAGAGATCCGAGAGGATCTGCGTCACATCCGCGAGCTGCTCTTCGAGATGACGTCGGAGGACGTCGTTACGTCGGAGCCCACGCTCGCGGCACTGATCCGCGACTTCGCGGCTCGTTGGCGTCTGCCGACGACCCTGACGGTGGAGGGAGACATCGAGGCGATCGATGACGCCACGGTGGAGGCCGCCTACGCGATCGCCAGCGAGGCGCTCGCCAACGCGGCCAAAACACTCGGGCGCTCCCGATGCGCACGTTTCACTGTCGGTTGATGCCGACTCGCTCCGCATCGAGGTGCAGGATCGGGGGCGCGGCATGGTTGCCTTGCCCGACGCCGACCCGCACTTCGGCATCCGGATCATGAAGGCTCGCGCCGAAGCACTCGGCGGGAGTTTGGACATGACGTCGACCCCCGGACACGGCACCACCGTGGTGGCCGTGCTCCCCGTTATCAGGGCAGGTGAAGGACGATGAGGATCTTGATCGTGGACGACCACGCGCTCGTACGGCGCGGCCTGTATCACGTCGTGAAGGAAGGGTTCCCCGACGCCGATGTGGTCGAGGCGGAGTCCTCGGCGGCTGCGCTCGAGGTACTCCGGGCCACCAAGGCGTTCGATCTGGCACTGGTCGATGTGCGCATGCCCGACCTCGACGGTTTGGAGCTGTTGCGCGTCGTCAAGGGCGAGTGGCCGGATGTGCCGGTCATCATGCTGTCGACGTATGAGAACGCGCCGTACGTGAAGCGCGCGCTCGCCGACGGAGCGGCCGGCTACCTGTTGAAGGACGCGACGCCCGAGGACCTGAGCCAGGCGATCAACGTGGCGATGTCGGGCAGCGGTAACGTGCTCAGCCCACGGGTGATCCAGAACCTGTTCGAGGATCAGGACATCCTCCAACGGGTCGTCGAACGGCCGTCGAAGCGAGTACAGCCTGACCCAGCGGGAACACGACATCTTGGCGTTGCTCGCCGAGGGTCGCTCGAACCGTGAGATCGCAGGCGCGCTCTACCTGTCGGAGAAGACGGTCAAGGCGCACCTCGCCGCGATCTTCCGCAAACTCGGTGTCACGAACCGGACGCAGGCCGCGATGATGGCCGTGCAGATGGGCGTCGGGCCGGTGCCCGGCGCGCTCGTCCACGACTGAGCGCGCGGAGGCTCAGCTGCCGAAGTCGCGGAAGAACCGGCTCGGCCGTCGGGCCCCGCTGGCCCTGGTACTTGTTCCCCGCCTTGCCGTAAGGCGTTTCCGCCGGCGAGGTCAGCCGGAAGAACGAGATCTGCCCGATCTTCATGCTCGGGTACAGCGTGATCGGCAGGTTCGCCACATTGGACAGCTCCAGCGTGAGGTAGCCGTCCCACCCGGGATCGACGTAGCCCGCGGTTGAGTGGATCAGCAGGCCCAGACGGCCGAGCGACGACTTACCCTCGAGCCGTGCCACCAGGTCATCCGGGATCGCCACGCGTTCCAGCGTCGAGCCGAGCACGAACTCCCCCGGGTGCAGGATGAACGGCTCATCGGGCTTGACCTCGACCAGCTCGGTCAGGTCGGGCATCTCCTCGCGCACGTCGATGTAGGGGTAGCGCGAGTTCGCGAACACGCGGAACTGACGAGTCCACGTGCAGGTCCACCGACGAGGGCTGGATGCAGGCCGGGTCGAACGGATCGATCTCGATGCGGCCGGCTTCGATCTCGGTCGCGGATATCGCGGTCGGACAGGATCATCGGCGGGCCGATGCTACCCGGCGTTCGAGACCTCGACCCAGCGGTCGAGTGTCTTCGGCGGCCTCGCCGTCATCGATCGCCCGAGCAGCGGTCGCCATCCCTTCGGCCAGCGGCCGCGAACCCCGCCACCTCGAGCGCGGCGCCCGCGTTGAGCAGCACCACGTCGCGCTGCGGGCCCGGTCTCCCCGTCGAGGACCGCGCGTGCGCGATCCGCGCCTCGGCCGGCGTCGCCGCCCGCAGATCCTCGGGCTCGCGCCGCGCCGAGGCCGAGCTGCCGGGGTCCAGGTGCGTCTCGCGGACCGCGCCGTCCTTCACGTCGAAGACCGTCGGACAGGCCGGTCGTCGTCAGCTCGTCGAGGCCGTCCTCGCCCCGGAACAGCATCGCGCGCGTCCCGCGGCGGGCCAGAACCTCGGCCATCAGCGGCAGCATCCGCTCGTCGGAGACGCCGACGACCTGCGCGTACGGGACGTGCCGGGTTCGTGAGCGGCCCGAGGAAGTTGAACACGGTCGGGACGCGCAGCTCGGCCCGCACCGGCGCCGCGTGGCGCCATCGCCGGATGGAAGCTCCGGCGCGAACATGAACCCGATCCCGGCCTCGCGCGAGGCACCGCTCCACGCCGGCGCGCGTCGAGATCGATCTTCACGCCGAGCGCCTCCAGCAGGTCGGCCGAGCCGCAGTGCTCGACGCGGCGCGGTTGCCGTGCTTCGCGACGGGCACGCCCGCGCCCGCGACGACGAGCGCCGCGATCGTCGAGATGTTGAACGTGCCCGCTCGGTCGCCGCCCGTGCCGCACGTGTCGATCACCGGCTCGGGCGCCTGCACCGGGATGCGCGAACGTCGAGCATCGTCGCGCGCGAGGCCCTCGATCTCCTCGACGGTCTCGCCCTTCGTGCGCAGCGCCAGCAGGAACGCGCCGATCTGCGCCGGCGGTGGCCTCGCCGGCATGATCGGCGCATCGCCTCGGCCGCCTCGCTCGGCCGTCGAGCGATCGCCGGTGCGACAGACGCGGCGAGCACGTTCGGGCCAGCAGATCGGGGTCGGGTCATAGGTCGGGCAGGCTAGCAGCGGGCCGGATGCCCGCCCCCGCCGGGGCTCGCTAGACTGCGACCTCCGGCCGCAGAGAAGCGGTCGGACCACGCGGGTGTGGTTCAATGGCAGAACGCAAGCTTCCCAAGCTTGAAACGGGGGTTCGATTCCCCTCACCCGCTCTTCTTCTTCCTGACGATGCACGCCGGCGAGATCGACATCGACGCGAACCTCGTGTCGCGGCTGATCGCCACGCAATTCCCTCGGTGGGCGGAGCTCCCCCTGCAGCGAGTAGAGCCCGCCGGGACGGACAACGCGATCTTCAAGCTGGGGGGCGACATGTCGATCCGCCTGCCGCGGATCGACTGGGCGGTCGCCCAGCCACTCAAAGAGCACGAGTGGCTGCCACGGTTGGCTCCGCATCTGTCGCTGGCGATACCGACGCCGCTCGCGCTGGGGGACCCGGGCCAGGGGTATCCCTGGCGTTGGTCCGTGTGCACGTGGCTACGGGGTGACATCGCCACACCGGAGCACCTGGGCGATCCACACGAGGTGGCCGAGGACCTCGTCCGGTTCGTCCAGGAGCTGGAGGCGATCGACGCCGACGAGGGTCCGCCGCCCGATGGGCGAGGCGAGCCGCTCGCCACACGCGACGAGGCGATGCGTGCGTCCACCGCGAAGCTGGGTGACACCTTCGATACGCGCTGGGTCGATGGCGAATGGGAGGCGGCGCTCAGCGCGCCGGTGTGGACGGGGCCGCCCGTCTGGATCCACGGCGACCTCGACGCTCGGAACCTGCTCGCGACCGACGGCCGGCTCAGCGGGGTGCTGGACTTCGGCGCGCTGGCCGTCGGCGACCCTGCGGCCGAGGTGATGGTCGCCTGGAAGATGTTCGGCCGGGACGCTCGCACGTACTTCCGGCGGATGCTCGGCGTCGACGACGCGACCTGGTTGCGAGCGCGCGGGTGGGCGTTGTCGCAGGCCGTCATGATCCTGTCGTACTACACGCCGGAGACGAACCGGATCCTGGTGCTCGAGGCCGAACGCTGGATTCGCGAACTGCGCGACGACCCTCGCTGACGCATCATCGCCGACCGGCGCGCTGCGGGAGATAGCGCGGGGCCGTCGGACAGAGGTCCTTCAGCGGGCACGAGGCGCACCGCGGCCTCGGGGCTTTGCAGACCTGGCGGCCCAGACGGATGAAGCCGACGTGCAGAGGTGTGCGCAGCCCGTCGGGGATCAGGTCGTGTAGCAGACCGTCGGCGCGCTCCGCGGTTGCGTTGGCCGGGATGATGCCCAATCGCTTCGTGACCCGATGCACGTGCGTATCGACCGGCATCGCGTCGCGACCCAGCGCGAAGCTCAAGACGACGGCGGCGGTCTTCGGACCGATCCCCGGCAACGAGGTCAGGTATGCCCGTGCGTCCGCGTCGGACAGCTCGCGCAGACGGTCCAGGCTGAAGGAGCCCTCCCGCCCGCACACCTCCCGCAGGATCGCCTGGATACGCGGCGCCTTCGTGTTCGCCAGGCCACCGCTGCGGATCACATCGGCCACGGCCGTGCTTGGCGCCTCGACCACCTGCTGCCACTTCGGGAAGGCGACACGAAGCGCACCGAACGCGCGTTCCGCGTTGAGATCGCTCGTGTGCTGGCTGAGCACCGTGAGGATCAACTCGTCGAGCGGGTCGGTGGCGCGCGGCGGCTCGAGCGGACCGAACGCCTTCGCGAGGCGCGCGTGGATCGCGCGGAGGCGGCGCGGCGTCGCATTGGGCAGCGAGGGTGTGCTCACACGCCCTGATCACGCGCGGCGTTGCGGAACATCGTGAGCGACGGCTCGAAATGGAGCCGGACGTTGCCCGTTGGCCCGTTCCGGTGTTTCGCGATGATCAGCTCGGCCTCGCGCTTCTTCTCCGGATCTAGGTCGTCGCGATGGATGAACATGACGAGGTCGGAGTCCTGCTCGATGGCGCCTGACTCGCGCAGGTCCGACAGCTGCGGTCGCTTGTCGGCGCGGGCCTCCGGGTTTCGGTTGAGCTGGGACAGAGCGACGACCGGGATGTGCAGCTCCTTGGCGAGAAGCTTGAGCGAGCGCGAGATCTCTGCGACCTCCTGTTGCCGGTTGTCGGGGCGCCGGGCGTTCGGGGACGTCATCAGCTGGAGGTAGTCGACGATGATCATCGACAGGCCCTGACGCCCGGTCTTCATGCGCCGCGCCTTCGCCCGGATGTCCACGATGTTCACGTTGCCCGAGTCGACGATGTGCAGCGGCGCCTCGTGCAACGTCTCGCCGGCCTGCACGACGCGGATCCAGTCGTCGGGACCGACGTGCTTGTTTCGGATGCGGTCCCAGGGAACGCGCGCCTCGCCGCACAGCAGGCGCATGCCGATCTCGTAGCGGCTCATCTCCAAGGAGAACACCGCGACCGGCTCACCGGTGACCGCGACGTTGCGTGCCACGTTCATCGCGAGGGAGGACTTCCCGATGCCCGGGCGCGCGGCGACGATGATCAGGTTGCCGGGTTGGAAGCCCGAGGTGAGGTCGTCGAGGTCGCGGAACCCCGTGGGCAGCCCCGTATAAGCGGACTCGCGGTTCTGGATCGACTCGAGGTCGGACATCGCCTGGTTGATCAGATCGCCGATGATGGCGGCGTCCTCGGTGTCCTCGCGGCGAGCGACGTCGTAGATGCGTTGCTCGGCGCCGTCGGCGATGTCGTCGGCGTCGCTGGCGCCCTGATAGGCGGTGTCGATGATGTCGGCCGCCGCGCCGATCAACCGACGCCGAAGCGCCGCATCCGAGACGATCTTCGCGTAGTGGGGTGCGCCGGCCGGCGTCGGCACCTCGTCGACCAGGTCGCGCAGGTACAGCGCGCCGCCCACATCGTCCAAGATGCCGGCGCGCCGCAAGGCATCGACGGCGGTGATGATGTCGATCGGCTCGCCTTGGGCGAACAGCATGCGAAGCGCTTGATAGATCTTGCCGTGGGCCGAGCGGTAGAAGTCGTCTGCCTCGAGGATCTCGACGACGTCGGCCATCGCCTCGGTGGAAAGGAGCATCGAGCCCAGGACCGAGCGCTCGGCATCGAGGTCCTGCGGGGGCACCCGGTGCCCGGGGATCTGGACGACTTCGTCAGCGACGCGCGCCACGCACGACCCCTCTCTTCACCGATCCGACCCGACGCCCGACGCTACGCCCCGCGACCGCGCGCCGACAGTGGAGAACGGGTGTGGATTGCCGCGCCGCAGGTGGGGACCCGAAGTTTGTTGTCACTCCGCCTCTGACCTGCGTTTCCACCATGTGGATAGCCATGTGGACAAGTGTGGAGAACGCTTCTGACACGGAAACGGCGGGGTCGGCACGGGATACGATCACCGTGCCGACCCCGCCGATGCCGATCAGTCCTGCGCCGTGACCTCCACGGTGAGGATCGGCTCGACATCGTGGAACAGCCGAACCTTGACCTCGTGCGTGCCCACCGAGCGGATCGGCTCGTCGAGCTGGACGTCGCGCCTGTCGATGGGCGTCTCGAGCCGAGCCGAGATCGCCTCGGCGATGTCGGCTGACGTGACGGAGCCGAAGAGCTTGCCCTCCTCACCGGCGCGGGCCGCGATCTGCAGCGGTCCCCCGGCGATCAGCTTGCTGGCAAGCGCTTCGAACTCGCCCTTCTGCTTGCCCACGCGGAGCTTGTGCGAGCGCGTCAGCGATTCGGCGTGCCTGAGCGCACCCTTCTCCGCCCGGATCGCGTAGCCCCGTGGGATCAGGTAGTTGCGCGCGTAGCCGTCGGCGACCTCGGCGACATCCCCGGGATCACCGAGCTTGTCGACGGACTTCTGCAGGATGATCTTCATCGCGCGCTGTAGGGGAGCAGGGCCATCTCGCGGGCGTTCTTGACGGCCTGGGCCACGTCACGCTGGTGCTGCACGCAATTGCCCGTGACGCGCCGAGCGCGGATCTTGCCGCGCTCCGACGTGAACTTCCGAAGCGTGATGACGTCCTTGTAGTCGACGTGGTCGACCTTGTCCTTGCAGAAGATGCAGAACTTGCGCTTGCCCTTCTTCTGCCACTTCTCGTCCTTGTCTTTCTTGGGCCGCTTGGGCCCCTGCGGTTTACCCGGCATCCAGTGGTGTCTCCTCGCTCGATGAGGCCCCCACCGGCGCCGCGACGGCCGCGCCCCAGTCCCCGCCGGATGACGACGATGACGAGGAACGGTTGGCCTTCGTGACGGTGGCGGTGGCCCACTTCAGACTGGGACCGAGGTCATCTGCCTCGATCTCGACCACGGTGCGCTTCTCGCCTTCCTGGTTCTCCCAGGAGCGCTGCTTGAGGCGCCCGGTCACCACCACGCGGGTCCCCCGCGTCAGCGTCTCGGCGGCGTTCTCGGCCAACGCGCGCCAGCAGTTGATCGTGAAGAACGAGGTCTCCCCGTCCGTCCAGTTGCCGGCCGCATCACGGATGCGCGTCGAGTACGCCACGCGGAAGTTGGCCACGGCGGCGCCATTGGCCGTGTAGCGCAGCTCCGGGTCGTCTGTGAGGTTGCCTACGATGGTGATCTGGTTGTCGCTCGCCATGGAGCGGTCCCCCTTCTTGTCTGGTTACGCCTTGGTCGTGGCGGGGGAAGCGGCTGCCTTCGCCTTCTGCTTCGTGTTCTGCTTCGTGCTCTGCTTCGTGTTCTGCTTCGTGTTCTGGGGCAGAAGCATGACCTTGTGCCGGATCACCTCGTCGGCGATCTTGAGCGTGCGATCGAGCTCCTGTTGGGTCGCGGGCTCCGCCTTGAACAGCACGATGACGTAGTACCCCTCCGTCTGTCGTGCGAGCTCGTACGCGAAGCGCTTGCGCCCCCAGCGATCGAGCTTGGTCACCTCGCCGCCTGACGGGGCGATGACCTTGGTGATGCGCTCGACAGCTGTGCTGACCAAAGCCTCGTCGGCTTCAGCGGGCAGGATGAGCATGCATTCGTACTCCCTCAACGTTCACCTCCTCTGGTCTGGACGGCCCCCCCTACTCGAGGGGGAGCAGAAAGGAAATGAGGGCTGCCCAGCAGTGTACGGGAACGGTCTGTCCGCGAGCGCCCGGGCCGCGACGGCCTGCCACGCCGCCGCCCGGGAACCCTAGGCGGCAGTCCGTTCCGCGCGTTGATACCGATAGAGCCCGTCGCGAAGGACGTAACGCAGCGGGGGGCCCTCGCCCGGCCCCGCGCCCGGCACATCGAGGATCTCCGGCGTCGAACCCTCGGGCAACGGATAGCACCTGCCGTCGAACGGTCCGCCGGCGAGCACGCCGAAACGGGTGTCTCCAAGGGTGAGCACCTCGGCCCACGGTGCGGTCTGACGCATTCGTTCCTCCTTCGCCATCACACCGCAGACCCTACCCAGCGCCTCTGACATCGCATGGCGTGGCTTCCGTCGGAGAAGGGGCGGCACTACGCCGCGGCAGATGAAGCGCTCGATCGCGCCGGTCATCGCCCTGGTCGTGCTGGTGGGCTGCACGGCGACGTCGTCGAAGACCGCCGAGGAGGCCACCGTCTCGCTGCGTACACCGGGGCCACGATCCTGGGCTCCGCGAGCCTGGACGAAACCTCGGAGGGGCGGTTCCCACTTCCGCCGGGGAAGTACACCGCGATGCTCCTGGTCGACGACGCGTACGAGGCGGTCGCGACGGAGGACTTCGTGATCCGCTAGGCCAACCGTCGGGAGCCCGTTACACTGCAAGGGACCGCCGTGCACTCCCAGGAGGTGCGAGCAGATGATCACGATCCACGACCTTCGCGCGTGGAAGACCGACGGAACGCGGTGGACCATGCTCACCGCCTACGACTTCCCCACCGCGCAGATCCTCGATGCCGCCGGCGTGCCCGTGGTGCTGGTCGGTGACTCTCTCGGTCGCAACGTCCTCGGCTATGTGAACGAGTTGCCGGTGACGATGGAGGAGATGCTGCATCACACGCGCGCGGTCGCCCGAGGGGTGGAGCATGCGATGGTGGTCGGCGACATGCCGTTCATGTCGTTCCAGGCCTCCACCGACGACGGCGTGCGCAACGCCGGTCGCCTGATCAAGGAGGGTGGCGCCCACGCGGTCAAGATCGAGGGTCCGCAGTACGAGCTGATCCGTCGACTCGTGGACGTCGGCATCCCGGTCATGGCGCACATCGGACTGACCCCCCAGTCCGTCTACGGATTGGGCGGCTACAAGGTGCAGGGGCGTGGTGAAGCCGCGCACACGGTGCTGGACCAGGCCCACAATCTCGAGAAGGCCGGCGCCTTCTCGATCGTCCTGGAGGCGATGCCCCTCGAGCTCGGGGCCGACATCACCCGGGAGCTTCACATCCCCACGATCGGGATCGGGGCGGGGCACGACACCGATGCGCAGGTGCTCGTGATCAACGACCTGCTCGGCATCAACGAGCACGTGCCGAAGCTCGCCAAGAAGTACGCCGATCTGCGCGCCGTCATGACCCAGGCGGTCACCGCGTTCATGCGGGAGGTCGAGACCGGGACCTATCCGGACGCCGATCACAGCTACTCCTAGCATCCCGGGGTCCGAAGACTCCCGGCCTAGACTCGCCCGGTGACGAAGTGGAAGTCCTACACCGGCGTGGCCGTCGTCGCCGGGCTCGTGCTGCTGGGGGTGATCGCCGGCGATCGGGGCGCGATCCTCATGGACGGCGTGATCGGCGCGCTTGCTTCCGGACTGTTCGCCGCCGTCGCCGTGTTCTCCCTGTTCGCCTACAGCGATCGGCGCGACCCCGCGTTGCTGCTCGTGGGCGTCGGATCGGCCGCGGTGGTCCTCCACCAGATGCTGCTGTCGGGGTTGTTCGTGACCGTCCAGCCGTCGAACTCGAAGGCCTGGCTCGACCTGCTCACGTTCTCGACCCTGACCGGGCTCCTCGTGCTCCTCGGCAACCTGATCGTCGTCGTGCCGTGGCGCGAGCGACGCGGGCGGCCCCCGCTGCAGCCCGCCCTCGTGCTCGCCGCCAGCGCCGCCGGGTTGATGGTGCTCGACGTGCTCGCGGTGTCGATGGACGGACAGAACTTCGGCGGGCTGCACAAGGTGGCAACCGCCTTGCTGTTCGTCGGCGGGATCACCACGATGGTTCGATCGCTGCGATGGGGCGGCCGGTTCGGATGGGTTGCGGCCGCCGGGCTCGCGCTCGCGGTCATCGGGGTCGGCACGCTGGTCGCCAACACCGCCACCACCGATCGGATCATCTCGATCGCATCGCGCGGCGCGGCCGGAACCCAAGCCCTCGCGGCGGCCGCCCTCGTCGCGTTCGTCGTGGCCGGTCTGCGGATGGAGTCGACCCGTTCGCGCCGCGCGACGGACCGCGCGACGCAGGTCATGGAGGGACGCGCCGAGATCGCGAGCATCGTCGCCCACGATGTCCGGGGCCCGGCCGGCACGATCCGAAGCATCGCCGGGTCGCTGCGCACCAGCTACGAACGCCTCGGCGATCCGCAGCGCCTCGAGTTCGTCGGCATGATCGAACAGGAGTCGTTGCGCCTGCTTCGCGTCGCCGATCAGATGTCGCTGGGCCTCAAGACCGACGCCGGCACGCTGGCGTTCACGTTCGTCGTGCGAGATCTGGAGGGCCCGGTCCTGCAGGGACTGCACGACGCCGAAGCGGGCGACCGCGAGGTTCGCGTCGAGGCGGACACCGAGCTGCGGGCCTCGATCGACGCCCGCTGGCTGGCGGAGGCCACCCGCCAGGGCATCGAGAACGCGTTGAAGTTCTCCCCCGTCGATACGCCGATCGACCTCAGCGTCCGAGGCGACGGCGCCGACGCCCTGATCGAGGTGGCCGACCGCGGCCCCGGCATCCCGCCCGACATGCACGAGGCCGTCTTCGCGAAGTTCTGTCGTTGGCGCCCCTACGGCTACGAGGATCGGTCCGGCTCGGGGCTCGGCTTGTTCATCGCACGATCGATCGCGGCCGCGCACACGGGCAGCGCCATCGTCATCGACCGTCCCGATGGGGGTACCATCCTGCAGATCCGGGTGCCGCTCGAAGGGGAGACGTGAGAGTGAACGATCCGATCGTGTCCCTGCTGATCTGCGACGACCACAAGGTCCTCACCGACGCGCTGTCGATGGTCGTTGGACTCGACCCCTCGCTGTCGCTGGTCGCGGCCCCCGTGCACAGCCCGGAGGAGGGCGTGGCGCTCGCACAGGAGCAGCTCCCCGACGTCGTGCTGATGGACATCGTGTTCAAAGGCAGCGCGATGACCGGCATCGAGGCGACGCGACGGATCAAGGAGGGTTCGCCCTCCACCAAGGTCGTCATCATGACCGCGCACGATGACGACCGGCTGATGGTGGAGGCGGTCGAGGCCGGCGCCTCGGGGTTCCTCTCGAAAGACCTGCCCGCCGAAGAGATCCTGAACGCGACGAAGGCCGCCGCCGAGGGCGAGGTGCTGATCGATCCGGTCACCCTGACCCGCCTCCTCGCGCAGGTGGCCCGGGAGCGCGAGGAGCAGCGCGACGCGATGGCGTTGCTCGGCGATCTCACCGACCGTGAGCGTCAGATCCTGCAGCTGCTCGCACAGGGCAAGCGGAACGACGACATCGCGTCGGAGCTCTACATCAGCCCGCAGACCGTCCAGACCCACGTCCGAAACATCCTCGGGAAGCTGCGCGTGCACTCCAAGCTCGAGGCGGTCGCCTTCGCCGTGAAACACGGTGCGATCCAGGTCACCTGAGCGTTACCCACATTCGGGTATCCAGCGGCTCGGCCCAGGGGCCGAAGCATGCTGTGCGACGCCAAGGACAAACCTCAGGGCCCGCCAACCCCCTCGGTGGGACCCGGAGACTGAAGGCCCGAGCGAACCCCTCCCTCGCTCGGGCCTTCATCATGTCAGGACAGGGCGGAGCGCCGAACCTTGCCGTTCGCGGTCCTCGGCAGGGTCGTGACCGATCGAACGTCCCGCGGGGCCTTGAACCGGGCGAGTGCATCGCGGCAATGCTCACGGAGCTGCTCCAGGGTCGGGGGATCCGTCGGATCGCGTGGCACGACCCATGCGACGACGTGCTCGCCCCATTCGGGATCCGGGCGGCCCGCGACCGCGACATCGGCGACCTGCGGGTGCGCTCGCAGGACCGCCTCCACCTCGTCGGGCCAGACCGTCTCGGCGCCGGTGCGGATCGCTTCGTCTGCCCGACCGCGTACGTCCAGACGCCCGGTGACGCCGATCCGCCCGAGGTCGCCCGTACGGAGCCATCCGTCCGCCGCGAATGCGTCCGCGGTCGCGGCCGGATCCGAACGGTAGCCGTCCATCAGGGTCGGACCCGCGATCTCGATCCGCCCGATCGCGTCCGGCTTGTCCGCGGCGATCCGCACGCGCGTTCCGTGGAACGGCACGCCGTCATAGACCACCCCACCACCGGTCTCCGTGCTCCCATACGTCGAGACGACGCGGGCACCCAGGCGCTCGGCCGCCTCGCGGAGCGCCGGCTCGAGCGCTCCCCCACCGACGACGATCGCGCCGAGCCCGGACAGGTCGGGCGCGCCGCGAACCAACCGTTCCAGCATCGTCGGGACCAGCGAGACGTGTGCGCCCGCAGGGGCGTGCGCCAGCAATGCGCCGGGTTCGAACCGTTCCTGCACGATGATCCGCGATCCAGTCAAGACACCGCGCAGCAGCACGAGCAACCCGCCGATGTGTGCGGGCGAGAGGCACGACACCCACGGGTCGTAGGCCGAAGCATCGAGCGCGTCGAGCGATGCCGCGACCGCCGACCCAACCGCGGCGCGCGGCAACTGCGCGAGGCGCGGCTCCCCCGAGGTGCCGCTGGTCGCGACGACCGCCCACGCGCGCTCCGCATCGATCGGCGCCGCGTCGGCGAGCACGGTTTCCTCGTCCGGGCGGACCACGACGGACGGCCGGGCGATGTCGATCAACCGCCGCTGTTCGGCTTGCGTCGCTCGTACGTCGATCGGCAGGAACGAGGCGCCGGACTGTGCGTGGGCGGCAAGGATCTCGAGCCAGTGGAACCCCGGTGGAAGCGCGTAGGCGACCAGCTCGCCGGGGCTCGCCCACCGATGCGCCGTGCCTTCCACGTCGGGTAGCCTAACCGTTCGAGTGGACGCTCTAGGAGTTGATGGTCACATGGTTGAAATCGAGTGGCGGCCGCAGGGCGAGTGGACGGACATCCGCTATGAGACGGCCGACGGCATCGCGAAGATCACGATCGACCGGCCCGAGGTCCGCAACGCGTTCCGGCCGCTCACGACCCGGGAGTTGATCCGAGCCTTCGACGTGGCGCGGGACGATCCGGCGATCGGCGTGGTGATCCTGACCGGCGAGGGCCCGGAGGCCTTCAGCTCCGGAGGCGACCAGAAGATCCGCGGCGACGACGGGTACGTGGACGAAGAAGGCATCGGTCGGCTCAACGTGCTCGATCTGCAGATCCAGATCCGTCGTTTCCCGAAGCCGGTGATCGCGATGGTGGCCGGGTACGCGATCGGGGGCGGGCACGTGCTGCACCTGTGCTGCGACCTCACGATCGCCGCCGACAACGCACGGTTCGGTCAGACCGGTCCGCGCGTCGGCTCGTTCGACGGCGGCTATGGCATCGGGCTGCTGGCGCGCCAGATCGGCGAGAAGCGCGCCAAGGAAGTCTGGCTGCTCTGCCGCCAGTACGACGCCGCCACCGCGCTCGCGTGGGGCCTCGTCAACACGGTGGTACCGCTCGACGAGCTCGAGACGACGACGGTGGCGTGGGCGCGCGAGCTCCTGGAGAAGTCCCCGCTCGCGCTGCGACTCTTGAAGGCGGGCTACAACGCGGGGGTCGACGGATTGGCCGGGGTGCAGCAGCTCGCGGGTGACGCCACGCTCCTGTACTACATGTCGGAGGAAGCGCAGGAGGGTCGCGACGCGTTCCAACAGAAACGCGACCCCGACTTCTCCCGGTTCCCGAAGCGACCATGACGAGCCCGGCCACCTGGTGGCACGGCGCGCGCCCGCGCACGCTCGGCGCCGGGCTGGTCCCGGTGGTGGTCGGCACGGCGGCGGCGGGCCACGTCGTGTGGTGGCGGTTCGCGGCGGCGCTCGTCGTTGCCGCGGGGCTGCAGATCGGCGTCAACCTCGCCAACGACGCGTTCGACGGCATGAAGGGCGTCGACACCCAGGAGCGGGTCGGTCCCCCGCGCCTGACGCAGACGGGCGCCGCGACCCCGAGGGCCGTGCTGTTCGCGGCGTGCGTCTCGATCGGCATCGCGGCGCTCGCGGGCATCGCGCTCGCGCTGGCGACCGCGCCCGCGCTGATCCTGGTCGTCGGCGGGCTCGCGATCGTCGCGGCCCTGCTGTACAGCGGCGGCCCGCGACCCTACGCCGGCCTCGGTCTCGGCGAGGTGATGGTGTTCGTGTTCTTCGGGCTCGTGGCGACCTGCGGGACGAGCTTCGTGATGGTCGAGACCGTTCCCGCGAACGCCTGGTGGTGTGCCGCGGTGCTCGGGTTCCTGGCCGTCGCCATCCTGGAGGCCAACAACGTGCGCGACATCGCAACCGACGAGACCGCGGGCAAGCGAACGCTCGCGGTCCGGCTTGGCGACGCCCGGGCTCGTCGGCTATACGCAGGCCTCGTGATCGGCGCGTTCGTCACGATCGTCGCCGGGTTCCTCGTGTATCTCGTCTGGCCGGACGCAGGGCTCGTGCAGTGGGGGCTGTTCGGCCTCGCCGCATGGCCGCTGGCGATCAAGCCGCTGGAGGCGTCGCGCACGGCGGCGGGGCGCGACCTCATCCTCGTGCTCGTCGGGACGGCGACCGCGCACGCCGCGACGGGCCTGCTCTTGGCGCTCGGATTGGTCCTGGCGCAGACGGTGGCGTGATGGGCCGCGGCGACATCTCGTTCGCGTGCGCGACCGCCTTGGTCGACGCGCTGGTTGGGCGAGGCGTTCGCGATGCCTGCGTCTCGCCGGGCTCCCGGTCGACGCCTTTGGCCCTGGCGCTCGCTCGCGACGAGCGGATCCGCGTGCACGTCCATCTGGACGAGCGCGGCGCGGCCTTCTTCGCGCTCGGGCTGGCGACCGCCGACGGTGCGCCGGTGGCGCTCGCCTGCACGAGCGGCACCGCGGCGGCCGAGTACTTCCCCGCGATCGTCGAGGCGTCGCAGGCGCGCGTGCCGCTCGTCGCGTTGACGGCCGACCGACCCCCGCGGCTGCGCGGCACCGGCGCCAATCAGACGATCGATCAGACCGAGCTCTATGGACGCTACGTCCGCGCCTATCTCGAACCCCCCGTGCCGAACGCGCTCGGAGATGCCGAGGCGTGGTTCGACGCCGGCCTGCGGGCCTGCGAGGCGGCCACCGGCGCTCCGCCCGGACCCGTCCAGGTCAACGCCTGCTTCGAAGAGCCGCTCGTGCCCGAGCTTCCAGAGGCCGGTTGGACGCCTCGCACGGCGCCGGCGGCCCCGGCCCGAGCCTTCGACCGCGAAGCCGCCCGCTCGGCGCTCAGCGCGTTCCGCGACGCGTTCGCCGGCCGGCGGGGTGTGCTCACCCTTGGGCCCGGAAGGCCGCCCGCCAGCCTGTCGTTGCTGTCGCTCGGGACCCTCCTGGGGTGGCCGGTGCTGGCCGAACCCCTCTCCGGGCTGCGGCTCGACGCCGGGCGGGCCGGCAGAGCGATGGCCGCCGGGCAGTTCGTGATCGGCGACGACGCGTGGCTGGCGGCCCACCGGCCCGAGGTCGTGCTGCAGATCGGGGCGACACCGACCACGCGCGCCACACAATCGTTGGTGGCGGCGACCGACGCCGTCGTGGTGCTGGATCGCGACCATCCGGATCCGGACCCCGAGGGGCGGGCCGAGCGGCGCATCGCGGTCGACCCCGAGCTGTTCGCCGCCCTTGCCTGGGACGAGCGCGACGCCCTGCGTTTCTCGCCGGCCGACCCTGCGTGGACGGATGCCTGGCGCGAGGCGGATCTCCTCGGCCGCCACGCCGTGGATCTGCTGTTGGACGCGTGGGACGATCCGTTCGAGGGCAGGGTCGCGCGCGACGTCGCCTCCTTCCTGCCCCACGGCGCGTCGCTCCTGGTCGGATCGTCGACTCCGGTGCGAGATCTCGATCTCTTCATGGCCCCGCGCCGACCCCCGCGGATCTGGACGGCGCCCGATCTGCTCCACGTCGTCGGGAACCGCGGCGTCAGCGGGATCGACGGGCTGGTGGCCACGACGCTAGGCCTCGCGGCCGGCAGCCTCGGCGCGACGTTCGCACTGCTCGGTGACCTGTCCTTCCTGTACGACGCGGGCTCGCTCCTGTGGTCCTCCACGCTGGGCGTCGACGCGGTGCTCGTCGTGCTCGCGAACGGTGGCGGCCAGATCTTCTCGATGCTCGATCAACGATCGCTGCCGGAGCACGGCGCGCTGTTCACGACGCCGCACCCGGCACGGATCCAGGCGGTCTGTGCGGCGGCGGGCGCAGAACACACGGTCGTCGACCGAGCCGGTGCACTGATCCCCGCGCTTGAGCGGGCGGCGAGGGATGGGGGCGTGCAGGTCGTCGAGGTCCCGATCGACGCCGAGCGGGACCGAACACGCCGCGCCGAGCTCCGCGCGGCGGTGACCGCCGCGGTCTCGGGTCGCTGATCAGCCGACGGGCACCTTGTCGGGCGTTCCGTCGTCGCCGATGTGCAGCACGAAGCAGCGGTAGTCGGCCGATGAGGAGATAAAGGTCCGGACCTCGTGCGGTTCGACGACGAGCACATCGCCGGCCTCGACCGGGATCTCGGCTCCCTCGACGACGGCCACGGCCGAGCCCGCGGCGACGAGGTAGACCTCGATCGTGCGCTCGTGCCGGTGCGGTTCACGGACGGCGCCGTTCGCGTATCCGATCCCGACGGGCGTGCCCCAGTTCCACCGCCCGCCGATCCAACCCGCCGCGTCGGCGCCCATCTTTCCCAGGTGCATCGATCAGCCCCATCGCAGCGCATCGAGGAACGCGCGGAACTTCCGGTCGGTCTCGTCGACCTCAGCGTCGGGGTCGCTCGCACCGACGATCCCGGCGCCGGCGTACAACGTCGCGCGCTCCCCGTGCAACAGGGCACATCGCAGCGCGATCGCCCATTCGCCGTTGCCCGCTGCGTCGACCCATCCGACCGGACCGGCGTAGCAACCTCGATCGAATCCCTCCAGCTGCGCGAGCACCGCCCGCGCGGCCTCGGCAGGTGCGCCCCCGACCGCCGGCGTCGGGTGCAACGCCGCTGCGAGCTCAAGCGCGGTCGGCGCCGGCTCGCGCAGATGTCCACGGAACCTCGTGGACAGATGCCAGACGTTGGGTGTCTCCTGCAACACCGGCTCGGGATCCCAGTCGAGCGTCGAGCACAACGGCTCGAGCGTCGAGGCGACCGCCTCGACCACAACCGCGTGCTCCTCGCGATCCTTGGCCGACGCGATCAGACGATCGGCGTTGCCGCGGTCCGCGACCGGATCTCCCGATCGGGGTGCGGAGCCCGCGAGCGGGTTGGCGCGGACCTCCGAGCCGTGTCGTGCGACCAACAACTCGGGCGAGGCGCCCACCAACAGGCCATCACCCGCCGGCGCGATGAACGTGTACGCATGCGGGTCGACCGCCCGCAGCCGATGCGCGAGCCGGCGCGGGTCGAACGCCCGACCCCCGACCTCGATCGTGCGCGCCAGGACCACCTTGCGGAGCTCGCCTGCCCGTATCCGCCGCGCGGCCTCCGCCACGGCGCCCGCGTACAGCGCGGCGGTCGGCGACATCACGAGCTCGGCGTCTGCGAACGCCTCGGCGGGGATCAGCCCCGTGACGAGCACCGGCTGGACGGCCGGCCCGAGCCGCGCGGTCACGAACGGGTCGGTGCGCCGGACCTGCGCGTCGGCGAGCACCAACGAGCCCTCGCCGGCGAACGGCAGGACGCCGCACGCGACCGCTCCCTCCGGTCGCTCCCCCAGCGCCGCAGCCACCTCGCTCGTCGCCACCTTGACGCCGGGACCGGTCGCGACCCCTTGTCCGTCGTGCTCCACGTAAACGCCGCCGTCCTGCCAGGCGGCAAGCAGATCGAACGCCGCCCCGAGCTGTTCCACGCTCACGCCCGGACCCCGACGAGGACCTGCGTGATGCCGCCGGAGAGCTGCAGTCGGCGCGCCGAGGGGAACCCGGCCGCGTGCAGACTCGCCAGCATCTCGTTCGGCGGCGGGAGATAGGCCATGGACTTCGGCAGGTAGGCGTACGCGTCGCGATCCGACAGCAGGCCGCCGATCATCGGCACGACGTGATCGAAGTAGACACGGTGGCCCGCCCGGAGCGCCGGGCTGTCCGGGCGGCTCGCGTCCAGCAGTGCGATCGCACCGCCCGGGCGCACCACTCGGCCGAGCTCGTCGAACAGCCCCGGCAGTGACACGACGTTGCGCAGCGCGAATCCGCAGGTCACACCGTCCGCGCTCGCATCGCCGACCGGCAGGCGTAGTGCGTCGGCCTGCACGAGCGGGACGTCGGTGCGCGCGCTCGCCAGCATGCCGAAGGAGAAGTCGAACCCGATCGCGAGATAGCCGGCGCGTCGGAGTTCCCGGCAGAAGTCGCCGGTGCCGCACGCGAGATCGAAGACGCGGGATCCGGTCGGCAGATGCAGCTCGCGGATCGCGCGTCGTCGCCAGCCGACATCCATGCCGAAGGTCATCACCCGATTGACCAGGTCGTAGCGAGGGCTGATCCGATCGAACAGGCCCCGAACGGTCGCGGCCTTCTCGTCGCCGCTCGGCAGCTGCGGGTCGCTCACGTTTCGATCCGCCGTTCCGCCTCTTCCAAGAGCAAGCGCCGGAAGTGATTCGACACGAGAGAGGTCACGGCGGGTAAGAGCGTCTCGAACGCCTCGACCGTCCGCGCGGCCAAGAGCGGGTCCGCGCCGGCGGTGTCGCGGATCGGCTCGCGGACGTTGGCGTCGAACAGATCGACGGCGCGCACCGCCAGCCGGCGGAGCGCGTCGTCGGCATCGCGCGCCAGGCCGAGCAGGTCGCCGACCGGCAGGCCGAACTCGAGCAGGCGCAACGCAGTGCGCATCACCTCGGCGTCGCCGGCCGAGTACCGGAGCTCGCCGTCGACGCGGCGCCCGATCGTGATCCCCTCGCGTTCGACGGCCTGGATCAGGGACGCGGGCACGCCGGAGGCCGAGGCCAGATCGTCGAGGGTAAGGATCGCGTCGTCGGCGGCCCCCGCACCCCGCGCGATCGCGACGGCGGCCGCGAGATCGGCGTCCGACGGACCCAGCTCGCCGCTCACCACCCGCCCGATCGCGGCAAGGGTCAGTCCTTTGCCCTGCAGATCACGGATCCGCCGGATACGCTCGGCATGCCCGTCGTCGTACCAGGCCACGCGACCTTCGCGCGCCGGCTGTGGCAGGAGCCCGCGCGACTGGTAGAAGCGCACGGTGTCGACCGACACGTCGCAGGTCGCCGCGAGCTGTTCGACCCGGTACCTCATGACCGGACACTCTACGAGTGCACACTCCAATCTTCACACCGCGCGCTCGAACGACGGAGACGGACCGGCCACGGCTACGATGCGCCGCGTGGAGCCAGTTCGTCGCGCGATCGGTCTCGGCGTCGTGCTCGCGTGCGTGTTCGGGACGATGGCGGTTGGGACCGCCTTGAAGTCCCCCTGCGCGCATGGCGACTTCAGCAATGGGCGGCAGTACCGACTGCTCTGCTACACCGACATCGTGCCGCTGCTCGCGACCGAGCAGCTCGCCGGCGGGCGCCTGCCGTTCTTCGATCGCTGCCAGATCTCGGAGAACAACTGCGACGAGTACCCGGTGCTGACGATGTACCTGATGCGTGTCGCGGCGTGGTTCTCGGGCGACGATTACGCCTCGTTCTATTACGCCAACGCGGTGCTCCTGCTCGGGTTCGCGATGCTGACCGCCGGCTGCGTGTGGTTACTCGGTGATTCGCGCGCGCTCTGGTTCGCGCTTGCCCCGACGCTGCTGGTCTACGGCACCATCAACTGGGATCTGGCGGCGGTAGCGTTCGCGACGGCCGCGCTGGTCGCCTTCGCGAAACGACGGGACGGGTGGGCCGGCGTGCTGATCGGCCTCGGAGCCGCGACCAAGTTCTACCCGGCGTTGGTGCTGGTTCCGCTGTTCCTCCAAGGACTCCAGGATCGCGAGCCGGATCGGTCCGTCCGGCTCCTGTGGTGGTCCGCGGGCACGTGGGTCGCCGTCAACCTGCCGTTCGCGATCGCCGCGCCGGGCCCGTGGTGGGAGTTCTTCCGGTTCAACGCCGCGCGCACGCCCGACTTCGACAGCCTCTGGTACCAGGCGTGTCGCCACGTCGACGCGATGTGCATCTCGATCGAGAACGTGAACCTGGCCGCGCTGACCGCGTTCCTCGTCTCCGCGTTCATCGCGATCTACCTGAAGGGCCGTCGCGATCCCGCGTTCCCTCGGTGGGCTTGCGGCGTCCCGCTGCTGATCTGCTTCCTGTTGACGAACAAGGTGTATTCGCCGCAGTACTCCGTGTGGCTTCTGCCGTGGTTCGCACTGACGATGCCGCGGTTGCGTCGCTTCATCGCCTTCGAGGCGGCCGATGTCCTCGTGTTCGTGACCCGGTTCTGGTTCTTCGGGGCCTACACGGGCACGATGGCGTTCCCGAAAGAGTGGTGGTTCGAGTGGGCGCTCGCGATCCGCGCGGGGGTGCTGATCTGGTGCCTGATCGCGTGGGTGCGCGACGACATCCCGCCGCTTCGATCGCTCGGCCGGCGGCCGGCGGCGATCGACACGCTCGCGACGGCGCCGGAGCCGGCGTGAACGGCCCGGCGGTCGTCCGTGTGCGCGACGGCTGGCGCGAAACCCTCTGGGCGTTCTTGGGGGCGCGAACCCTTCTGGCGGTGATCGGCGTCATCGGCGGCGGTATGCTCGCGCTGCCCGCTGGCCAGCCGCCAACAGACGCCGGCTTCCCCAACCCTGCGCTGGGGCCGGGATGGCACATGCTGTTTACGTCGCTCCAGCGACAGGACGCGCAGTGGTTCCTCCGTCTGGCGACGACCGGATACGCGCCCGGTGACCACAGCGCTGCGTTCTTCCCCGGCTTCCCGGTCTCGGTGCGGGTCGTCGACCTCGTGCCCGGGATCGGTCCGCTAGCGGCGGGCCTGCTCGTAGCCAACGTCGCCGCGTTCGCGGCGCTGCTCCTGTTGCACGCGCTCACCCGCTTCGAGCTCGGAGACGGGGCTGCGCGTCGAGCCGTCCTGTTCACTGCTTTGTTCCCCACCGCCTTCTTTCTGTACGCGCCCTACTCGGAGTCGTTGTTCCTGCTCGCATCGATCGCCACGTTCTGGTTCGCCCGACGCGACCGATGGGTCTGGGCCGCGGTGGCGGGCGCGGGCGCGGCGGCGACCCGCAGCGTCGGCGTCCTGCTGATCCTCGCCCTGTGGATCGAGGCCATCGCGCAGCAGCGGCGGGACGGTCGTGCCCTCGTGCCGCGTCTGGCGGCGGCCGCCGCGGTTGCCCTCGGCCCGCTGCTGTACTTCGGGTGGTGGCACTGGCGCCACGCCGCCTTCTGGGAGCCGCTGGACGCGCAACGCGCCTGGCGCCCGGGAGGGGCGCACGAGCCCATCGGCGTCATCGCGGATGCCCTCACGCTCGCCTGGCGCTACCAGACGTGGTGGCTGTTGGACGTGACCGTCGTGGGGTTGGCGGTCGTCGGCGTCGTGCTCGCCGCACGCCGTATCCCGCTGACGTACACGGTCTATGCGGCGGCCAGCCTCACACTGCCGCTGCTGCTGCCGTTGGACACGCGACCCCTCTTGTCGATGCCCCGCTTCGCCGCGGTGCTGTTCCCGGTGTCGTGGGGATGGGCTCTCGCGTCCGCGCGTCGTCGACCGCCGGAGACCGCGGTCCTCGTCGGGTTCACCGCCGGATTCGCCCTGCTCGCGTACCTGTTCATCAACTGGCAGCCCGTGTTCTGAGGCAGGATCGGCACCGAGAGGCCGGGAAACCGTCTAGGATTGCCGCAACCCGGGGCGGCCCGGTGCGGAAGGAGGAGGGGCCAGGTGACGATCAAGGTCGCGATCGCGGACGACCACTCCCTGGTGCGCCAAGGGCTGCGGCGCTACCTCGACATGGCCGAGGGCATCGAGGTCGTGGGCGAGGCCGCCAACGGCAAGGAACTGCTCGACCTGGTCGGCGCCGAGGATCCCGACATCGCCCTGATCGACATCCGCATGCCCGAGATGGACGGTCTCGAGGCCGCGCGCGAGCTGCGCGATCACCACCCCAACGTCGGGGTCATCATGCTGACCGCCTACGACGATCGACAGTTCGTCGTCGAGGCCGTCCGCAGCGGCGCCCGCGGCTACGTCTTGAAGGCCCGCGACGCCGAGCACCTGATCCAGACGGTGCGGCTGGTCGCCGGCGGCAACATGGTGATCGACCCGCAACTGGTGGTCGCCCTCGCGGAAGAGCTCTCGACCGCGAAAGAGCGCGACCGCAAGGCAGAGACCCTCACCGCTCGTGAGATCGAGGTATTGCAACTACTCGCGTTCGGCCACACGAACCGCGATATCGCCGAGCGCCTGTATATCTCCCCCGATACCGTCAAGACCCACCTTGAGCACATCTTCGAGAAGCTCGGGGCGTCGGACCGCACAGCCGCGGTTGCCGAGGCGCTCCGGCGACGCCTCATCGAGTAGTCCGATCCTCACTGTGGGCTAGTCCGTCCGGCCCCTTGGAAGCCCGCGCGTGGGTGATGGAGCCCGGCGCGTCCAGCCGCCATCATGGGAGCCTCATGGATGCCGTCCCATCCCCACGGCATGCCGGCGCCCTGGCCGGTCTGCTCGCGGTTGCCCTGGTGTGCACCGGAGCGCTGTTGCTGGTGACCCCGGGCTCGGCGCACGCCACGTCCCTACACGCGGCGACGACGGCCATCGCGTTCATCGTTGCCGGCATCGTGATCATCCGGTCGGCGGCGACCTCCACGTGGCCGGGTGTTCGGGCCATCGCGATCGCGTTCCTGCTCGTGGGCGCTGCGGCAGCGATCTTCGCCGTGGCCGGGTTCGCATCCGACAATGCCGTGCGCCCGCATCTCGCCGACGTCGCGATGCTGGCGCTCGCGGTGCCTTTCGCGTTGGCGGGACGTGACGAGTTCGTCGCGCATCTCGCACCTCGCGACCGTCGAGAGGTCGCCGCCGATGTGCTGCTGCTCACGCTGTCGCTCGCGGCGATCGTCTACGTGGTGCTCCGTCCGCCGGGGGCGATCGCCGCGGCGGCCGTGTCCGCGGCGACGTTCGCGATCCTGGCCGCGTCGATCGTGGCTGTCTTCGGCGCCCTCGCCGTCTGGGTCCCGACGCGAGGGCACCTCCTCGTGTTCCTCTGTCTCGCTCTGCTGTCCGTGGCGACCGTCCGCTTCGGCGCCGCATGGACCGGCGTGACCGGCCACCCCGCCCCCTCGTGGAGCGGCGTCATCTACGTCGTCGTCCCGCTCGCGCTCGCCGGCATCTATCGGTCGTTGCCCCACGCCGCGGGCCGTCCGCCGTCGGACGGAACGACGCGCGTCGCGCGGCCTCTCTTGACGAGCGTGACGGTGATCGCCGCGTGCGCCGCGTTGTCGACCGTGGCGATCCTGGACGATGCCCGGGGCATCGCAGGGGCCCACGCCACGGTGCTCCTGTTGCTACTCGGGGTGGGGATCGCCACGCGGATCCTGACGAATCAGCTCGCGAGCGCCGAGGCCTTCACGCACACGCAGGACGCGCTCGCGCGACAGGAGGCAGCGCTGACGGCGACCGACGCCGCTCTCGATCGCGTCCAGGAGGCCAATGAATCGTTGCGTCGTTCAGAGGAGCATCTGCGCCTCGTGTTCGACGCAGCGGTCGACGGGTTCGTCGAGCTCGACGACCGGGGCCAGATCCTGCGCGCCAACGACGCGTTCGCGCACATGGTCTCGCTGGATGCCGTCGCGATCCTCGGGATGTCGTGGGTGGCGCTGGCCGCGGCGATCGACGGCGCGGATCCTGCCTTCGCTCGTCTCGGAGAAGGTGGCCAGGCGACGATCAACCGATCCGACGGTCACACCCTCCACCTGGAAGCGACCGCCTCGGTGATCCCCACCGACCCGCCGCGGACCCTCGTGCTCGTCCGCGACGTCAGCGCGGCGAAGGTGGCCGACCAGACGATCCGGTCGCTCTTCCAGTTCCTGCAGGACCGCGACGAGGATCGGACGCGACTGTTCCGGCGATCGAACGCCGCGATCGAACAGGAACGCAACCGGATCGCGCGCGATCTCCATGACGGCCCCGTCCAGGGCGTGTCGGCGGCGTCCCTGTCGCTCGAGGCCGCGCTGCTGATGATCAAAGCGGGCGACGTCGAGCGCGGCACCGAGGTGCTCGTGAAGATCCGAGAGGAGCTCGCCGGCGAAGCCGACGCGCTCCGTCGGCTCATGGCCGGGCTTCGGCCGCCGGTGCTCGAGGAGCGCGGGCTCATCCCCGCACTCCGCGAGACCCTCTCGCGGTTCGGCACGGACACCGGCGTGGTCACGTCGTTCGAGGGCGAGCTCAAACGCACGGTCCCGCGCGACGTCGAGACGCTCGCCTATCGGTTAGTCCAGGAGGCCCTGTCCAACGTCGGCAAGCACGCGGAGGCAACGACCGTGACGGTGCTTGTGACGGCCGACGGTGGACAGGTCCGCATCGAGATCGAGGACGATGGCCGCGGGTTCGAGACCAATCGGGCGCGCGACTTCCTCCGCTCGGGGCGGGTGGGCCTCGCGTCGATGCGCGAACGGGTCGAGCTCGCGAGCGGCACGTTCACGCTCCGCTCGACACCGGGCCGCGGCACCGTCGTCACCGCGCTGATCCCGCTGGACGAGGCGCTCGTGGCGGTCCCGGCGCTCTAGCGTCAGGGAGGGCTCTGGGACGGCGAGGGCGTGGTCGTCGGTGAGGGCGTGCTGGTCGGCGAAGGCGTGGTGGTCGGCGACGGGGTGTGGGTCGGGGTCGGCTTGGGGCTCGGTGTCGTGCTCGGCGTCGCGCTCGGCGTGGGCGAGGGCGTCGGCGACGACACGACCACCGACGGGCCGATCGTGTACCCGTCGAACGACGGCACCGGGAACGACTCGGGCGTTTGGCCCGCCATCGCCGTCGTCATGAAGTCGTGCCAGATCGCCGCGGGAATCGTCCCGCCGTAGACCGACGGCACGCCCTCGATGTTCTCCAAGGGGATCTCTCCTTGCGGCCACCCCATCCACACGCAGGTGACCAGCTGCACCGTGTACCCGCAGAACCACGCGTCGACGTTCTCGTTCGCCGTGCCGGTCTTGCCGGCCACCGGAAACCCCGAAAGCGCGGCGGCGGTGCCGGTGCCCTCGCGAACGACGCCCTGCAGCGCGTAGGTGACCAGGTTGGCGTCGTTGCGAGCGAGCACCTGCTCGCCGGGCGACGTGAGGCTGTCGTCGATCCCGCCGCCCTCCGTCTTCACCTGGAGGAACGGCGTCGCCCAATGCCGCTCGCCCTGGTCGGCGATCGTCGCGTACGCGTTGGTCATCTCCAGCGGGTTGACGGCCACCGACCCCAGCGTGACGGAGCAGACCTCCGGCAGATCCGAGCGGATACCCAGGGCGTGCGCCATGTCCACGACGGGCTGCGGGCCGAGCTGCGCCACCAGCTGCGCGAACACGGTGTTGACCGAGTGGGCCGTGGCGCCCGCGAGCGTGAAGGTGCCCGCCTCGCCGTCCCCTGCGTTGACGGGGTGCCAGATGCCATCGGGCTGCTCGGGATCTGGGCATTGCGGGATCCCGATCGTCGCGGGCCCATTCCAGTACGCGTGGAGGTCGTATCCCTGCTGCATCGCCGCAGCCAGCGTGAACGCCTTGAACGCCGAGCCGGACTGGCGTCCGGAACCGCCGGCGCCGGTCGCGTAGTTCACCTTGTTCGTCGACCAGTCGCGACCACCGGCCATCGCCAGGATCTCGCCGGTGCGCGGGTCGATCGACACGAGCGCGGCCGCGGGATCGTTCTCGGCGTCCGGCAACGCGTCGGCGATCGCGTGCTCGGCCGCCCGCTGCAGGTTCAGATCGAGCGTCGTCGTCACCCGCATGCCGCCGGAGTAGACCGCCGCTTCCCCGTATGTATCGAACAGGAGCTTGCGCACGTACGAGACGAAGTACTCGGACTGCCCGGGCGCCACGAGGAAGTCTTGTTGATCCGGGATCGTGCCGCAGCACTTGTGCTTGTCGAGCCGGTCGCCCGCCGCCTTCTCCAGATAGCCGTAGCGGACCATCTGGTCGATCGCGTAGTTGCGTCGATACCAGTTGTCACTCGGATGATCGATCGGATCGTAGAGATCGGGTGCATGCAGCACGCCGGCGAGCGAGGCCGACTCGAGGATCGTGAGCTGGCTCGCGTGCTTGCCGAAGTAAGTGCGTGCCGCGGCTTCGACGCCGTAGGCCCCGTGGCCGAAGTAGACCGTGTTCAGATACTTCTCGAGGATCTGATCCTTGCCGAGCTGCTGCTCGAGCTTGACCGCGAGGAGCGCCTCGCGGATCTTCTCGGGGACCGATCGCTCCGGGAGCACGTAGGACTGCACGCCGTCGGCATCGGTCGTGTACGAGCCGGCGTAGACGTTCTTCACGAGCTGTTCCGTGATGGTCGAGGCGCCCTGTACCGTGCTCCGCTTCACCACGTCGGTGTAGGCGGCACGCAGGATCCCGGCGACGTCGACGCCGGGGTGATCGTAGAAGCCGTGGTCCTCGGTGGCGATCACCGCATCGATCATGTGGGGCGAGACCTGGGACAGCGGCACGACCGTCCGATCGACCGTCCCGTGCAGCGTCGTGAGCAGATGCCCGTTCCGGTCGTACAGATACGTGGTCTGGATCGGCGGCAGCGTCTCGGGCAGCGTGATGCGCGCATACGCGACGTAGAGCCCGACGCCGGCGAACGCCATCAGCACGAGTGGCGTCAGCAACAGCAGCAGCCACCATCTGCGTCGCAGGAACGACTTCCTCGCGGGTGGAGACGTGCCGCCCGCGGAGCGCTTCGATGCCGGGCCGGCGGACGCGGCGGCGCGCCCGGAAGCCGAGGTGCGCTTCGGGGCGTGCCGGGGAGCGTAGGGCTCCCGATCAGGGGTTGGGGTCGAACCGCGAGTCACGGTGATTCCGATGCTAGCAACGCCTTTGGCGCGGCGGGGGGGCTGGGTGTGGCAACCGTGTGACGGCGCCGGGACCCGCGGCTAGCCGACGGCACTGCGCCGAGCCGTGAACGCCTCGCGCAGGTGGTTCCACTGACAGGTGCGGCAGACCTCGACCACGTAGCAACAGGCCCCCTGATAGGCGGCCGCCATGCGAAGGCCCGTGTCGAGCGACCAGACGCGCCCGTTGTCGTGCTTGAGGCTGTCGCCGTACACGTAGGCAAGCAGCACCAGCTTGTCCTTGCCGCAGACGGGGCAATCGACCCGGGTCGGTTCACCCACGTAGCGCGCGGCGCGGATCAACTCGGGGTGCGCGTCGCACAGGTCGTTGACCGATTGCAGGCCCATCTGCGAGTCACGCAGGAGGGCGCGCTTGGCCAACGTGTAGTCGATCACGTTCAACTCGGCGCGCCGGGAACGGCCAAGCGGCGTGCGGGCGGGCTTCTTCGCCATGGTCCGCGATGGTACACCCGTATCCCGACACCGGGGAGTGGCCGGAGGTCGTAGCCTTTCGTCGCAGTCCGCATGGGAAGGGGACCATCGATGAGCACGATCCGCGTCATCGCCGCCGACGAGCGCGCGTGGCGGCCGCTGGCGGACCCGCCGGGCGAGATCCCGTCGGGTGGAGCCGAAGCCGATGCGTTCGCCACCGTCGACGAGACGTTCACGACCGGCTTCTGGGAGCGCGAACCCGACACATGGTCGTTCGTCCGGCCCTACCACGAGGTCGCGCTGATCCTGGAGGGCGCGGCCGAGATCGAAACGGACGACGGCGCGGTGCACACCGTAGGAGCGGGCGACGTGTTGATCACGCCGAAGGGCTCATCGGGCACCTGGCGTATCACCGAGAAGATCGTGAAGTTCTACGCGATCGCCTCGGAGGGATAGGAGGCCGGCATCGGGGGCAACCCGTACGGAGGGTTGGACCCGGACGCGAAGCGTCCGGGTCCGCGGCCGATCCTCGTGGAGGCGAGCCCCGCGCGCGTCCTCGCGCGCGGGGCTCGCAAGCGCTGCCCGCGGTGCGGCGAACGCGACCTGTGGGTGACCTGGTTTCGTTCGAAGCCCCGCTGCCCGACCTGCGACCTCCGTTTCGAACAACAGGAAGGCGGCTATCTCGGCGCGATGGTGATCAACTACGCGGTCGCGTTCGGCTTCTGGATCGCGATGATGGCGATCGCCATGGCCCTGACGGTGCCGTTCATCCCGGTCGTGCCGGTGATCGGCGCCAGCGTCGCGGTCCTCGGGGCGGTGCCGATGTGGTTCTACCCGCGCTCGAAGATGCTGTGGGCGGCGGTGGAGTTCCTAACGGCGCGCAGCGAGCCCGGGTATCACACGCCAACCACGCGCGATCCGCGCGCCGAGTCGGTGGAGTGAGGCTCAGCCCGAGATCGCGAGCGGTAGCAGCTTGCCGGTGAACGACCCCGACCGCAGCGGGCGATCGTCGATCTCGGCGGCCTCGTAGCCGGCCGCACGCACGGCCGAAAGGATCGCGTCGCGCTCCCCGTGTGTGGCGGCCCGCCGAAGATCTTCCGGCGCCAACTCGACCCGCGCCGAGCGGCCGAGATGGCGCACGCGGAGGTCGCGATAGCCCAGGGCCCGGACCGCGAGCTCCGCCCGATCCACCTGTGCGAGGAGCTCGGGGTCGACACGCGTGCCGTAGGGCAACCGCGAGGCCAGACATGGCATCGCCGGCTTGTCGGCGCTGGGGATCGCCATCCTCGTCGCCCATCGCCGCACGTCGGCCTTGCGGAACCCCGCATCCACGAGTGGGTGACGCACGTCGTGCTCAGCCGCCGCGCGCAGCCCGGGACGCCAATCACCGAGGTCGTCGACGTTCGCCCCGGAGAACACGACCGCGTACCCCTCCCGCGCCCCCAGCGCTGCCAGTTGGTCGTACAGCTCGGACTTGCAGTGGTAGCAGCGGTCCTCGCCGTTGCGTCGATACCCCTCGCGCGCGAGCTCGTCGGTCGTGATCGTTCGATGCGCGATACCGACCGCGGCGGCAACGCCGCGAGCGCCGTCGAGCTCGCCGGTCGCGAGCGCGGGCGAGACGGCGGTCACGGCAAGGGCGCGATCGCCGAGCACACGGGCCGACGCCGCCGCGACGAGTGAGGAATCGACCCCGCCGGAGAACGCGACGATCGCGCTCGGCACGTCGGCGATCGCGGCCTCGAGGGCGGCGAGTTCACCGGGCGCGGTCATCGGCCTCCGCCGGGAGCGACATGCCCGCAGCCAACGCCTCGGCCCAGATCTGTTTGACCGGCCGCCCGCTCGCCTCGGCGGCCGCGACGCAGTCGTCGTGCTCGGGAGCCACGTTGACGACCTCGCCATCGAGCAGACCGATCTTCACGCGGATCGTCTCGCCGCCGATCTCCACCTCGCGGATCGCGCGGTCGAGCTCATACCGAACCTGACGCTGCACCCGCACCCCGAGGGTCGTCGAGTGCCGGAGCAGCGTGTCCGCGAGCCGCGCTTCGTCATCGGGTCTGGCGAGCACACCGAGCAGGAGCCCTGGCCGGCCCTTCTTCATCTGGATCTGTTCCACCCAGGCGTCGAGAGCGCCCGCCCGCAGGCACGCGTCGAGTACGTCCGGGACGAGCTCGGGCAACAGATCGTCGACGTTGGCCTGCAGGACGACGACCTCGCCCACGCCCGGCATGTCCGTGCGGACCGCCTCGCCGAGTAGGACGCGAACCACGTTGGGCCGATCCGCGTGCCGACGCGAGCCGGCGCCGTATCCGACGGCGCCGAGCGTCATCGACGGCATAGGGCCCACGGCGGAGGCGGCGGCCGCGATCGCCGCGCCGGTCGGGGTGACGAGCTCGCCGGTGGTCTCGACCCCGACGACCGGCATGCCGGCGAGGATGGCAAGCGTCGCCGGCGCGGGGAGCGGTGTCGGGCCGTGCTCTGTCGTGGTGAGCCCCCGGCCCATCGGGAGCGGGCCACAGGTGAACCGGTGGATCCCGAGCGCATTGAGCAGAGCGAACGCGCCGCAGAGATCGACCAGCGTGTCGTCGCCGCCGAGCTCATGCAGGACGACCTCGCCAGGATCGACGCCGTGGATGGAGGCCTCGGCCGCCGCGAGCCGATCGAACGCGGCGAGCGCCGGTTCCCGAACCTCCGTGGCCAGCGGGGCTTCTTCAAGCACGGCCCTGAGCGCCCGCGCGGGTCGCGCATGTGCACGTTCGTTGGTCACGACGTCGACGTGGGTAGCGGCCAGGCCCGAGCGCTCGGTGGAGGTGACCTCGATCCGGACGTCGAGCCCGAGCGCGTCGACGGCGGCGTCGAGCGCGGACCGCGGCGCGCCGGCATCGAGCAACGCCGCCACGACCATGTCGCCGGCGAGCCCCCCGATCGGGTCGAGATGGGCCACGCGGGTCACGGGGATGCGACCTCGGCACGACGGGCGATGCGCGCCGCGATCGAGCCGGCGCCGAGCCCGTCATCGATCCCGACGACCGCGAGGCCGTCGGCACAGGAGCACAGCATCGCGTTGAGTGCGGTCTGGCCGCCGTGGGCGGACCCGTAGCCGACGCTCGTCGGCACGCCGATCACCGGGCAGGGCGCGAGCCCGCCGATGACGCTGGCGAGCGCGGCGTCCATGCCCGCCACGACGACGACCACGTCGGCTCGGTCGAGGTCGGGGATCACCGGGGCGAGACGATGCAACCCGGCGACACCGACGTCCTCGTGGACCGTCACGTCCGTGCCGAGCAGCTCGGCGCGGATCCGTGCCTCGTGCACGACGGGGCCGTCGGAGGTTCCGGCCGACACGATCAGCACACGCCCGCGCCGCTCGAGCGGGTGGCGCTCCACCCAGATGGCTTTCGCGAGCTCGTGGTCGAGCGCATCGGGCAGCGCCTCCCGAACGGCCGCGCGCATCGGGGTGTCGGCCCGCGTGACCAGGACGCTCGAGGCGCCGGCGTCCGCGAGCGCCCGCGCGATCGCGGCGGCCTGCTCCGGCGTCTTCCCGGACCCGAGGATCACCTCCGGCGCCCCCTGGCGGAGCTCGCGATGCGTGTCGACGCGGGCGAACCCGAGATCGCGATACGGCAGTGCGGCGATCCGATCGGCCGCCGCCGCCGGCGCCACATCGTGATCCGCCACGGCTTCGAGGAGCTCCTCCAAGCGCCGTCGAGAGGTCATGGGGCGAGTTTACGCGGCCTCCGTGCCTCGGCCGACCCGCATTCAGGCGCGGCCGCCTCCGCGCCGACACCTCTGGGATGGGGAACCTGGCTCGCGGATGCATGGCGCTCGTGGCGATCGCCACGGTCGCCCTTACGATCGGCGGCACGCCCGCACCGATCGCGACGGCTCGGAGCGTCTGCGGCGATCTCGAGCGCATGGTGATCGCCGGCGTGACGACCTGCACCCACGGCGGCGACGAGCCGGTGCCCGATCTCGTCGGGGTCGCCGGCGCGCGAAGCCTGGCGTCGCGCGGCGTCACGCCGCCGGCCCCGTGCCCGGGCAACGGACGAGCGGGACGCCGGATCCGCGTGCTCCTCGGCTACCCGTCGGATACCCCAGCCCCCGACGCCGCGGCGGCCCGCCCCCTGATCAAGCAGGCGATCGCGCTCGCGGATCAGAACCTCGACGACCAATCCCCATCCGAGCTCGGCCAGCACTACCGATTCTGGTGCAGCCGCGACCGGGCGGTCTCGATCACCACCGTGCGGCTGGTTCCCATCGGCGACGACGGCTCGTACACGTTCCCCAACGTGGCCAACGCGCTGCAGGCGAACGGCTACGACGACCCCGCGTTCGTGTACGTCGTGTTCGTGGCCAACATCGATTGCTGCTATCCGTACGGTGGGCAGGGATCGCTCGCGCTCGACGACCAGCCGGACCCCACCCGTAATGCGAACAACGCACTGGCCACTCGCTACTCGATGATCCGCTTCGGCCTGGGATACGCGGCCGGGAGCCTGGCGCTCGCCTTTCAGCATGAGACCGGGCACAACCTCGGCGCGGTGCAGAACTCCGCCCCGCACGCGAGCGGGGGCTTCCATTGCTACGAGTCCTACGACACGATGTGCTACCCCGACGGCGGCAAGTATTTCCTCGACGGCGGCCTCATGGTTACGTCGTGTCCCGACGTCTCGCCCACCGGTATGTACGCCTTCGACTGCCACGGCGACGACTACTACAACGTCGCGCCCGTCCCGAGCACCTACATCGCAGACCACTGGAACGTCGCCGACAGCTCCTGGCTTACCCCGCCGGGTGTCAGCGGGAAGTAGGGACACGCGCCCATCACGGGAGGTCGACGACCGCGCGAGCCTGCACGTCGAGCGTGACGCCGTCGGGAACCAGAAGGAAGTCGGGATGCTGCGCTCGCACGGTGACCACTGCCTCGAAGCTGCCCGCGACGCAGGCGCACGAAACGAGGTCGGCGCCGTTCCGCTCTGCGAAGCGAGCCGCCTCGGCTGCCGGATCGGCTCCGGTCGGAAATGCGAGCTCCTGGACCGCGGCGAGGGCTGCGGCGTCGGCCGCCGCACGGGCGTGTGCTCGGGTCGCCAGGACGCTGCCAACATCGGCGATGCCCATCGTGCAGACGAGCATCATGAACGCGATCGCGGCCACAACGACCGATACCGACCCCCGTTGACCCGTCATCCGAACTCCTGTCGCATCGTCGCCGAGGACGACAGATGGACCGTCGACCCCACCAGCCAGCCGACCAGCGGAACCCTGATGCCGTCGTCGTAGTCGACCCGCACGGTCACCGCGGCGCCCCGCCCGCCCTCTCGCGCGACGGAGATCGTCGTCATCGCCGGATCGAGCGCCGGCGCCGCGGCGTGCACCGCGGCCTCGACGGCGGCCGGGTCGTCCCCGACCGCGGCGGCGCGCGCCCCGGCACGCGCCGCCGCTTCGGTCAGGAGACGGTCTCGAGCGAGCACACCGACCTGGATCAGTCCGAGCGCCAGGACCAGAAGCAACGGCAGGACGAGCGAGAACTCGACCGTCGCCGAGCCCCGTTCCTGGATGGGTCGCCGCAGGTCAGGCCGCCGACGCATCGCCGATCACCGTGTCGATGATCTGGTCGAAGAAGGCCGGCAGCTTGCCCGACGAGTGCGCCCACGTGATGAGCACCACCGCCACCGCAGCGGCGGCCAGGATCACGAGCGCGTACTCGGCCGTGGTCTGACCCGTCTCACGACGGATCGTGCGCATCGCGCGCACGTACCAGGACAACAGGTACGACATCGAATCACCTCCTCTCAATCGATGGAGCGAACGGTGGTGATCAAAACCGGCACCACCGTGAGGAGGAGGAACGCGGGAAGGATCAGGAACACGAGCGGGAACAGCATCTTCACGGGCGCCGTCCTCGCCCGTTCGAGGGTGCCCGCCCGCCGAGCCTCGCGGACGGTGCGCGCCAGCTCACGCGTGGCGTCGCTCAGCGGGACGCCCAGCGTTTCGGTTCGGGCCAGGACGGCCACGGTCCTACGGAGGTCGGGATCTCCAGAAGTCGTGGCGTAGGCGGCGAGTGCCTCTCGCCACGGAGTGCCGAGGTCGATCGCATGAACCACGTCGCCGAGCGCCGCCCCCAACGACCCGCGGAGACAGGCGACCGCCCGCCGGAAGGACAGCTCCGCGGAGAGCCCCGCGGTCGAGCCGGCGGCGAGGAGATCGAGGAGCTGTGGGACCTCTTCACGGGCCTCGCGTCGCTCTGCGCGCGCCGCTCTCCCTCGCGGCTTCTCCGGCCGCTCTGTGGCGGCCGCTGGGGTCTCGGGTCCGAATGGGCTCCGACCGCCGGCATGCAGACCGAGCGCCGCCATCACCCAGGCCGAGGCTGCCGGGATCGACGCCAACACCGCGACGCCGCTCATGCGACCACCAGCAGCGATCGGATCCAGAGGAAGGCCCCACCTTCGAGCGCGAGCCCCACCACGATGCACGCGAGGCCGATCGGGGTCGACAGGGCCCCCTCGATCTCGTCGCGAGCCGTCAGCCAAAGGAACGTGAAGAACCCAACGGGCAGCAGCCCCAGGATCCACGCCGAGAGACGGGCCTGCGCGGTCAACGATCGGACCTCGCGTGCGATCCCGACGCGTTCACGGATCGTCGCGGTCACCTGATCGAGCACGGCGGGGAGGTCTCCCCCGCTTCTCCGGTGCAGATCGAGAGCGCCGGCGACCAGATCCCCGTCCGCGGTACCCATCGCGCGCGCCCACCCGTCGATCGCTCGATCGAGTGGCACGCCCAGATCGAGCTCCGCGACGAGCTGGTCCAAGCTCGAAGCGATCGGGGGCTCGGCCTCGGCCGCGGCGTATCGAAGCGCCTGCGGGAGGGACGAGCCTGCCCGTACCGCGGCGGCGATCGCCCCGACGGCATCGGCGAACCGCTCCTGCACGACGACCGGCGCGACACTCTCGGCGCGTCGCGCCAGCACTCGCCGCGCCGCAAGAACGACCGCGACGGCCGGCACCGACCAGAGCGGTCCGAGAAGGACCCAGCCGAGGAGACCCGCGGCGGCGGCAATGACGACATCGTCGCGCGAGAAGCGCGCGGATCGCTCCGCCGCCTCGGTCCCCGCCCCGAGGCGCGCCCTGGTGTTTGCTCGCCGCATCTTCGCGGTGCTCGACGTCGCCAGCGCGGCCGCGGCGACGAGCAGCACCGCGGCCACGATCGACCTCACAGATCGGCCCCCGCGTCGAACAGCGCCTCCGGCAGTTGTTCTCCCTTCGCGCGTAACGACGATGCCACCGCCGGGATGAGTCCGGTCGCCGAGAACGCGGTCCCCTCGCCGCGAGGAGTACATCGGAACACGGGCTCGACGAGCGGTTCGCCATGCCGCGTTCCTTCGATCACCGCGATCTCCCAGACGACGCGGCGCCCGTCTCGCAGACGCGCGAGTTGGACGACGACGTCGATCGCCGCGGCGACCTGCGCCCGCACGTGGGCGGCGGGTAGGTCGACGTCGGACATCATCGCCATCGTTTCGAGACGCCAGAGCACATGTCGAGCCGAGTTGGCGTGTGCGGTCGAGAGGGACCCTTCATGCCCGGTGTTCATCGCTTGCAGCATGTCCAGCGCCTCTCCGCCGCGGACCTCGCCAACGATGATCCGATCCGGACGCATCCGAAGGGCGTTGCGGACCAGCTCGCGGACGGTGATCTCGCCGCGGCCTTCGACATTGGCGGGGCGTGCCTCGAGCGACACGACGTGCGGATTGGTCAACCGAAGCTCCGCCGCGTCCTCGATCGTGATCAGTCGCTCCTCGGGAGGGATCGCGGCCGCGAGGATGCCGAGCAACGTCGTCTTGCCACTGCCGGCGCCTCCGCTGATGACCATGTTTGCCCGACCTCGCACGCAGGACAGCAGGAAACGCATGGCACGCGGGCCGATCGATCGCGTCCGCAGCAGCGTGTCAGGAGTCAGTGGCACCGCCGAGAACTTGCGGATCGTCAACGTTGGACCGCGGAGCGAGAGGGGCGGCACGATCGCATGAACCCGCGAACCGTCCGGTAGTCGTGCGTCCACCCATGGTGACGCTTGATCGACCCGGAGGCCCAAGGGTCCAACGATGCGTTCGATCAGATGCATGACCGGTTCCTCCCCCTCGAATAACCGTTCATGCACCCTTTCGATGCGCCCCTCTCGCTCCACGAATACGTCGTCGGGTCCGTTCACCATCACCTCGGTGACCATCGGGTCCTTCAACAAGGGCTCGACCGGACCGAACCCGACGACCTCGTCGGAGACTTCGTTCACGATCCGCGAGAGCTCGCGGTGCGGCAGCAACGCGCCGCGCTCCCGAAGCAACTCCAGCGCTTCCGCCCGCACGCGCACGCGACGCTCGGCCGGCGGCGAGCTCGCCAGACCGCGGGCGTCGATCCGCACACGCAATTGGTCGCGAACGTCGCGCCGTAACGCCCGCAGCGGGTCCACCGTCGTCATCAGGCGGCACCTCGAGCAGGCTGTGTACTCGCGATCCGATCGCTGCACCGCGCGATCGCGCGTGCCGTGCGCGACCGACGGGCGAGCAGCGTGCCGTGATCCTGGAGTCGCGCCACGGAGCCGTCGAACGGCACGACCGCGATGGCCGGCTGGCCGAACACGCGGTCGACGTCGCCGGGTACGACCTCGGCCCGCGCCGCCCGATTGACCACGAATCGGACCCTGTCCGACACCAGCTCCGAAGGAAGGCGCGCCAGCATCCTCGAGGAGGCGCGGAACGACATCACGTCGAGCGAGACCACCTCGAGGACCAGATCGGCCTCCTCGAGGCACCACCGGGTGCCGGCGTCGAGCGATGACGCCAGATGGAGGATCACCGTGTCGGCGCTGGCCGCCGCGACGTCCACGACGCGACGCGCGGAGGCCTCGACCACCTGTTCTTCGGATCGAGATGCCATCACGGCTTGGAAACCGGCCGGATGGCGCCAAACCGCATCGTCGAATCGCTCCGGCGTCATCTCCGCCACGACACCGGCGATCTCGTCGAGGGAGTGGATATCGGTCGCCCCCTCCGGGATACCCAACGCCGAGGCGACATCGTCCCCCCACGGGTCCATGTCCAACAGGACGCAGGTGCGATCGCCCTGCGCGATCGCTTGCGCCAGATGTGTCGCGACGAAGGTGCATCCGGCTCCGCCCCGCGCGGCATGCACCGCGATCACGGTCGCGCGTCGCTCGAGTGCGCTGCGGGTCGCCGCGAATGCGCGCACCTGCGCGAGCAGGTCGTCGCGCTCGATCGGCCACACCGTGAACGCGCGGACCCCCGCCGCGATCGCGGCGCGCAGCGCGGCGATCGACTCGCGGCTGGCGACCGCGATGCACGGGGTACCCGGGGGAACGAGCGGCGCGAGTCGTGGCTCCGCGAGCACGAGGTCTGGTTCGAGATGTCGGATCGCGGACTCGACCTGCTTCCCGTCGCTCACCGTCGCCAGGACCTGCGCCGCGCCGCTGCGATCGAGGAAATGCAGCAGTTCCTCGAGCACCTCGGGGGCGTCGAGCGCCAGCACCACGCGGGTCACCGGTCCCATACTCGTTCGTTCGCCTCTCGCGTCGGCGCTGCCATGGACGTGAACACCTGTCGGACGTTCGAGGGGGTGACCGAGCGAGGGGGCGCGTCGGCACCGAGAACGCTACCGTTCCCCGCCGGGCCGGCGGAATCCCCAGAGCGACCTATCCGACGGTTTTGTCGGGGGATGTCGGTGTGCGATGCGTCACAGCGACGCGTGTCAAGACGACGAACGGCCCGGGGAGACCCGGGCCGTTCGGTGTTCGTCGTGCGCGGACGTTCTCAGACCTTGACGATCCCCTTCACGACGTCGACCTTGGCGCTGTCGCCCGCCGAGCGAGCCGACACTTTGATCACGATCTGGCTGCCGTGCGACACACCGCCGCCCGCCTTCACCGTGACGACGACCGTCTTGGTCGCACCGGGAGCGAGGGTCAGCCAGTACGTGCCGCGCGTGACGGCCGTCTTGACGTTCTTGCCTCCGGCGCCGTAGCCGACCGCGAAGCCATGGCCGCCACTCGTGCCCTTGATGAAGAACGAGTCGGTCACCTTCGAGTCGTTCTGTACCTTCACGTACAGGCGCGTGCTTGCCCCCGCGTTGACGGACTTCGCACGGGTCTGGTTCTTACCCGACGTGTTGTAGATGTCGTTTCCGACGTAGCCGCCACCCGAGAACTTGGAGATCGAGCCGTCGGGACGGAACTTCTTGGCGTTGGAGCCGGTCAGTTTCCGGACCGTGATCGGGATGTGCCGCTCCGCCGTGGTGCCGTCGCCGATCTGTCCTCCGTGGCTGTCGATGGGCTCGAGCCCGGACACGCCGTGGTTGGCACCGAAGCACCGAACCGCTCCGGAGGTGGTGAGCAGGCAGGTGAGCCCCGCCCGCTTCCAACCGCCGGCCGAGATCATGTCGATGCCGCTCGTGCTGCGGTAGACGTTGGTGGGGTTGTAGCGGGTGGTGGTGGTGCCGTCGCCGAGCTCGCCCGACGCGTTGTTGCCCCAGCACTTCGCCCCGCCCGACGTGGTCACGGCGCAGGTGTGGTTGTAGCCGGCCGAGATCGACGCCACGCTGCTCAACCCATGGACGCCGACGGGCTTCTTCCGCGACGTGGCCGTACCGTCGCCGAGCTCGCCCGTCGCGTTGTTGCCCCAGCACTTCACGCTGCCCGTGTTCATGAGCGCGCAGGTGTGGTCGTAGCCGGCCGAGACGGCCGCGACGCCGCTGGACAGCCCCGTCACACTGACCGGCTTCAGAGCATCCGTGTGTGTGCCGTCACCCAGCTCGCCGAACGCGTTGTCGCCCCAGCACTTGACGCCGCCGGTGTTCAGCAGCGCGCACGTGTGGTCCCAGCCGGCCGAGATCGCTGCGACGCCGCTCGTGAGGCCGAAGACGTCGACGGGGTTCTTGCGAGTGCTCCGGGTGCCGTCGCCGAGCTGGCCGTTGCCGTTGTAGCCCCAGCACTGCACGCCGCCGCCCGTGGTGAGCGCGCAGCCCGAGTCGAAACCGAGCGAGATCGCCTGCACCCCGCTGTGCAGACCGTTGACGGCCACGGGCTGGAGCCGCTGGATGCGGGTCCCGTCGCCGAGCTCGCCGTCGCCGTTGTGACCCCAGCACTTGACGCCGCCGCCGTTTGTCAGCGCGCACGTGTGGTCCCAGACCGCCTGCACGTCGGCAACGCCGCTCGACAAGCCGGAGACGTTGACCGGCTTCAGGCGATCGTGTCGCGTGCCGTCGCCGAGCATCCCGGTGTTGTTGTAGCCCCAACACTTGGCGCCGCCGCCGGCGGTCAGCACGCAGGCGTGCACCGCGCCAGTGGACACGCTGTCCGCCGCGACGGCGCCGGCCGATGGGGCCTGGAATGCGAGGACGCCGGCAACCAGGCCAAGCGTCGCGATGATGCGGGTCGTCCGTGACCCGAGACGGGGGGTAGCGAAACGCATGCTCCAGATCCTCCTCATAGTGAACCGAGCCCAACATCGCTCGGCAACGGGGGTGTCTTCGAGCGACAGGTCCCCCACCCTAACGGCGAGTTCCGCGCAAAGACAAGTGTTGGTCGGCGGGTTACGTCACACGACCTAGTTCCTCCGGACCGATCGGGACACCGGGCCGTGCACACCTGTGGTCTAGCCTGGGTGGATGACCCCCCCTCCCCGGATGCGCCAACGGCGGCTCATCTTCACGGCGACGGCGGTCGCGCTGCTCGGGATCCTCGCGTGGGCTGTCTCGCGACCCAGTGGGACGAGCCCGCTGGCTGCGACACCTCCGCCGACTCCTCGGACCACGCATGTGACCCCGACGCCAACCGCGACCGTTCTGGTCGACACCGAGATGCCGCCCGCCTGGCTGGCGTGGATCTCGGGCTCGTTGCCCCCGGGGTTCTCCGCGGAGGTTGGGACGACCTCGGCGCTGGGCACCACGGTCGTCGTCGCCGGTGACACGCGGTGGTTGGCTGCTTCCCACGACGCCGATGGAGGCGTCGTTGATCGGCCGGGGCCCCCGTTCAAGATCCCGATCGACGCCTTCGCCGTGGATCCGGCCGCCTACGCGCCGTTCGTCCCGGAGGCAACCCGCACGCAGGTCGTGGACGCGCTGAAGGCCGGGAACGCGGTCCTCGGCGAATCGAGCGCACGCCTCCGCCACCTGACGGTGGGCGGCTCGCTGACCTTCGACGGGGGGACGGTGCGGGTCGGCGCCATCGTGCCGGATCCGGTGTCCGGCTGGAGCGAGATGCTCGTGTCCCGCAGCGTCGGCCGGAGCCTCGGGATCGTGGACGACCGCTATCTGTTGTCGATGCCGGAGAGCTCCATGACGAAGCAACGGTTCGCATCGATCCTCGCGTCGTTGATCCCGGAGGCGCCCGTTCGCACAGTCGCCCCCGGCGGGTCCCCGTTCATGCGTATCGCCTCGGGCGTGAACCCGCCGGTCGTGATGAAGGGCGTGTTCGGCGAGTTCGCGGCCTATCCGCACGCCGACGACCCCGCGGACCTCACGACCTCACCGCGCTGGTACGACTCGCATATCGCGACGCGCACGGTCCCGTTGCTCGGCCAGGTCACGTGCAACGTCGCGTTCTTCCCGGCGCTCGTGGGCGCGCTCAGGGACGTGGCGGCCGCGGGGCTCGGGAACGAGATCCATACGTATTCGGGGTGCTACGCGTCCAGGACCGTGGCGCGAAGCCCGACCGCGCCGCCCTCGAACCACGCCTACGGGGCGGCGATCGACATCAACGCGCCGGAGAATCCGTACGGCGCGAGGCCGACGATGGACCCGAAGATCGTGGCGATCTTCCAACGGTGGGGCTTCCTGTGGGGCGGGAGGTACCTGACCCCCGATGGGATGCATTTCGAGTACGGCACCCCACCACCCTGATCCGCGTCGACCGTGTCCGCGGCTCGCGATAGGCTTTCACGATGCCGGTCGTGCTCTTGCGTTCGCCCCTGCGGGATCTCGCAGGCGGGAACCGGTCGCTCCAGCTTCCCGGTGCGACCGTGGGCCAGGTGCTGCATGCGCTCGAGGGCGCATGGCCCAAGACGACCGGCTGGGTTCTCGACGAACGCGGCGCCGTCCGGCGTCACGTGAACGTTTTCGTCAACGGCGAGCGCGCAACCGCCGACGCGCCGGTTGCCGAGAACGATCGTGTGCATGTGCTTCCATCGATCACAGGGGGGTCGCGGTGAAGGAGCTATTGGTCGGCACCAGGAAAGGGCTGTTCGTCCTGCGGGGCGACGGGCCCGACACGTTCGAGATCGCCACACGGGCGTTCGCCGGCGACGTGGTGGAGTACGCGATGCGCGACCCGCGTTCGGGTCGCTACTTCGCGAGCGTCACCTCCGGCTTCTACGGGCCTCGCCTGATGTGGACCGACGACCCGGCGGGCGAGTGGGAGCATGCGGCCACGCTCGCGATGCCGGCCGACACCGACGCGACGCTCGAACGGATCTGGGTCGTGCGCACGGGCGAGGCGCCGGACCAGTTGTGGGCCGGCGTCGACCCGGCGGCGTTGTTCGAGTCCCGCGACGGTGGCCGCACGTGGGGGCTGAACCGCGGGCTCTGGGACCAGCCCACCCGACCCGAGTGGAACCCCGGCAACGGCGGTCTCTGTCTGCATTCGATCTCGACGTGGCCGAGCGATCCACAACGCCTGTCTCTCGGGATCAGCGCCGTCGGCACGTGGCACACCATCGACGGCGGCGAGACATGGACCCGTGGGACCAAGGGCCTTACCCCGCGCTACGTCCCCGAAGAGGCGCAGGATTCCGATGTGCCGCTGTGCGTCCACAACTTATGGCGCGCGCCCTCCATGCCCGAGCGTCTGTTCCTTCAGTTCCATGGTGGCGTGTACCGAAGCGACGACGCGGGGAACACCTGGATCGACATCGCCGAGGGCCTGCCGAGCGACTTCGGGTTCCCGATCGTCGGCGACCCTGCAGACCCCGACTGTGCGTTCGTGATCCCGATGAACGCCGACGTCGACCGGGTGACGGTCGACGGGAAGCTCCGCGTCTACGAGACACGGGATGCGGGCGCGACATGGACTGCCCGGTCGACAGGCTTGCCACAGAACGCCGCCTACCTCACGATCCTGCGGGAAGCCTTCGATCGGGACGGCGAGGGCGACACGATGGGCCTCTGGTTCGGGGCCACGTCCGGAGAGGTGTTCGGATCGATGGACGCCGGGGCGTCGTGGTTCACGGTCGCGCCCCGGTTAGCACCTGTCACCAGTGTGCGCGTAGCCTGAACCTGTGGATGAACCCCCAGGCGTCGATCAGGCTCCCGTGTCAGACCCGACCGCTACCGTGGCGGTCATGGGAGAGGTCATCTCGCTCGCCGAGTATCGGGAGGACGCCGCGGGACCGCGTCAGCTCCTGCGCAGGCTCGACGACGCCGTCAGTCGGCTCGACCCGCTGGTGAGGGCGCGCGCGTCGTCGATGTCGCCCACGGTCGAGCGCGAACTCCGCGCGATCGCGGTCGCGGTGAACGCGGGCCGTCCACGGCAGGCGGCGCGGCGCGCCGAGCGGCTGGCCGGCATCCTGCAACACCCGGCCTCGAGCTGAGGGTCCTTCCGGGGGCGCCCCCACCTCGGCCGTAGACTCGCGCGCAGTGGACGAGCTGCATCGCCGTGCGTTGACCCGTGGCATCGCCACCTTTCTCGCGGTCGCCGCGATCGGCTCGATGCTCGTATGGGTGCTCGGCCGCGGTGGCGACAGCGCCGCGACGGCTTCCTCCACCCCGACACAATCGCAGCCCTCGACGTCGGTCGCGCCGCCCACACCGCAGGCGTGGCTCACCTGGGTGCCCGGCGGGCTGCCCGCGAGCTACGGCGACCTCGTGAGCACCGTGCCCGACGTCGTCGCCTCAACGACAGCGACGGCCGATATCGCGTGGATGACGGCCTCGCTCGACGCCGACGGCAATGGCGTCGACGAACCGCAGCCCCCGTTGATGATCCCGATCGAGGTCACGGGTATCGACCCGACCTTCGCGGCCTTCATCCCGGAGCCCGAACGGCAGCTGGTGCAGAACCTGCGGCCCGGCGAGGGCATCCTGTCTGAATCGGAGGCGAATCTTCGTGGGCTCGGGGCGGGCGCGACGCTGCTGTTCCAGGGCGGCGAGCAGATCCACGTGATTGGGACGCTGCCCGATGCCCTCATGGGTGACTACGAGCTCCTCACCACGCGCGAGACCGCCAGACGACTGGGCGTCACCCACGAGCGGTACGTGCTGTTCCACGTTCGGCCGGGCACGGATCTCACGCCCGCCGACCTGACACCCGCGTTCCGCGACCTGCTCCCCGCCGACACGCCGTATCCCGCCGTCGAGATCAGAGCACCCGGCGAGACCGCGTACCTGCGGGCGAACGACCGCGCGATCCCGCCGATCGCATTGAAGGCGAAGTTCGGTGAGTTCGCCGCTCATCCAGATGCGACCGACCCCACCCGTCTCGTGATCGACCCCACCTGGATCAACGACAACATCCAATCGGCGACGCTGCCCCTGCTTGGGACGGTGACGTGTCATACGAAGACGTTGTACCTGTTGAAGCGTGCGATGCGCGCGCTGGTCGACGCGGGTGCAGGCGACTCGATCACCGACGTCGGCGCGTGCTTCGACCCGGTCGCCTCGCCGGAGGATCCCAGCGGACCGCTCACCGCGGCCGCCTGGGGCGCCTCGATCGAGGTGAACCCCGCCGGCAACGCGCCCGGTGACGCGCCCAACCAATCGAAGGACCTCGTACACGAGCTGTATCGCTGGGGGTACGGGTGGGGCGGCAACGACGCGTACCCACAGGGCGCGCTGTTCCGATATCGGAGACCACCGACACCGCAGGATTGATCGGCCCAAGAGCGAGGGGAGCAGGTATCAAGCGCTGTCCGCACGTGTCCCTGGAGCCGGGTTCATCCGCCCCGGGTCCTGGGACATGCCTCCCGCGGCATGACTCGCGCGTGGGTTCTGCTCCCCTCGCGGGCGCCTTTCGGCATCCCACTCGACGCTACACCCGCTCGTGAGCCTGCGCCACTCCGATCTAGGCGACCGCTCGGCGGTCTCGCGCTCGCAGCGAGACCCAGACCAGCACGCAGGCCACCGCAGCGGCGCCGACGGCGGCGGCGACGACACCGGCGCGCTTGGGCGGCACGGCCTCCGCGAGACGCGAACGGAGCCGGACCGGGTTATCGAAGTCGCGGATCTCCCATCCCCGATCGTCCGCGACGTGCCGCAGGTCCTTGTCCGGGTTGACCGCGACCGGGTGCCCCACCGCCTCGAGCATCGGCACGTCGGTGATCGAGTCCGTGTACGCGAAGCAGCCCGACAGGTCGATGTCGTCGCGGTCGGCGAGTGCTCGGATCGCGTCGGCCTTCTGCTGCCCGTACGCGTAGAACTCCAGCTCCCCCGTGTAGCGGTTGTCCGGTCCGACATGCGCCCGGGTCGCGATCACGCCCGAGACCCCGAAGTGGCGAGCGAGCGGTCGCACGACCTCCTCCGGCGAGGACGACACGATGTAGATGCGGCGTCCCGAGGCCTGATGCTCCGCGATCAGATCGAGCGCCTCTTGATAGACGAACGGATCGATGACGTCGAGCATCACGTCTTGCACCAACCGCTCGACCTGCCCGCGGTCCCAACCCTTCGTGAGCTGCAGCATGCCTTCCTTCAGGCGCTCCATCCGCTCCTCGTCCGCCCCGATGAGCAGAAACACGAGCTGCGCGTACGCGCCGCGCATCAGCTGCCCGCGCGACACCATCCCGGCTCGATACAACGGGCGTCCGAGCGCCAGGGATGACGACCGGCTGACGATCGTCTTGTCGAGGTCGAAGAACGCGGCTTCCACGGAACCATCGTAGGCCACCGAGCCGACACGTTCGGGAACGCTACCAAGGGCGGGGGCGTGACACGCCCCCGCCTGTTCGTGCAGCCGTTCGATCGGCTCAGCCGATCGAGGCGCGACCCACGCAGCTCTCCCCGGTCGCCACGTTCCTCGCCGATGCTCGGAACGAGTCGCTTCCCGCGGTGTTGTTCGCGAACAGACGCACGGTGAAGGACCCGCTCGGCGCCTTCGTCACCCGCTTGCCGGCGAAGATGCGCGTGCCGTTCTCCTTGATCCGAACGGCCCAGGTCTGACCGACCTTGTTCTGGTCGACCTCGAACTCAAGCTCGATCTGACCGCCATCGGGGCTGAGCTTGAGCTTCCAGTCGCTCGCCCCGCTGCACCCACCCGACTTGACGACGTCGCCGGCCTTCGCGCTGGCCGCGGTTCCCACGGCCAGCAAGCTCGTGGCCAGTCCCACCGCCAGCGCCACTCGTCCGATCGTCCGCCTCATAACGGACCCCCTCTCTGTCGTGTATCTCCGGACGTAGGGTTTCCGAGCGACGCGGGTTAAGGGTTCGTGAAGGACTCGGCAATGTTCCGCCGCAGGTATGGTTCCTCGCGGAGGCGTCAGGGTTCCTGGTGGGCCTCGCGGTCTTCAAAACCGTAGAGGGGGCGACGAGTCCCCTGGCGGGTTCGATTCCCGTCCGCCTCCGCTCGGATCAGCCGCTCGAGATCGAGTCGGCGATCGCCGCCGCCCATCGGTCGATCTCGTTCCAGTCGCGATAGTCGCCTTCGGCCACGCGCAGGGCTTTGACGAGGGCGCGTTCGGGCAGCGACAGCGCCTCCTTCGCGATCCGGCCCGCGAACAGGTGGTGCTCGAACGCACCCGTGGCCGCGACGACGTCCTGCACGTCGATCGGCTCCTCCTGAGGCTTCGGCGGGTCGCCGACCGGTCCGCTGGAGAACAGCCACACGGGACGGTGGCGCAGGAGCGACGACTCCCGCTCCACGAGCTCTTTCGCTTCCTTCTGCCAGTGGCCGGCATACACGGCGCTCCCGAGAACCACGACGTCGTATCTCGCCAGGTCGCGAACCTCGCCCGGGCACCGAACCTCGACATCGTGACCTCGCGTTTGGAGCACCGAACCGATCCTGGCGCCGATCTCCTCGGTGGCGCCATGCTTACTCGCCGCCGCAACGAGGACCTTCATCGTCGTCCTCCTTCGTACGCATCCACAGCATCGTCCGCGCGGGTCCCCGGGCCAGGGGCCAGACGACCCGCGCCTGGGGGGCCGTCCGCTCGGGCCGAACAACGTTCAAGCAGCCCGGCTACCGTGCCCGCAAAGACGAGGGGTACGCTGCGGCACCCACGAGGCCGACACTCATCAGGAGGTGCCGCACCGATGCCCGATGCGATCCGTTCGTTCTCCCGATCGTCGATGTACAAGGTCCTGACACCCGAGCAGGAACGCCGGATGCACGAGTCCTGCCTGCAGGTCCTGGAGCGCACCGGGGTAAGCACGACGAACAAGGATCTGTTGCAGGTGATGGCCGATCACGGTCAGACGGTCGATTTCGAGCAGATGCGGATCCGATTCGACCCCGACTTCGTCGAAGCGCAGCGCGCGAAGGCGCCGAGCGCCTACACGCTGCACGCCCGGAACCCGGTCTACGACCTGCCGCTCGGCGGCGATCGGGGCTGGCTGTCGACCGATGGGTGCCCGGCCCATGTGATGGACATCTTCACCGACCAGCGTCGGTACTCGAACAAGGACGACATCACCCAGTTCACGACGATCGCCGATGCGCTCCCGCAGGTCGGCATCCAATGGCAGTGCTGCGCGGCCAATGACAAGCCGGTCATGGTGCGCCCGATGCACGAGACCCACGCCCAATGGCACGCGACCAGCAAGCACATCATGCAGATGACCGCGATCGATCCGTTCAACGCGCGAGGGCTCGTGGAGATGTGCCGCGTGATCGCAGGAGGGGCAGATGAGCTCCGGGCGCGCCCGATCATGTCGAACTTCCAGTGCTCGATCTCGCCACTGCACTGGGACGAGCCGACGGTCGACGCGATGCGCGTGTTCGCGGAGGCGGGGATCCCCGTGGGGATGTGCGCGATGCCCCTCGCCGGCGCGAGCGCTCCGCTCTCCGTCGCCGGGCTCATGACGATCGCGAACGCCGAGATCCTTTCCGGCGTCACGATCCTGGAGACGCTCGTCCCGGGGGCCAAGACGTTCCACGTCTCGTACAACACGACGATCGACATGAACACCGGCGAGCTCAATCCCGCGTGGGGAGCCAACGACATCTTCGCCGAGATGGGCTCGGCGCAGATGGGCGCGTACTTCGGCATCCCGACGTGCCACGGCGCCTACGGCACCGGCTCCAAGGCGAGCGACTGGCAATCCGGCGCGCAGGCGGGGTTGGCGGCGATGGGCGCCATGCTCGTGCCCGGCGACATGCTGACCGGCATCGGATCCTTGTACGGCGACTCGGTGTCCTCGATCACCGAGCTGATGCTCGGCGCCGAGATCTACGAGATCGCGGCGGGCTTCTCCGACGGCTTCCCGTTCGACGATGAGTCGTTCGCGCTCGAGTCCATCGAGGCGGTCGGGCCGGCGGGCCACTTCCTCGACCAGGAGCACACGCTGACCCACATGCGCGAGTTCTGGCGCGATACCTTCATGAACCGCCAGACCTGGGACGCGTGGGAGGCGAGCGGCCGACCGGACCCGCGCCATGCCGCCAACGAGAAGGCGAAGCAGATCCTCGAGACGCACGAGCCGCTGCCGCTCCCGGAGGGCATGCAGACCGAGCTCGATGCGATCATGAACGCCTACGAGGCGGAGGCGCTGACGATGCCACAGGTGGTGTGAGCGTCCGGGGGCTGGATCAACATGCGCTCCACAGCCCGCGTCCTGCCTCTTTCGCGGCCCGCTGCGCGGCTTCGAATCGTCCGACGTAGCGCGTGTCCGGCGGATAGGTGGCCACGGTCGCGAAGCCTCGACGCACCAAGAGCCCGTTGAACATCGACCCGTCGGCCAGCCACAGGTATGCGAGCGTCCGGCCGAAGGGATCGATGCGTTCGACATCGAACGTCAACCGGATCCGTTGGCCCGTGAGCCGCCTCGTTGTGAACCTCGAAGATTCCGGGCCGTAGCACTCGACGGGCTGGCCGGGCGCCACCGTCTCAGGCGTGTCGATGCCGATGAACCTGATCGTCAGGTCCGTGTCCCCCACCAGCACGTGTGCGGTGTCGCCGTCGACGACGCGCGTGACGGTTGCCAGCCGCCCGGTCGAGGTGCCGGACGTCGCCGCGGACCGGCTGGTTTCGGTCGAGACCGTGACCGTTCTCGTGGCGCAGGCCACCGGGAGCACGAGGAGAAGGGCGAGGAGGGGGCGCACGGGTTCAGCATGACCGCCAGCACCGACATCCGACCGGCTCCTGCCGCGGCGGGGGCTCCATCGCGATACCCTGCGCGCCATGACGCTGCGCATCTTCATATCGGTGGACATGGAGGGCATCGGTGGGATCACCACCGTTCGTCAGATCACCCGTGGCACGGACGACTACGCGTGGGCTCGCCAACTGATGACGCAAGAGGCCAACGCGGCGATCGCGGGTGCCTTCGACGCCGGCGCTCTGAAGATCGTGGTCTCGGACGCGCACGGCGATATGGGCAACATCTTGCCGATGGAGCTCGACCCACGCGCCGAGCTCGTCCAGGGAACGCCCAAGCTCCCGTGGAGCATGATGACCGGCATCGAGGAGGGCTTTACCGGGTGCGTGTTCCTCGGGTATCACGCAGGATCGGGCACGGCCGGCGCGATCCTGGACCACACCTACACCGGCTGGTTCGCCGACATCCGCGTGAACGGGCTGCCATGGAACGAGACCCATCTGAACGCGGCCCTGGCGGGCACGTTCGGCGTGCCGCTGTTGTTCGTCAGCGGCGACGACGAATGCTGCAATCAGGCGACCGCGGCGCTGCCGTGGGTGCGTGCGTTCTCGACGAAGACGGCGTTCGCCGCACGGTCGGGCCGCAGCAAGTCGCCCAAGACCGTCCAGGATGCCACCCGCCGGCTGGTCGCCGAGTCGATCAAGCAGGCGGATCGTGCCCAGGTGTGGAAGCCGGACGGGCCCTTCACCCTCGAGGCACTGCTCACGACGAGCGCGATCGGCGACATGCTCGCGATCGCTCCGGGCACCGAGCGCACCAGTCCACGATCGGTGCAGTTCCACACCGAAGACATCCGGATGCTCTATCGCATGCTGCTGACCTGGATGAACCTCGGACGACGCGTCGCGCCCGAGACACCGGTCGAGTAGCAGCCGGGGCCCTCGTCAGGCCGAGCCTTCCCCCCAGAAGCGCTGCGTGATCTCGCTGCGCAACCGACCGGCGGCGTTCACCGTGATCGGCATCTTCGCCAACTCCATGGCCATGAGCGCCGCGCCGACCACAGGTGGCGAGGCGAGCAGACGGAGTTCTGCCCGAGGCGCCGTGTGCCGAACGCCGAACTCCAGCTCGTCCAGCAGGTAACGGTTGGGCGTCCGGAACAGCCCGCCCGCAAGCACCACCTCCACCGGGAGGTTGCTCAGGTTCAAACGACGCGCGACGACGCCCGCGGCCTCACCGAGCGCTCGGCCGATGTCCTCGAGCACGTTGCGGGCGACGAGATCACCGCCCTCCGTGGCAGCCAGGACCATCGGGGTCAGGTTCTGCAACTCGGGCGCGCGGAAGCGGGGATCGTATCGAGCGAGCCGCTCGAGCATCGACGCCACCGATGACTCCCCCAGCCGCTCACAGAGCATGTCGCTCAGCATCGTGGCGGGCCCTCGACCCGTGAACTGATCGGCGACCGCGCGCACCGCAAGTTCCGACACGTCGAACTCGTCACCGAAGTCGCCGAACGCTCGACCCTCCCCGATCGTGCGGAACTCGTTGCCCACCGGATCGCGCCCCACTGCGACGGTCCCGGTCCCGGCGATCACCGCGATGCCCCAAGACTCCGACGTGCCGGCGCGCAGCGCGATGAACGCGTCGTTGACGAGTCGTCGTTCGACCCCCGGCATCACCGGCTCGATCATCGCGGTCAGCCGCGGGATGTCCGAGGGCCAGTCCAGCCCCGCGAGCCCGTAGGCGCTTGCGACGACGTCCTTGGCCGTCACGTCCGCCACGTCGAGCGCCTGGCCCACGGCCGCGGCGATCGCCACCTCCGCCCCGTCCGCCCCGGCGATCTCCCAGTTCGATGCGCCGGCATCGCCCGCGCCCCGCACGCCTCCCTCTTCGTCGGTGAGGACCGCGTAGGTCTTGCGCCCGCCACCGTCGACACCGAGGACGAGGCTCACGACGCCCCTGCCGACGACGCGTACGCGCGCTCCACGATGTCAAGCACAACCCGGCCGTGGATGCCGCTCGGCTCGGGTTGGCGCCCAGCCTCGATCGCGTCGACGAACGCGCGCATCTGCGCCGTATACATCGGCTGCGTGCAGTGCTCGTAGTCCTCGCTGGGCTCCTCCCGCGGGAAGATGCGGCCATACCCCTTCGTCCCGTACACCTCGGTCTCCGCCTCGAGCCCCTCCTTGTGCGGCTGCCACCAGCCCGATTCGACGACCGAATTGGTTCCCTGCGACCACGAGATCAGCAGGATGCCGTCGTCATCCACGTCGTAGGTGCCGTACCTGGTGCCGATCACGGCGCACACACGACCCGCGTCGGGGTCGCCGAGCAGATAGCGGACCGTGTCGATCGCGTGCACCCCCATGTCGGGCAGCGCTCCCCCGCCGGCGAGCGCCCGCTCGGTGAACCATCCGGACGGACCCCAGCCGGCGTGCACGCCGTAGCCCCTGGTCTTCACGACCTCGCCCAGCTCGCCGGTCTGGATCCGCGCCCGCATCGCCTGCACGTCGGGGTGGAACCGCCAGCAATGGGCCACCATCAACGACGCCGCGCCAGCCGCGCTCGCTTCGATCATCGCGTCGCACTCGGCGACCGACGTGGCCATCGGCTTCTCCACCAGCACATGCGTGCCGGACTCGAGCAACGCGATCGACTGCGGCGCATGCAACGCGTTGGGCGTGGCGACCACCGCCGCGTCGATGTCCGGATCGCGCGCCAACGCCTCCCAGTCGGTCGTGACGCGAGGGATGCCGTGGCGCTCGGCGAACGCCATCGCGGACTCCAGCCGGTGGTTGGCGACCGCGACGACCTCGTGGCCGCACGCCCGCACCGCTCGTGCGTGGAAGTCCTGGATCCATCCGCAGCCGAACAACGCCACCCGCATCAGCGCATCCCACCTGTCGAGATCTCGTCCCGGTACCGGCGCCCAGAGTCTTTCACGGCGCGCGCGGAGGTGTCGTAGCGAAGGGTGCTGCCCGCGGCTACTCCTTCGAACCGGTGAGCGTGACGCCCTCGACGAAGACCCGCTGGGCAAGGAAGAACAACACCACCACCGGGATGATGAACATGACGGACGCGGCCATGATGAGGTTGTACTCGACGTGGTGCTGGCCCCGAAACGCGTCCAAACCGAGTGCGAGCGTGAGCAGGTGCGGGTCGTCGCCCACGAACAGCAGCGGCCCGAAGAAGTCGTTCCAGTTGTACAGGAAGTTGAACAGCGCGATCGCAGCGATCGCCGCCTTCGACAACGGCACCATGATCCTGGTCATGATCTGCCAGTGACTCGCGCCGTCGACGCGCGCGGCGTCGGCGAGATCCTCAGGCACCGACATGAAGAACTGCCGCAGCAGGAAGATCGAGAACGCGTCGCCGAGGAAGTTGGGCACGATCAACGGCTTGAACGATGGGATCCAGTGGATCTTCGAGAACCACACATACAGCGGCACGACGGTGACCTGGTAGGGAAGCATCAGCGTCGACAGAACGATGACGAACACCACCTGACGACCCTTCCACCGCATCCGTGCCAGCGCGTACGTGACCGGTATCGACGACACGACGATGCCGACCGTCGACATGACGGCGATCTGCACCGTGTTCCAGGCATAGAGACCGAGCGGGATCGTGTGCCAGACCGTCGGATAGTTGCTCCACTGGAAGGGCCGAGGCCAGAAATCGGCGCTCAGGACCTGGTCGTTGGTCATCAGCGAGCGCAAGATCACGAAGAACATCGGCGCCATGAAGGCGATCGCGAACGCGATCAACAGCGCGTGCGCGGTGGTGGTGCGCATCTGGCGCCGACGGCGCGTCCGCTGCGGCAGCTCGCGCGGGATGACATCGGCGGCGCTCACGAACGGGACGGGTTCGGCTGCGCCGGGTGCGAGGCGGGTGGGCGCGCTCACCGGAGGAACGCTCCCCCCTGATAGCGCACCCATCGACGTGAGCCTCGGAGGATGACCACCGTGCAGACGAGGGAGATGACCAGCAACACCCAGGCCATCGCCGATGCGTAACCCATCTTGAAGTTGATGAACCCCTGCGAGTACAGATGGACGGAGTAGAACAACGTCGAGTTCTGCGGGTCGCCGATCGCACCTCCCGTAGCTCACGCCGGCGACGACGTACGCTTGGGTGAAGTACTGGAACCCGAAGATGATCCCCGTCACCACCTCGAAGAAAACCACGGGTGACACCATGGGCAGGCTCACATGCCGGAATTTGGCGAACCCGTTGGCCCCCTCCAGATCGGCCGCTTCGTACAGGTGCTTGGGCACGTCGAGGAACCCCGCGAGGAAAATGATCATCGCGTCGCCCACGCCCCACAGGCCGAGAAGGACGAGCCCGGGCTTCGACCACTGCGGTGAGAAGAACCAGAGCGGCGGATGCGAGATGCCGATCTTGCGCAACAGGACGTTGACCGGCCCGTAGTCGGGGTTCAACAGATACGCGAACGCGAGCGTCGCGGCGACAACCGGAGCCATCGTGGGCAGGAAGAACATCGTCCGGTAGCTGTTCACGCCCCGCCGCTTCCTCGTCAGCAGCAGCGCGGTGATGATGCCGAACGCGATCCGGATCGGGAGGCCCACCACGATGATCCAGATCGTGTTCCGCACCGCGACCCAGAAGAACGGGTCCTTCGTGAACATGAACTGATAGTTCAGGTGCCGATCCACTTCGGCGGCGCCGGCAGCTGATATTTGGTGAACGACCATAGAGGCTCGCGATCATCGGCGCGAGCGTGAAGATGAGGAACCCGATGATCCACGGGGACAGGTAGACGAGCACCGCGCCGCGCTCGCGCCAGCGTCGAGGACGGCGGCGGCGCGGAACCGCCGCCGCCGTCTCGTACGCGGCCATCGTGGAGGTTGCCGTACCCCCTCCTAGATCTGCGCCTGTTCCAGCGCGTTGTTCGTCTGATCCTGCGCGTCCTGCAACCCTTGCTGCAAGTCGGTCGC
>CAWCDA010000021.1:0-21254 GCA_963794065.1 uncultured Actinomycetes bacterium | reverse complement strand
GTGCCCGGCGACATGCTGACCGGCATCGGATCCTTGTACGGCGACTCGGTGTCCTCGATCACCGAGCTGATGCTCGGCGCCGAGATCTACGAGATCGCGGCGGGCTTCTCCGACGGCTTCCCGTTCGACGATGAGTCGTTCGCGCTCGAGTCCATCGAGGCGGTCGGGCCGGCGGGCCACTTCCTCGACCAGGAGCACACGCTGACCCACATGCGCGAGTTCTGGCGCGATACCTTCATGAACCGCCAGACCTGGGACGCGTGGGAGGCGAGCGGCCGACCGGACCCGCGCCATGCCGCCAACGAGAAGGCGAAGCAGATCCTCGAGACGCACGAGCCGCTGCCGCTCCCGGAGGGCATGCAGACCGAGCTCGATGCGATCATGAACGCCTACGAGGCGGAGGCGCTGACGATGCCACAGGTGGTGTGAGCGTCCGGGGGCTGGATCAACATGCGCTCCACAGCCCGCGTCCTGCCTCTTTCGCGGCCCGCTGCGCGGCTTCGAATCGTCCGACGTAGCGCGTGTCCGGCGGATAGGTGGCCACGGTCGCGAAGCCTCGACGCACCAAGAGCCCGTTGAACATCGACCCGTCGGCCAGCCACAGGTATGCGAGCGTCCGGCCGAAGGGATCGATGCGTTCGACATCGAACGTCAACCGGATCCGTTGGCCCGTGAGCCGCCTCGTTGTGAACCTCGAAGATTCCGGGCCGTAGCACTCGACGGGCTGGCCGGGCGCCACCGTCTCAGGCGTGTCGATGCCGATGAACCTGATCGTCAGGTCCGTGTCCCCCACCAGCACGTGTGCGGTGTCGCCGTCGACGACGCGCGTGACGGTTGCCAGCCGCCCGGTCGAGGTGCCGGACGTCGCCGCGGACCGGCTGGTTTCGGTCGAGACCGTGACCGTTCTCGTGGCGCAGGCCACCGGGAGCACGAGGAGAAGGGCGAGGAGGGGTCGCACGGGTTCAGCATGACCGCCAGCACCGACATCCGACCGGCTCCTGCCGCGGCGGGGGCTCCATCGCGATACCCTGCGCGCCATGACGCTGCGCATCTTCATATCGGTGGACATGGAGGGCATCGGTGGGATCACCACCGTTCGTCAGATCACCCGTGGCACGGACGACTATGCGGCTCGCCGGACTGATGACCCAGAGGCCGACGCGGCGATCGCGGTGGCTTCGACGCTGGCGCTCTGAAGATCGTGTCTCGGACGCGCACGGCGATATGGGCAACATCTTGCCATGGAACTCGACCCACGCGCCGAGCTCGTCCAGGGAACGCCCAAGCTCCCGTGGAGCATGATGACCGGCATCGAGGAGGGCTTTACCGGGTGCGTGTTCCTCGGGTATCACGCAGGATCGGGCACGGCCGGCGCGATCCTGGACCACACCTACACCGGCTGGTTCGCCGACATCCGCGTGAACGGGCTGCCATGGAACGAGACCCATCTGAACGCGGCCCTGGCGGGCACGTTCGGCGTGCCGCTGTTGTTCGTCAGCGGCGACGACGAATGCTGCAATCAGGCGACCGCGGCGCTGCCGTGGGTGCGTGCGTTCTCGACGAAGACGGCGTTCGCCGCACGGTCGGGCCGCAGCAAGTCGCCCAGACCGTCCAGGATGCCACCCGCCGGCTGGTCGCCGAGTCGATCAAGCAGGCGGATCGTGCCCAGGTGTGGAAGCCGGACGGGCCCTTCACCCTCGAGGCACTGCTCACGACGAGCGCGATCGGCGACATGCTCGCGATCGCTCCGGGCACCGAGCGCACCAGTCCACGATCGGTGCAGTTCCACACCGAAGACATCCGGATGCTCTATCGCATGCTGCTGACCTGGATGAACCTCGGACGACGCGTCGCGCCCGAGACACCGGTCGAGTAGCAGCCGGGGCCCTCGTCAGGCCGAGCCTTCCCCCCAGAAGCGCTGCGTGATCTCGCTGCGCAACCGACCGGCGGCGTTCACCGTGATCGGCATCTTCGCCAACTCCATGGCCATGAGCGCCGCGCCGACCACAGGTGGCGAGGCGAGCAGACGGAGTTCTGCCCGAGGCGCCGTGTGCCGAACGCCGAACTCCAGCTCGTCCAGCAGGTAACGGTTGGGCGTCCGGAACAGCCCGCCGGCAAGCACCACCTCCACCGGGAGGTTGCTCAGGTTCAAACGACGCGCGACGACGCCCGCGGCCTCACCGAGCGCTCGGCCGATGTCCTCGAGCACGTTGCGGGCGACGAGACACCGCCCTCCGTGGCAGCCAGGACCATCGGGGTCAGGTTCTGCAACTCGGGCGCGCGGAAGCGGGGATCGTATCGAGCGAGCCGCTCGAGCATCGACGCCACCGATGACTCCCCCAGCCGCTCACAGAGCATGTCGCTCAGCATCGTGGCGGGCCCTCGACCCGTGAACTGATCGGCGACCGCGCGCACCGCAAGTTCCGACACGTCGAACTCGTCACCGAAGTCGCCGAACGCTCGACCCTCCCCGATCGTGCGGAACTCGTTGCCCACCGGATCGCGCCCCACTGCGACGGTCCCGGTCCCGGCGATCACCGCGATGCCCCAAGACTCCGACGTGCCGGCGCGCAGCGCGATGAACGCGTCGTTGACGAGTCGTCGTTCGACCCCCGGCATCACCGGCTCGATCATCGCGGTCAGCCGCGGGATGTCCGAGGGCCAGTCCAGCCCCGCGAGCCCGTAGGCGCTTGCGACGACGTCCTTGGCCGTCACGTCCGCCACGTCGAGCGCCTGGCCCACGGCCGCGGCGATCGCCACCTCCGCCCCGTCCGCCCCGGCGATCTCCCAGTTCGATGCGCCGGCATCGCCCGCGCCCCGCACGCCTCCCTCTTCGTCGGTGAGGACCGCGTAGGTCTTGCGCCCGCCACCGTCGACACCGAGGACGAGGCTCACGACGCCCCTGCCGACGACGCGTACGCGCGCTCCACGATGTCAAGCACAACCCGGCCGTGGATGCCGCTCGGCTCGGGTTGGCGCCCAGCCTCGATCGCGTCGACGAACGCGCGCATCTGCGCCGTATACATCGGCTGCGTGCAGTGCTCGTAGTCCTCGCTGGGCTCCTCCCGCGGGAAGATGCGGCCATACCCCTTCGTCCCGTACACCTCGGTCTCCGCCTCGAGCCCCTCCTTGTGCGGCTGCCACCAGCCCGATTCGACGACCGAATTGGTTCCCTGCGACCACGAGATCAGCAGGATGCCGTCGTCATCCACGTCGTAGGTGCCGTACCTGGTGCCGATCACGGCGCACACACGACCCGCGTCGGGGTCGCCGAGCAGATAGCGGACCGTGTCGATCGCGTGCACCCCCATGTCGGGCAGCGCTCCCCCGCCGGCGAGCGCCCGCTCGGTGAACCATCCGGACGGACCCCAGCCGGCGTGCACGCCGTAGCCCCTGGTCTTCACGACCTCGCCCAGCTCGCCGGTCTGGATCCGCGCCCGCATCGCCTGCACGTCGGGGTGGAACCGCCAGCAATGGGCCACCATCAACGACGCCGCGCCAGCCGCGCTCGCGTCGATCATCGCGTCGCACTCGGCGACCGACGTGGCCATCGGCTTCTCCACCAGCACATGCGTCCCGGACTCGAGCAACGCGATCGACTGCGGCGCATGCAACGCGTTGGGCGTGGCGACCACCGCCGCGTCGATGTCCGGATCGCGCGCCAACGCCTCCCAGTCGGTCGTGACGCGAGGGATGCCGTGGCGCTCGGCGAACGCCATCGCGGACTCCAGCCGGTGGTTGGCGACCGCGACGACCTCGTGGCCGCACGCCCGCACCGCTCGTGCGTGGAAGTCCTGGATCCATCCGCAGCCGAACAACGCCACCCGCATCAGCGCATCCCACCTGTCGAGATCTCGTCCCGGTACCGGCGCCCAGAGTCTTTCACGGCGCGCGCGGAGGTGTCGTAGCGAAGGGTGCTGCCCGCGGCTACTCCTTCGAACCGGTGAGCGTGACGCCCTCGACGAAGACCCGCTGGGCAAGGAAGAACAACACCACCACCGGGATGATGAACATGACGGACGCGGCCATGATGAGGTTGTACTCGACGTGGTGCTGGCCCCGAAACGCGTCCAAACCGAGTGCGAGCGTGAGCAGGTGCGGGTCGTCGCCCACGAACAGCAGCGGCCCGAAGAAGTCGTTCCAGTTGTACAGGAAGTTGAACAGCGCGATCGCAGCGATCGCCGCCTTCGACAACGGCACCATGATCCTGGTCATGATCTGCCAGTGACTCGCGCCGTCGACGCGCGCGGCGTCGGCGAGATCCTCAGGCACCGACATGAAGAACTGCCGCAGCAGGAAGATCGAGAACGCGTCGCCGAGGAAGTTGGGCACGATCAACGGCTTGAACGATGGGATCCAGTGGATCTTCGAGAACCACACATACAGCGGCACGACGGTGACCTGGTAGGGAAGCATCAGCGTCGACAGAACGATGACGAACACCACCTGACGACCCTTCCACCGCATCCGTGCCAGCGCGTACGCGACCGGTATCGACGACACGACGATGCCGACCGTCGACATGACGGCGATCTGCACCGTGTTCCAGGCATAGAGACCGAGCGGGATCGTGTGCCAGACCGTCGGATAGTTGCTCCACTGGAAGGGCCGAGGCCAGAAATCGGCGCTCAGGACCTGGTCGTTGGTCATCAGCGAGCTCAAGATCACGAAGAACATCGGCGCCATGAAGGCGATCGCGAACGCGATCAACAGCGCGTGCGCGGTGGTGGTGCGCATCTGGCGCCGACGGCGCGTCCGCTGCGGCAGCTCGCGCGGGATGACATCGGCGGCGCTCACGAACGGGACGGGTTCGGCTGCGCCGGGTGCGAGGCGGGTGGGCGCGCTCACCGGAGGAACGCTCCCCCCTGATAGTGCACCCATCGACGTGAGCCTCGCAGGATGACCACCGTGCAGACGAGGGAGATGACCAGCAACACCCAGGCCATCGCCGATGCGTAACCCATCTTGAAGTTGATGAACCCCTGCGAGTACAGATGGACGGAGTAGAACAACGTCGAGTTCTGCGGGTCGCCGATCGCACCTCCCGAGCTCACGCCGGCGACGACGTACGCTTGGGTGAAGTACTGGAACCCGAAGATGATCCCCGTCACCACCTCGAAGAAAACCACGGGTGACACCATGGGCAGGCTCACATGCCGGAATTTGGCGAACCCGTTGGCCCCCTCCAGATCGGCCGCTTCGTACAGGTGCTTGGGCACGTCGAGGAACCCCGCGAGGAAGATGATCATCGCGTCGCCCACGCCCCACAGGCCGAGAAGGACGAGCCCGGGCTTCGACCACTGCGGTGAGAAGAACCAGAGCGGCGGATGCGAGATGCCGATCTTGCGCAACAGGACGTTGACCGGCCCGTAGTCGGGGTTCAACAGATACGCGAACGCGAGCGTCGCGGCGACAACCGGAGCCATCGTGGGCAGGAAGAACATCGTCCGGTAGCTGTTCACGCCCCGCCGCTTCCTCGTCAGCAGCAGCGCGGTGATGATGCCGAACGCGATCCGGATCGGGAGGCCCACCACGATGATCCAGATCGTGTTCCGCACCGCGACCCAGAAGAACGGGTCCTTCGTGAACATGAACTGATAGTTCAGGGTGCCGATCCACTTCGGCGGCGCCGGCAGCTGATATTTGGTGAACGACCAGTAGAGGCTCGCGATCATCGGCGCGAGCGTGAAGATGAGGAACCCGATGATCCACGGGGACAGGTAGACGAGCACCGCGCCGCGCTCGCGCCAGCGTCGAGGACGGCGGCGGCGCGGAACCGCCGCCGCCGTCTCGTACGCGGCCATCGTGGAGGTTGCCGTACCCCCTCCTAGATCTGCGCCTGTTCCAGCGCGTTGTTCGTCTGATCCTGCGCGTCCTGCAACCCTTGCTGCAAGTCGGTCGCGTTCCCCGCCTGCCACTTCTGCATGAACGCGTTGATGTACGTGTCCATCTCGATGCCGATCGGGGTCGTCGGCACCCAGCCCGAGTTCGGGTTCTGGAACACGTCCATGAACGTCTTGAACTGCGGGGGCAGGTCAAGGTTCGGCGACGAGATCGCCGCGTTCGTGGTCGGCACGTTGTTGATCCTGTTCGCCACGTCCACGAGCGTGTCGGTGTCGGTCGCCAGCCACTTCAGCAACAGCCAGGCCTCGGGGGGATGCGGCGATCCCTTCGGCAGGGCGACCACGGTGCCGCCGGACGGCCCGCCGCCGTAGAGGTCGGTGCGATCGGGCGTCACGGGGAGCGGAGCCGTGTCGTAGTTGAGGTTGTCCGGCACGAAGGCGTTGCGCCATTCACCGTCGATCGTCATGGCGACCCTGCCGGTGCCGAGGTCCTGCTGCGCGTTCCACTCGTTGCCCGCACCGGAGATGAACTCCGTCAGCTTGTCGGCGCCCGTCTGGAAGTCTCCATCGCCGTACACATCGGCGATGAAGTCGTGCTGCCACTGCAGTGCGGTCGCCCACGCCGGGTCCGAGGCGAATGACGCTTGTCCGTTGTCGTCCAGCCACTTCGCACCGAACATGTAGGACAGGTTCACAGCCGTGAACGCACAGCAGTAGTAGGTGGAGTTGGGAACGAAGCCGGCCACCTTGATAGACCCGTCCGAGTTCCACTGCGTGAGCTTCTTCGCGTAGTCCTGCAGCTCGGTCGTGTTCTTCGGCGGACCGGACAGGCCCGCCGCCTGGAGCGAGTCGGTGTTGTAGTAGAGACCGAACGTGTCGGTCAGGAACGGAAGCGCGCACTGTTCGTCGTTCCAGGCCGTGTAGGTCAGTGCGGCCGCCGGGAATTGGCTCATGTCGATCCCGTCCCCGCCCTCGATATAGGGGTTCAGGTCTTGCCATGCGCCCGAGTTGCAGAACGACCCCACGTTGTCCACGCCGAAGGACTGCACGACATCGGGTGCAGTCCCCGCGTTGATCAGCTTGATCGCCTTGTCGTCGTTCACGTTGCAGATCGGCTCCACCGTCGCCCACGGGTAGGCCTCGGTGAACGCCGGGAAGATCTCTTTCCATTTGTCGCATTCAACGCCGGTCCACTCACCCGTGATTTTGAGCGTGACCGGCTCGTGGTTCGTCGTGTCGACCGCCGACGAGCTCGACGCGCCCCCACCCGAGCTACACGCTGCCGCTGCGACGGCGAACATCGCCACCGCCACCGCCAAGATCCGTCGCATCGTGGGTCTCCTCCTCGCTGTCGTTACCCGTCGGTACGCATCTTCCGTCCTCGGGGGTTTCACGCTACGCCCCGTTTCATACGGCGATCTCACCCTTCGCCTCCGTCCGTGCGAACAACCGCTCCTGCGCCACTCCGAGGGCCATCGAGACCGCACCCAGCAGTTCCGCGTCCTCGCCGAGCTGCGACACCACGACGGGTGGCTGCACGGGCGCCAGGGTCGCCAGCTCATGCTGGATCGGCTCGAGCAGGAGATCCCCGTTGCGGCCGATGCCGCCTCCGAGGATCACGAGCGCCGGATCCAGGACCGAGACGATCGCCGACAGCGCAAGGCCGATACGCCCGCCGAGCTCGGCCACGACCTCGACGGCCTTACCGTTGCCACGCCGCGCGGCTTCGACGACCTGCGCGGCGGTCAGGCCCGACCGGCGCAGACCCGCCTCGCGGGCGGACTGGACGACCGACGCCGCGCCGATCGCCGACTCGAGCGGCCCCCGGCGCCGATAGCCCCGATCGTGCGGATCGCTGATCGCAAGCGGCAGATAGCCCACCTCACCGGCCGCGCCGTTCGCGCCCCGGTAGACCTCCCCATCGATCACGATGCCCATCCCGACGCCCGTGCCGACATGCAGGTAGACGAAGTTCTCGACCTCACGCCCGAGGCCGAAGCGCCGTTCGCCGAGCGCCCCGAGGTTGACGTCGTTCTCGAAGAGCACGTGCGTCCCAAGCTCCGCACGCACCGCATCGAGCAGACCCGCCCGGTTCCACCCAGGCAGGTTGTGGGCCAGCGTCGGATGGTCCCCGCCCGCTGAGAACACGCCCGGGCTGCCGATGCAGGCGACCGTGACATCGCGCCACCGCAATCCGGCGTCCGTGGCCACGTCGCGGGCGACGCGACCGAGCTGCGCGATCAGGGCCTTCGCGCTGGACAGGCGGGTCGGCTCGTCGATCCTCGCCGTGATCGTCCCGGCCAGGTCCGTCACCGCCGCGCGCACCCCTTCGCGTCCGACGTCGATACCGACCACGTGACCGGCCGAGGGGTTCAGCTCGTACAGCACCGCGGTCGGCCCCTTCCCGCCGGAGGAACGGCCGGCCTCCCGCACGAGATGGGCCTTCTCGAGCACGGACAGGGCCTGGGAGACGGTCGGTTTCGAGACGCCGGAGGCTCGGGCGATCTGCGCGCGGGACGCGGGGCCCACCTGGCGGATGCACTCGAGCACGGTGCGCTCGTTGATGGCCCGCAGCAGGCTCGGCGTCCCGGCGGCGTAGGTCTGTTGAACGCCCGTGACCTCACCCCTCGGAGTCAGTCAGGAAACTTTCCTAACGAACAGCCTCGGATGCTAGCCTGGTCGCCGGGAGGCGGTCAAGGCGAGATGCGGATCCGCCCGTCCGGAAGGAGCTGATCAGGTCATGGCAACGCTCGCGATCAACGGCGGGACCCCCGTGCGGACGATCCCCTATCCCTCGTGGCCGGAGACCGACGACGAGGAGTACGTGGCGGCGGTCGCGGACGTCGTCCGCAGCGGCGCGTGGGGTGGATTCCCCGAGCCGGGCCGACACGGCGGCGCCTTCGAGGAGGCGTTCGCCGCCTACCAGGGGGCTCGGCACGGGATCCTGATGATGAACGGCACCGTCACCATGGAGGTGGCCTGCAAGGCGCTGGGCATCGGGTGGGGCGACGAGGTGATCGTGCCGGCGCTCACGTTCGCCGCCACGGCGTACGCGCCGATGGCGGCCGGCGCGCTGCCCGTCTTCGTCGATGTGACGCCCGATACCTGGACGATCGACCCGGTACAGGTGGAGGCCGCCGTGACCGACCGGACGAGGGCGATCATGCCCGTCCACCTCGGGCATCAGATGGCGGACATGGACCGGATCATGGAGATCGCGCGACGCCACGGCCTGGCCGTGATCGAGGACTGCGCGCACGCGCACGGCCAGCGATGGAACGACCAGGGGGCCGGCTGTATCGGCGACTTCGGGTCGTTCAGCCACCAGTCATCCAAGATCCTGACCTCCGGCGAAGGCGGCACGCTGCTGACGGGCGACGAGACGCTCGCGATGCGTGCCCACTCGATCATCGACTGCGGCCGGGCGAAGGATGCGGACGAGAAGGACTACACGTTCGGCGCCAACTACCGCCTGTCTGAGCTGAACGCCGCGCTCCTGGAGGTGGCGATGCGTCGCTTCCCGGCACAGCAGGAAGCGCGCGCGATCGCCGGGAAGGCGTTCGAGTCGATGGCTGCCGAGATCACCGGCGTCACGGTCATGCCGGTCGATGCCCGCGTCACGCGATGGAGCTTCTACAACTACATCCTCAAGATCGACCCGGAGGCGTTCGCGGGGCGGACGAACCAGATCGTGTGTGCCGCGATGGAGGCCGAGGGCATCGAGGCCGAGGTGCAGTACCCGTCGATGAACCGCTACGAGCTCTTCCAACCGTCGCTGTCGAGGCTGCCGGTCGCCGTCGAGCACGCAGATCGGCTCGACCCCGCCACGATGTCGTTCCCCGTCGCGGAGGCCGCGGGCCAACGCGAGTCCGTCTACTTCATGGAGACGACGTTCCGCGACGGCGAGCGCGGCATCCGCGACGCGGCCGACGCGCTGGCGAAGATCCAGGCCAACGCCGCGGAGCTCCCGAGGCGTAGCTCGGCTCACCCCTCGGGGAAGAAGCGCGGTAGGTATCGACGATTGACTTCGAGCAGGGAGTCGAGCAACGGCCCGGCGGTGTCCCAGTCGGGGATCAACGGATTCGCCATGAGCGCCATGAGGGCGTCGGTGCGGCTGCCGGACATCGCGGCCTTGATCGTCAGCTTCTCGTAGGCCTTCGCGTGGGCCACGAGCCCGTGCATCTCGGGCGCGAGCGCGTCGACGGGCAGCGGATGCGCACCGGCGCGATCGACAGTGCACGTGACCTCGACGACGTCGTCGGCGGCGAGGTTGGGGATCGCGCCGTCGTTGCGGACGTTCACGACCTGCACGTCGCCGGTGTCGGCGTGCAGCGAGGCGATCAAGGCGGCGGCGGCATCGGAGTAGAACGCGCCGCCACGCTCCTCCAGGAGCTTGGGCTTCGTATCCAGCGTCGGATCCTTGTACAGCTCGAGCAACCCTGCCTCGATCTCCATGACCTCCTCGGCTCGCGTCTTCCCCGTCCGTTGGTGCGCGAGCACCGCCGAGGTCCGGTAGTAGTAGTGCAGGTAGTAGCTCGGGATCGCGCCGAGCTCGCGGATGAACCCGATCGGCATCCCTTCGAACTCGTCCTCGCCCGGATCGAGCGGAGGATCCTCGAGCAGTTCCGGCAACCGGTCCCTGCCGTCGACCAGAACCTTGCGTTCCCACGTCAGGTGGTTGAGGCCCACGTGCTCCAGCTGCACCCGATCGGGCTCGACGCCGAAGTGCCCGGCGAAGGACCGCTGGAAGCCGATCGCCACGTTGCACAGACCCAGCGCATGGTGGCCGTGGTCCAGCAGCGCCTGCGTGACGAGGCCCGTGGGGTTCGTGAAATCCACGAACCACGCGCCGGGCGCGCCGATCTCCTTCGTGAGGTCGGCCAGATCGAGCACCACCGGCACGGTCCGCAGCGCCTTCGCGAACCCGCCAGCGCCGGTCGTCTCCTGCCCGATGCAATCGAACTCGAGCGGGATCGTCTCGTCCGTGTACCGCGCCTTGTTGCCGCCGACCCGAAGCTGCACGATCACGAAGTCCGCGCCCTCGAGGGCCTCGCGCTTGTCCCCGGTGAGACGCAGCGTCCCGCCCCACCCGGCCCGTCGCATCATGCGCTCGGCGAGCGCGCCCACGATGCCGAGCCGTTCGGCATCGATGTCCAACAGGGTCAGCTCGTCGACGGGAAGGCGGTCGCCCCGGGTGACGAACCCCTCGACGAGTTCGGGCGTGTAGGTGCTGCCTCCACCCACGACAGCCACCTTCACACCCATGACACCCGCATCGTACACTCCGGTCGTGAAATCGTTAGGAAACTTTCCTGACCCATTCATCGCGGAGATCTCGGGACAGCCCGCCGCGCTCCGTCGTGCCGCCGAAGGCCTTGCATCGCAAGCTGAGACCCTCGCAAGCGTTGCCTCCCGACCGGGCGGCGCGCTGGTATTCGCGGGCATGGGGAGCTCCTACGACGCCTGCTACCCCGCCGTCACGGCGCTGGCCCGCGAGGGCGTCGCGGCGGTCATGACGGACACCGCCGAGCTGCTCCACTTCCGCCTGCCGATGCTGCGCGCGGGCGACGATCTCGTGCTCGTCAGCCAGTCGGGGGAGAGCGCGGAGACGGTGCGCGCGGCAGAACGTCTCCAGGCCCGCGGCGATGCGCCGCGCATCATCGCGGTGACGAACGATCCCGACAGCTCGCTCGCGAGGGTCGCCGACCTCACGCTGCAGACGCTCGCCGGCGAGGAGACGGGTCCAAGCACGATGACCTTCGCGGCGGCGCTCGTGGTGATCGGCGCCTGCGCGATGGCGATCGCCGGCATGGCGCCCGACGCGGTGCGAGACCGTCTCCGCCGCGACGCGGAGGCGACCGCCGAGGCGATCGAAGGGCTCTTGGCGCCCGACACGCTCGCCGACGATCTCGTGACCTGGCACGGCGGCCGCGCGACGACCGTGATCCTTGCTCGCGGCGGTGCCCGCGCGGCCGCCGAGATGGGCGCGCTCACGCTGAAGGAAGCCGTGGGGATGCCCGTGGAGTCCCTGCAGACCGCGCAGTTCCGCCACGGCCCGCTGGAGCTGGCCGGGCCCGATCTCGCCGCGATGATCATCGCGACCGAGCCCGAGACCCGCGACCTCGACCTCGCCATCGCCGACGAGCTGCGCCGTCTGGGGGCCGCCGTCTGGACGGTCACCGCAGGGGTGTCGGCACCGGGCGCAACGGACGTGGGCCCGCTCAACCCCCTGCTGAGCGCGGCGGCAGCGATCATCCCGGCACAGCTGCTCGCCTGGCGCCTCGCGATCCTCGCCGGGCGAGAACCCGGCGCCTACGTCCACGCCGCGAAGGTGACGACGCATGAGTGACACCTTCCGCGTGGCCCTGACGTTCGACGCCGAGCATCCGGATCGCCCGTGGTGTCCGCCGGACAACGCCGAGCGCATCCTGGATGTGCTCGCCGCGACGAGGACGCCCGCCACGTTCTTCGTGCAAGGCCGCTGGGCGGAGGCGTATCCGGAGACGGCACGACGGATCGCGGGCGACGGCCATCTCGTCGGCCACCATTCGCATTATCACGCGAGGATGCCGCTGTTGCTCGGCGGCGGGTTTGCGTCCGACATCGAAGATGGGGCGCGCGCGATCATTGCCGCGACGGGCGCCGACCCGACGCCGTGGTTCCGATGCCCATTCGGCGCGGGATCCGATGATCCGCGCGTGCTCGAGGAACTGGCGCGTGCCGGCTACCGGAACGTGCATTGGCACGTCGAGTTGGAGGACTGGGAGCCCTGGCGCACGGGCGAGGCCATCGCGGCCGACGCTGTGGCGGGCGCCACCTCCCACGGCGATGGCGCCGTCGTACTGATGCACACGTGGCCTGGCGGCACCGGAGACGGCCTCGCGCCGATGATCGAGGGCCTGACCGCGGCGGGCGCCGTGTTCGTCCGCATCGATGCGCTCGAGGAGCTGCCGTGAGGCGTCCCGCGCTGCTGGCGATCGACGGTGGCGGCTCGAAGATCGACGCGACGCTGCTCCGTCGGGATGGCTCGGTGCTCGGCGCTCGGCGCGTCGCCGCACGCGACTACGAGCGCACCGGCGACGACGCCTTCTTCGCGCAGATCGAGGCGGCGATCCGGGCGGTCTGTCACGATGCCGGGCTCGCGGCCGCACCGCATCCGGTCGCCGACGTCGGGGTTTTCTGCCTCGCGGGTGCGGATCTCCCCGTGGACGATCGACGGATCGGTCGCGGTCTCACACGCCGGGGGTGGGTCGGCGAGCACGTGTTGCGGAACGACACCTTCGCGGTCTTGCGTGCGGGTACCGACCGTTCCTGGGGCGTCGGCATCGTGTGCGGTTACGGGACCAACTGCAGCGGCGTCGCGCCGGATGGCCGCGTCTTCCGGCTGCCGGCGATCGGCCCGGTCAGCGGAGACTGGGGCGGCGGCGGCGAGATCGGGACGGCGGCCTTGTGGCATGCGATCCGCGCCGGCGACGGGCGTGGGGCGCGCACGAGCCTGCAACGAAGCGTGCCGGCGCACTACGGGATGCGGACCGCGCGACAGGTGATGGAGGCCATGTATGCAGAGCGGCTCGCCGACGACCGGCTCGCGGAGCTCGCGCCGATCGTCTTCGCCGACGCCGCCGCGGGCGACGCGATCGCAACGGAGATCGTGGGCCGACAGGCCGACGAGATCGCGATCATGGCCACGGCGGCGATCCGCAAGCTCGGCATGCGCGGCCTCGATCCCGACGTGGTGCTGGGAGGCGGCATCTTCCGCAACGGGTGGGAGCCGTTCTTCACCCGGATCGCCGACGGCGTGCACGACGTTGCGCCGGACGCGCGCATCGTTCGATTGACCGCGCCCCCCGTCGTGGGGGCGGCCATGCTCGGACTCGACCTGCTCGGCGCCGGACGCGCCGCGCACGCTCGGACGCGTGCGAGCTTGACCCATCGGCGGCTTGACCCGCACACTCGCGGCCGGAAGGAGCGGTGATGGCAGAGATCGTGCTCGACGGCGTGACGAAGGTCTTCGGAGACGTGATCGCGGTGAACGCGGTGTCGCTCGAGGTGCAGGACGGAGAGTTCATGGTGCTCGTCGGCCCATCGGGGTGCGGCAAGTCCACGGTGCTGCGCATGCTCGCCGGTCTCGAGGAGGTCACGGCCGGGGAGATCTCGATCGGCGGCGAACAGGTCACCGACCTCGAACCGAAACTCCGGGACATCGCCATGGTCTTCCAGAACTACGCGCTGTACCCGCACATGACCGTCGAGGCGAACCTCGGCTTCGGCCTCAAGCTACGACACATGCCGAAGGACGAGCGGCAACGGCGGGTGGCCGACGCCGCCACGATCCTCGGGCTCGAAGGTCTGTTGCATCGGAAGCCCTCGGAGCTGTCCGGCGGGCAACGCCAGCGTGTCGCGATCGGTCGCGCGATGGTGCGGGAGCCCAAGGCCTTCTTGATGGACGAGCCGCTGTCGAACCTGGACGCGAAGCTGCGCGTCCACATGCGGGCGGAGCTCCAACGCCTGCATGAACGGCTCGGCACGACGACCGTGTACGTGACCCACGATCAGGTGGAGGCGATGACGCTGGGCGATCGCGTCGCGGTCATGCGCGACGGCATCCTGCAGCAGGTCGATACCCCGCAGACCCTCTACCGCCATCCGGCCAATCTCTTCGTCGCCGCCTTCATCGGGTCCCCGCCGATGAACCTCGTCGAGGCGTCCGTGCAGGGAGACCGAGTGTCGTTCGCGGGCTTCGACGTGCCCGTCGAACCCGGCGTCCTGACGGCCTTCGACGGGCGCACGGTGATCCTGGGGATCCGGCCTTCCGACATCGAGGATCAGTCCCTCTGGCACGGCGGCGACCTCCCGACGATCGACGTGACCGTCGACGTCACGGAGGAACTCGGATCGGAGGTCAACGTCATCTTCCGCATCGATGCGCCACCCGTCGCGACCGAGGAGCTGCGGGCGGCCGCCGACGACGAGGGCGAAGAGATCCTGTTGATGGCCGAGGATGACCCGAAGTGCGTGTTCTGCGCCCGTGTGGACGCGCGCACGACCTCAGCGGCCGGGTCCACGATTCGATTGACCTTGGACCCGTCACGCTTCCACTACTTCGACCCAGCAACGGGGCTCGCCATCGATCCGGCCCTCTCGCCGGCCGGGGCCTAGGTCCTCGGTTGGCCGGGGGCCGAAGCGAGCCGCGCCAGATCCGGATCACCCGAGCCGATGTCGACCGGGAGCCAACACTCGACCGTCGTCCCCCGTCCCGGCGCGCTGATCACGCGGACCCATCCGCCCGCGAGCTCCGAACGTTCCACCATCGTCGACAGACCGAGGTGTCCGGGCTCAGGATCCGCTCGCAGGTCGGGCACGAATCCTCGACCGTCGTCGATCACGCGCACGACGATGCCGTCGGCGGCCTCGACCACCTCGATCCGCACCGACGTCGCCTCGGCGTGCTTGCGCGCGTTGACGACGGCCTCCTGGGCGATCCGGTACAGGAGCGCCGCCATGTCCGCGTCCGGGGCGGAGGTGAGCTCGTTTAGGAGGGAGACCGTCCACCCGACGGGGCCGGCCGTGTGCTCGAGGTAGAGCCGCAGGGCAGGCACGAGCCCTTCGCGTTCCAGAGCCGTCGGGCGGAGCTCGAACAAGAGCGAGCGGAGGCGTTCGATCGCGCCGGCAACATCGCGCTCGATCTCGGCCAGGGCGCCCGCCGTCTCCGCGGGGGACAGATCTCGGAGCATCTGGAGTCGCATATCGACCGCGCTCATCACCTGGATCGGGTCGTCGTGGATGTCCGCGGCGATCTGCCGGCGCTCGACCTCCTGGGCATGCTGCAGTCGCTGCGCGAGCTCCCGTCGCTGCTGTAGCGTGCGGCGAAGGACGTCGAGGCTCCACCGGAGCTTCTCCTCGGCTTCCTTGCGATCGGTGATGTCGAGCATGACGCCGCGCCAGAACAGGATCGATCCGTCCTCGGCCAGCACGGGCCACGCCTCGTCGCGCATCCACAACACGCGCCCGTCCTTCGTGAGGATCCGGTACTCATCGAGGTACGGCTCGGCCGCAGCGTTGGAGCGACGGTGCGTCTCGAGCGCGTGCTCTCGATCGTCGGGATGCAACTGCGTGCGCCACAACGTCGGGTCGGCCACCCATTCGCTGACGGAGAACCCGAGCATGGGCTCGATCTGGGGGCTCGTGTAGAGGTTCGTCGACAGCTCGTCGGGCCGGTCGATGTACAGGATCGCAGGCACGCCCTCGACCAGTGTTCGGAAGGCCTCCGGGTGCAGATCGTCGAGCCAGCCGTCGCGCTCGCTCACGGTAACCCGATCAATCCGGCGAGCAGCGCGGTGCGCGGCACGACGCTGTCGAGGTCCAGCCATTCCGCGGGCGCGTGGTCGTCGCCGCCGACCGGCCCGAGCCCGTCGATCACGGGCGTGCCGGCCGCCGCGATCGTGTTCGCATCGGACATCCCACCGGTCGCGGCGTCGCGCAACTCGAACCCGAGCTCCGCGGCGAGCCGGACCGCACGATCCACGAGGGCGGCGATCGCGGGCGTCTTCTCCATCGGAAGGTGTCCCGCGTCGCGCGCGACGTCGATCGAGATATCCGGCCCCGCGGGCTCGGCACAGAGACGCTGGATCGCCGCGTGCGCCGCCTCCCGATCCGCGACGGTCGGGGAGCGTAGGTCGACCTGGAGCACGCATCGCTCGGGCACTACGTTGGTCCGCGTGCCGCCCTCGATCGTCCCGACGCTCACGGTCACGCCCGGCCAGCGACCGTTGAGCGCGAGCAGCCCATCCACCAGCGCCGCCGCCCCCGCGATCGCGCTGCGCCCCTTCTGGGGCTCGACGCCGGCGTGGGCCGCCCGGCCGTGCACGGTGAGCACGTAATCGGTGGTTGCCTTGCGGGCGGAAACGATGTCGCCGTTCGCCCGCGCCCCCTCCAGCACGAAGCCGACGTCGTGCGCCAGCGCCAGCTCCCCGATCGTGGGCCCGGAGAACGGCGAGCCGATCTCCTCGTCGGGATTGCACACGTAGGTGACGTGTTCGAACGGCTCGACGCCGGCGTCCTGCAGCGCGTGCATCGCGAAGAACCCGGTGAGCAGCCCTGCCTTCATGTCGGACACGCCTGGACCGCGGGCCCGCGACCCCTCGATGCGGAACGGGCGCGCCGCGGCCGTGCCGTCGTCGAACACGGTGTCCGTGTGACCGACGAGCAGGACGCGGGGGCCGCCGTCGCCGCGCCGTCGCCCGATCACCATATCGCCGAGCTGCCGTTCGCCCGGGTCCGGCGCATGGGCGCGACGCTCGACGTCCCACCCGAACGAACGGAACCGCTGCTCGCACCGATCCGCCACCGCGTTGACGCCCCATGGCGAGAACGACCCGCTGTCGATGTTGACGAGCGTCTCCAGCTCAGCCAGATACTCGTCGGAACGAGCGACGACGAGGTCGCGGAGGCTCCGGACGTCCATCCGCCGGACGCTAGCATGCGCGTCGGGCGTGAACCATGGAGGATGGGCGGATGCGCGACGCACGGGGGGTGGTCATCGCCGAACGGGGTGCGCCGCCGCGTATCGTGCCCATCGTCGTCGACACGCCCGGACCGGCGGAGGTCATGGTGCGCGTGGCGGCGAACGGCGTCTGTCACTCCGATCTGTGGGCGATCGAACACGGCAACTGGGGATCCCCGTTCCCCATGCTGTTGGGTCACGAGTCGGCCGGCATCGTCGAGGAGGTTGGCGACGGGGTCGATCACGTCGCGCCGGGCGATCGCGTGCTGTTGGCCTGGGCGGTGCCGTGCGGCAGCTGCGCTGCGTGCCGCCGAGGACGTCCCCGTCGCTGCGATCACGCCTGGGAGCAGCCGGGACGGCTCCACACAGCGGATGGTCGCCCGTTGATCGGCACGCTGTCGATCGGTGGCCTCTCGACCCATACCGTCGTCAACGCCGCGCAGGTCATCCCGGTCCCTGCGGGACTCAACCTCGAGGCGGCATGTCTCCTCGGCTGCGGGGCCTCCACCGGTATCGGGGCCGCGGTGAACACGGCGCCCGTTCGGACCGGGGACACGGTCGCCGTGATCGGGCTCGGCGGGATCGGGCTTGCGGCGCTCCAGGGAGCGCGACTGGCGGGGGCCGCGCGTGTGATCGCGATCGACCGCGTGGCGGCCAAGCTCGACATCGCACGGTCGCTCGGCGCGACCGACGTGGTCGCCGCCGCCGTCGATGACCCGGTCACGGCGGTTCGCTCCCTCACCGACGGCGCCGGCGTCGACGTGTCCTTCGAGGCGACGGGGAACGCCGCGGTGGTGGCCCAGGCGGTCGCGATGCTTGCCCGGGGCGGCACCGCCGTGGCGATCGGGGTGCCGGCGCCCGACAGCACGATCACGCTTGACTGGGGGCAGGACACCGTCGGGGCGGCCTATCCACGCAAGGCGACCTTGAAGATCACCGACGGCGGCGACCCGATCGCCGAGGATTTCACGGCGTGGCTCGAGGCCGCCGCCGACGGCCGCCTCGATCTCGGTGGCCTGGTGACACGGATCGCGCCGTTCACGGACGAGGCCGTGGTCGAGTCGTTCCGGGCCATGCGGGCCGGCGAGGTCATCCGTACCGTCATCCGTTTCGACTGACGGGCGCGCGTCGCCGCGGCGGCGTAGCATCGCCCCGTGGCCGCAGGCGAATTGAACCGTTGGTGGCGCTTCGGCCTGCCGATCGTTTCACCGATCGTGCACCTGCTGTTTCGCGTTCGGGTCATCGGCGTGGAGCACGTGCCTGCCCGCGGTGCGGCGATCGTGGCATTCAACCATGTCAGCGCGCTCGACGGTCCGGCGCTCGCGATCGAGCTGAGCCGCCGCACCCGCCGCGAGACCCGATTCCTGGTGGCGGCGGAGTTCTTCGAGAAGACCTTTTTCGGGTGGGTGCTGCGGACGTTCGATCAGATCCCGATCCGTCGCGGAGCAGGAGACGCGCACGCGCTCGATCGCGCCCTGGCATCGCTGCACGACGGGGCCGTGCTGGCGATGGCCCCCGAGGGCGGCGTCAACCCGGAGCCGGGGCGACCTCCAGCGCATCCGCAGCGGCGTCGCCCGCCTCGCGCTCCCGACCGGCGTGCCGATCATGCCCGGTTGGCGTGTGGGGGAGCCAGGAGCATTGGCCCGAACCGGCATCATCTGGCGGACGGCTGTGGCGGCGTCCCCGGCTCGCGATCGCCTTCGGTCCGCCGATCCTGCCCGACGGCGAGGCCGACGCCGACGCAGACGTCGAGGATCTGCAAGGAGCGACTCCGCATCCGGCTCGTCGAGCAGGTGACCGCCGCTCGCGAGCTCGCCGGAGACCTCGACGCGGTGACCGACCGCGACGCGCGGTACCGGCGCAAGCTGCTCGTCCTGCTGTCCTCGGCAACGTTCTTCGAGGGATACGACAACTACGTGCTGGCGTTCGTGCTGGCCCTCGTGCTCGGCAACCTCGGAGGCAGCGAAGCCGACGCCGGTGGATCCGCGGCATCACGGCGTGCGGCGCCGCGCGGCGTTCTTCCTGGCGGGGCAGGCGGACCGCATCGGGCGCAGGCGACTGCTGTTGATCACGATCGTCGGCTACACCGCGGCAACCGCCCTGACGGCGCTGTCCCCGGGCTTGCTCGTGGCTCACCGTCGCGCAGTTCGGCGCCCAGGTGTTCCTCGGGGCCGAATGGGCGGTTGCGATCACGATCGTCGTGGAGGAGTTCCCACGGGAGCACCGCGGCAAGACGCTCGGGATCGTCGCATCGATGAACACGCTCGGCGGCATCTTCGTCGGGATCCTGGCGTTCGTCGGCCTGCAGGACACGGCGCTCGGCTGGCGTGCGTTCTTCCTCGTCGGCTTGATCCCGCTCGCGCTGATCGCGTGGGGCCGACGCTCGATGCTCGAGACCGAGCGGTACCAGGCGGTCCGCACCGACGAACGCGGCGAGCACCTCGACCACACCTCGATCATGGAGCCCTGGAAGCCGGCCTATCGCACGACCGTGCTCGCGGTCGGTCTGGTGACCTTCTTCCGGTACTTCGTGATCTCCGCGGGCGCCTTCTGGTGGGCCTATTACGCACAGCAGGAGATCGGGATGAGCGTCGCGACATCCGGTCTCTTCCTCGCCGCCGCCGGGTTCGCGGGCGCGTCGGGGTTCATCATCGGCGGCCGACTCGATCGGATCGGTACGGCCGCAAGCAGATCTTCGAGCTCTACATGCTCGGCGCCCTGGTGTTCGGCGTCTGGACGTTCCAGACGACCGATACGGGGGTCGAGCTGCCCGTTCTTTGCCTCACGATCTTCTTCGGGCTCGGATCGGTCTCGATGACCTCGGCGTTCGCGACCGAGCCGTTCCCTACCTACGTTCGATCGCGCGCCGCGGCCTGGTGCCGGAACGCCTTCGAGATCGTCGGTGGCGTGCTCGGGGCCTTGGTGGTCGGCCTGCTCGGCGACCACGTCACCGGCTGGGTGGGCTCGATCGGCGACGCGATGGCGTTGATCACGATCGCGATGTTGCCCGCCGCGATGATCGTGTGCTGGCGCTTCGTGCCCGAGACGAACGCCGAGGACATGGTGGCGATGGACGAGGCGGTTCGGTCGTGAGGCGTGTGCTGCTGATCGCGGTCGTGGCGCTGGCCGTGCTCTCCGCCGGATGCTCGAGCGAGCAGCGGCCGGAAGGCGTCACCGAGCGGTGGCTCCTGTCGTTGAATCAAGGCGCGGCGGGACGGCCCGATCGCTACGCGCCCGCCGAGGTCTCCGAGCAGGTCGTCCCGGGCTGGCAGGATCTGGATCCCGGTCACTTCGATCTGATCGAGGTGGAGCACCGGATCTTCCCGAAGGGAGACGTCCGGGCCGACGTCGAGGCGCTCGTTCCGTTCCGCCTCGTGACGACCGACGGCGAGCAGACCGACGGCGTCGCCTCGCTCGAGATGGACGGCGATACCTGGAAGGTCACGAAGGCGACGACTGGCGGTGCACCGGCCGAACTCACTGCGCCGTTCGGCGCCGGGCTCCGCGGTTGGCCGATCGCGCTGGCCGCGGGAGCGATCCTGGCCCTTGCGGCGCTGGGGCTCCTCACGATCGTCCAGCGCCGCGCGTCGGAGGCCTGAACGCGGAAGAGCCGGCCCGAAGGCCGGCTCGTCCGTTGCAGCCAGGTCCATGGCGAGGGCGCGAAGGTTGGAGACCAGCTCCCGTCGCCGAGGGGGATGGGGTTGGATGTCCTGGCGTTGTCACCCTTCCCATCGAGGGAGGCGGGCGAGATATACGCGAGATCCCGAAAAAGACCGAAGTTTCGAGTCAGTGGTGCGAGCGACCGTGGGACGACGAGCCGCCCGACTCTTGGGGCTTCGTGCCCTCGGAACCGTTGTTCCCACCTCCGTGATCGTTGTGCTGACCGAGCAATACGGTACTCTAGTCGA
>CAWCDA010000020.1:0-24154 GCA_963794065.1 uncultured Actinomycetes bacterium | reverse complement strand
ACGACCTCATCAGAAGGACCTGGGTCCGCGTAGGCCGGTACCGCGAGGACCATGAGGCCCGCGATGGTAAGCAACAGTAGGCGTTTCAAAGCCGATCCCTCCCTTGACATCTGGCGTTTCGTTCCGCGTGTTCTACCCGCTGCGCACGACCGTTACACGCAGAAACACCACCGGTCATCCATCCTACAGGCGTGTAGCACCATCGGCGGAGGCTTTCGAGTCCCCCTTTAAGCCCTTGCATCCGCCTGTCCCAACCTACAGGGTTGACGCAATCAGGTCAGGCCCTGCGCTTCCGCGCGTAACCCCCAATGTTCGGAGGGATCAACCATGCGCCGACTCTTTCTCGCACTCGCAATCGCACTCGTTGCCTTGTTGCCCGTTGCAGGGCAACCCGCTGCTGCGAGCGTCGATCGAAGTGCCGGGTGGATCGTGGGGTGTCGCTTCTCACACCGTTCCACGGACGATCCGATCGTCATGCCGGGGATGAAGGACATGAGCCATTCGCACGATTTCTTCGGCAACGAGACGACCGATGCGAACTCCACGCTCTCTTCGCTGCTGTCGGGGCCGACGACCTGCAGCCTCGGCGACGACAACGCCGCCTATTGGGCGCCGACGCTGTACAAGAACGGCGAGGCGGTGACGCCGGACAAGGCCGCGATCTACTACCGGACGCAGGTCGACGGCGGCGTGGTCCAGCCGTTCCCCGCGGGGCTCGAGATGATCGCCGGCGACTCGCACGCCACCGGCCCCCAGCCGATCGACATCGTCTACTACAACTGCCATTCCGGTCCCGATCAGCACCGCGCGAGGCCGTATGACTGCCCGGGAAGCACGATCGACGCGCACATCCGCTTCCCCCAATGCTGGGACGGGGTGAACCTCGATTCGCCGGATCACAAGAGCCACCTGACGTATCCGACCGACCAGCACGGCGTGCGCTCGTGCCCGGCGGACCACCCCGTCGTTCTGCCGCGGCTGATCATCCGCATCAGCTGGCCGATCTCGAACGCGGGCGGCATCACCCTGGCCTCCGGCGAGGCCTACACGCTGCATGCCGACTTCTTCAACGCCTGGAATGAGACCACGTTGAACACCCTCGTCGACCAGTGCATCAACGCCGGTGTCAACTGCGGGAAGCAGGTCGGTTCGGTCATCTCGACCGCAGCCGTTCGCTAATTCACCGTAGTGAGGCTACGTGCCGCCCGCGTGGCGTGGGCGGGCAACACGCAGTAGGGTCGCGGCATGAAGATCGTGCTTCGGATCGTCGCCGTGAGCGCCATCTTCTTCGCGGCCCTCCAAGTGGGGGCCCCGGCCGAGGCGGCGACGACGGTCTGTGGGACCAGCGCCAGCCACACGGTGTGCATCACCCTCCCGACTGGCCCGCTGTCCGGCGAGGTCGCCGTCGGCATCTCCAACGCCCCGAACGCCGGCAAGATGCAGGTCAGCTGGGTCACGTCCCGAGGCACCGTGCTGCTCCTCACGCGGTTCCAGCCCTCCGCCGCAACGGGCGATTACTCGTTCGTCTGGCCGACGCAGAAGTACCTCGACGCCTCCGGCACGCTCAAGGCCAAGGTCGGCAACGGGGCCTTCGTCTCGGTCGCGGCAACGCTGTCGAACGGGAACACGAACAACTTCCAGCACACGCCGAACGACTGGCAGAGCTTCCTGCCCGGAGCGTGGACCGACGGGGCCGATCCCGTGATCGCGGCGTCCGGTGACGGGCCCGACGACGGCCCCGCGGCCAACGGGGTCGCGGCAAGCATCGTCGCGGCGGATCCCGCATTGTTCCTGTTCCTCGGCGACGTGTACGAGGACGGGACTTTCGTCGAGAACCGGAACATGTACGGCGCCTCCTCGATGGACGGAGGTCCGGGGACGCTCTGGGGAAGGCTCGCGACCCGGACGCAGCCCACGATCGGCAACCACGAACACAAGCACATGGTCGACTTCACCGACTATTGGCACGGCCGACCGATGTGGACGAGCTTCACCTTCGGCGGGGCGCTGTTCCTCGACCTCAACTCCTCGGCGTCGCTGGCGCCGGGGAGCCCGCAGTACGGCTTCGTCCAGCAAGCGCTGCAAACCGCTCCCCCGTGCGTCGTCTCGTTCTTCCACATCCCGGTCCTCTCCGGCGGGACGATCGCGACCAACAAGGACGAGCTCTGGGCCCTGCTCGCCGACAACGGTGGCGATCTGGTGCTCAACGGCCACAACCACTTCCTGATGGAGTACAAGCCGCTGGCCGGCAACCTCACGTCACAGGGCCACATGGTGGAGTTGATCTCCGGCGCCGGTGGGCACGACGTCGGACCCGCCAAGACCGACTCGGCCGGGCGCATCGCCTGGTCCCTCGGCAAGACCCCCGGCGCGCTCTACCTGACGCTGGAGGGCGCGGCGGCAGGCGGCAGCGCGTCCGACATCAGCTGGCGGTTCGAGACCACGAACGGCAACGTGCTTCGCACGGGCTCCGTGAACTGTTGAGCCGCTCGATCAGCAGGTCGTGCCGCCGCTGTGCAGCACGGCCCCGCTGCTGTTCTTGAACTGCCAGTCCAGCCCGGTCGCCTGGCCGCCGTTGGCGGCTCCCACGAGCGTGACATAGACGGCGCCGGCGGACTTCACCGACGACGTCGGCCACGCCATGCGCGGGTCGACCTTCGTCGCGTTCAGGGTGTGACCGCCGGTGCCGGCCAGGATCTCGACCATGTGCGCGCCGGCTCCTGGCTGGAGATCCGCGTCGAGCGGCTTGTACTCGGCCATGAAGTGCTTGTCGCCGTGCAACGAGAGGTCGGCGCCGCCGTCGGCGAGCAGGCTCCACATCGGGAGCGTCGCCGAGTTCGTCTTCGAACCGCCGAGCGCTGGACGGTGCCAGAACGCCACCACGCACGGCGGGGCGCTCGCCAATTGGGACTGGACGAACTGATACTGCTCCGAGCCCACCTTGAAGTTGGTCTGGCCAGACCACAGATCCAGGAACAGGACGCCGCCGAAGGTGAAGCTCGTGAACATCGGGCGGCCGTGCCAGTAGTCGGTGAACGCCGGCCGGTTGTGCACCTCGTGGTTGCCGAACGTCGGCTGCGTGATGTTCGCGAGCTTGCCCCACAGCGTCGCCCCGCCGGGAGCGTCCATCGAGGAGATGCCGTAGTGGTTGCGGTACTCGGTGAACGTGCCCTCTTCGTACACGTCGCCCAGATACAGGAACAGCGCGGGGTTCGCGCTAACGATCGACGCGGCGACCGCGTTGGAGGTCTTCTCGTTGCTCGCACCGTCGCCCACCGCCGCCACGACGGGATCGGAGGAGCCCGTCCAGGCGCCCGGGAGGAAGCTCTGCCAGTCGTTCGGGGTGTGCTGGAAGTCCGTCGAATTGCCGTTGGACAGCGTCAGAGGCACCTCGACCGAGGATGCGGAGGTCGAGCCGAACTGAGCCCGGAGCACACCGGTTGCGTCCAGGTATTTCTGCGTCGGCCAGGCGAACGAGTAGTTCTGCGGAGCCGTCGGGTTCGAGACGAACGACTGCTGCAGTAGCGCCTTCTTCTGGCCGCTCGGGACCCAGGTGAAGATCACGTTGCCGTTGTTGGGACTGTTCGTGACCGTGATCTGTTGCTCGCCGGTCAGCGTGCTCGAGGGCAGCGTTACGCAGAGCGTGTGGCTACCGGATGTGCCGCAGACGGGACCGACGGCCGCGTGCGCGGGATCGGATCCGACAACGAACATGCAAACGCTCGCCATCGCGAACAGGAAGCCGACGCACGCTCGGGACCGCGGGACCCTCATCGGTTTTTTGATACCCATCAGGGCTCGAGTTTAATAACAACTGCGTCCCGTAACCTCGCTCCGGTGACGTAGGTCCCCTACGCCTTTCGTGCGTGCCGCGTGTCCGCCGCTCGCCATACCGTCCGGACGATGAGCACCCTCACGTCGAAGGTCGGCTCGCCGTTCCGTCGGGATGCGGAGAAGAACGATCCGGCGGTCGCCATCCCGCCGCTGATCTCGATCGGCGGAGCGAGCCGCAGCGGGAGCACGCTCCTGACGATGCTGCTGGACGCCGATCCCGGGTTCGTGGCCGTCGGGGAGCTCCGGTACGTCTGGTCTCGGGGACTGCGCCAGAACATGTTGTGCGGCTGCGGCGTGCCGTTCCGCGAGTGTCCGTTCTGGCGAGCCGTGCTCGCGCGGGTGTACGGCAACCTGGAGCGGGTGCCGGCCGCCGAGCTGGACGCGCTGCAGAGCTCCGTCGGTCAGATCTGGCACGTGCCGCTCCTGCTGGGCCCGGTCCGGCCGCCCGCCTTCGATCGACGACTGAAACGGCTCGTGCACCACCTCGGCGCCCTGTGCGACGCGATCCGCGCCGAGTCTGGCGCGCACACGATCGTCGATTCCTCGAAGCTGCCCTCGTATTGCCACATCCTGAGCACCGCCGCGGGCGAGGACGCGCAGCTGGTCCACCTGGTGCGCGACAGCCGGGCCGTCGCGTTCTCGTTCCTGCGCAAGAAGCGCAAGCCCGACATCCATTGGCGCGAGGCGTACATGCGGCGCTTCTCACCGCTGCAGAGCGCGATGGACTGGAACGGGCTCAACCTCGCGATGGAGGCGATCGGCGCGAGGCGATCCTCGGCGACCTTCGCCCGCTACGAGGACCTCGTCCGCGATCCGGTCGGGTGGCTCGCCGGGCGCTTCCCGCAGGTCGCCTTTCCCGGATCGCTCGCCGAGGGCATCGTCCCGTTGGAGGCCAACCACACGGTCTCCGGGAACCCGCTGCGCTTCACCACGGGCGAGCTCCGCATCCGTGCGGATCAGGAGTGGCGGGACCGGATGAAGGCGCGGGATCGGTGGCTGGTGACGGCGGCCACGCTGCCGTTGCTGTACCGCTACGGCTACCTCTGAGCGGCGCTCAGGACCAGGGCGGATCGATCCCGAGCATGCCGGCGAGACGGTGGTTCGACTCCTCGAAGTGCTCCGTGAGCCGGCGCCGCAGCGACGCCGGCATCTCCGTGTACCGTCCCGCGTTGTGGCGTCCGTACGAGCGCGACGCGACCGGCGGAAGCCCCAGGAAATCCAACACCTCGGATTCGACCCGGTCGGGCTCGGAGAAGAGCCGCTCGCTGATCACGATCGAGATCCGCTCCTGCGGGAACGACGCGTACAGCGTCTCGAGCTGATCGGCGTAGTGGCCACGGGCGAGGTACGAGTGGTGCTGGTGGCTGAAGCTGTTGTACCGAGGATCGCCCAGGATCCGCTCGACCTCCCCCGCGAGCCGCTCGGGCTCACGGTCCAGCGCCTCTTCGAACCCGAGGGCCTCGTTGCCGTTGGACCGCTCGTGGTGGAACTGCGAGTACGCGCGCTCGACCGGGTTGCGCAGCAGCACGATCAGCCGCACGTCCGGCAGAGTCGCCGCGATCCGTTGCGGCGCCAGCGGATGGAACATGTAATACGGGCTGGACTCGCCGGTCATCGCCGGGTGCCCGGCCCGGGCCTCCGTCGCGCGCATCCACAGACGCGTCGGGAAGTGCCCCCGATACCAATCCGGGCCGCGCCAGAAGCTGGTGTCGAAGAAGTGCACCTCCTGTTGCGGCAGGGCCCGGCCGACGGCCGGGTGCTCGACCAGATACTCGTACAGCGAATTGGTGCCGCAACGCTGCCCGCCGACGATCACGAAGGAGGGCAGCACCCGCCAGCCGCTCGTCGAGACGCCGACCGCCTCGACGCCGTCCGCGATCGATGACCGAAAGCCCGACGGCACCCGGGCCCTGAGCGCCCCGTAGGTCTGTTGTCCGATACCCACTGTCGAACTCCCTCCCGCGTTGCAACACGGTGTACCGCATGCGGGGTCGCGACGTGTCCGGACGAACGACGTAGGAAAGATACGCAGACGGGCGGGCCGCCCCGACTCCCGGCGCCGGTATACCCGTGAGCAGCAGCGTCTCCGTTCGGAAAGGTGAAGATGGCTCAACGCGCGCATCCTCGGGAAGGCCTGCCCACCTTCCTCGTGATCGGGGCGATGAAGGCCGGCACGACGAGCCTGTACCACTACCTCGCGGCCCATCCGGACGTGTTCATGGCCTCGGTGAAGGAGCTCGACTTCTTCGTGGAGGCGGCCAATTGGGACCGTGGCATCGACTGGTACCGCAAGCAGTTCGACGACGCGCGCGGCGCCGCCGCGGTCGGCGAGGCATCGACCGCGTACGCCAAGCATCCGATCGTGCCCGGCGTGCCCGAACGGATCGCCGGCGTGATCCCCGACTGCCGCTTGATCTACGTGTTGCGGGACCCGATCGATCGCATCCGGTCTCACTACCAGCACCGGGTCGCGATCGGGACCGAGCGGGCGCCGCTGGAGGAGGCCGTGATCGACGATCCGGTCTACGTCACCTGCAGCAGCTACGCCTTGCAGATCGAGCGGTACCTCGAGCGGTTCCCGCGCGAGCAGCTCCTGTTGATCACCTCGGAGCACCTGCGGAGCGATCGAGCCGCGACGATGCGACGGGTGTTCCGGTTCGTCGGCGTCGACGACCGGATCGTGCCCGCGACGATGGATCAGGAGTACTACCGAACGGAGGGCCGCGCGAGGTTCCCACCGATCGTCGGCAAGCTCCGACACGCGTTGAAGGAGCATGTTCCCGCGGCGAAGCGGGCGAAGGAACTCGTCGACTCGACGCTGCCGCGGCTGATGCCGTCTCGTCGCGGAGGCGAGCGGGCTGCGGCAGGCGGCGCCGATGCATCGATCCCGAGCGCGACGAGACTGCGCCTCACCGAGCTCCTGCAGGCAGACGTCGATCGCCTGGCCCGCTACATGCCCGACGGTATGGAGGGGTGGTCGGTGGTGCCGCACGACCGCTCGGTCCGATGAGCGCTCAGACGACCTCGGTGGAGGTCGCCGGTCACCGGCCGGTTTCGATCAACTTGGACGCGCCGCAGATCCTGTTCCTGCTGAGCGCGTTCATCGCGCCCTTGAACCTGCTCGTGCTCCGCGCGTTCACGGCGTATGACCTCGTCACGGGTCTTGTCTTCCTGCTGCTGGTGTTCGGTCCGCGACAGATGTGGTGGGCACCTCGCTCGATGCGTTTGGCAGCCCTCGTGCTGCTGGCCTCGGGGCTGCTGGGTGGCTTCCGCGCCACCGCGCCGGTTCAGTCCGTCCTGCAGGTGGCGCAGTACGCCTTCGTGTTCTTCGTCCAGATCCCTGTGATCCTCACGGTCGCCCGATCGCGCGCGATCGTCCGAGCCGCCTTGGTCCTGTTCCTGACCGGCTACCTGGTCGTCGTGCTGATCGCCTTCGTCAGCCAGAACGTCCAGCTGGCGGGGCGGGTCGTCCCCTACTTCAACGGGAACCCGAACGCGTTGGCGATCCCGACCGTGATCCTCGTCCCGTTCGTCCTGTACTTCGCGCTGGACCTCTGGCGCGACGGTTTCTACCTGACGGTGCTGCTGGGCGGCGCGGTGATCTTGAACCTGATGATCTGGTCGCTGACCGCCTCCGCCTCCCGCGGCTCGACGGCGGCCACCATGGTCTCGCTGATCGTCTTCGTCGTGTTCCGCAACGGCTGGGAGGGCGCGCGGAAGATGCTGTTCCGTCTCCTGTTGGTGGCGATCGGGCTCGTCGTGGTGGGCAGCGCGATCTACTGGACGAACATCTTCCCGGACACGCTGCGAACGCGGATCGAGCGGACGATCGCCCCCGACCCGAACGGCCAGTCCGTCGCGGACGAGCGCCTCGCCTTGGATCACGCCGGTCTGGAGGCGTTCTTCTCCTCCCCGATCGTCGGCACGGGGTTCGACAACTTCCGCTACGTCGGGCAGTTCTACGACGACGCGGCGACCTATCACGATCCGCACAACCTGTGGATCCAGTTCCTCGCGCAGGCCGGACTGTTGGGCGCGGGCGCGTTCCTGTTCATCATCGTGCGCTGGTTCCTGGTGATGCTTCGCACCCAATCGCGGGTCCGATCGATCTCCGATCGGCAGCTGCTGTGGGCCTTCCTCGCCGCGATGGCGGGGCTGATGGCGCACAGCATGCTCGCGCCGCTGGTGCTGCAGCGGCACTACTGGTTGCTGTACGGCCTCGGGATCGCCGTGGCAGTCGAGCTGGGCCGCAGCACCGCACCGGATCCGATCGCCGTGCCGGCGGATCGGGGAGGTCGATAGATGGCTAAAGGCACGAGCGATCGCACGCGCTCCTCGGTCCGCGGCTACCTTCAGTCGTGGTCCACCACACGCGATCTGAGCCGCAAGGCGTCGTTGATCTCCGTGGCCTCCGGCCTGGACTACGCCGCGGGGCTCGCCGTCCAGTTCGTGATCAACCCGGTCCTCGTCAACGGGCTCGGAAGCTACCTGTACGGCGTCTGGCGGATCCTGTACAGCCTGAACGGCTACCTCTGGTCGGCCGGCGGTCGATCCGCACAGGCCCTGACGTGGGTGATCGCGCACGGGCAACGGTCCCTGACGCAGGAGGAGAAGCGCCGCTACGTCGGCAGCGCGATCGTCGTGTGGTTCATCTTCCTGCCGATCCTCGTGCTCGTCGGCGCGATCGGGGCGTGGTTCGCGCCGATCGTCCTGCACACGCCCGAGCCCTACGTCTGGAGCGTCCGCGTCGCCGCGGCCTTGCTGACCGCCGACGCGATCGCCCTGACGCTGCTGTCGATCCCCCGCTCGGTGCTGCAGGGGGAGAACCTCGGCTACAAGCGGATGGGGCTGTCGGCCGGGCTGATCCTGGCCTCGGGCGGCTTCTTCCTGCTCGCGATGCGGCTCGACACGGGCATCGTCGGCGTGGCGCTGGCCAACGTGGCCGGCACCGTCGTGACGGGTCTGCTGTTCTGGCGGGTCACCCGGACCAACGTGCTGTGGTTCGGCGTCTCCCGCCCCACGCGGAAGGACATCCGGTGGTTCCTCGGCCTCAGCGGCTGGTTCGCCGGCTGGAAATTCGTCTACGAGCTCTTGACCGCCGGGGATGTGATCGTCCTGGGCGTGTTCGGAAGCGTCGTGCAGGTCACGGTCTACACGCTGACGAAGTTCGTCAGCCAGGCGCTGGTGCCCCTGATCGCGGTGTTGTTCGAGGGCAGCTCGCCGGGACTCGGGAGCATCCTCGGTGGCGGCGACCACCCGCGCGCGCGACGGCTGCGAGACGAGCTCATGGCCTTCAGCTGGATCGTGTGCACGGCCATGGGCGTGGCGCTGCTCGTGTGGAACCGGTCCTTCGTCGACCTCTGGGTCGGCTCGCGCTTCTACGCGGGCCCGGTCGCGATGCTGTTGATCGTCGTGATGGTCACGCAGTTCGTGTTCATCGGCAACGACGCCCGCATCATCGATCTCACGCTGCAGATGCGCGCGAAGGTCCTGATCGGTGCGGTGTCTGCGATCGCGTCGATGGTGCTCGCGATCGTCGCGATGGCGATCATGGACAACGACATCGTCGCGATGTGCCTCGGGATCATCCTTGGTCGGATGATCCTGACCGTCGCCTACCCCTGGCAGATCGGCAAGCTGCTCGACGATCCCCCGCTGCGACAGTTGCGCGGGATCCCACGGCCGGCGCTCACGACCCTCGTCCTGTTCGCCGCCTCCACCTGGCTCGGCCAACGCGTGACCGCCGACACGTGGGTCGCCCTGGTGCTGTGGGGCGCGCTCACCGCCCTGTTCGTGATGGTCGGGGCCGCATACCTCGGGATGACGCGGCGACAGCGCGCCGCGCTGGTCGCCCGCGTACGGAAGATCGCGCATGGCGGCGGCGGAACGCGCGCCGACGCGGGGAGCACGACGTCATGAGCGGAGCGCGGATGCAACCGTCGACGCCCCGACTGCCGAACTTCCTGGTGATCGGTGCGATGAAGGCGGGGACCACGAGCCTCTACCACTACCTGCGCGACCACCCGCAGGTGTTCATGCCCGAGACGAAGGAGGTCAACTTCTTCAATCCGCTGCGCAACTGGCGACACGGGGTGGGCTGGTACGAGGAGCAGTTCCGGCCGGCGCCCGCGGAAGCGATCGCCATCGGCGAGGCCTCGACGAGCTACACGAAGTACCCGTGGGTCAAGGGCGTGCCCGAACGGATCTCCTCGGTGCTCGGCGATGTCCGGCTTATCTACGTCGTCCGCGATCCGGTCGAGCGGATGCGCTCGCAATACCTGCATCACGTCGCGACGGGCCAGGAGTGGCGTCCGATCGAGCAGGCGTTCCACGAGGAGCCGATGTATCTCAACATCAGCCGCTACGCCTTCCAGCTCGAACGATACGCGCCGTTCGTGCCCTCCGATCGCATCCTCGTGATCGACTCCCGGGACCTCCGCGACGATCGGCTGCCCACGCTCCGCCGCGTGTACACGTTCCTCGACGTCGAGCCCGGCTGGGTGCCGCGCACGCTGGACCAGGAGTACCTGACCTCCGCCGGCCGTCGGATGAGGCCGTCGTCGCTGCGCGCGGTCAGGCGGATCCCCAGGATCCGCACCATCGCAACCTATGTGCCGGAGCCCGTCAAGACCATCAAGCATCGGCTGACCGGCGGGCTCGCGACGCAGGAGCTCGACGTGGAGCGGGGGCGGATCTCCGAGGAGCTGCGCGAGGAGCTGGAGCGATCGCTGCGCCCGGACGTGACGCAGCTGCGGCGCGTCCTGGGGCGCGACTTCGACGGCTGGGGGATCGGCTGATGTTCGCGATCCGACGCTCGGCCCGTTGGTGGGCGATCGCGATCCTCGTCCTTACGGTGGCGGGCGGCGCCGTCGGGGCCGTCGCGAGCCGCGACATCCAGCCCACCTACGCCGCCACCGCCAGCGTGCTCGTCGGCGACCTCGACCGTCCCGATCTCGCGAACGACTTCGGCGCCAGCGCTATGGTCACCGCGATCTACGGCCACCTGATCCGCAGCGAAAGCGTGCTCGAACCGGTGATCGACCGGCTCGACCTGCCGACCGACTGGCAGGAGCTGCGCGATCGTGTCCACGTCGACCTGGGCATCAACGAGATCCCGATGATCACGATCACGGTGTACGGGCAGACGAGCGCCGACGCGACGGCGACGGCCCGCGCGATCACCGATCGCCTGCTGGAGCTGAGCCGACCCGCGGCCGGCGCGGCGACGCTGCACGCGGAGCCGAGCGCCTCGGGTGGGCAGCCGCTGACCGAGCGCTCGATCGCCAAGGTCGAGCAGGAACTCTCGCGGCTCGAGCGTCGGAAGGCGTCGCTCACCCGCACGGGTCGAGGACACGTCCAGCAGCGCATCGATCGTCTCAGCGGCCTGCTGATGACGTGGCAGGACATCTACGGCGCACAGCTGGCCGCGACCTCCGGAGCCTCCAACGACCTGCAGATCGTGCAGCCAGCGGAGGCCAAGGGCGGCAAGATCCGTCCGCGAACGATCGTGAACGCGGCGCTCGGCGCCGCCATCGGGTGCCTGCTCGGGTTCGGTCTCCTGGTGGGCTCCCGGATGCTCGCCCCATCGGCTCGGGCCCGGCGCGGCGCGGGCGATCCATGGGTCCGGGAGCTCGCACGCGCGGCTCAGACGTAGGCGCGCTCGGCGACCCGGCCGCGTCGCAGAAGCGGGCCGCCGAACTCCACCGCGCATGCGATGAGCAGCGCGACCAGCGCGCCGCCGAGCGCCGCGGCGATGTCGATCCAGGGTTGCGCCGGGACGGGGCCGGCGACGGTCGCGGGCGGCTCGACGACCTCGACGTGGTTCGCCGAGCCCTGGCGCGCCAGGTTCCGGTACATCGAGGCGAGCGCCTGGTTCCACCGGGCGACGAGCGCCTGGGTGTCGGGGCCGGCGTGCGGGGCCGAGGCCGCGCGCTGGGCCTGCACGATGTGTCGCTGCATCGCGTCGATCCGGGACCAGATGAAGCCGCGCGCGTGCCCTTGATCGGGGGCGCCCCCCGGGCCGAAGGCGACCTCCTCGAGCTGCTGTGGGATCGCGGCGACGATCGCCTCGGCCTCCGCCGGGGAGGAGGCGGTGGCCGTCACCGAGAGCAGCCGCTCGCTCCTGCCCTCGACGACGACGTCGATCCGCTGGCGGAGTTGGCGCCAGGTCGTGTCCAGCCCAAGTCGTCCGATGATCGGATCGAGCACCTTTTCCTGCGGGATCAGATCGACGAACACCCGTGCGAGCTGCTCGCTGGCATCGATGTCGTCCACCTGCTGGAAGGGGGCATCGATCGGGGAGCCGACGAGGATCGTCGTGCTCGCCCGGTACACCTGCAGGCGGGGCGCGAGCACGTGTCCGATCGCGAGGCCGAGCACCGCCAGGGCGACGACCAGCCAGCGCCAGCGGAGCAGGCGTGTCCACGATCGATCCCGCACGCGCGCAGGCTATCCCGTGCCGATGAGCCCCCACACCGTCGCGTTGACGTAGTTCGCCTACGTCGAACGCTGCGGACCGAAGCTGCTCGCGGGACCGGCGCCTCTGCTACGAACGCCGTAGCAGAGATACGCCGCGGCGCGTGTGTCCAGGCCCGGCGCCCCGTTGTTAGCTGCAGGGGAATCCCGCCGCCAGGTCGACGGCGGGGTCCGGGTGGGTAGGGATGGTGCGGATGGTGGAACGGACGGACCAGACGGAACGCAGCGCGGCGCCACAGCCTGCGCGGACCCGGCAGCTCAGGATCCTGCACCTGATCGTCACCCTCGGGCACGCCAACGCACAGTTCAACGAGCATTGCCTGCCGGTGCGGCATGAGCGAGACATCACGATCTGCTCGTTCCATCCGCGCGGGGTGGACGTGCCTCCCGAGATCGCCCTTTTCGAGGGCGACGGCACCGTGCGGGGCTTCGTCCGCGCGCTGCGGCGGGCGCTCACGGCCGGTCCCTACGACGTCGTGCACGCCCACGCGCCGGGTACCGCGGCCGCGTTGGTGCTGACGAGCGTGCTGTCGCGCCGCTCGCTCTGGAACGGCGTCCTGACCGTGCACAACTCGCGAGAGAGCTTCCCGCTGAGGAACCAGGTGCTGTTGGTGCCGCTGTTCGCGGCGTTCCCCACGGTGGTGTTCTGCAGCCGGGCGGCGTTCGCGAGCTTCCCGGCGCCGATGCGCTCCCTGGCGCGGACCGTCGAGGTGGTGCCGAACGGGGTCGACATCGCGCGCGTCACCAGCGCCGTCGGCGGGAACGATATGCGGCCGACCGATGGATTCCGGGTCGTCGCCGTCGGTCGACTGATCCCCCGCAAGGACCCGCTCACCCTGGTCGCCGCGTTCCGGGCGATGTGCGGTCCCGCGGACACGTTGCGCTTCGTCGGCGACGGCGCGCAGCGAGCGGACGTGCTCGATCGAGCGGCGCGGGACGGTCTCGACGAACAGGTCGTCGTGACCGGCGCGGTGGAACGCGAGGAGGTGTACCGGCAGATCGCCGGCTCCAACGTGTTCGTCACCCCCTCGCACGGGGAAGGGCTGCCGGTCGCCGTCCTCGAGGCCATGGCCTGCGGCGTGCCGGTGGTGCTCTCCGATATCCCGTCGCACCGAGAGATCGCCGCGTCCGTCGACTTCGTGCCGCTGGTGCAACCCGGCGATGTCGGCGGCTTCGCCGCGGCGATCGAGCGGATCAAGGCCATGTCCGCGGACGAGCGGTCGGCGATCGGCGGGGGGTGCCGCGCGTTGGTGGAACGCCGGTTCAGCCTCGAGACGATGCAACGGTCCTACGAACGCGTGTACCGAGCCGTCGCCGCACGCAGACGCGGACGACGGCGCGTGCGCCCGAAGGAAGGCGAGGTTCCCCTGTGATCGCTCGACAGACGATCGCCGCACGCGTGGCGAGCAGATGGTGGCTCATCCTGATCCTGACCCTCGTCGGTGCGGGCGCGGGCTATACGCGCAGCATGATGGCCGAGAGTTCCTACCAAGCCACGACGACGCTGCTGATCGGCCGGCCCCTGACGGATGCCGAGGTCGATCAGGACGCGATCGAGACCAGCCAGCGTCTTGCCTCGACGTACGCCGACCTTGTCGGACGCCAACCGATCCTGCAGGCGGCCGCCAGCGAGCTCGGCCTCAACGTGGCGTGGCAGGATCTCCGCGGCCGGGTCCACGCCTCGGTCCCGCAGCAGGACGCGCCGATCGTCCTGATCCGGACGGACGGATCCTCGCCCGAGGAGGCCGCATCGCTCGCGGGTGCGGTAAGCGATCAGGTCATCGCGATGTCGCCGACGAGCACCGAGGACGTGCGCGTCCAGCAGGTTCGAAGCTTCGTGGATACCCGGCTGCAACAGACCCAGCAGCTGATCGCCCAGGCGCAGGCGCGCACGACACGGTTGAAGGCGCAGATCGGCTCCGCGACCGGTTCGGCGCTCGATGCGCTCCGCTCCAAGATCGCCCACGAAGAGGCGCATCTGCTCGATCTCCAGCAGAACTACGCCTCGCTGCTCGGCTTCGTCTCCTCCGGCGGCGTGACGAACTACGTGGAGGTCCTGGAGCCGCCGGAAGCCGGTGCGAGCCCCGGTGCGTCCGGGCCTTCCGACCGACGTGGCGCTCGGCGCGCTGTTGGGGTTCGTGCTCGGGGTGATCGCCGCAGCGGCGATCGGCGGATGGGGCGATGCCCCAGTGGAGCGCGGCCGATCGGAGACCTCGACCGGATCCCAGGGTGCACGGGTGCGCCAGGAGGCGGAGCGCTCGAGCGGCTTGGCGACCGGGCGAACGCAGCGATCCGTCTGGCCCCAGTGATCGATGGTCCGTTCGCCCGAGGTCGTCGTCGGACCGCTGCAGCTGGTCCTCGATCTGTGCGACGCGTTGGACCGCGACGGCATCCGCACCTGCCATTGGAAAAGCACCGATGCGCTCGATCGCTCCGCCAGCGGTGAGAACGACCTCGATCTGCTCGTCGCCGAAGACGACGTCGCGCGCTTCGAAGCCGTATTGCACACGCTCGGCTTCGTCGAGGCGATCGTCGGTCGAGCGAAGCGGCAGCCTGGCATCCGACATTTCTACGGCCTCGACGATGCGTCGGGGCGCCTGGTGGATGTGCATGCGCACGAACGCCTGATCCTCGGCGACGATGCGACGAAGAACTACCGACTCCCGATCGAGACCGCGTATCTGTCGACGTCCACGGCAGCCGATCCGTTCATGGTGCCGGACCCGGAGCTCGAGCTCGCGGTGTTCGTCGTTCGGATGATGCTGAAGCACGGCAGCCCCGAGGCCATCGTCTCGGGGCGGGGCTCGCTCGGTCGGCGTGAGCGGGAGGAGCTCGCGTCTCTCGAGGACCGCTCCGACCCCGCGGTCCGCTGGCACGACCTCGCACGGTCCGTGCCGATGCTGGATCGGCAGCTGCTCGAGCGATGTATCGCCTCGTTCGACCCTGGACGAACACTCCGGATGCGCCTGAAGGCTTGGGGCGAGCTCCGGCGGCGTCTGGCTCCCGGCGCGCGGCGTCCTCGCGCGGTGGACGTGTGGCTGCAGGGGTGGCGCAGGATCGCCGGGCGAACGCGCCGCCACCTCCTGGGTCGCCCGCCGAGGAAGCGGCCGGCCACCGGCGGCCGCGTGATCGCGTTGATCGGCAGCGACGGATCAGGGAAATCCACGACGGCACGCGGGCTCGCGGCGTGGCTGTCCCCCGTCTTCACGGTGCGCAGGGTCCACATGGGCAAGCCTCGGCGTTCGCTCGCGTGGATCCTGCTCCGCTCCGGCATCCACCTCGGTCGGCGCCTCGGTGTGGCGGGCACCGAGGCTCCCGCGCCCGTCGGGTCCCCGGATGCACCGGTCGGCGAGCCCGGTCGAGCGCGCCAGGCGATCGAGGCCCTGACGGCTCGCGATCGGTGGCGCGCGGCGACGCGGGCACGGCGCCTCGCCGCGCGCGGATCGCTCGTGATCTGCGACCGCTATCCCCTGCCGGAGATCTCGGTCGACGGGCCCAGGCCCCCGCGGCGAGATGCCGATCCTCGAGCGGCGCCGCGACGGCTGGTCGAGATCGAACACCGCTACCACGCGCGGATCGCCCAGCCGGACATCGTCGTCGTGCTCGCCGTCGCGCCCGAGGTCGCGATACGCCGCCGCCCGGAAGCCGACCCCGCCGTGATCGATGCCCGCGCGCGCGAGGTCCTGGGTGCCCCCTGGGCGGCAGATGTCGCGATCGTGGATGCCTCGCAGTCGGTCGAGGCGGTCCTCGCGGACGTGAAGCGCGCCGTCTGGTCGAGATTGTGACCGTCGCGACGCGCGAGGGCCCGATCGCGGTGGTCGAGGTGCTGGGTCTTCCCGGCTCGGGCAAGACGACCGTCGTCGACGCGATCTCGCAGCACGACGGCATCGCGGCGATGTCTCGCTACCGCAGCCCGGCCAACGCGATCCCGTACGCGATGGCGGCCCTCGAGCTGACCCCGTCTTGGTGCCGAGCCTGTGGCAGGGACGGTCGTGGCGGGAGCGCAACAAGCTGATCCGCCTGGCGTCGTCGCGCTCGATCGTTCGCCGGCGAGCACACGGCGAAACGACGCGGATCTTCGTGTTCGATCAGGGCCCCCTGTTCCTCCTCAAACAACTCGACGGAGGGCCTCCCGACGCGATCGAGCGTCGACGCCGGCGTCTCGCCGCCGGCTGGGGTCGAACGCTGGACCTCGCGCTCGTCCTTGACGCGCCCGACGATGTCCTGCTCGAGCGCATCCGCGGCCGCGACAAGGATCATCTGCTCCGAGACGAGTCCGACGCATCGGCCCGCGCAGCCCTCGCGACGGAGCGCCGTTCCATCGAACGTCTGCTCGAGGAGCTCGGGGCCGAGGCCACCCTGCGGGTCCAGCGCGTCGACACGTCGGAGTTCACCGTCGCGAACACGACCGCCGCCCTCCTGCGCGGTGTCCGCGTGGCCGAAGCGACCTGAGGAGAGCCGTCGAGTGCGCCTACGTCGCAACGACGTATCGCGCCTACTGCGCGTGCGGGTATCCCCCCTCGCCGGCTGTCCATACGTTCGTCGCTGAACGTTGGCCGTGTGGACACACGGCGTGCGGGGGGGCAACGCGAATATGGCACAAGAGCATCTGACGTCGACGGAACCGTTCGGCCCGATCGTGCGGACCGATCCCGCGGTGCCCTCGGTCGTCGACTGGCTCGCCGCCGACGGGTGGACGACGCCGTCGTTCGCCCTGCGGGTCTTCAAGCGCTCGATGGACATCGTCCTGAGCGTCCTGGCCTTGCTCCTGGTGCTGCCCTTCCTCGCGATCATCGTGGTCGCGATCATGATCGAGAGCCCGGGCTCGCCGGTCTTCCTCCAGCGCCGGGTCGGCCGGTACGGCACCCCGTTCGCGCTGATCAAGCTGCGCACGATGGTCCCCCGTGCGGAGGAACGCCTCGGTGAGTATCTCGCCCAGGACGCGGCGCTCGGAGAGGAATGGCGTCGCGTCCGGAAGCTGCGCGAGGACCCCCGTGTGACGCGGGTGGGTCGGTTCCTCCGTCGATTCAGCCTCGACGAGGCACCGCAGCTGCTGAACGTCGTGTTCGGACAGATGAGCCTGGTCGGTCCGCGGCCGGTGCCGGCTCAGGAGGGTCGGCTCTTCGGCGCAGACTGGCCGCTCGTACTGAGCGTCCGTCCGGGGCTCACCGGTCTGTGGGCGGTGAGCGGCCGGTCGGACCTGTCCTACCCCGAGCGGGTCGACCTGGAGGCGAGCTACGTCCGCACCTGCAGCGTGGGGGCCGATCTCCGGATCATCGCCCGGACGATCCCATGGGTGCTCGAGGGGCGAGGCTCCTACTAGTACGCCGACGTAGCGAACCTACGGCGCACCGCGGGTGCCCAGCACGGAACCCGCGCCTAGGTTCGCAAGTCGATGGACGATCAGCGCTCGACGCGCGCGGGCAACCAGCCTTGCGTGCTGCACGTGATGACGCGGTATCTGCGCGGCGGCTCGGAGAAGCGGCTCCGCGACATGGTCGCAGCGTTCCCCGAGGCCAGACACACGCTGATCGTGGGCGACGATTCCTCACCCGACGCCGCCCGGCGCGAGATGGCTCTTGCCTCGGTCCGGATCGTCCCCACGCTGGTCCGGCAGCCCAGCCCGATCGATGACCTGCGCGCGCTCGCGTCCATCTGGCGGATCATGCGTGCGCTCTCCCCCGACCTGGTGGTGACACACCAGTCCAAGGCGGGTGTGTTGGGCAGACTCAGCGCACGGTGGCTGCGGATCCCGAACGTGTCGTCCCTGTCGATGGCGAACTTCGGACCCGGGTATGGCGCGCCGCAGAGCGGCCTGTTCCGCGCGCTGGAACGGAGCCTGCGTCGCTCGACGACCGCCTACGCGGTGGTGGGGCACGATCTCGCCCGTCGCTACGAAGAGATCGGCGTGCCGAGGCACAAGCTGCGGGTCGTTCGATCGGGGGTCCGGCTGCCCGCACCGGAGGATGGACCGATCCCGGCCGAGGGCCTGCGGCGCGACCTAGGGATCCCAGCGGGCCGTCCGCTGGTCGCCTACCTCGGAAGCCTGGAGCCCCGGAAGAACGTGTTGGACCTCCCTGCCGTGCTTGAGGAGGTGCACCGGCGGTTGGAGCAACGGCCGTTCCTCGCGATCGCGGGTGAGGGCCCGCTCGCCGAAACGCTCGACCGAGGGATCCGCCATCGCGGGCTCGCCTCGGACGCCGCGCTGATCGGGTTCGTCGAGGACCCGCTGTCCCTGATCGCCGAGGCCGATGTCGTCGTCTTGCTGAGTCAAGCAGAAGGGGTTTCGCAGGTGCTCGTCCAAGCGGCGGCGCTCGATACCCCCTTCGTCGCGTATCGGGTCGATGGCGTCCACGAGCTCATCGAGCTCGGGGCACGCGGTCGCACGATCTCGATCGGGGACCTCGAGGGGGCGGCCGACGCCGTGGTCGAGGTCCTCAGCTGGCCGCGAGGGAGCGCCGGGGCTTCGATCGACCTCACAGGATGGACCCCAGCCTCGATCAGGCAGGGCTACCAGGATCTGTTCGGTTCCGTGATGCGCGTCGACACGACTGTGCACTCCACGGGCTAGTCCTGCCCGCCATCGCGGCCCCCCAGAGCACCCAGCTCCCAACGGCGTGAGCAAAAATTCGAGAAACGTAGTACAAACGAGGTATGTCCGGGGGGCAAACGGGGTAGGCGGTCGTAGTTGCCCTACCGGAAATGGGCTACATCATCGAACCTGGGAGGCCGCCCTATGCCCACATCCCCCTCATCGGACATCGCCACGGCGCTCGTCCTGGATCGAGATCGGCTCTTCGGAGAGGTGGTCACGCCGCTGCTGGAGGATCTCGAGTTCCAGGTCTCGGTCGCAACGATCGCCGAGACGGCACAGGAGCTCATCTCCCGTAAGCGCCCGAAGCTCGCGGTGGTTGATCTCTCGCTGCCCGCCGACCACGGCTTCGCCGTAGGTCAACACGCCCTTGCGACGCACTCCGACGCCATCGTCATCGGGACCACGACCCTGGCGGATCCCCGCATCGTTCGGGAGAGCAAGCGTGCCGGCTTCTGGGGGTGTCTGTCCAAGGATGTACCGCTCTCGCGGTTCACATCCCATGTCCGCGCGGCCATGCGAGGGGCACCGGCCTTGTCAAGCCGCGAGTGTCTCGAGCCCGCGGGGCCCTCACGCCGCTCGCGACCGTTGGACCTGCTGTCCGCCCAGCTGACGGCGCGCGAGTTGGAGGTCCTTGGCCCTGCTCGCGGAGGGCGCCGGAAGCAGCCAGATCGCCCACGAGCTGGACATCAGCTGGAACACCGTCCGGACCCACGCGCAGTCGATCCTGACGAAGCTGCAGGTTCATTCCCGTCTGGAAGCGGCGGCCGTCGCGGTGCACCAGGGTCTCGTCCCGGACCCGACGCTGCCCGCGTCCGGGGCCGCCTGAAGCGCCGTCCCATGCGGGGACCGTACGCCGTCTACGTCACTCGCTCGGTCCCCCCTTGCGGGACGCCACCTATCGTCGTGACCCCTCGGGGAAGGGGGTAGAGGGGGCCCATGGATCAAGCGACGTCGACCATCCGGATCCTGCTCGTGGACGGCAGCTCGCTGTTCCGGCAGGCGGTCAGCGGCGCCCTCAACCGTGTCGACGGTCTCGAGGTGATCGCGGAATCGCAGACCGCGAGCCTCGCCGTCAGCGACGCGGAGCGCACCCAACCGGACCTGGCCGTCGTGGACGGCGACTTCTTCGTGTCGTGGCTACCCGCGTTCGTCGCGGACCTCCGCGCCGCGGCGCCGACCTGCAAGGTTCTCGTGCTGACATCCGAGGAGGACCTCGCCCCCCTGATCGACGCGCTCCGCGCCGGCGCGAGCGGCTATCTCACCAAGGAGATGTCGCTCGACGATCTGGTGGACGCGGCCAAGTCGGTCGCCAAGGGCGAGGTCGTCGTGCCGCCCCAGATGCTCGGCGAGCTCTTGACGACGCTCGTGCAACAGGGCGGCAAGAAGACGGACGACTCGATCATGACGCTCTCCAAGCTCACGCGGCGCGAGCGCCAGGTGCTCGCCCTGCTCGCCGACGGATCAGACAAGGACGCGATCGCGGTGGCGCTCGCGATCAGCCCACAGACCGCGCGGACGCATGTCCAGAACATCCTGGCGAAGCTCGGGCTGCACTCGCGGCTTGAAGCGGCCGCCTTCGCGCGGAAGCATCCCATCCTCAAACAGTTCGTGGCGTCCGATCGATGAGGAGGCCGTGCATCCTCGGGTCCGAAGGTCACCGCGCATGAGCGACCGCGTGCTCGTCACCGGCGCCGCCGGCTTCATCGGGTCGCAGCTCTGTCGCAGGCTCGTCGCCGACGGCGTCGAGGTGGTGGGGTTGGACGACCTGTCCGACGGGAACCTGGAGAACCTCCGAGATCTGCCGGAGGTGCGCCTCGTCGAGGCCGACCTCCGCGACGAGCCCGCGGTCGCGTCCGCGGCCCGCGGGTGCCGGGCGATCCTCCATCAGGGCGCGAAACGCTCCGTGCTGCGCTCGGTCGAGCATCCGGCCATGACGATGGAGGTCAACATCCGAGGCACCACGAACGTGCTGCTGGCGGCCCGCGACGAAGGCGCCGTCGTGGTCTCGGCATCCTCCTCCTCCGTGTACGGCGACCAGGACACGTTCCCCCTGCGCGAGTCCCAGGAGCCGCGTCCCCGCTCTCCCTATGCCGTGAGCAAGCTCGCCGCCGAGGTCTGCTGCGCCGGGCTGCACCGCTCGCTCGGCGTCCGTGCGCTGTCGTTGCGGTACTTCAACGTCTACGGGCCCGGGCAGGATCCGACGAGCGAGTACGCGTTGGTCGTCCCTTTGTTCACGGTCGCGTGCCTGAGCGGCACCCGACCGGTGATCCACGGCGACGGTGAGCAATCGCGAGACTTCACCTACATCGACGACGTCGTGGAGGCCAACCTCCGGGCCGCGCGCGCTCCCGACGAGGCGTTCGGCTTGGCCTACAACATCGGTGGGGGGCGCCCGCCCACGTCGGTGCGCCGGCTCCTCGAGCTGATCGCGCGCGATGCCGGCGTCGAGGCCGATCCCACGTACGAACCGACCAGGCCCGGAGACGTTCGCACGACGCACGCAGACGTGTCGTTGGCGCGCGAGCGGTTCGGCTACGAGCCCACTGTCGACATCGACGAGGGCATCCGGCGCACGGTCGCGTCGTTCAAGGGGGTGGCCGCATGAGGATCGCGATCATCGGCACCGGCCACGTGGGTCTGATCACCGCCGTCGGCCTCGCGAGCGTGGGCAACGAGGTCGTGGGCATGGACCTGTCAGCCGATACGGTGGCGATGCTCGGTCGAGGGCAGGCACCCTTCCACGAACCGGACCTGGACCGATTGCTCCTCGAGGGACTGCGCGAACACCGGCTCCGATTCACCACCAGCGTCGCGGACGCCGTGGCAGGGGCGCGCGTCGTGTTCATCTGCGTCGGACGCCCGCCCGAGGGCAACGGCGACAAGAGCCTGTCGGCGGTCGAGGAGGCGGCGCGCGCGGTCGCCCGGAGCGCCGAGCCGGGGGTGGTGCTCGTCGTCAAGTCGACGGTGCCGCCGGGCACGACGGGACGCATCGCGAAAGTGGTCCGGCTCGAACGCCCGGACCTCGACCTGATCGCCGTTTCCAACCCGGAGTTCCTCCGGGAGGGTCACGCGGTGGAGGACACGCTGCGGCCGGATCGTCTCGTCATCGGCAGCGACGACCCGCGCGGGTTCGAGGTGCTGCGCGAGCTCTACGCCCCGGTGCTCGCGCACAGCCGCCTGATCGAGACGGACCCTCGAACCGCCGAGCTGGCCAAGCTGGCGTCCAACGCGTTCCTCGCGACGAAGATCTCGTTCGCCAACGCCCTCGCGCGCGTCTGTGAGTTGGCCGATGCCGACGTGGGCGGCGTGACCGAGGTCATGGGCGCCGACCCGCGCATCGGCGCCTCGTTCCTGAGCGCCGGACTCGGCTACGGGGGCTACTGCCTGCCCAAGGACATCGTCACGCTCGCGAGAGTGGCCGACCGACTGGGCTATGACTTCGGGTTGCTGCGCGAGGCCTCCAACGTGAACGACGCATCGCTGGTGGCGGTCCTCCGCAAGATCGAGGAAGCGGTCTGGAACCTCGAGGGCAAGGTCGTCACGCTCCTGGGGTTGGCGTTCAAGCCTGGCACCGACGACGTGCGCGGCGCCCCGGCCATGGCGCTGGCCGAGCGCCTGCACCGAGAGGGCGCCCACGTTCGCGGCGTCGATCCGATGGCCGCGCGCGCAGCGTCCGCGCTCGCGCCGTGGCTCGAGGTGATCGACGATCCGTACGACGCCGCGGTGGGCGCGCGATTGCCTGGTGACCTGCACGGAGTGGCCGCAGTACCGCGAGCTCGACCTCGCCCGGATCCACCGCTCGATGGCGGAGCCCTCGATCGTCGACGGCCGCAACGTGCTGGACGCCGGAGCGGCGCGGGCGGCGGGATTCCAATATGTCGCGGTCGGCCGGCGCGCGCAGGACTTGGACCTGGCACGCGTCTCGACCTGAGCAGCCAGCTGGAATCGAACATATGTTCTAGTGTGGGTGGATGGCTGGCGAGCAGCTCTTCGAGGTCGGACGGCGCACATTCGATACGCCTGAATTCCGTGGGATCGAGTGCATCGAGGTCGAGGCGCGCTCGGTCATCAATCGCGTGCAGGGCGGCCGGATGCCGTTCGACTGGACGATCAATCCCTACCGAGGCTGCATGCACGCCTGCGTGTACTGCTTCGCCCGACCGACGCACACCTATCTCGACATGGACGCCGGCAAGGACTTCGAGACCAAGATCGTGGTCAAGGTCAACGCCCCCGATGTGTTGCGTCGCGAGCTCGCGGCCACGCGATGGAAGGGCGAGCACATCGCGATGGGCACCGGGTACCGATCCCTACCAGCGGGTCGAGGGACGCTACCGGTTGATGCGCGGCATCATCGAGGCGCTGATCGATCACCGCAATCCGTTCTCGATCCTCACCAAGGGCACGTTGATCACGCGCGACCTCGATCTCCTCGTGCAAGCGCGCCGAGCACGCCCAGGTCTCTCGCCGCCTTCTCGATCGGAACGATGGACGAGCAGGTCTGGCGCGAGACGGAGCCGGGCACCCCGAACCCCAAGGCGCGGATCGAGGCGGTTCGGGCCCTGGTCGATGCGGGCATCTCGACCGGCGTGCTGATGGCGCCGATCCTCCCGGGCATCTCCGATCGTCCCGAGCAGCTACGCGGCGTCGTGGAGGCCGCGATCGACGCGGGAGCCTCGCACGTTTCGCCGATCATGCTGCACCTGCGCCCAGGCGTGCGCGAGGAGTTCCTCCCCTGGCTGCAGGAAGCCCATCCCGACCTGGTCGATCGGTACGAGGAGCTCTATCGGAGGCCGTACGGGCCCAAACAGGACCGGGATCGGCTGTCGCGGCGGGTGGGTGCGATGACCCGTGGCCGGACGACGGGCGCCTCGAGTTTCCGACGATCGCCACGCGCCGCGCGACCCGAGCCCGAACAGAGCAGCCGCAGCTCTGGTGAATCCGGCGGACACGTTTATGACGTCCCACCGAAGGGCATGGGCTCCTTGACGAAAACGCCCGATCAAACGGAGGGACGCAAGGGATGGACGCGATCGCATTGCTGGAGCAAGACCACAAGAAGGTGAAGAAGCTGCTCACCGATCTGGACAGCACGACGACGCGCGGCGTCAAGACGCGGGAAGAGCTCTTCACGAAGGTCAAGCAGGAGCTCGAGGTGCACGAGGCGATCGAGGAGGAGATCTTCTACCCGGCGCTCAAGGAGCACCCCAAGGCCAAGGATCTGGTCCTCGAGGCCTACGAAGAGCATAA
>CAWCDA010000019.1:0-13992 GCA_963794065.1 uncultured Actinomycetes bacterium | reverse complement strand
CGTGCTCTGGGCGTTCTTCGTCCTGACCGGATCCTCGAACGCCGTCAACCTGACCGACGGTCTGGACGGGCTCGCGGCGGGCGCCTCGATCCTGGTGTCGGCCGCCTACATCTTCATCAGCTTCTGGCAGTTCCGCCACACGTGCGGGCTGTTGGCCGACGCGGCCGGCTGTTATTCGGTGCGTGGGCCGGACCTGCAGGATGCCGCGATCGTCGCGGCGGCGATGATGGGCGCCGCGACCGGGTTCCTCTGGTGGAACTCGGCGCCCGCACGCATCTTCATGGGCGACACCGGCGCGCTGGCGATCGGCGGGCTGTTCGGGGCGCTTGCGCTCGTCACCAACACCGTGCTGCTGCTCGTGATCATCGGCGGGCTCTTCGTGCTCGAGACGCTGTCGGTGATCGCCCAGGTGATCTCCTATCGAGGCTTCGGCCGCCGGATCTTCCGAATGTCGCCGATCCATCACCACTTCGAGCTTGCGGGGTGGCCGGAGTTCACGGTCATCGTGCGGTTCTGGATCATCGCCGGGCTCTGTTCAGCCGTCGGGATCGGGCTGTTCTACGCGGATTTCATCGCGCGAGGAGGGCTCGGATGAGCGGTCGGTTCGCCGGGCGCCATGCGGTGATCCTCGGGGCGGGTGTGGCCGGCCGGGCCGCGGCCGCCGCGCTCGTCGCGGAAGATGCATCCGTTGTCGTGACCGATGTGCGCGACGCCGCGGCGATCGGCGATGTGACTGACCTCGAGGCGCTCGGTGTCGACATCCGGCTCGGCCGGCACGACCCGTCCGACCTCGATGGGGCGGACCTGCTGGTGTCGAGCCCCGGCATCCCGCCGTCCGCGGAGGTGTTCTCGTGGGCGCGCGATCGAGGGTTGCCCGCCTGGGGCGAGCTCGAGCTCGGCGCTCGCCTCGCGACGGTTCCCTACCTGGCCGTGACCGGGACGAACGGCAAGACGACGACCACGGGCATGCTCGCCGCGTGCTTGCAGGCCGGCGGCATCGGCGCCGTGGCCTGCGGCAACATCGGTCACCCCTTCACGACGGCGGCCCGCGAGGCGCATGCGGCGCTGGTGGTCGAGGTCTCCTCGTTCCAGCTCGCCTTGCAGACGAGCTTCCATCCCGTGGTGTCGGTCCTGGTGAACCTCGCGCCCGATCACCTCGACCATCACGGCTCCTTCGACGCCTACCGGGCGGCGAAGGCCGCGATCTACGGGCGACAGACCAACGGCGACGTCCACATCGGCAACCGAGACGACCCCGTCGCGGCCGCCGTGTCCGAGGCGGCACCGTGCCTCGTCCGCTGGTTCGGCATCGGTGCCCCCGGAGTCGACGAGGTCGGGTTCGACGCCGGGCAGCTGATCGCCCGTCTCGGCGCTCGCGTCGTCCCACTCGGGCCCGTCGATCCGGAGCGGGCCGGGCACCGAGAGGACGCCGCCGCCGCGGCGGCGGCCGCGATCGCGTTCGGCATCGATCCGGGAGCCGTGGCCTCGGGGCTGGCGACGTTCGCACCCGCCGCGCACAGAGGCGAGACCGTCGCCGAGGTCGGCGGCGTGCGATTCCTCGACAATTCCAAGGCGACGAACGTGCACGCGGCGCTGGCGGCGATGTCGGGCGTGCGCGACGCGGTGCTGATCGCCGGTGGGCGAGCCAAAGGACAGGACCTGTCGCAGCTGCGGACCGGCGCGGTCAACCTCGTGTCGGTCGTCGCGCTCGGGGAGGCGAGCGGCGAGATCGAAGCCGCCTTCGCCGGTGCCGTGCCCGTCACCACGGTGGCGTCGATCGAGGACGCGGTGGGCAGGGCGTTCGAGCAGGCGACGCGGCCGGGCACCGTGCTGCTCGCCCCCGGCTGCGCGAGCTGGGACCAGTTCGCCTCCTACGTCGAGCGCGGCGACCGGTTCGCGGCGGCGGCCCGCGCGCTGCAGGGAGGAACCGATGGCTGAACGGAGCCAGGGAGCGGCGCGCCGCTCGGCGGCGAAGACCAGGACCGCACCTGCGCGCCGGTCGGCGGCACCCCGGCGGGGGAGCGCCGCGAGCGCCGACCGCGTACGCCATCTCCGCGTGCTGTCGCCGCCGCGACGGCGCACGCCCGCCGAGGTGAAACGTCTCGCACGTCACGACCTCGCGCTGCTCGGCGGCGCCGCGGGCTTCCTGACCCTCGTGGGCCTGGTCATGGTGTTGTCGGCTGGATCCGTCTCGGCCGCGCAGGGCTACGGCGGGAATAGCTTCTGGTACTTCGAGCGGCAGGTGGTGTACGCGCTGGTCGGCATCGGCGTCGCGGTGCTCGTCGCGCGGCTGTCGCCACGCGCGTGGAAGACGCTCGGGCTCCCGCTGCTGGGGGGCGCGACGTTGCTGATGGTCGTCGCCGCGCACCCGTCATCCGGCACTTCGCTCTACGGCGCCTCGCGCTGGATCGATCTCGGGCCGGTCACGCTGCAGCCCTCGGAGTTCGCGAAACTGGGCCTGGTGGCCGTCGCCGCGACGATCCTGACCAACAAATGGAACCGGCGCAACGAACCGCTGCAGCTGCTCTTCCCGCTCGGGGTCATCGTCGGCGTGATCGGCCTGCTGGGAATCGCCCAGCGCGACCTCGGCACGACGCTGATCTTGTTCGGCCTGGTGCTGATCATGCTGTTCGTGGCCGGCGTCCGGATCCGGTATCTCGCGATCGCGGCGGGGGCGGGGCTCCTCGGAGCGATGCTGCTGATCGTGGGCGAGACGTATCGGCGCACGCGGTTCTTCGACGCGTGGCTCAACCCCTGGGCGGATCGGCAGGGAAACGGGTTCCAACTGATCCAAGGACTGATCGCCATGGGCTCCGGTGGCTGGCTCGGCACCGGGCTCGGGACGAGCAGGGCGAAATGGGACTTCCTGCCGAACGCGCATTCCGACTTCATCTACGCGGTGATCGGCGAGGAGCTTGGCTTGCTTGGGGCGCTGGCCGTCGTGGTGGCGTTCGGCGTGCTGATCTACGCGGGTGTTCGGATCGCCTTGCACGCCCGCGGCACCTTCGAGCGGCTGCTCGCCGCCGGCGTGATCGGATGGATCGGACTGCAGGCGATCGTGAACATGGGCGCGGTCACGGGTTTGCTGCCGATCACGGGCGTTCCCTTGCCGTTGGTGTCGTTCGGAGGCACCGCGCTGGTGGTCACGCTCGCCGGGATCGGCGTGCTGGCTAGCGTGGCGCGGGACGCGGCGGCGAATCCGCCGCGCACCGGCCGCCCCGCCTCGACCACGGAACCGGGCCGCGCCCGGACGCGATGAACATCGTCGTCGCCGGCGGCGGCACCGCCGGCCACGTGTTCCCCGCGCTTGCGACCGCCGAGGTGTTGCGGGACCGGTACGGCGCGACGATCACCTACATCGGCTCGATCGACGGCCAGGAGGCGCGATTGGTGCCGGCCGCGGGCATCCCGTTCGTCGGGCTCCGCGTTGCCGCCGCCCAATCGCGCGTCTCGGTCGCGACGCTGCGCGCGGTCACTCGGGCCGATCGTGGAGCCCGATCCTGCCGGCCGATCATCGAACGGGCCGACGCCGTCGTGAGCATCGGTGGCTTCGCCGCGGCGCCCGCCGTCTTGGCCGCGCACCGTGCGCGCCGGCCGCTCGTGTTGATCGAGCAGAACAGCGTGCCCGGGGTGGTCCATCGGGTAGGGGCGCGATGGGCCTCGGTGGTCGCCACCACGTTTGGGGCGACGGCCGCCCACCTCCCGGCGGGCACGAGGGTCGAACGGACGGGGAATCCGATCCGGCGCGAGATCATCACGGTGCCGGTTCAGCGCGAGCGCTTGCGTGCCGAGGCCCGATCGGCGTTCGGTCTGGAGGCCGATCGGCGGACCGTGCTCGTCGTGGGCGGCAGTCAGGGAGCGCTGCATCTCGATCAGGCCCTCGCCGCGACGCTGCCGCTCCTGCGCGATCGTGCGGACCTGCAGATCCTTGTCAGCACCGGTCGGGACCACCTCGACGTCGTGGGCATGGCGATCGAGCTCGACGCGACGCTCATCGTGCGGCCTGTGCCGTTCATCGAGCGGATGGACCTCGCGCTCGCCGTCGCCGATCTCGCGGTCTCCCGCGCGGGCGCGAGCGTGGCCGAGCTGACCGCGTGCGCGTTGCCCTCGATCCTGGTGCCCTATCCCTTCGCGACCGAGCATCATCAAGAGGCCAACGCGCGCGAACTGGTGGCAGTCGGCGCGGCCGACCTTCTCCTGGACGCGGACCTGTCGTCAACCGCGCTCGCAGCGGCCATCCTGTCCATCGTGGATGCAGACGATCGGCGGCGGCGGATGGCGGCGGCGGCGCAGTCGTGGGCGCGCCCGGACGCCGCCGATCGGATCGCCGCCCTGACCGTCGAGGTCGCGGGGGATGCGGATGCCGGCGCGTGAGGATCGGTGGGTGGCGCCGCCCGGGTCGGTCCCGACCCTGTCTGTCCCGTCCCTGGACGCCGTCCGCTGCGTCCATCTCGTCGGGATCGGCGGTGCGGGCATGCGCAACCTCGCCCGGCTGTTGCTCGCGCGCGGCCTCGAGGTCCACGGCTCAGATCTGAAGGACGCGCGCGCGCTCGACGCACTCCGCGAGCAGGGGGCGACGATCTGGATCGGTCACCGGGCGGCCCAGGTGATCGACGCGTCCCCGCCGCCCGATGTCGTGATCACGTCGAGCGCGATCGGCGACGAGAACCACGAGGTGCGCGCCGCCGTCGAGGCGGGGATCCCGATCTGGCGTAGGCAGCAGGCGTTGGCCGCGCTGACCGCCGGCCGTCGCACGATCGCCGTCAGCGGCACGCACGGCAAGACCACCACGACCTCGTTGCTCGCGCGCACGCTCGAGTATGCGGGGCTCGATCCCTCCTACCTGATCGGCGGCGACCTGAACGAGACCGGCGGCGGGGCTCGACACGGCGCCGGTGACCTGTTCGTCTTCGAAGCGGACGAGAGCGACGGCTCGTTCCTGCTCGGGACGCCCTGGACCGGCGTCATCACGAACATCGACGTGGACCATCTCGACTTCTACCCGGGCGGTCTGCCGGAGATCGAAGCCGCGTTCGGCGCATTCGCCGCCGCGTGCTCGGGGGTGGTGGCCTGCGCCGACGATCCAGCCGTCCGACGGGCGCTGGCACGCGCCGGCGTCGTGGCGACCACGTACGGGACAGGCGAGGGGGTCGACCTGCAGCTCACGGTCGAGCGTCTCGGACCCGAGGGTGCCCGTGGCCGGGTCCGTGCCGGCGACGGGGACGTCGTGGTGACGCTGCAGGTCGACGGCGCGCACAACCTGTTGAACGCGACGGCGGTCCTCGGCGCCGCCGCGCGAGCCGGCGTCCCGATGCAGGTGGCCGCCGAGGCGATGGCATCGTTCGAGGGCGTCCACCGTCGGTTCGAGCTCCGTGGGACGGCTCGCGGCGCCGACTTCTACGACGACTACGGGCACACACCAACCGAGATGGCGGTGACGCTCGCGACCGCCAGGCGGCGCGACCCGAGCAGGTTGATCGCGCTCGTGCAGCCGCATCGATACCAGCGGGTTCAGGCGCTCTGGCGCGAGCTCGGCGCGAGCGTGGCCACTGCGGACCTCGTCGTGATCACCGATATCTATGGGGCCTCGCAGCCGCCGATCCCCGGTGTGACCGCACGGATGGTCGCCGACGGTGTGGCCTTGGCCGCCTCGGAGGCGCGCACCGTGTACCTGCCACATCGCGGCGATGTCGTCTCGTTCCTCGCCGACGAGATCGCCGCCGGGGACCTCATCGTGACGATGGGCTGCGGGGACGTGTGGATGCTGGGCGACGCCGTCCGCGAACGCATCGCGGAGCTCGACGGATGAGCGGGGATCTGACGCTGGCCCGCGACATCCTGCGGTCCGCGAGTGGCGACCGTGTCCGGGAGGGCTTCCCGATGGCGTCGCTCACGACCTTTCGGATCGGCGGTGCCGCCGCCCTGTTCCTGGAGCCCGAGGACGAGCGAGACCTCGAGGCGGCCGCCGACGCCATCTGTCGCGCCGCGATCCCGTTCGCGGTGTTGGGCAAGGGGTCGAACGTCCTGGTCGCCGACGAAGGATTCGCCGGGCTCGTGCTTCGGCTGGGCCGCGGGTTCCGTTGGACGGCGCGTGCCGGCAACGTCGTGCAGGCCGGCGGCGCGATGCCGCTGCCGGCTCTCGCGGGGGTCGCGCTGCACCATGGCCTTGCCGGACTCGCCTTCGCCGTCGCGATCCCGGCGAGCTTCGGCGGGGCGGTTCGGATGAACGCGGGCGCGCACGGTGGGCAGATGAGCGATGTCGTCGACGTGGTCGAGCTCTTCGATCTCCGCGGCGGCGGGCACGTCAGCCGGCCATCTGCCGACGTCGGGTTCGGCTACCGGCACACCGACCTGGGCCCCGAGTCGATCGTGATCGGCGCGAGCCTGCTCCTGCATCCGGACGACCCGGCGGTGATCCGGAGCGCGATGGACGACGCGCGCCGGTGGCGTCGGGAGACACAACCGATCGCGGAGCCGAATTGCGGGAGCGTCTTCACGAACCCGCCGGGAGGACATGCCGCGGCGTTGATCGAGGCGGCCGGGCTGAAGGGGGCGCGGGTCGGCGGCGCGATGGTGTCTTGGAAGCACGCCAACTTCATCGTCACGGAGCCAGGCGCTACCGCCGCCGACGTCGAGGCGCTGATCCGGACGATCCAGGACCGTATCGAGGCGGACACCGGGACCCGACTGGAGCCGGAGGTGCGCGTGATCGGCCCGACCGATGACTGATCACACGGCTCGGCGCCGTCGGTTGGTGGCGCTGACCGTCGGCGGCCTCGTCCTCCTCGCGCTCGCGGGTTGGGCGTTCACATACACGTCGATCTTCCACGCCCGCCACATCCGCGTGCAGGGCGCGGGCGTCCTCACCGCGGAGGAAGTCCGGGCCCTCGCCGGGGTCAGCGAGGGCACCAACGTCGTGCATTTCGATCGCCAGGGCACGGTCGATCGCCTCGAGGACAGTCCGTGGATCGCGGATGCGAACGTGCGCGTGGAGCTGCCCGACACCCTCGTCCTCGGCGTGACCGAGCGGCGTCCCGTGGGAGTGATCGACGCGCTGGGGGAGCGCGGCATCCTCGCAAGCGACGCCACCCTCCTGCCGATGACGACGGGCGCGCCGGAGGGGTTGCCGGCGGTGCGGGCCGGCCTCGGTGCGCCCACCGAGGATCAACGACGGGCGGCGGCGGCGTTGCTCGCAGTGCTCGATCCCGTCGTGATGGCCCGCGTGCGCGAGGTCTCGGTCGGGCAGGACGGGATCGTGAGCCTCGCCTTGGCGTCCGGCACGACGGTGAACGCGGGTGAGGTGGGGGACGAAGCCGCAAAGGCAGAGGCGCTTCGCGCCGTATTGCGTTGGGCTTCCTCTCAGGACCTCGACGTGACGGCGATCGATGTCTCAGCTCCAACCGCACCCAGTGCGACGCTCTCGGATGGGTCGACGCTCACTCCCTGAGTCGTCGGTCCGGGCGCGAAAGTGTCACCGCCACCACGAACGTCAAGGTGCGAAGGTCCGAAAGCGTCGCTTGACGTTGCTGGTTGCGAGCGGTACTGTCACGACCTTGACTGAAGGTAGATATGACAATAACTATCTACTTGACCGTTATAGTTCCGCATAGTGATTCGGTGTTTCCCCAGGTAGGAGTTCATACGTGGGCGGCCGGCGCGTCGCTCGGAGGACAGGACGAACCATGATGGACGCTCCCCAGAACTACCTCGCCGTCATCAAGGTGATCGGGATCGGCGGCGGCGGCGTGAACGCCGTCAACCGGATGATCGAATCGGGTCTTCGGGGCGTCGAGTTCATCGCCGTCAACACCGACGCGCAAACGCTGCTGATGTCCGACGCCGAGGTGAAGCTTGACATCGGCCGGGAGACCACGCGAGGCCTCGGCGCCGGCTCCGATCCGGAGGTCGGGAAGCACGCCGCGGACGAGCATGCCGACGAGATCGAGGAGATCCTCAAGGGCGCCGACATGGTCTTCATCACTGCCGGCGAAGGTGGCGGCACCGGCACCGGGGGTGCGCCCGTCGTGGCCGAGATCGCCCGCAACCTCGGGGCGCTGACGATCGGTGTCGTGACCCGACCGTTCGGCTTCGAGGGCCGGAAGCGCGCCACCCAGGCCGACCTCGGCATCACCGAGCTGAAGAAGGCCGTCGACACGCTGATCGTCGTTCCCAACGACCGGCTGCTCCAGGTTGCCGATCCGTCGATGCCGATGGTCGACGCATTCCGCATGGCCGACCAGGTCCTGTATCAGGGTGTGGACGGGATCACGTCCCTGATCACCACGCCGGGGCTGATCAACCTCGACTTCGCCGACGTCAAGTCCGTCATGGCTGGCGCGGGGTCCGCCTTGATGGGCATCGGCATCGGATCGGGTACCGATCGGGCAACGGAGGCAGCGAAGGCCGCGATCTCCAGTCCGCTGCTCGAGTCCTCGATCGATGGCGCCAAGGGCGTGTTGCTCTCGATCTCGGGCCCGACCGACCTGTCGCTGCACGAGGTGAACGCGGCGGCCGACGCGATCACGCGGGTGGCCCATCCCGACGCGAACATCATCTTCGGCGCGGTGGTCGACGACATGCTGGGCGAGGAGGTTCGCGTCACCGTCGTGGCCGCGGGCTTCGACAAGGTGGCCCTGTCCGCCGACAACCGCTTCGAAAGCCGCCTGTCGCGTCTGCTCGAGGAGCCCGTCCGCAGTGGGTCGGATGAGCCGCTGCCCTCCCTGCTGCACGACGACGACGCCGACGTGTTCGCCACGGAGGTGGACCAGCCCGCGTCGGTGTCGTTCGACGCGGAAGAGGACCTGGATATCCCGGACTTCCTCAAGAACTGAACGACGGCTCTGCCGCTCCGCGCGGCCCCGCGCGAACGTGGGGGCGGGAGGGGCCCGGCGCCGGAGGCGACCTTCCCCCGCCTCGCGGCCCGGGCCCGGCCCGCCCCCTTCCGTATGCTCGCGGCGTGTCGGCGACCGAGGAGCAGATCGCGGCGAACGTTGCGACGATCCGGCTGCGGCTCGATGAGGCGGCCGTGGCCGCGGGTCGGCGGCAGGGCGACGTTCGGCTGGTGGCGGTCAGCAAGACGGTCGATGCCGCCACGGTTCGGGCAGCGATCCGGGCGGGCGTGACCGATCTCGGGGAGAACTACGTCCGGGAGTTCCGCGACAAGCGGCGCGAGCTCGAGGGCACCGGCGTGCGGTGGCACTTCATCGGCGCCCTCCAATCGAGCACGGCCCATCACGTCGCGGACCTGGCCGACGTCGTGCACACGGTCGCGGGGGAGCATGCCGCGCGGCGGCTGTCGGGGCGGTCGGCGCGCGCGGGCCGCGTGCTGGACGCGCTCATCGAGGTCGATTTCACCGGGGAACGCGCGGGTGTCCCGCCCGAGGCCGTGCCCGCCATGGCGGATGTCCTGGAGAGCTTGGAGGGCCTGCGGCTGCGAGGGCTGATGACGCTGGCGCCGATCACCGAGACGCCGGCGGAGGCCCGCCCCTGGTTCAGACGGCTCCGAGAGCTCCGCGATGACCTGCGGGAAAAGCACCCCGACGTGGTGGAACTGTCTATGGGGATGTCGTTGGATTACGACGTCGCGGTGCAAGAAGGCGCTACGATGGTCCGGATCGGGACGGCGGTGTTCGGTGCGCGGACGCCCTGACCGGTCGGGGTCGTGAGCGGGAGGAAGCGAGGATGGCCGGCGTGTGGAAGAAGACCCTCAACTACCTGGGGCTCGTCGAAGAGGATGAGGATTACGTCGACGAGATGCCCGAGGCGGAGCCGTCGACGGTTCGGCGGATGCGCCCGCAACCTGTGAGCGACATGCCCGCCGACGCGGAGGGCGTCGTTCGGACGATCGCCGCGCCCCGCCCGACGGCCGCGGGGCCCACGGCCATCCACAAATCCGAGCCGAAGCGATTCAACGAGGCGCGCGACGTCGCCGACCGCTTCAAGGAAGGCGCCGCGGTGATCATGAACCTCCAGAGCACGGAGGACGCGACCGCGCGCAGGCTGGTCGACTTCGCCTCCGGGCTGGTCTACGGCCTCGACGGCAAGATCGAGCTGATCGCCAATCGCGTCTACCTCTTGAGCCCGGCCGATGTCGAGGTCTCGGCGGAGGATCGCGAGAAGCTCGCCGGCGGCGCCTTCTACAACCAGTTCTAGCCCACCCCGCACGGGCGGCTGCTAGCCTTCCCGCCCGATGGTCGTTGCCGCCAGCCCGTTCGCACGCGTGATCTGCCTCGCGCTCACCGCCCTCTGGCTCTTGCTGCTCGCGCGGGTGATCGTGAGTTGGATCCAATACTTCGGCGGTCGCATGCCGATGACCGGGCCGCTCCGATCGGCCTACGATCTGCTCATCGAGGTCACCGACGTGGGGCTCAAGCCGCTCCGGCGCATCGTGCCGCCGGCCGGCATGTTCGACATCTCGGTCCTCGTGGCGTTCGTGATCATCTTCGTGGCGCAGCAGGCGCTGTGCTGAGGTAGGAGGCATCGACATGGTGAACGAGCAAGACCCCACGGCCAACGACCCGGCGAGCGGCGTCATCACGCCGGCCGACATCCAGCGACAGGAGTTCGGCGTCTCGCGGTTCGGCGGCTATCGGATGCGCGACGTCGACGAGTTCCTCGACCGACTGACCGCCTCGACCGAGGCGATCATCGCGGAGAACGAACGGATGCGTGGCGGCGGGTCGCCGATCGTCGGCACGTCGGATCTCGACGAGGTGAATCGACAGGCCGACGAGATCGTGCAACGGGCGCGCGACGAAGCCTCCCGGATCGTGGCCGAGGCGAACGAGCACGCGGCGGCGCTGGCCGGCGGAGCGACGGCGGTCGCGGCCACCGGCGCGGATCGGGCGGCGGTCGACGCCTTCCTCAACCGGGAGCGCGATTTCCTCCAGAGCTTGGCGACGCTCGTCCAAGGACACGCGGAGGCGGTCAAGGCGATGGCGAAGAAGTCGCGCGGGGCACCACCGGCTGCCGCGACGACCCGGCTGCCGGCGACGCAGCCACAGGAGCCTGTGGCGGTGCCCGAGGCGATGCCCGAGCCGGCCGTCGCCACCCCGGCGCCCGCGCCGCCCCCCGAGGAGCCCGTCCGCGTCGACGAGCCACAGCACGCGGGAGCGGGCGATCGCGAGGGCGATGGGGATCCGTCGCTCCGAAAGCTGTTCTGGGGGGAAGAGAGCTAGCGAGCGTCGGGGCTCACGACACCGGGCGGAGGGTCACCACGACCGCGCGTCCGTCGAGGTCGACCGTGGCCGTATACGTCGGCCGGTCGATCCGCCCGCCCACCTGCTCCGTTGCCAACGTCTCGCCGGCGATGAATCCTGCGTGCTCGTCCCTGGCCTCGGCGAGCTCCCCGTCGACGTCGATCCCGAGCACGATGCGGTCGCCGACGTCGAGGCCGGCGGCCTTGCGCGCATCCTGCGCGATCCGGACGAGCTCGCGCGCAAGCCCCTCCCGGCGCAGCGCGGGCGAGATCTCCAGCTCGAGCGCGACGGTGAGTCCGCCGTCGGAGGCTACGCCCCAGCCCTCGAGCACCGCGCGCGCGAGCTCCACGTCGTCTGGCCCGATCGCAACGGCGGGGCCATCGTCGATCGGCACCTCGACACGCTCGCCCGCCGCGAGGCGCTCCGCGAGGGCGCCCTCATCGGCGGCGAGGGCCGCGGCGAGCGCTTGCACGCGGGCGCCGAGCCGCGGGCCGAGCACCTTGAAGTCCGGCTTCGCTCGCCACATGCCGAACGCGTCGGCCGAGGTCGCCACCCGGACCGATGTGACGTTCAGCTCCTCGGCCACGATCGGGAGCAGCGCCTCGATCGCGGGACCGTGCGCGGGGATATGCACGACCGCCTCGGCCAGCGGCTGGCGGGTGCGGATCTTCGTGTCGACCCGGACGCGTCGGCCGAGCTCGACGAGCTGTCGCGCGATCGCCATGGCGTCGTCGAGCCCCGGGTCGAGCGCGGTCTCGTGCACGAGGGGGAAGTCCGAGAGGTGCACGGACTCCGGGCGGTCGACGCGGCCTGCGGCGAGGTTTCGCCACAGCGCCTCGCTCACGAACGGTGTGAACGGCGCGAGGAGCTGCGCCAACGTCACGAGACACGCGTGCAAGGTCTGGAACGCGGCGCGCGCGTCCGCATCGACCGCCCCGCCCGGGTTCCAGAACCGTCGGCGGTTCCGCCGGACGTACCAGGTCGAGAGGTCGTCGATGAACCGCTGGATCCGTCGACCGGCGGCGGTGGCGTCGTATGCATCCATCCGCTCGCGCACATCGCGGATCGTGCCGGCGAGCTGGGACGCGATCCATCGATCCATGATCGTGCGCGCGCCTGGCTCGTCCGGCTCGCGATCGGGGTCGACCGCCGCCGCGTTCGCGTACGTGACGTAGAAGGCGTAGATGTTCCACAGCGGCAACAGGAACTGCCGGACGTGCTCGTCCAGGATCTCGTGGCCGATGCGGCGTGACTCCCAGGGCGAGCCGCTGGTGAGCATCCACCAGCGAAGCGCGTCCGCCCCCTGTCGGTCGAGCGCCTCCCACGGGTCGAACTGGTTGCCGAGCGACTTCGACATCTTGCGGCCGTCCTGGGCGATGAGGTGTCCGAGGCACACGACATCGCGGAAGGTGGTCTCGTCGAAATGCAAGACGCCCTCGGCCATCAACGTGTAGAACCAGCCACGGGTCTGATCGATCGCCTCGGAGATGAAGTCGGCGGGGAAGGCAGCCTCGAACGCCTCGATGCCCCGTCCGAGGTCCGGGTGGTAGCCCCACTGCGCGAAGGGCATCGCGCCCGAGTCGTACCACGCGTCGATCACCTCGGGGACGCGGGTCGCGACGGCCGCGCACGTCGGACACGGGAACGTGATCTCGTCCAGGAACGGGCGGTGTGGATCGACGTCCTGCACGTCGCGACCGGCAAGCGTCGACAGCTCGGCCAACGAGCCGATCGCGGTCTCGTGCCCCTCGGCGCAGCGCCAGATCGGCAGCGGGGTGCCCCAGTAGCGCTCGCGCGACAGGGCCCAGTCGACGTTGTTCTCCAGCCAGTTGCCGAAGCGGCCGTGCTTGATGTGCTCGGGGTGCCAGTTGACGCCGTCGTTGACCTCGAGCAGGCGGCCCTTGACGGCGGTCGTACGGACGTACCAGGACGTGCGGGCGAAGTAGAGCAGCGGCGTCGCGCATCGCCAGCAGAAGGGGTATTGGTGCTCGTACGTGCCGGCGTCGATCAGGACGCCGCGGGCGCGTAGGTCCTCGATGATCGCCGCATCGGCGTCCTTCACGAAGGAACCGCGGACGAACGCCGGCGCCTGCTCGGTGAACGTGCCATCATCGGCGACCGGCCGCCACACGGGCCAGCCCTGGGCTCGCCCCACGGCGAGATCGTCAGGCCCGAAGGCCGGTGCGAGGTGCACGATCCCGGTGCCGTCGTCCATCGACACGAAGTCCGCGGCGACCACGGTGTGGGCGTCCTCGACATTGGGGTACGGCGGCTGGTAGCGGGCCCCCACGAGTGCGGTGCCGTCGAAGCCGTCCGTCTCGACCCAATCGTCACCGAGGACGACGCCGGCCCGTGGCGTGGCGACGATGAGACGCTCGCCATCGCGTTCGTAGACCGCGTACCGACCGGTCGCCAGCACGGCTGCGCCCTCGTTCGACGGCAGCGTCCAGGGCGTCGTCGTCCACACGACGAGCGAGGCGCCGATGTGATCGGCGTGGCTCGATTCGACGATCGGGAGCCGCAGGAAGACGCTCGGGTCCTCCACCTGCTCGTACCCCTGGGCGACCTCGGCGTCGGACAGCGCCGTGCCGCACCGCGGGCAGTAAGCGGTGACCTTGTGATCCTGGACGAGCAGCCCGCGCTGATGCAGCCGCTTGAGCGACCACCAGACGGATTCGATGTAGGGCGTGGACATCGTCCAATAGGCGTCCGACATGTCGATCCAGAATCCGATCCGGTCCGTCAGTCGCTCCCACTCACCGACGTAGCGCCGGACGGAGGCGCGGCACCGGTC
>CAWCDA010000018.1:0-15004 GCA_963794065.1 uncultured Actinomycetes bacterium | reverse complement strand
GAGCGCGAGGGCGTGAGCCTCGAAGGGAAGGGAGCGATCGATGCAGAACGTCAAAGACGCAGCGGCAACGTTCCTGGCGAACAAGCGGGTCGCCGTCACGGGGGTGTCACGGACGCCGGCTACCCACGGCGCGAACAACGTGTACCAGCGACTGCGCGAGCGTGGGTACAACGTCTTCGCGGTGAATCCGAACGCCGACCGCGTCGAGGGCGACGAGTGCTATCACGACCTGAAGTCGATCCCCGGCGGTGTCGACGCGGTCGTGATAGGCACGCGCCCCGAGATCGCGGAAGACACGATGCGTGAATGCGTCGATCTGGGCATCACGCAGGTCTGGATGCATCGCGGCCCGGGCGAAGGAAGCGTCTCCCCTGCCGCGACGGCGTACGGGCGGAAGCACGGGGTCACGGTGATCGACGGCGGCTGCCCGTGCATGTTCGGACCGACGGCGGACTTCGGTCACAAGGTGATGCGGATCGTCTACGCCGGCCACGTCCCCAAGCAGGTGTGACGACGCACGACACGGACGAGAGCTTGGAGGAGCACGCGGTGAGCACCCACGTGCATGGAACCCAAACGTCCCGAGCAGGAAGCTCGATCGTCGAGAGATGGCGTCGCGTACGCCGACGGGTCTTGGGGGCAGCTCAAGGCGACGTCGCCCGAAGCCGCCGGATACATCTTGTTGCTGTTCCGCATGTACGGGATCTACATCGTGGCCTTCTCGATCCTGGCGATCGCGATCGCCGCGAACGCGTTCCGGCGAGGGGAGCGCTGGGCGTGGTGGGCCCTGCTGATCGGCAATACGATCGCGTGGGTCGCCGCGATGACGTATGACCGGATCGTCGGGGCGATCGACCCGCTCGAGATGACCGAATATCTCGGGCTCGCCGTGATCTACGGCTCTCTCGCCGTCACGTACCGGTCAACGCGCCCCCGCGACCGACACGCGTAGCCGAGACCGCCCTCAGGGTCAGCTCTGTCGATCAGGACCTTCGGCGCAAAGAGCGGTCTGCGGCGAGCAGCCCCATCTGGGTGAACACGTCGTGGATCTCGCCGGAGTCCACCATCTCGAGCGCCTCCGTGAACGGGATCCGGCGCGTCGTCATCCCGGCCTCGGATCCATCAAGCTGCGGCGTCCCATCGGAGAGACCGGTCGCGAGGAACCAGGCCTCGGCCATCGGTGATCGAGTTCGAGAGGGTGAAACGTGCGAGCTCGTGCCACGTGGTCGCGGTACAGCCGGTTTCCTCCGCGAGCTCACGCTTCGCTCCCGCGAGGGGATCCTCGTCGAACGGGACACCTCCTCCAGGGATGCCCCACGTGAGGAGATCGAGCGTGTACCGGTGCTGACCCACGAGGACACCCGCTCGTCTGCATCCAGGGCGACGATGCCCACGGCCAAGAACTTGGGGTGGACGACCCCGTAGACCCCAGCCTCGCCATCGGGTCGGACCACTTCGTCGTCGTAAACCGTGATCCACTCGTTCTCGTAGACGACTCGGCGGTTCAGTCGCTGCCACGGCCCGATCGACTCAGTCATCAGCACGGACCTGCAGGACGATCTTGCCGCCGCTGTGCCCGGTCTCCAGTTGGCGGTGTGCATCGGCGACCTGTTCAAGCGGGAAGACCTCCGCCACGACCGACCGTATCTTGCCGGCAGCCATCAGCTGGGCGAGCGTGCGTACGCGCTTGCCGTCGTCCGAGATCAAGACACCGTGGAACGTCAGGTTCATGTCGAGAACGGGATCGAGATCGAGATCGGGAGTCGCGATCGATGCGAGCTGCCCCCGCAGGCGCACGGCGCCGAGACTGCGCTCCAACGCCGGGCCACCCACAAGATCGACGATCGCGTCCACGGGACCAGCGGCGATCTCGCGCGCGGCTGTGGCGACATCGACGTCGTGGTAATCGACGCACGCCTCAGCGCCGAGATCGCGGAGCAGATCGTGGGAGCGCGGACTAGATACGGCGATGACTCGCAGATCCCGCCTAGCAGCGAGTTGCACCAGGAACGTGCCAACGCCACCGCTGGCTCCGTGAACCAGCACCCAGGAGCCGGGCCCAAGGTCGATGCGCCGGAGGACGTCGTACGCCGTGCCGGCTGCCAACGGCACCGCGGCGGCATCGATCAACGAGACATCAGCTGGAAGGGCCGCGACGAGGTCGGCGGCGAGGACGACGAGCTCCGCGTATCCGCCCGCACCTCGCGGGAACGGCGTCATCGCCATCACGCGGTCCCCGACCGACAGGGTGCTCACTCCTTCCCCGACCCGGTCGACCACTCCCGCAACGTCGTATCCGGGGACGTGTGGGAGGTCGATGCCGGCCCACGTTCCGTCACTCCGATTGCCGACATCGACTGGGTTCGTGCCCGCCGCATGCACGGCGATCCGGACCTGGCCCGCCCCTGCCTTCGGCTCTGGCAAGTCGGCGAGCTGCAACACCTCCGGTCCACCGAAGCGCTCAATCACGATCGCCCGCATGCCCTCCTTCTACCAGGGTCGATGCGGGGGGTCGACGCGATCGGCTCGAGTGACGGCCGACAAGGCCGACCTCGCGGAACTCGGCCAACGGACGATCCCCATCGGCGCTCCCGAGCCACGTTTTCCCGCAGGTGGTGGCAACGGGAGCGCCGATCCTCGATCCCCTCAGGTTCCAGACGCGCCGACGGACCTCATGCGCGTGTCAGCGAAACCTTCAGCGCACCCGTCTCGCTCGCTCGCGCGAACGTGTCGTATGCGTCGAGGAACCGCTCCATCGGGAACCGGTGTGTGACGAACCCGGACACATCGAGCTGACCCGTTCTGATCAGCTCGAGCAGCGTCGGCGTCGAGTACGTGTCGACGAGCCCGGTGGTGATCGTCACGTCCTTGATCCACAGGTCCTCGAGGTGGAGCGTCGCCGGCCGACCGTGGACGCCGATATTGGCGACCACACCGCCTGGACGCACCAGCCTCGTGCACAGCTCGAACGTCTCGGGGACGCCGACCGCTTCGATCACGGTGTCGGCTCCGAGGCCGTCGGTGAGCTCCTGCACGACCTGGACCGGATCTTCGCGTTGACTCTGCACCTGCACGGTCGCGCCGAACGCCTTGGCCGCCTCGAGCCGGCCGTCGGCGAGATCGATCGCCACGATGTGGCTCGGAGAGAACAGCCGGGCCGTGAGCATCGCCGCGAGCCCGATCGGGCCTGCGCCGACCACCGCGACCGTGTCGCCAGGCCGGACGCGCCCGTTGAGGACGCCGACCTCGTAGCTCGTCGGGCAGATGTCCGCGAGCATCAGGACGGCTTCGTCCGCGACGCCGTCCGGAACCAGATGCGTCGAGGTGTCGGCGAACGGAACCCGCACGTACTCCGCCTGCGTCCCGTCGATCTTGTGGCCGAAGATCCAGCTGCCGCCGCCCGTGCAGAGTCCGTAGCGACCCTCACGGCAGAACCGGCACCGGCCGCATGACGTGATGCACGAGATGAGCACGCGGTCTCCGGGACGAACAGTGGTGACACTTGACCCAACGGCCTCGACCGTGCCCACCGCTTCGTGTCCGAGGATGCGACCGTCGGTGACCGCCGGAACATCGCCCTTGAGGATGTGCAGATCGGTCCCACAGATCGTGACGGCGTCCACGCGAACGATCGCGTCGGTGTCCACCTGGATCGTGGGGTCGGGCACCTCTTCCCACGCCTTCTGACCGGGTCCGTGATACACGATGGCCTTCATCGCTCTGCCCTCCTTCAGCAGGCGGAGGTCACTCCCTCCGCTTCTGGTTCAAGCATCCGAGCGGCAGCCGACCGGTGCACCGGTCCCTGGTCCCGGGTTCGAGAGGCCCTTTGGAACCGCGACGCGCCATCGCTCGGATGGTCGCGACTATCCGGACGCGGGCGTGAACGCTGCGCCATCGGAGAACGAGCCCCAGTTCCGAGCGTCCTGGCCACCCCAGACGATCAGGCTCGATCCGGTCCAGACTCCGAGCGCGCCATACCGGGCGCGGAGCGGCGACGCCGGCATCGGTGTCCAGGTGTCCGACGCCGGGTCGTAGATCTCGCCGTGTGGCGGTGGGGACTCGAGGGACCCGCCCCACACGATGAGCTGGCGGCCCGTCCAGGCGAGGACACTTCCCTCCCTCGGGTACTCCATCGGTGCGAGCCAACGCCAACGGTTCGCGAGGGGGTCGTACGCGAGGCCCCGCCGCATCGGCACGGCGAGGTCCTGCGTAGCCCGAGGGATGCCCTGCACGATCAACACCTCGTGGCCGTCCCCACACCGCAGAGCCGCTCCACTCAGCGACCGGCATCGATACGAGCGTCCGCCAGGTGTTGGTCCGCGGGTCGTAGGCCGCTGCGTCCGAGAAGACTCGTTGGCCTCGGCTGGTCGGTGCGAAGCCGCCCGCGACGATCATCTCGGTGCCCGTCCAGACGCCGGCCGCGTCTCGGCGGCCTCGCCCCTGGAGCGGCGCCCGCGGCAGCAGCTTCCAGGTGTTGGTCGCGGGCGTGTACGCGGCGCCGTCATTGAGCAACAGATCGCCGCCACCCCCGCCCCAGCCGATCATCTGGCGACCGGTCCACACGGCGAACGCCGGACCACCGGTGCCGGTTGGAGGATCAGGAAGCCGGCGCCACCGGTTGGTCTCCGGGTTGAACGCAGCGTTCGCGGTGCCCCACAACAGGAGCTCTTTCCCGGTCCAGACGGCGCGGTCGGTCATCAGCGGATCGCCACAGTCACCTGTGTGCGGCATCTGCGGCAGCGACCGCCAGGAGTCTGTCGCGGGGTTGTACGCCACGCCGACCTCCATGCACGACCGCTTGTCGGGCGTCCATCGGCTCGTGACGATCAGCATCTCCGTGCCGTCCCACACCGCCTGCGCCGGGGACCCCGGTCGCATGCCGGCGATCGGAGCCTGCGGCAGCATGCGCCACGTCGCCGGCGTTACGGACGGCGTCGGCCCGGTGTGGCTCTTGCTGGGCGAGCTGGTAACAACGGGTGACGTCGGCGCGGCCGAGGGGCCGTTCCCCATCGAGGACGTGTGTGCGGCGCAGCTCGCAAGAAGCAGCGCGAGCGCGGTCACCGCGATCACGGACCGCCAGGGTGTCCGACGGCCACCGGTGCGACCACCGTTACGAGCGATCATCGAGATCGCCTCCCTCACGGTTCTCTCGATGTCAGCGTGACACCGCGGCCTGCAGCCGACAGCGCCCGATGGTCCCGCCCGTTCAAGGACTTCGGTGCCGATCTCTTCGCTCTTCGCGCGCCGATGATGGCTTCGAGGAAGGAGGGCGCACCATGGCGACAGAGACGCTGATCGTGCGGCCGGCCGACCGACCGGATGAGTACCGGGTGCGCGCGGGAGCCGTCCGGTTCCTGACCATCCCGCGCCATCGCTTCGCGATGCTTGACGGCTCCGGGCCGCCCGACCCGGACCAGCTGGCGGCACGCATCCCCGCGCTGTTCACCATGGCGTACGGCCTGCACTTCGCCTTGAAGAAGCGCGGCGTGCAGACGAAGGTCACCCCGCTCGAGGGGCTGTGGTGGCGGAAGGGATCCACCGATCTCGACGACATCCTCACGAAGGACCGGGGCGACTGGCGATGGACCCTGCTGATCGGGATCCCCGAGGCGGCGACCGACGCGGAGATCGAGAAACAGCTCGCTGTCGCGCGAACGAAGATCGATGGCGACATCGCGGAGACTCTCCGGACCGAGTGGTTCGAGGAGGGCGACGTCGGGCAGGTCTTACACGTCGGCCCCTACGCCGAGGAACGGCCCTCGATCGAGCGGCTCCACGCAGCGATCGCAAACGCTGGGCTCGAGCCGCGTGGACGGCATCACGAGATCTATGTGGGTGATCCTCGCCGGAGCGCACCGGAGCGACTCCGCACGGTGATCCGGCAGCCGATCACGCGAGGATCGCCGTAAAGCGACCCCGTCACCCACTCGCATACCGAACTACAGCCTGCCAGCAAGGCGGGCGCGGACCACCGCCTTCCGTGTTTCCTCGGCGCCGAGAAGCACGAATGGTGTCACGACCACAGGGAGCCACTGGGACGGCGACAACGGGTGCTGCCCGAGCACGTGGTACACGGCGGGGACGTACACCATCACGCCGAGGAGACAAAGCTCGAGGACGAAAGCGGCGTTGAGCAGCTCGTTGCTGAACGGGCCGATCGACGCGATCGATGCCGGCGTTCGTCGGCACGAAAGGGCAACAGCCTGCTGGCACAGGGCGATCGAGCAGAACAGCATCGTGGACAGCACCGCCTTGTCGACCCCCGAGGTCGGAAGCGCGGTTCCGGGCCACCCGAAGTACAGCGCAGCGCCGATAGGCACCATCGCGAGCGAGAGCATCGCCTCGACGGGCCCGAGGAAGCCGAACGCACGCCCGAGGACGCGCGCGTCGAGCAGTCGGGCGGCGCGGGTGCGCGGCGGACGGCCCATCACCCCCGGCTCCGGCGGCTCGGCGCCCAGAGCGAGCGCCGGCAACAGGTCCGTGCCGATGTCCAGTGCGAGGACCTGGAGCACCGAGATCATGAGAGGTATCGAGCCACGAGACAGCGCCCACACGACGAACGGGGCAAGCTCGGCAACATTGTCCGTCAGGTGGTACGTCAGGAACCGCTTGATGTTGTCGAACGCGGCGCGGCCTTCCTCAACCGCTTCGACGATGTGCGCGAAGTTGTCGTCCAGCAGCACGAAGTCGGCGGCCTCCCTTGCAACATCCGTGCCGACCTTCCCCATCGCGATCCCGATGTCGGCGCGCCGCAACGCGGGCGCGTCGTTCACCCCGTCACCGGTCATCGCCACGACCTCTCCTTGATCCTGGAGCGCCTTCGCGATGCGGAGCTTCTGCTCCGGCGCGACACGAGCGAGGATCGGGGTATCGGTCGCCAGGAGCTCGCCGAGCGCCTCGTCACCCTCGGGCAGTTCGGAGCCGAGGAGCACGCGATCCGTAGGGATCCCCGCTTCGCGAGCCACCGACAGGGCCGTGGCCGGATGGTCGCCCGTGATCATCACGACACGGATCCCCGCACGGCCGGCCGTGCGGACCGCCTCAGGTACCTCCGGACGGACCGGGTCCGCCAGGCCGACCAGCCCGAGGAACGTCATCTCGACCTCGGCCTCAGCGGCCGTGTCGGGGACGTCCCCTTCGACCGCTCGTCGAGCGAACGCGAGCACCCGCAGCCCATCGGCTGCGAGATCGTCGACGGCGGCCACGATCTGCCGCTCCCGGTCCGATCCGAGCGGCGCGACAGCGTCCGTTCCGACCGCAGCCTTGCACAGCGGCAGGATCGTCTCCGGCGAGCCCTTCGCGAGGACTTCGTACGTGCCGGACGCGCGGACGTGCACGGTGCTCATCCGCTGCCTCGTCGATTCGAACGGGAACTCGCGCACCCTCGGCGCGACCCGATCCGCCTCCTCGCGCGTGACACCGCCCTTGCGCGCGAGGACGAGAAGGGCTCCCTCGGTCGGATCACCCACGCATCGCCATCGGCCGTCCTGCTCGTGCACCCGAGCATCCCCACACTGCGCCGCGGCTTCCAGCAGGCCTCGCACGCCTGCCCGCTCCAGATCGCTCAACGGCCGCCCCGCCGCCGTGACGATCGTCCCGGCCGGGTCGTATCCAGAACCGGTCGCCGTGTACCGGCCGGCCGGCGACACGATCGCCTTCGCGGTCATCTGGTTCGTGGTGACGGTGCCGGTCTTGTCGGTGCAGATCACCGTCGTAGACCCGAGGGTCTCCACAGACTCGAGTCGGCGGATCAAGACACCCCGATGTGCCATGCGGGTCGCGCTCCTGGCGAGGGACAACGACACGGTCGGGAGAAGCCCTTCCGGGACGAGCGCGACGATCACCCCGATCGCGAACAGGAAGCCATCTCGAGCCGGCGTCCCCAGTCCTAGCGCGACGGCGAAGAACACGACGCCGGTCGCGACCGCGCACACCGAGATCACCCGCACCGCACGGTTCAACTGCAGCCGAAGCGGCGTCGGTCGCCGAACGACGGCGCCCGTCAGATCGGTGATGCCGCCAAGCCGCGTGTTCCCTCCGGTCGCGACGATGACGACGCTCGCGGAACCGGAAGTCACGAACGTGCCCGCGAACACGACGTTGTCGGCCTCGAGGGGGTCCGAGGGCGCGGTCTCGAGCGCGCCGGACGATCGGAGCTGCGGCTCGGACTCACCGGTCAGAGCCGAGAGGTCCACCTTCAGGTCTGAGGAACGGATCACGCGTGCATCGGCGGAGATCCGATCTCCCTCTCGCAGCAACACGACGTCGCCACGAACGAGCTCGGCAGCGGAGATCGTCTCCTTCCGGCCGTCCCGCAGGACCACGGCCAGCTCGGGAAGGAGCGCGACCAGCGCCCGCACCGCCTGCTCGGCCCGGTATTCCTGGAAGAAGCTGAAGACCCCGTTGACGACGATCACCACGATGATCGCGACCGCGAGCTGCGGCAGCCCGCCGATGAAAGCAAGCACGGCGGCCACCCACAGCATCACCGCGAAGAAATGGAACAGCTGCGCGACGAGCTGGGACGGCAGGCCCGGACCGCGCTGCCGCGGGATCTCGTTGGCGCCCCCCGCCCTCAGGCGCGCGTTCGCCTCTTCGGAGGAGAGACCGTCGTGGGTCGTCCCGAGCGAGCTCAGCGTGACAGCGACATCGTTCGTGATCGCCACGGCGATGCCGGGCGCGGCTTGATCGTGCATACCCACGTTCATCTGACGGAGATCCTGCGTCCGCGTCAGCTTAGGAGTGGGCGGCCGGCGATGCCCGGCCCGCCACCGTGGCCGGGCCGGGCACCACCTCGGCACTCAGTGCGTCGCGCCCGCCATCGCCCGGGTCATCACCGGAGCGATCACCTCGCGGAGCGTCGGCACGCCGGGCTGGTCGATCTCCTCGAGCTCGTACGTCACACGGACCGCGGGCTTGTCGAACGAGATCACGTGGCGCAGGTCCATCGGTGTACCGATCACGACCGCGTCGCAGGGCGTGTCTGCGATCGCCCGTTCGAGCTCATCGAGCTGGTCGGGCGAGTAGCCCATCGCCGGCAGGACGGGACCGACGTCGTACTTCGCGAACACATCGGCGATCGTTCCCGTGACGAACGGCCGAGGGTCAACGACCTCAGCGACGCCGGCTCGGCGCGCTGCCACGGTTCCCGCGCCGAACTTCATGCCGCCGTGCGTGAGGGTCGGCCCGTCCTCGATCACGAGGACCCGCGCCCCCGCAAGGAGGTCCGGACGGTCGTGCGTGAGCACGCTGTTCGCCCGCAGGATCGGTGCCTTTGGGTTCAGCGCATGCACGGACGCCTCGAGCGCAACCAGCTGATCCGGCTCCGCAACGTCGACCTTGTTGATCAAGATCGCGTCGGCCATCCGGACGTTCGCTTCACCTGGGTGATAGCGCCGCTCGTGTCCGACACGGAGCGGATCGACGATCGTCACGAGCACGTCGGGCCGGTAGAACGGCAGGTCGTTGTTCCCGCCGTCCCACAACAGGACGTCGCACTCCGATTGCGCCTGCTCGAGGATGTCTCCGTAGTCGACGCCCGCGTAGATGATCGTTCCCGCGCGGATGTGTGACTCGTACTCCTCACGCTCCTCGATCGTGACGTTCGCGGTGTCGAGGTCTGCGAGCTCCGCGAAACGCTGGACCCGCTCGGCCGCCAGGTCTCCGTACGGCATGGGGTGGCGAACCGCGACGACGCGCAGGCCGTCGCGCTTCAACAGGTCCGCGATATAGCGGGTCGTCTGGCTCTTCCCACAGCCGGTGCGAACGGCGCATACCGCCAACCACCGGCACCGTCGCGCGGAGCTCGGTGGCGTCGGGCCCGAGCAGGACGAAGTTCGCTCCCGCCGCGAGCACCCGACTGCCCACGTGCATCATGTCCTCGTAGGACACGTCCGAGTACGAGAACACGACGTCGGTCGCACGCAAGTCACGGATCAGATGCTCGAGCTCGTTCTCCGGCCGGATGGGGATGCCGGCCGGATACCCCGGACCGGCCAAGGCAGCCGGATAGGTCCGGTCGTCGATGAACGGGATCTGGGCCGCGGTGAAGGCCACCACCTCGACCGACGGGTCGTCCCGGTAGACGACGTTGTAGTTGTGGAAGTCGCGCCCGGCGGCTCCCATGATGATCACGCGCTTCTGCATCGCCCTCGCCTCCTCACGTCTAGGCACAACTCGACGGTAGGCCGGCTGCGGCCGGCCGCCGTCGGCCGATAGCCCCGTCCATCGCAGGACCTTGGGTCCTCAGTGCCACCCCGCTCGGGGCGCACGCTTATGGGAGTGGATGCGAAGGAGGACGCCATGAACGAGACGATCGTCGTCGGGATCGACGGATCGACCTCGGCGCGGCTCGCGGTCCGATGGGCCGCGCGCGAGGCTGAGATGCGTCACGCGGATCTCATCTTGGTGTCGGCGTGGAGCATGCCCCTCGACGGCTACAACTTCGGGGACGTGCCCTTCTCCGAAGAGGCGCTCAAAGGTCTGCAGGTCGAGGCCGAAGAGCGATTGGCCGAGGCGGCGGAAGAGGTACGAGCCGTCGCAACCGACCTGTGGATAGTGACGGAGGCGGTCCAAGGACAACCCGCGGCCGTGCTGATGCACGCCTCGCGAGATGCCGACCTTCTGGTGATCGGATCTCGGGGCCTCGGTGGATTCCGCGGCCTCTTGCTCGGATCGGTCAGCCAGCAATGCGTCGACCACGCGTCGTGTCCAGTGGTCGTCGTCCGGCACCTCAACGCCGACTTCCCGTAGGTCAGCCACGCCGGGTGCCCGGACGTCATAGGTCCCCGCTCGCGGCGCTGTCCGGCTCGAACGCGCCCTTCGCCGACGCAGCCACCACGATCTTCGGAGGAACCTGGGGCAAGTGGGTGGCGCTGGTCGGCATGATCTCCGCGTTCGGCGCATTGAACGGGTGGACGCTGCTGACGGCGCGCATCTCGCTCGCCGCCTCTCGAAGACGGACTGTTCCCGAAGGTATTCGGGCGGGTGCACGGCACGCGCCGGACGCCGATCTACGGTCTCGTTATCGCAGCGGCGCTGGTGACCGGGCTCGTGTTCATGAACTACACCGAGTCGCTGGTCAGCCAGTTCACCTTCATGCTGCTGCTCGCGACGCTGACGACCGTCGTGCCGTACGCGTTCGCTGCGGCGGCGGAGATCGCGCTCATCGATCAGGGAGCCCGAGCGGTTCGCGGGACGCAAGCTGTTCCGTGACGCCGCGGTCGCGATCCTCGGCTTCGGGTACGCCGTCTGGGCGATGTACGCCACCGGCTCCGAGGCGATCGCGAAGGGCTACATCCTGCTGATGCTCGGTATCCCGCTCTACCTGTACCTGCGCTGGCGTCACCAGCGTGATCAGGTGGCGGCGCCGGCGGAGGCCGACCTGATCGAACTGCCGGAACGGCCGCTCGAGGTGGCGGTCGCCGGCAACGGAGGAACGAGCCAACGGTGAATGTCGCCGCGGCTCTCAACGGAAGGGAGGAGGCGGTGCCGCCTCCTCCCTTTCAATGTGTCTCGGAGTCGTCAGCGCTCGGACGTAGGTACACGAACCAGTAGACGATCCCAACGAGGATCGCGCCTCCGACGATGTTGCCCAAGGTCGACGCGACCAGGTTCTTGAGGAACCCGGTGATCGTGAGGCTGCTCGTGCCGACCGCAGAGGTCAGGCCCTCCTTGCCCTTCAGCACCAGCCCCATCGGGATGAAATACATGTTCGCGACCGAGTGCTCGAAGCCGCACGCGACGAACGCGGCGATCGGCGGCACGATCGCAAGGATCTTGTCGGTCAGCGAGCGGCCGCCGGTCGCGAGCCACACGGCAAGGCACACCAGCGCGTTCGCGAGGATCCCCCGGAAGAAGATCGTGCCGAACGGCAGCGCGGTCTTCGTGGCGGCGATCGTCAGCGCGCTGGACCCGACCGCCTTGTCGTCGAGCGTCCACCAGCCGGCGAGCGCGACCATCGCGACGATCGAGAGCGCGCCGACGAAGTTGCCGACGTACACGATCGCCCACGTCCGGATCAGCCGCCCGACCGTCACCTGACGGCTCGCGACCGCCATCACCATCAGGTTGTTCCCCGTGAACAGCTCGGCGCCCGCGATCACGACCAGGATCAGGCCGAGCGAGAAGGCGATCCCCGCGAGCCAGCGTGTGACGCCATACCCAAGCGTGCTGTCGGTGCCGACGACCGTGGAGAACACCGCACCGAGGCCGATGAACGCGCCTGCGAGCACTCCGAGCACGAACGCGGGGACCACGTCGGCGTTCGCCTTCGCGACGCCACGCGTCCGGACCAGGCCCGCGATCTCCGCGGGTGCGAACGCGTCCATGCCTGTCATCGGATGCTCTGTCGCGCTCATAGAGGGAGTGATAGCGCATCTCGGTGCCACGCGCTTGCCGCCAGGGGTTCCGGCGCGGTTTGGACGGGCTTGCCCCGCTCCCAGGGCCGCATGGTCCCCCCGGAGGCGGGCCGACCGACCCGGTTCCGACCGGATCGGGACGGCAAGGATGAAGACCTCAAGGGATTATCCTTGCCGATCGGGGGGTCCATGGCGGCGAATGCGCGCATCACGGTGGACGGCAACGAAGCGGTCGCCCGCGTCGCACACCGGCTCTCCGAGGTCATCGCGATCTACCCGATCACGCCGTCGTCCCTGATGGGCGAGCTCGCAGACGCGTGGTCGTCCGCCGGCCGCACGAATCTGTGGGGAGGCGTCCCCCAGGTTATCGAGATGCAGAGCGAGGCCGGCGCGGCCGGCGCGCTGCATGGCGCGCTCCAGAGCGGTGCGCTCTGCACGACGTTCACCTCCTCGCAGGGGCTCCTGCTGATGATCCCGAACATGTACAAGATCGCCGGCGAGCTCACGCCGGCAGTGATCCACGTCGCCGCCCGCACGGTCGCGACGCACGCGCTCTCGATCTTCGGTGACCACAGCGATGTGATGACGGTCCGCCCGACGGGATGGGCGATGCTCGCCTCCTCGGACGTCCAGACGGCGCACGACCTCGCCGCGATCGCGCACGCCTCTACGCTCGAGGCCCGCGTTCCGTTCGTGCACTTCTTCGACGGCTTCAGGACCTCCCACGAAGTCAACGTGATCGAGCCGATCGACGACGAGGTGCTCCGACGACTCATCGACGATGAACTCGTCCGCGCCCATCGAGCGCGGGCGATGAGCCCGGATCACCCGGTCCTCCGCGGCTCCGCGCAGAACCCCGACGTGTTCTTCCAGGCTCGTGAAGCAGCGAGCCCATATCACGCCGGTGTGCCGTCGATCGTGCAGGCGACGATGGATCGGTTCGCGGACGTGACCGGGCGCTCGTATCACCTCTTCGACTACACGGGCGCGCCCGACGCCGAGCGGGTCATCGTGCTGATGGGATCAGGGAACGGCGCGGTCCAGGAAACCGTGGATGAGTTGGTGCGTCGCGGCGAGAAGGTTGGCGTCGTGAATGTCCGCCTGTTCCGCCCGTTCGCTGCGGACCTGTTCGTCCGTGCGCTCCCCACATCCGTCGGGGCCATCGCAGTGCTGGACCGAACGAAGGAGCCGGGCGCGATCGGCGAGCCGCTGTACCAAGACGTGATCACGGCGCTCGCCGAGTACCCGCCGGGCCAGAACCCGACGGTGATCGGCGGACGCTTCGGCCTGTCCTCGAAGGAGTTCGACCCAGCGATGGCGAAGGCCGTGTTCGACGAACTCCGAACGGATCGGCCGAAGAACCACTTCACCGTGGGCATCGTCGATGACGTATCCGGGTCGTCGCTGGAGATCGACCGGTCGTTCAGCACCGAGCCGGACGACGTGGTCCGCGCGGTGTTCTACGGGCTCGGCTCCGACGGGACCGTCAGCGCGAATCGGAGCTCCGTGCGGATCATCGGCGAGACCACGGACATGTTCGTCCAGGGCTACTTCGTCTTCGACTCTCGCAAATCGGGCACCGTCACCACATCGCACGTCCGCTTCGGCCCGCGGCCGATCCGCTCCTCGTACCTGATCGGTTCCGGAAGCGCGAACATCGTTGCCTGCCACCAGACGACCTTCCTCGAGCGGCTCGACGTCTTGGACCTCGCCGCGCCGAGCGCGACCTTCCTGCTGAACACACCGTTCGGCCACGAGTCGATCTGGGCGCACCTGCCCGTCGAGGTCCAGCGGACCATCATCGACAAACACCTCCGCATGTTCGTCGTCGACGCGCAGCGGATCGCGACGGCGACCGGACTCGGCCCGAGGATCAACACGATCCTGCAGACGTGCTTCTTCGCGCTCGCGGACGTCTTGCCCGTCGACCGAGCGATCGGGGAGATCAAGCGAGCGGTCGAGAAGAGCTACGGCAAGCGCGGTCGCTCGGTCGTCGAGCAGAACTTCGCAGCGGTGGATGCCGCGCTCGACGGGCTGCACGAGGTCACCGTGCCGCGTGACGTGGCCGGCGACGAGCACCGCCTGCCGCCGGTCCCAACGGAGGCACCCGAGTTCGTGCAGCGGGTGACGGCGATGATGATCGCCGGGCAAGGAGACCTCCTGCCCGTCTCGGCGATGCCGGTGGACGGCACGTTCCCGACCGGCACGGCCAGATGGGAGAAGCGTTCGATCGCGCACGAGATCCCGGTGTGGGATCCTGCGATCTGTATCGACTGCGCGAAGTGCGCCCTCGTATGTCCGCACGCGGCGATCCGGATGAAGGTGTTCGAACCTGCCGCGATCTCCGATGCCCCGGCCGGGTTCTTGCACAAAGAATGGCGCGATCGCGATGACCCATCGAAGTGGATGACGATCCAGGTTGCGCCGGACGACTGCACGGGGTGCGGCGTCTGCGTCGATGTCTGTCCGGCTCATTCGAAGGAGGTCGTGAAGCACAAGGCGATCGATATGGCCCCGAAGGACGAGCATCTCGAACGGGAGCGCGCGAACTTCGACTTCTTCCTGGAGATCCCTCCCTTCGACCGACGCGACGTCAAGGTGGCGACGATCAAGGGGTCGCAGACCCTCGAGCCGCTGTTCGAGTT
>CAWCDA010000017.1:0-92207 GCA_963794065.1 uncultured Actinomycetes bacterium | reverse complement strand
GACGAACGCCGCGCTGCTGGCGGTCGCGATCCTCGCGCTGTCCGATCCGGAGCCGCCGCCTCACCGTCTTGTCCCTCCGCCAGGCGCAGACGCGCAAGATCCTTGAACACTCGGACCCTTCGGCAGCCAGCCCCGCAAGGCACTTCAGCTTTCGCCACACACGGCCGATATAGACAGCCATGGCGTACTTGACCTGCCCTTAACTGATGCCAACTCAGTCGGCGACGATGCGGTCTATCCCCAGTGCATGACGTGTTTCGCTGAGATCATCTTCGAGACCAAGCCCCGAGTGCGGCTATCGCCAGCTCGTTTTCCCCCGCTGGCACACGGCATTCACCTGCGGTAAGTGCGGGATCCCATGCGAGCTTCCACGCCAGCGGCTGTACTCGAAGTCCACCAAAGCCCTCGGCGTCGAGGGCTACGGATACGTCTATCCCGCGGGTCTGACCCCCGCCGCCGTTCGGCTCCCCTTCCTCCGTCAGCCCCGGGCCAGCCGTATGCCCGCTACCCTTGGACGACGATGCGTCGCTTCCCCGCGATTGGCCGGAGCACGCGCTTCGCTGCCCTTGGCCCCCCGCGCCGCGGTGCCCGACCCTCGTGTGCAGCGAGAGCTGGTCGGCTCGACCGGGCCGGCCTCGAACGCCACGGCGATCGGCGACGTCACGAGGTCCGATGATCGTTGCCAGGGCGGACGGCACGGTCGCCGTGTTCGAGGGCGCCGACCGGCCCCTGCCATCGAGCCCGACGTTCACGGGCGGAGCCCAGCGCGGCCAGCGACGCGTATCGCCTGGCGGTGGGCGACGTCAACGGGAGACGGGTTCGGCGACCTGGTGGTGGCGGCGGTCGACGGTGATCCCGCATTGGTTATCGACATCTTCCTTGCGGCCCAATCGGCGTCGCTGGCGGCCGCCCCCGACACGCTTCTCTCGGTCGACGTGCGCGATGTGCAGGTCGCCGTCTGAACGGCGACGCCCTCGACGACCTCCTCTCACGCAGACCGCGTCCACCAAGACGGAGGTCGTGCTAGCGACGCAGGACACGGGGGCGCTTACCGACAATCGTCACGTTCGATACCGACGCGCCGGCGAGCGGCCTCCCCGCATCAACGGCGACGGCCTTGCGGACTTCACCTTGGACGGCACCATGACCTCGATCCCCGGATACCTCCGAGCGCGTCGATCACACATTCGTCCGCATCGACGTGGCTCTGCCCTGGCGTCCGCTCGATCTCCGAGCGCGCCGAGCGACGCTGGTCTCCGCACCCCCCCCCCCACCTCCTCGTTGTCACCGACACCCACGAAATCTCGTGGGCGATCGCCGACGGCACTGGTCGATTCCGCTCTGTTCTCCGCGACGGGCGCCCGCCTCCCTACCCGCGTCGTGCGAAGGAACAACGAGGGGACTTGCGGACCTCGCGACCTTCGGCACGGACGGACCCGCCCGCATCTCACCTCCAACAGGCGGGCGGTCCCCGCCCCCGCGTGCTCGTTCCCGGGGCAGGCGTCGCCGTTACCACGCGCGCGACCGCGGATCGGCGACCTCACCGGGGACGCCACGCCCAGTCGACGCGGACGCCTGGCCGGCGCCAGCGGAGGCGCGTGGCTCTGATCGCCACCGGACGGGCACGAGCTCCTGCCGATCTTGATCGATGCCACCCCCTCCAAAACGAGACCATCCGCGCGTTCAGAACCTTCTCTCCCCCCAACGCTCCGCATGATCTGGGATGGCGGGTGTCTGCGGACGCATGCTGCCGTGGCGTGGCGGATGACGTTCCGATCGGTGCGGACGGGTCGTTCGTGCTCAGCGGATACGGCCCAGTTCGTCGGGGGTCGTATTCCTACGCCGTCTCGCTTCTCGGGCGAGCCACCCACGAGGCCTCGGAGAGCGCCCCGATGGGGCGGGGGCGGACGGTCACGAAGGTGCCCATGGCCTGGCCCTGGGACGTGTTCCACCACCACCTTCGGTGGGACTGCATGGACCCTTCGGGCGACCCTCGGGGGCGGCGTCCCGAGTCCGCACGTGGCCTTCGAGCTGCGATCGGGCGGCGCCTGCAGAGGATCCACAGCCTCCGCCAGGTCGGCGCGGACGGTGTCGCGACCCTGAAGGTGCAGCCGGCCGCCGAGACGCGGTATTCGGCCGGAGTTCCTGAGCACGCCCGCGAGGGCCGCAGGTACCAGCGCTGATGTGACCGCTCCAGGTGCATGCGGTCACGGCGGCCCCATGATCGGGAAGGGACCAAGCACGGCGCCTACACTCTCCATGCGCGCGACCCAACTTCTACGCGAAGCTCCGGCCGACCCGAGCGTGAAGTGGACCGCGGTCGCCCAGTACTACGGCAACGGGAAATGGCGATCGCTTCGTCTCGGCCACGTACACGATGGAGCGCGACGGCGACGCGGCGATCTACCTGAGCGCTCCTACCGGTACCGGTATCGCGTCAAAGGCGTCTTCGCCGGCGACAGCAGCGTGGCCGTCCTCAGAACGGTTTCGTCACCTTCATCATCGTGTTGATGGTGACGAAACCGTTCTCAGGACGGCCGCTCAGCGGAACCGGAAGTAGTTCCAAGCGCTCGTGGCGCCGAGGTGATCTCTGTCGCCGGCGAAGACGCCTTTGACGCGATACCGGTACCCCTTAGGAGCGCTCAGGTAGATCGCCGCGTCGCCGTCGCGCTCCATCGTGTACGTGCCCGATCCGAGCGATCGCCATTTCCCGTTGCCGTAGTACTGGGCGACCGCGGTCCACTTCACGCTCGGGTGCACCGGCCGGAGCTTCACGTAGAAGTACGCGGTGCAGCACGCATAGACCGTGTAGGCGCCGTGCTTGGTCCCTTTCCCGATCATGCGGCTGACCATGACCGCATGCACCTGGATCGTGACGTCGGCGCTCGTACTGCCGGCCCTCGCGGGCGTGCTCAGGAACTCCGCCCGATACCGCGTCTCGGCGGCCGGCTGCACCTTCAGGGTCGCGACACCGTCCGCGCCGACCTGGAGGCTGTCGATCGTCTGCCAGGCGCCGCCCGATCGCAGCTCGAAGGCCACCTGCGAACTCGCGACGCCGCCCCCGAGGGTCGCCCCAAGGGTCGTCATGCCACCGAAGGTGGTCGTGGAGCGCGTCGCCTTGAGGGTCAGGCTCGTCGGCACCTTCGTGACCGTCACCGCCATCGGGGCGCTCTCCGAGGCCTCGTGCGTCCCATCGCCCGAGAACGAGACGGCGTAGGAATACGAGCCCCGACGACCTCGGCGCATCCGCTGAGCACGAACGACCCGTCCGCACCGATCGGAACGTCGTCAACGACGCCTGCCGGGCGTGCGGGTCAGCGTCACTGAGCCGGTGGGCAGACACCCGCCATCCGGATCGTTGACCGTGCCGGAGACCGACAGGTTCTTGAACGCGCGGATCGTCGTCTTGGACGGGATGCATCGATCGACATGGGCAGGAGCTCCGTCCCGGTCAGTTGGCGATAGAGCCACGCGCCTCCGCAGGCGCCCGCGACGTCCGCGTCGACCAGGTCCATCGAGGCGTCCCCAGTCAGGTCGCCGATCGCGGTCGCGGCGTCGTCTCCCGGCGATCGTCTGCCCGGGAACGACACGCTGTCCCGAGCCCCCGCCTGACTGCTGGAGGTAGATGCGGACGGACCGTCCGGCCGAAGGTCGCGAGGTCCGCGAGTCCCGTCATCGTTGAGATCGCCACCTCCTTGGCCGACACAGTGCGCGGCGGCCACCGTCGCGGAGAACGAGCCGAATCCGCCGAGCGCCATCGGCGATCGCCCACGAGAGCTCGTGGGTGTCGGTGACGACGAGGAGGTCGTCGTTCAGGTCGGCGTCCAGCGTCGCTCAGCACAGCCCCGGAGATCGAGCGAACGCCTCGGGCAGAGCCACGTCCGTTCGGACGAATGTGTGATCGACTCGCTCTGGATGTATACGGGGATCGAGGCTCATGGTGCCGTCCAAGGTGAAGTCCGCAAGGCCGTCGCCGTTGATGTCCCCGATGGAGAGGCTGCTCGCTGGCGCGTCGGTATCGAGCGTGACGACTGTGGTCAGCGCCCCCGTGTCCTGCGTCGCTAGCACGACCTCCGTCTTGGTCGACGCGGTCTGCGTGTAGAGGAGGTCGTCGAGGCGTCGCCGTTCAGATCGGCGACCTGCACATCGCGCACGTCGACCGAGAGCGTCGTGTCGGGGGCGGCCGCCAGCGACGCCGATTCGGCCCCAAGGAAGATGTCGATCCCCGATCCGGGATCACCGTCGACCGCCGCCACCACCAGGTCGCCGAACCCGTCTCCGTTGACGTCGCCCACCGCCAGGCGATACGCGTCGCTGGCCGCGCTGGGCGTCACCGTGAACGTCGGGCTCGATGGCAGGGTGCCCGTCAGCGGCCCTTCGAACACGGCGACCGTGCCGTCCGCCCTGGCAACGATCAGGTCGGACACGCCGTCACCGGTGACATCGCCGATCGCCGTGGCGTTCGAGGCCGGCCCGGTCGAGCCGACCAGCTCTCGCTGCACACGAGGGTCGGGCACCGCGGCGCGGGCCGCCAAGGGCAGCGAAAGCAGCGTGATCGCCAGGCCGATCGCGGGGAAGCGACGCATCGTCGTCCAAGGGTAGCGGGCATACGGCTTGCCCGGAACCGACGGAGGAAGGGGAGCCGAACGGCGGGGGTCAGACCCGCGGATAGACGTATCCGTAGCCCTCGACGCCGAGGGCTTTGGTGGACTTCGAGTACAGCCGCTGGCGTGGAAGCTCGCATCGGATCCCGCACTTACCGCAGGTGAATGCCGTGTGCCAGCGGGAGGGTACGGACTGGCGATAGCCGCACTCGCTGCAGGTCTCGAAGATGATCTCAGCGAAACACGTCATGCACTGGTACTTGACCGCATCGTCGCCGACTGAGTTGGGCATCATGCAGTCCGGGCAGGTCAAGTACGCCATGGCTGTCTACATCGGCATGTGTGGCGAAAGCTGAAGTGCCTTGCGGGGCTTACCCTGCCGAAGGGTCCGAGTGTTCAAGGATCTTGCGCGTCTGCGCCTGGCGGAACGCCACGAGACGGGCTGACAGCTCCGGATCGGACAGCGCGAGGATCGCGACCGCCAGCAGCGCGGCGTTCGTCGCCCCCGCCTTTCCGATCGCGACCGTGCCCACCGGGATGCCCGCCGGCATCTGCACGGTCGACAGCAGGGAGTCCATGCCGCCGAGCGCGCTGGTCTGCATCGGCACCCCGAGCACCGGCAGATGCGTATTGCCCGCCATCACGCCGGCCAGATGGGCCGCACCCCCTGCTCCGGCGATCACGACGCGCAGCCCGCGCTCGGCGGCGGTCCGCGCGTACTCCGTGGCGGCGTCGGGCGTGCGGTGGGCCGATACGACCCGGGTTTCGCACTCGACGCCGAGTTCCTGCAACGTGTCGCAGGCGTGCTTCATGACCTCCCAGTCCGAGCTGGAGCCCATGATCACGCCGACCAATGGCTGAGTCATGCGGCGCAGTCTACGGGTCGTCGGCCCCCGTGGTGGCCTCCCCCGGGGCGACCCCGAGGCCGTCCGGGTCATCGACCACATCGTATGGGCGGGACCACTCCTCGATCGACGCCTGGATCACACCTGCCACCGGCAGGGCCAGGAACGCGACGAGCAAGCCGCCGAGGGCCCCGCCGATCAGCGCCGCGGCGAAGGCGACCGCCGGGTGCAAGGACATCGTCTTGGCCGTCAGCCGCGGGCTCAGGAAGTAGTTCTCGAGTTGCTGGTACACGATCACGTAGCCGACCGCCCAGACGCCCGCGGTCGGCGAGACCAGGAAGGCGACCAGGATCGGCATCGCTCCACCGATGTACGTGCCGACGATCGGGATGAACTCCGCGACGATCCCCTCGAAGATCGCCAGTGGCGCCGCGAACGGGACGTTGTTGAACCGCAGGACGAGATACATGCCGGTGCCGTTGATCACCGCGAGCAGCAGCCGCGAGTAGAAGTAGCCGCCGGTCTGCTCGATCGCCTTCTCCCAGACGAACAGCACGCGCTGCTGCCGTTCGGGGCGCATCCGCGACAGGATCGCGCGGCGAAGCTTCGGCCCCTCCGCGACGAAGTAGAAGGTGAACAGGCCGACCGTCGCCAGGCGGAACAGCATGCCCAGGATCGAGGTCGCCAGTCCCAATACGAGCACGCCGGCCACGTTCTGGGCGGCGGCGATCACGCGATCGGCGTTCGCGCGAAGCTCAGTGATCAGGTTCTCGGTCGACAGATCGACCCCGAGCGGTCGCAGCCAGCCGGCGAGCCGGTCCACCAACGACGGCGCGCTCACGACGAGCTGCTTGAAGCCGCTCACGACCGCCGGCACGATCAGCGCGACGAGGAGCACCATCGCCAGGATCAGGATGATGAAGATCAGTCCGGTGGCGAGCCCGCGCTTCCACCCGCGCTTCGCGAACCAGTCGACCGCGGGCTCGAGCGCGAACGACAGGAACAGCGCCATCCCGATCGTCGTCAAGAAGCTCGTGAGCTGCCCGAGCAGCCAGAGCAGCGCGACCACCGTCAGCGCGGCCCCGACCAACACGAAGTACAGGGTGCGCCCGCTCATCTTGACCGCGTCGGGCACCCACGCGGGCATCGAGACGTGCCGAACAGAACGAGGGTCGCTCACTCGGCGAGGCTACCCCGGCACCTCGCCCGACTCACGCACCTGGGGCGAAGCTACCCCGAGATCGCGGCGGCCATCTCCTCGAAGTTGTCGACGTAGCGCTGTGCATCCGCGTCGCTCATGACGATCGAGGTGGTCCAGCTCTCCCATTTCGACCCGGGACTCTTGAACACGCCTCGATTGAGCTGCCAGAGCCACGCCAACTGCGGGATCCGATCGTCGATCGCCCACAGGTCGCGGTACTCGCGGATCGGGGTCAGGCTCCAGTCGATCGAGCCCTTCGCGCCTAGTGTCTTCATCGAGGCCGGCAGGTGGTAGCGGTCGATCACGTCCTCGCAGCGGCGGAGGACGGCATCGATCTCGTCGAGCCGGAGGTAGGCGTCCTTGACCAGCACCTCCTGCAGGTTGACCTTCGCGGCCGCCATCGTCAGCGGGTTGCCGTTGAAGGTGCCGACCTGGTCGATCGTTCCGGCGATCACACCGGACATCGCCTCCTCGGTCCCACCGATCGCGCCGCAGGGCAGCCCGGCGCCGAGCGCCTTCGCGAAGGCCACCAGGTCCGGCGTGACCCCGAAGGCCTCGATCGCGCCGCCCCAGGCGACCGTGAAGCCGGTCTTCACCTCGTCGTAGGCGAACAGCGCCCCGTGCGTGTGGCAGACCTCCTTGAGGCCGTCGAGGTAGCCCGGGTCCGGCAACACCACGCCGCAGTTCGTCATGACCGGCTCGATGATCATGCCGGCGATCTCCTCGCCGCGTTCCGCGAAGACCTGCTGTGCGGCCTCGAGGTCGTTGAACGGCACGTTCACGACCCAGTCGGTGGTGCCGGGGATCAAGCCGGCGGTCTGCGGCACCGACGTCGGATGCTCGCGCGGGCCGGCCTTGTCCGGGGGCGGGAACACGCTGACCATCAGGGCGTCGTGATGCCCGTGGTACGTGCCCTCGATCTTCACGATCAGATCGCGGCCGGTGGAGGCGCGCATGATCCGCACCGCGTCCAGCGTCGCTTCGGTGCCGGAGTTCCCGAAGCGCCAGAACGGCAACCCCGTCCGCTCGAACAACGCCTCGGCGACGGGGAGCGCGTCCTCGGTGGGTTGCGCGAAGTGCGTCCCGAGCGCGACACGCTTCTGCACCGCCTCGACGATCTTGGGATGCGCGTGGCCCATCACCATCACGCCGTAGCCGTTGTGATAGTCGACGTACTCGTTCCCGTCGATGTCCCAGACGTGCGAACCGAGGCCCCGGTCCACGTAGATCGGGTGAGGCGGCCATGTCTGCCACGACGACGACACGCCCCCCGGCAGGTGCGCCTTCGCTTCCTCGCGATAGCTCAGCGACCGCGCGTGCTTGCGGTCGAGCGCCTCGACCTCGCGCTTCGTGAGCTCCTCCACGAGCCCCATGTCGATCTGCACGACGTCACCCACGTTGATACATCCCCTCTTCTGGCAGCGGTCAGAGCGTCAGGATACGGGGGTCCGGCCCTGACGCGTCAGCCGCTTGCCGGCTGCTCAGGAAGTGACCGCGGCGGCGAACTCCTCGAAGTTCGCGATGTAACGACCTGCGTCCTCTTCGGTATGCGCGACCGACAGCGTCCAGGTCTCCTGCTTGGTCCAGGGCGACTTGAAGACGCCGCGGTTCTGCTGCATCAGCCAGGCGAGGTAGGTGATCCGCTCGTCGATCCCGACCGCGTCGCGGTACTCGCGCACCGGTTGCGTGGAATAGATCACCGAGCCCTTCGCGCCCACGCCGGTGACGTGACATGGCAGGCCGTAGGACTCCACGACGGATGCGAGCCCGTCCTGCATCACCTTGTCGATCCGGTTGAAATGCTCGTAGGCCTCGGGCACCAGCACCTCGGTCAGCGCGGCACGGCTCGCGGCCATCGTCAGCGGATTGCCGTTGAACGTGCCGGCCATGTCGTACTCGTTGCGGAGCACGGGGCCGTACAGCTCCTCGGTGGCCCCGATCGCGCCGCACGGCGTGCCGCCGCCGATCGCCTTCGCGAGGCAGATGATATCGGGCACGACCCCGAAGACGTCGGTCGCACCGCCGTACGCGAGCGTCGCGCCGGTCTTCACCTCGTCGAAGGCGAGATAGGCGCCGTTGGCGTGGCAGAGATCCTTGAGGCCCTGCAGGTAGCCGGGCTCGGGGAGGATCACGCCGCAGTTCATCATCGCGGGCTCGATGATCAGCCCGGCGATCTTGTCCGGATTCTCGTCGAAGGCACGCTTGGCCTCGGTCAGATCATTGAACGGGATCACCCGGACCAGGTCGGCGAACGCCTGCGGGATGCCCATCGCCTGGTGGACGGTGACTGGGTGTTCGCGCGGGCCGATCTCGGAGCGCTCCGGTCCCACGCTGAACATGATCGAATCGTGGTGTCCGTGATAGGTGCCCTCGATCTTGATGATCATGTCGCGTCCGGTATTGGCGCGCATCAGCCGGATCGCCTCCAGCGTGGTCTCGGTCCCCGAGTTGGCGAACCGCCAGAGCGGAAGTTTGAAGCGATCGGACAGGTTCTCGCCGATCACGTCGAGGTCCTTTGTGGGCTGGGCGAAATGCGTGCCGCGCGCCGCTTGCTTCTGCAGCGCCTCGACGATCTTGGGGTGCGCATGCCCGACCACCATCGCGCCGTAGCCGAGGTGGAAGTCGACGTACTCGTTGCCGTCGATGTCGTAGAGGCGGCTGCCCAACCCGTGGTCAGCGAAGATCGCGTGCGGCGGCGAATCCTGCCAACTCGAGGCAACCCCACCGGCCACGTGGCGGTCCGCGACCGCCCGGTAGGCGATGCTCTCGGCGTGCTTGGGCTCGAGGGTCGCCTCTTCGGTCGCGATCAGTTCGTCGATCCTGCCGAGATCGAACTCGGTGATAGCCATGGTTGGAACTCGCCTCCTGCGGCCGCCCTGGGTCGATGTAGGTTTGAACGGCCGTTCAGGATTCTGCCCGATGGGCACACGGAAAGGCAAGCCTGGCCCATCCGCGGGTGACCCGTTGGTATCGTGAACACGTACGACGCAGGTCGTACGCATGGCGGCCGTAGCTCAGTCGGTTAGAGCGCCTGGTTGTGGTCCAGGAGGTCGCGGGTTCGATTCCCGTCGGTCGCCCTTCAAGATTCCGACCCTCTCGTGCCGATGTCTCCTGGGAGGGAGACCATCGAGGGGGATTTTCGATGACACAGCCACTCGAGCCGTTGCGCATGCTGTCGACGTTGCGCGCCCACGGCGTCATCTTCGTGCTGGTAGGCGACACCGCCATGGCAGCTCGCGGGGGCCCGATCGAATTCGAGGCCGTCGAGATCTGCATCCCGGAGGACCAACAGAACCTTCGACGGGTCTGCCTCTCGCTGCAGACCTTGGGTGCGATCCCGGTCGGGCCCGACGCGGCCGACCGGAGCTCGTACGACACGACCGCCGGCGGGCTGGACGTGATCGAGCTTCGAACGGGATTCGCCGAACTTGCGGCGAGGGCGTCCGAGGAGGATCTCGGCGGCGGGGTGGTTGCGACCGTGGCGTCAACGGCGGACCTCACCGACATGGCCAAGAGCTCCGGAGATCTGGCCGGCGCGGTGACGTTGATCGCACTCGAGGCCGCCGTCGAGGAGCCACGGGTGATCGCGGATGGCTCGGACGTGGAATACCGCCCGATCGCACGTCGCGCTGCCGAGCACGAGGACGAGTTCGGTCCCACGCGTGAGGTCCGCTCGGGACCGCGCTGGGTCGACCGTCTGCTGATCCGTCTCGAGGGCGTCGACGACTTCCTGACGCGCACCGTCTACCGGGACGAACACGAGCTCCGCTCGTAACCACGGCGCTGTTTCGAGCGAGCCCAGTTGGTATCCTGCGGCGGGCCTCTAGCTCAATTGGCAGAGCAACGGACTCTTAATCCGCAGGTTCGGGGTTCGAGTCCCCGGGGGCCCACCACGATCTGGTTGCAGGAGCCTTCTCCCGCTGCAAACCGATCTAGAAACCTGCCAACTCTTGGACAACGTCGTTCCTCAGCAACGCCGGCAGTTGTCTTGAAGTCCTCCGATGCGAGCCCCGCATCGATGAAGACGCGGCGTCATCGAGGCGTTGTTAGGGTGAACCGTGACGTCGAAGCTTCGCGTGCTCGTCGAACAACCAACGAGGGGCAAGCGGTGGGTTGCGGTCGCCGCGGACTGGCCGGGTCTCGAACGGGGCGGCAAGACAGAGGACGAGGCGGTCGGGAGACTCATCGGCTACATCCCGCGGTACCTGCCGGTCTCGAAGCGCGTCCGGCTGGGCTCGGAGTTCGGAAGCCAAACGCGGCCTCACATCATCGGGCGGTACCCGGGGACCGGCTCGACCGACTTCTGGGGCATCTCCTTCGCCCCTTCACCGCTCGACCGCGAGCCGTTCGACGCGCCGACGTTTCACCGTCAGGTTCGTTTGCTCCTCGCGGCGTGGGCGGAGTTCGACGAGACGGCCGCCCGAGTATCGGCGGAGCTCCGGCCGGGCGTGCGCGGTGGTGGCCGCTCCCGTGAACAGATCGTTCGCCACGTCTTGGCGGTGGAGGGTGGCGACTTCTCGAAACGCGTGAAGGTGAAATCCGACCTGGAGGACCTGCTGACGCCGGACGGGCTCGCCGAGCACCGCGACCGCTTCGTCAAGGCGATGCGCGCGTGGTACCGGGAGGGCAAGCCGCTCGGAAAGTGGACGATCCCGTACCTCCTCCGCCACACCGCGTACCACGTGCTCGACCATACGTGGGAGATGCAGGATCGAGACCTGACGAACGACCCCGGCGAGTAAGCGCCACGGCAACGTGAGATCCGGGGGCCCGCTCTCCGCATAGCCTGACCTCAGCGACGGAGAAGACATCACCGCCGTCCTTGGCACCGTCGGATGTGTGCCAAGAAACCGACCCATCACTCGACCACCTAGTATCCGACGTCATGGCGACGGGGCTAGAGGTCACGACGATTCCCTTCCGGCTCCGTGACGTCGACGGCACGGTTTCAGTCCGATACGGCGTCAACGAGGATCCCATCCGTTGGGGCTACGGCGTCTTGGAGTTGGAGTGGTTCAGTCCGGAACTGGTGCGAGGGTTCCCGATCATGGAAGCCTCTGTCGACCACCCGGCTGAAGGCTACGCGGCGGATATGGGCTGGCTGCAGGTCGTTCGCTACGACATCCGTGACCCGGGCGAGGAAGAGCAGGCCACGGTGTTCGACGTGCCCCCGCAGCTCGCCGACACCGACGTACCGTACGCGGCATTCGGCGTGCGTCCGACGTTCTTCGACGCTCCGGCGATGAGCGCCACGAACGCAACCTGGCGCGCCACCACCTTTCTCGTGCACACCCCCGACGCCGTCTTGAGCAAGGTCATTCGACCGATCTGCGGATTCTCTTGGGGATACCGAGTCGAGGATGGCTCTGTTCACCTGGAGGTGCTTACCGTCGCGGATGCCGGCGACTGGAGCGGGATCCTGACCGACCTACGAGCGCACTTCGCCATCTGGACCTTCGAGGCCACGCCTCTCGCCGAAGGCTAGGAGTTCCCCCCAGCGTCGACGCCACGCTCGTCACTCACGCGTCGAGTAGCGCGAGTGACGCGCCCAGGGCCTGGATCGAGCGTTCGGTCACCACGTTCAGGACGAGGATCGCCTCGTCGGCGCCTGCGGCGGCGAACGCGCGAAGCCCGGCCGCGATCCCGGACGCACCGCCGGTGAGCGGGGGGGCGTCCTCTTCGAAGGCCCGCTCCCCCGGCGCGACATCGACCTCGGCGTAGACGCAGATCGACCGCTGGACGTCGGCCGGGTCGCGACCGACCGCGAGCGCGAGCGCCGATACGCGGTCGCTCTCCCGCGCGAACCCCTCCGGATCGTTCCCGCACCACGGCCCCCAGGCGTTCCAAGCGTCCACCCACGGCAGGCTCGCGCGGAGCACACGCTCACCGGTGGAACCGATCATCAGCCGAGGCGGCCGCGCGATCGAGGGGTAGATGACCGCGTCCTCGAGATCGACGAACCGCCCGTGCGTCGTCACGCGATCGCCGGCCAGCAGGCGCCGGACCGCATCGAACGACTCTTCGAACCGAGCCGCCCGATGCTCGAAGGGCACTCCGAAGGCGCGGAACTCCGGTTCGTTCCAGCCGGCCCCGACGCCGAGCATGAGCCGATCCTCAGCGATCTCGTTCACGGTGGCCGCCATCCGCGCGAGCATGCCGGGCCGATGGAACGCCAGGCAGGCGACCAACGGGCCGATCCGCACCCGCTCGGTGACCGCGGCGATCGCTGCCAGGATCGTCCAGGCATCCCACGGCCCACGTTCAGGGTCGCCCGGATCGCGGTAGAGGAGATGGTCGCCCATCCATACCGAATCGAAACCGGCCGCCTCTGCCGCACGCGCCATCCGGGCGTACTCGGGCCACGGCGCCTCTCGCTCGGCCTCCGGGAGCTGCACGCCGACCTGCAGGGGACGCACCATCGAGCGAGCATATGGGCTCGGTCACCCCGGGACCAGAACCGGGCTTCGTGACTCAAGACCGGGTCGGGTCCGCCCGATGGTCTAGGACCATGGGCAACAACGGTTCTGCGAAGCCGGTTCGGCGCGCCTCCGACCTTCCTATCGAGCCATCGCCAAACGGCAAGCCCCGCAGGCGCTCCGAAGACGGCTGGCTCGATCGCTGGGTCGCGACCGTCTCGGATCTCACTCGCCTCACGACCACACACCCGATGATGGATGCCGTCATCGAAGAGCAGCGAGGCCGTCGGATCCGCATCGGCGACCATTGGTTGGCCGACTTCGCCTCGTGCAACTACCTCGGCTTCGACCTCGAGCCCGAGATCATCGCCGCGGTCCCCGAATATCTCGACAGATGGGGGACACATCCGTCTTGGTCCCGGCTCCTCGGGAATCCCCGGATGTATCCCCAGATCGAGGAAGAGATGACCGAGCTCCTCGGCAGCGAGGACGTGCTCGTGCTGCCCACGATCACCCACATCCACACTTCGGTGATCCCGGTACTGGTCGGCGACGGCACGATCTTCCTCGATGGCCGCGCGCACAAGACGATCTACGACGGCGCGATGTATGCGGCTGGGCACGGCGCGACGATCGTGCGTTTCCGCCACGACGACCCCGATCACCTCGCCGAGCTGCTCGGGGACACGATGTTCCCCTACCCCCGGGTCATCGCGCTCGACGGCGTCAACTCCATGACGGGGAACGCGCCTGACCTTCATCGATTCTCGGAACTTGCCGAGGAGCATCAGGCGCTGCTCTACGTGGACGACGCCCACGGCTTCGGCGTGATCGGCGAGCGCACCGACGACGAGGTGTGTGACTACGGTTCCAAGGGGAACAGCATCTTCCGGCACCTCGACGTGCCCTACGACAACGCGGTGCTCGTCGCCGGATTCTCGAAGTCCTACTCGTCGCTCCTGGCGTTCCTGGCGCTTCCGACGTCACTCAAGGAAGCGCTCAAGGTTCTCGCACCGCCGTACCTGTACTCGGGTCCCTCGCCGGTGGCGTCCCTGGCGACGGTGATCGCAGGCCTCGAGGTCAATCGACGACGGGGTGATGAGATCCGCGGCGCCGTGTGGCGAAAGACCCACCGCGTCCTCGAGGCGCTGGACGCCCTCGGCATCGAAACGCCGAACACCTCCGGGCTGCCGATCATCGAGATTCCCCTTGCCGATCATGAAACGATCGACGAAGTCGGCAGGTACCTCTTCGACCACGGGATCTACGCCACGATGGCGGCCTTCCCGCTCGTCCCCAAGCGTGAGGTGGGCTTCCGGATCCAGATCACGGCTGCGAACGGGGACGACGAGATCGAGGAGCTGATCTCGGTGCTGACGTCGCTCAAGGAGCGCTTCCAGCTTCATCAAGTGATCGGCAGCGCCCACTAGCCAGCCGACCGCACCAGGCCCCCTCCTGAGCAACCCATATCCGACTTGTGTCAGTTGTTCTTCAGCCGGACCGCCGGGCGTCCGATACGACCAAGGTCATGCGGAGATATGCCTGGATCATCTATCCCATCGTTGCCGCAGGGTTGACCGCGGCGTGGTTCGCCACGGGGCGGATCCCGTGGGTCTTCAACGTGATCGGTCTCCTGTCACCCATCCTGATCCTGGTCGCTCTCTGGATGTGGAAGCCGCGGCACCGCCTGCCGTGGATCCTGTTCGCGATCGGTCAGTTCGTGTTCATCGCGGGTGACGTCGTCTCCTACAACTACGAGACGCTGTTCCATCCCAGGATGCCGGGGCTATTCCCGCTGGACGCCGACGGGTTCGTCCCCTTCCCGGGGTGGGCGGATGCGTTCTATCTCGCGGTGTACGCGTTCCTCATCGCCGGCGTGGTCCTGCTGATCCGCGCCCGCACCCCCGGGCGCGACCGGGCCAGCCTCGTCGACGCGATGATGCTGTCCGTCGCCCTGGGCACGGTGTCGTGGGTCCTCCTGATCTCCCCGCAGATCTTCGCCGAGGATGTGCCACTGTCCGTGAAGCTCACGTCGATGGCCTATCCGATGGCAGATGTCTTGTTGTTGGCCGCCGTGATCAGGCTCGCCGTCGGCGTGGGGCGCAAGTCGATGTCGTTCTGGCTGATGACGGGCGCCTTCGTCACGTTGTTCGCCACCGACGCGGTCTACGGCTGGATCAATCTGTACACGGCAGACGGCTATCAGCCGGGGTCGGGACCGCTCGAGGCCGGGTGGATGGCCTTCTACATCCTCTTCGGCGCCGCGGCTCTGCACATGTCGATGCGCGACCTCTCCGAGCGCGCGCACGAGGCCGACCAGGTGCTCAAGCGACGTCGTCTCATCGTGCTCGCCGCGACCTCGCTGGTCGCGCTGTCACTCCTGGCCTACGAGGCCAGCAAGGGCATCACACAGAACTTCCCGGTGTTGATCGGGGCGACCGCGCTGCTGTTCATCCTCTCGGTGATCCGCATGTGGGGCCTGATGGAACGCCAACAGGAGTACCTCGGTCGCGAGCGGACGTTGCGCGAGGCGGGGGCGGCCCTGGTGACCGCCACCAGCCCCGCGTCGATCCATGAGGCGGCCGCGCGGGCGGTCCTCGGGATCGTTGGCGAGGACGCGAGCGTTCGGATCTGTGAGACCGACCACGAGACCGGCCAGCTGACCATCGTCACGGCGCTCGGCGGTGACGCCACGACGGGGCCGACGGGCGTCGGGCTCGACGAACTCGAGAGTTGGAAGCTGGATCGACTCGCCGGCGGCCAGGGCTATCGCGTCGACATCAGCGACAGCGTGCTTCGCGTCCCCCTGTCGCTGCCCGAGGAACACGGCAACGCCTTCGTGGCGCCGCTGTCGCTCCGCGACGAGCTCGCCGGCATCATGGTCGTGAGCGCACCCGGTTCGCTTCCGCGCACGGTCGAAGACGCCCTGGAGTCGTTGACGTCGCAGGTGGCGCTCGCGCTCGAGAGTGCGGCGCTCACCGAGGATCTGCTGATCCAGCAGAGCCAGGCGCGGTTCGCTTCGCTCGTGCGCAACTCCTCCGACTTGGTGATGCTGATCGATCCCGACACCACGATCACGTACGCGAGTCCGTCGGCGGAGCGGGTGCTCGGCATCCCCGCAGCATCTCTCGAGGGGATGCGGTTCGCCGAGCTCATCCCGCCCGAGGATCGGGGTCGCGTGCTGACCTTCCTCACGACGATGGCGGAGGGCGAGGGGCACACCGGCCTCACGGAGTTCCGTGTCGAGCACCGCGACGGCGCCTTGCGAACGGTCGAGACACTGCGCACCAACCTGCTGCACGACCCGAACGTGAAGGGGATCGTGCTCAACACCCGCGACATCTCCGAGCGCAAAGAGTTCGAGGAACAGCTGTCGCACCAGGCGTTCCACGACCAGGTCACCGGCCTGGCCAACCGCGCGCTGTTCCGCGACCGTGTCACCCATGCCCTGGAGCGCCAAGCGCGCGACGACAAGCCCGTGTCCGTCCTGTTCATGGACCTCGACGACTTCAAGACGATCAACGACTCGCTGGGTCACGCGGCGGGGGACCAACTCCTGCGCGACCTCGGCGTGCGTCTGCTCGCCAACCTCCGGACGGCCGACACCGGCGCGCGGCTGGGTGGCGACGAGTTCGCCGTGTTGCTCGAAGACGGCTACGACGATGGGATGACCGCCGCTGATGTGGCGCAGCGTCTGCTGGAGATGCTCGAAGAGCCGTTCATGCTGGATGGCACCGAGGTCTATGCGCGCGCCTCGATCGGGATCTCGGTCGCCGAGCCCGGCGAGACGATCGGCGACGGAGCCGAGGAGCTGCTCCGCAACGCCGACGTCGCCATGTACATGGCTAAGGAGAACGGCAAGTCTCGCTATCAACTGTTCGAGCCGGCGATGCATGACACCGCGCTGAAGCGCCTCGAGTTGAAGGCATCGCTGCAACGAGCGCTCGAGCACGGGGAGTTCCGACTCTTCTACCAGCCGGTGATCGAGCTGGGGTCGGGCGGATCTCCGGGGTCGAGGCCCTGATCCGTTGGTTCCACCCCGAACGCGGCATCGTGCCACCCCTGGAGTTCATCCCGCTCGCCGAAGAGACGGGGCTGATCGTGCCGATCGGTCGGTGGGTGCTGCTGGAGGCGTGCGCCTACGCGACCCAGCTGCAGGCTCGCTACCCGACCGATCCGCCGCTCCATATGGCCGTGAACCTCTCTGCCCGTCAGGTCGCGCGCCCGGAGATCGTGGACGACGTCCGGCAGATCCTTGCCGAGACGAGCTTGGAACCCTCCACGTTGATCCTGGAGATCACCGAATCCGTGATGATGCAGGACATGGACATGGCCATCGCGCGGCTCACGGACCTCAAGAGCCTCGGCGTGCAACTCGCGATCGATGACTTCGGCACCGGGTATTCGTCGCTCAACTACGTGCGCCGGTTCCCGGTGGACATCCTGAAGGTCGACAAGTCCTTCATCGACGGCGTGACCGACGGTGGGGAGTCCTCGGCGTTGACCGCCGCCGTGATCGAACTCGCGGGGATCTTGAACCTGAAGCCGGTCGCCGAGGGCATCGAGCGCGCCGACCAGTTGGAGCGACTGCTCGACATGCAATGCGATCTGGGGCAAGGGTTCTACTTCGCCAAGCCGCTCCCGGAAGTCGACCTCGAAGGGCTGCTGATCGAGCGCCGGGAGATGTCGTCAGATGCGGCAGGGCTCAACGAGATGAACACGCTCGGCGGCTGAGGCCGTCCCGAAGGAGCCAGCTGGGCCCCCCGGTCGACGCCGCGACAAATTGCTGAACCGGTCTTCAAGTTGTGGGGATGGGTCGCTAGGGTTCCCCATATGGATGACGCCGGGGTTCTGGACGAGGATCGCCACCTTCGCGCGTACCTGACCGAACTCGGTCCCGAGGCCCTGCGTGAGCTGTACATGGTGCTCGTCGGCCCCAAGACCTACCGCGTCACCCTCCAACAGGAGGCCGAGGCGCGGCCGGACCTCGCGAGCCTCGAGCGTCTCTTGACGATCACGGATACCGATGAGGTGGCGAAGCTGCGTCTGCTGCGTGCGCTTCGTGACCTCGGCTGCGCCTAGGCGCGAGGCAGGAACCTCCAGCACAGAACGCGATCGCCTCGCCTGGTGATCACGACCGTGGAGTCGCTGCACGTGCCCTCTCGACGCGCACCGGCCGGACCCACATCTTCGACGAAGACGTCGGCAACCGGGTCGGCGCATTCGGCGGGCACGACGTCGGTGGCCGTGACCCGACCGCATCGCGGCGCGCCGAACTGATCGGGCGTGAGCAAGAGGACCCGCAGCCGCGGCGAGGAGATCAGTCCGTTCCCGCTGCGTTCGAGCGGAAGCTGCACACCGTTCTGCACCTGGGGACCTGTATCGACCGTGGCCTCGACAGCGGCGGTTGGCCCCGGCTCGACGGGACGCTGACCCCAGGTGAGCGTGCCCACGAGGGCGATCATCAGCCCCGCCAGGGCGATCACCGTTCGGCGATGGCGCATACGGACACGTTGCCGTTCAACGTCGCGGTCGGCGTAGATCCGAGCGACGGACGCATCGGGCACCATCTCGACGAGATACGTGGCGAGGAGCCGATGCTCGACCGGACCAGCGGATGGGAGCACCTGAGCCTCGGCGTGTTCGGCACAGACCGGAACCAGCCTGTTCGGGGCGTCCGGGTCGTGGTCGATCGCCGCGGCCGGCACGCCCCGGCCCTCGCCGAGACACCGGACGCAGACCAGACGGAGGCGTGACGGGTACGCCATCCCCGCCCGATATCCTCGCCGATGCTCGGCGATCCGTCCCCACATCGACACCTGACCGATCGCGGCGCCGGCGATCCTGCCGAGACGCGCGAGCTCTTCCGGCTCGGTGGCCGCATAGACGCCGCACGAACACGAGCGGCCCGGCGCCTCGTGACCTCGACGGGGGCACGTCGCGACGAACGGGGTCGCCGGTTCCCACGGCTCGGCCCGCGTCAGGGAGGACAGGCGCAGCTGGCCCTCGACCTCCACCACGCTCCATGCCCGCCACCCGTCGACCGCCTCCGGCGAGAGCGGGACATCGCGCCACATCCGAAACGCACGCACGGAGCCATCTTCAACCCGGCGGCGAGATAGGGCGAGCGGGGGCCCGCTAGAGGCGCAGGCTCCCAACGCCGTCGACGGACTCGATGCGGGCGCCGAAGGGGGCGGACAGTTCGGCGACCCGCTCGAGGATCTCCGAGGCGAGACCCGCGCCGGCTGCACGGGGTATGCCGCTCGCCGTGACCGGTTCGCCGAAGCGCAGATCGATCGGGTGCATCCGCACCTCGAGGCCGTCACCGAACACGACCTCAGCAAGCACCGCTCGGAAGACCCATGGGTCCGCGAACCCGTCGGCGTTCAACAGCGCCAGCAGGTCGGCCTCGGTCGCGTCGGCAGGATCGGGCGCACCCTCGCCCATCGCACCACGGGTGCGTTCCCAGAAGTCGAACGAGAGCGGCCCACCGACATCGCTCCAGAGGAAGTTGCCGAGCCCATAGAAGATCGGTCGGCCGGCGTAGACGTCGACCGGGGCCAACACGTGGGGCCCGCTGATCGCGACGACGTCGGCCCCCGCCTCGATGGCGGCGTGCGCCAACGCGCGGAGGTGCGGCATCGGGTGCGCCGGGTCGCGATCGCCCTCGTGCGCGTGGATCGAGAACAGCGCCGCGTCCGCCTGTTGGCGTCCCTGGCGCACGGCTCGGAGCGCCGCGGCGACATCTGCGTCGACCGCTTCGTACGAGATACCCACGTCCTCGCCCGCGAGGAAACGCGTTCGGAACAACCGGAGATCGGTTTCGCCCAACATCCATTCTCCCGCGGCATCGCTCATCCGCTCATGGACGACGCGGAGCGCGGTGTGCGCCTCCGTCGGCACCGTGACGGTCGCGTTGAGCCGGATCGTGTGCACGCCGGGCCGTGCGGGGAGCCCGGCGAAGGCATCGAGCGCCGGCGCGACATCGGCCGGCGTCGGACTGGTCGTCGCGCTCACGAGGGCGACGCGGCCGCGCGACGTTTCGACGAATCGAGGGGCGCGGGCGCGCGCGAGGTCCTCGCCTGCGCCGGCGTGCACGATGCCGGCCCGATCCAGCAGACGCCCGGTGGTGCGCAAGCCGGCGGGCCCGCGATCCATCGCGTGATTGTTCGCGCGTCCGACCACGTTGAATCCCAGCGCACGGAGATCCTCGATCGCGTGTGGCTCGCCGGCGATGGCCCAGTCCTCCGGGGTGCTCCAGACCCAGGCGTCGGGATCGTCGCGATCGGCGATCGCGATCTCGAGGTTTCCGAAGGTCGCGTCGGCGCCGCGAAGAAGCGTCGCGATCGATGCGAAGCCCTCGTCGGTTTCGGCTAGCGGGGCGAGGCGCCGCGTGTGGATCACGTCGCCGGTTAACGCGAGGCGCAGCCCGCGCACGCCCTCTCGCTCGACCATGGGACGAGAGCCTAGGGCATCGGTGAAGGGCTAACTGCCGGCGGTGGCGAGCACGTCGAGGATCCGCTCGAGGGCCCACGCCAGGTCCTCGCGGGTTACGCACAACGGCGGCGCCAAGCGGATCGTGCGCTCGTGGGTGTCCTTCGCGAGGATGCCGCGCTCCATCAGGCGCTCGCACGCCGCGCGTGCCTCGCCCGCCTCCGGCACGAGATCGATCCCGATCCAAAGTCCGCGACCGCGGACCTCAGCGATCTGCGGCACGGCGGCGTCGCGCAACGACTCCGCCAGCCACGTCCCGAGCTCGGCCGATGCGCGTTGGTACGTGCCCTCGCGCAGCATATCGACGACCTCGATGCCGATCGCGCAGGCGAGCGGGTTGCCGCCGAACGTCGAGCCGTGCTCGCCGGGTCGGAACACGCCGAGCACATCGCGGTTGGCCACGACGGCCGACAACGGCATGATGCCGCCGCCGAGTGCCTTGCCCAGCACGTACACGTCGGGGACCACGTCCTCGTGGTCGCAGGCGAACGTCGTGCCCGTGCGGCCCAGACCCGACTGGATCTCGTCTGCCATCAGCAGGATCGAGCGCTCGTTGCAGACCTCGCGGGCGGCGCGCAAGTAGCCCTCGGGCGGCACGATCACGCCCGCCTCACCCTGGATCGGCTCGACGAGGAACGCGACGGTGTCCTCGTCGATCGCCTCGCGGAGCGCGTCGATGTCTCCGTAGGGAACCGACTCGAATCCCGGGGTGAACGGTCCGAACCCGGCCTTCGCGGACGGGTCGGTCGAGAAGCTCACGATCGTCACCGTGCGGCCGTGGAAGTTGCCGTCCGCCACCAGGATCTTCGCGCGGTCCGGCGCCACGCCCTTGACGTCGTATCCCCAGCGTCGGGCCGTCTTGAGCGCTGTCTCGACCGCCTCGGCCCCCGTGTTCATCGTGAGGACCATGTCCTTACCCGCGAGCTGGGCGAGGTCGCGGCAGAAGATCGGGAACGTGTCGTTGTGGAACGCGCGCGAGGTCAGCGTCAGTCGGTCCAGCTGTCGGTGCGCGGCCTCGACCAGACGAGGATGCCGATGACCGAAGTTGAGCGCGCTGTAGGCGGCGAGCATGTCCAGATACCGATCACCTTCGACGTCGGTCACCCACGCGCCCTCGGCCTCGGCGATGACGACCGACAGCGGATGGTAGTTGTGGGCCGCGTGCTGTTCGGCCAGCGCCAAGAGCGCCTCAGTGCGTGTCCCGGCCGCCTGCTCCGTGCTCATCCGCGTCCTCCCGGTCGCCTGTCGGCGCCATCATCTCAGGCCGAGACCTCAGCGGTGGATCCAAACGGGCGTGCCGAGCGAGACGTCGCCGAGCGTGATCATCTGTGCGTTGAACACGCGGACGCAGCCGTGCGAGACGTCGGCGCCGCGGTCGGAGGAGGCTTCCGTGCCGTGGATCGCAAGGCGACCCCCGCCGACCCAGTCGGTGATGACGTCGGAGAACCCCGACAGCCCCAGCGCAAGCACCCCGTAGGCACCCGACGGGTCCGACGGCACGCGCGCCCACACGAAGAAATGCCCCGGCGCCGTCGGGGACGCGGGTGTGCCGATCCCGACCTCGAACGAAGCCACCGTGCGTCCGTTCGCGAATCGCCACAGGCGATGTTCGGACAGATCGACCTCGATGCGCTCGCCTACGTCGCGGCCGCTCACGCCGGATGCACGCACCCAGCCTGTGCTCCCGTTCGGACGGATCGGCAGCCGGACCTCGTACCAGGTCTCGCCCGCTGCATCGTCGAAGCCATCGATCGCGGGGAGCCACAGCGGCTGTGCCCAATCGTTGGCGGCCGCAAGTTTTCGGGTGAGGACCGCCCCCGCTCCCGGCTCCTCGTAGATCCGGAATCGCGGGCCGCGCGCCCGCACGACGAGCGTCCCGTCGGCCGGAAGCACGGCGGCCGCCACCGCCGGCGCCGGGGCGATCGACGGTGCGACGGTGCCGCTCGACGACGAGGACGATCCTGCATGCACGCATCCGACGAGGGCGAACCCGGCCACACCGATGGCGATCCAACGACGCATGTCCCCATCCTGCCCGACGCGTGGGCGCGTCGGCTACCCTCCCCCGCATGCCATGGCCTGGGAGCCTCCGGCGTCGCCGCTCGCTGCTGATCGGCGTCGCCGTCCTCACCGCGGTCGCAACCGCCTGCATCTTCGGGGACCAACAGACGGCAACACCGATCCCGAGCGATCTCGACCCCGGCGCCGTCTCGCCAACCGCGTTCGCCTCGGCGAGCGACGAGGCGACCGTCACGGCCGCGCGCGACGCGATCAAGCATGTGGTGTTCCTGATCAAGGAGAACCGCACGTTCGACACGATGTTCGGGACCTACCCGGGCGCGGACGGCGCGACGGAAGGTCAGACGTGCGACGGACAGACGCTCCCGCTCGGGCGCGCGGCCGACCGGGTCGACGACGCTGGACACAGCTTCGCCGACGGGATCACCGCGATCAACGGCGGTCAGATGAACTGCTTCAACCCGATCGGCTTCGTGCAGTACCAACAGGCCGACATCCCGAACTACTGGAGTTACGCGCAGCACTTCACGCTGGCGGACGAGTTCTTCTCCTCGATCTATGGGCCGACCGGCGTCGAGCACCTCTGGACGTTCGCATCCCAGTCCGACCGCTTCGTCGATCACGAGCGACCCGGACAGTTCGGCACCGGTCGGCGGGAGTTCTGCGACGACCCGAGCGAGCTCGCGTTCTCCCTGCCGAAGGTCGATCGGACGGGACAGGAGCGCATCTACCGCTTGGAGGAACAAGGGGCCGCGGGCGCCGCCGAGATCCAATCCCTCTACCGCCCGCGCTGGCCGTGCACAGACGTCGCGGTGCTCCCCGACCGTCTGGAGGCCGCGGGTCTGTCCTGGAAGGAGTACCTCGGCGAGAACGAGTGGGTGCAGCCGCTTCGGATGGTGCGCCACGTGCGCTTCAGCTCGATGTACGACAACGTGGTGACACCCGGGCAGTTCCTGCAGGACGTTCGCGACGACACGCTGCCGGCGGTCTCCTGGCTGACGCCACCGTTCGGCCAGTCCGACCATCCGCCGACGAGCATCTGTGCCGGGGAGAACTGGACGGTGCAGTACCTGAACGCCTTGATGCAGAGCCCTGCGTGGTCCTCCACGGCGGTGATCCTGACGTGGGACGACTTCGGCGGGTTCTATGACCACGTGCCGCCGCCGCACGTGGATCTCTATGGGCTCGGTCCTCGCGTGCCGGCGATCGTCATCTCACCGTACGCGCGCGCGGGTTCGATCGATCACACGACATATGAGTTCGCGTCGGTGCTGCGGTTCATCGAGACGATCTTCGATCTGCCGCCGCTGACGAGTCGCGACGCGAATGCCGGCGACATGCTTGACGCGTTCGACTTCTCTCAGCAGCCGCTTGACCCGTTGGTGCTGAAGCCGCGGTCCTGCCCCGCGGCCCCTCCGGGTCAGCCGCAGGAGTAGACGCGGGCCGACGGGATGCCGTAGGTGCCCCCGACCACGACGTGTCGACCGGCCGCCCAGACCGCGGCGCCGTCGAGCGTCACCCCCGCCAGCGCGTCCGGGGGCTGGTCGCCGGCTCCCGGGATCGACGACCAGCCGTCGCCGTCGGCGCGAAGCGCGAGCGCGTGTACGAGCCCGCCCGTCGACACCTGACCGACCACGACCGTCCCGGCATCCCCCGTCGCCACGGACGCGAGCCGGACCGAGCCCCCCTGGTCGGGCAGCGCGACCGTCCGCCAGCCCCCGCCGCTGCGACGCAGGACGACCGGCGCGTCGCCGTTGGGTCCCTCGTTGGAGAAGCCGACGGCCCAAGCCGACCCGGGATGCCCGATGGCCAGGCCGGTGAGGAACACGTTGCGTCCGGGCGCGGCGGGAGCCTGCTCGGACGTCCATGCGCCGGCCTCCCGCGTCATGATCGACGCCTCTGCCCAACCCTGCGAACCGGTCGACCACCCGGCCACCGTCGGCACGCCTGGCTGGAGCATCGCGACATCGTGCAGCACGGCAACACCCGGGGGAGGCGGCACAGCGCTCCAACCGTCGGCGCTCCGATGCAGGACGATCGCCTGCATCTGGTTGTCGATCCGTTGCTGCCCGACGGCCCAGAGATCGTTCGGACCAGTGCCGTCGATCGCGGTCAGGATCCGCTCGGTGCCGGAAAGCGTCGGGGCCGGCTCCGCCGACCACGACTCCCCGTCCCAGTGACGGATCAAAGGGTCGTCCCCCATCCACGTACCGACAGCCCAGACGTCGTCGCGGCCGAACGCGGTGACGTCGTAGAGCGAGGAGATCGAGGTCGGGCCGGGCGGCAGGTGGAGGTCCTGCACGGTCCAGCCGGCGCCATCCCAACGTTCCGCATAAGCCGTACTCACACCGCCGACCACGTGGGAACCGACGACCCACACATCCTGGGGACCGGTCGTCGCGACCGACTCGAGGATCGTGCCGAGCTGTTCCGGTGCATCGCCCTCGGCGGGGTGCAGCGTGCAGGCGGCGAGGTCGGTGGACGCGAGCACGCCCGAGGCGGCGACCCCGATCGAAGCCACGGCGAGCGCGGCGGCGACGAGCAGGCGAACCGAAGGGGGGCGCATGAGGACGGCACAGGCTAGGAACCGCCACCCGAGAGCGTCAACCGGCCCTCGCGCTTGCACGTCCGATACCCTCCACGCCGATGCGTCCGCGTCTCCCCATCCGATCCCTGCTTGCCGTGCTCGCCGTCGGCGCGGTCCTAGCCGCCTGCACGGGAGACGGCTCGGCGAGTTCTTCGTTCCCCGCCGTACTCGATCCCGGCGAGGCGACGTCGCTGGCGCCGGCGAGCCCCAGCGACCCCGCGCTCGTCGCGGCCGCGCAGGACAAGATCAAGCACATCGTGTTCGTGATCAAAGAGAACCGCACCTTCGACAACTACTTCGGACAGTTCCCCGGCGCCGACGGCGCGACGACCGGCAAGACGTGCGACGGTGGCACGCGGCCGCTCGAGCGTGCGCCCGACCGCGGGTTCGCTGCGGGGCACAGCTTCACCGACGGCATCACCGCCATCGACGGCGGCAAGATGGATTGCTTCGCCGACGTCGGCTACTTCCAATACGGCGAGAACCAGATCCCGAACTACTGGGCCTATGCCCGCCGCTACACGCTGTCGGATCGCTTCTTCAGTTCGATCTACGGCCCGACCGGGATGGAGCATCTGTGGACCTTCGCCTCGCAGTCCGATCGGTTCGTCGATCACGGACGCCCCGGCCAGCTGGGGATCGGGCGGCGCCAGATGTGCGATGACCCGCTCGAGCAGGACTTCTCGTTCCGGATCCTGAGCCGCGAGGAGCAACAGCACGTCTACGACCTCGAGAACCAAGGCGCCGCGGGCGCCGCTCAGCTGCCGCAGTACTGGGAGCAACGGTGGCCGTGCACCGACGTAGCGGTGCTGCCCGATCGCCTCCAGGCCGCCGGCATCTCGTGGAAGGAGTACCGCGGCGAGAACGAGTGGGTGCAGCCGCTGCGGATGATCCGGCACGTCCGGTTCAGCGATATGTGGAAGAACGTCGTGAACGCGAAGGAGTTCACGACCGACCTCGCTGCCGGGAACCTGCCGTCGGTGTCGTGGGTCACGCCCCCCTTCCCACTATCGGATCACCCGCCGCAGAGCGTCTGCTTGGGCGAGAACTGGACCGTCGAACTGCTCAACCAGCTGATGCAAAGCCCGGAGTGGAGCTCGACGGCGGTGGTGCTGACGTGGGACGACTTCGGCGGCTTCTACGACCACGTGCCGCCGCCGCACGTCGACATGTATGGGCTCGGCCCACGCGTGCCGACGATCGTGATCTCGCCCTACGCGCGACCCGGCTACGTCGATCACACGACGTATGAGTTCGCGTCGGTGCTGCGATTCATCGAGACGATCTTCGACCTCAAGCCGCTGACGAGTCGCGATGCGAACGCGAGCGACATGCTCGACGCCTTCGACTTCTCTCAGCAACCGCTCGATCCCTTGGTGCTGCAGCCGCGAGATTGCCCGAAGACGCCGGTCGAGAACGTGCCCGAGGCGCCGGTCGGCTAGCCGGTACAGGTGCCCGTCACGACGAGCGACCCGAACGCGTCGGGCGTGTCGCCGATGCCGACGGCCACGAACGAGCCCGCCTCGCCGGTGATCGCCAGCAACTGATCCCCGCCGGGCTCGGTCGTCGGATCGCCCAGCGCGATCGGGGTCCAGCCCTCGTCCCATCGCGCCGCGATGGCCTGCGGCACGCCCGTGTCGTCGAACCTCGAGCCGACCGCGACCACCGCCTCCCCCGCCGCGACCGAGGCGAGCCGGCCCGGGTCTGTGCCGGCCGCCGTGTTCCACGTTCCGCGGTCGAAGGCCAGCGTGAGCGTCCGATCCCCGTCGGGCGTCTGCTGCCAGCCGACCGCGATCGCGTCGCCACCGGGAAGCAGCGCCACGCCGCTCAACAACCCTCGGCCCGGGGCCGAGACCGTCGACCACCGTGTGCCGTCCCAACGCTCGATCAGCGGCACCGAGTCCCCGCCCTCGTGCACGGACGATCCAACCGCCCACGCGCCGCCGTCTGGTGTGACGACGACGTCTTTGAGCACCGCCGAGCCCGCGACGGTCGGCGATGTGACCACGTGCCACACCGAGCCGTCGAACCGCTCGATCAACGGCTGATAGTCGGCCCCCTCGCGGTCCTTGCCCACCGCCCAGAGCGTGCCGTCGGGCAGCGCCGCCACCCCGAGGAATTCGTCCTCGACGCCCCCGGGATCGATCGGCGTCGACCAGTGCCAACGGACGCCCTCGAGCCAACCGGCGATCGGCTTGTCGTTCCGGAGAGCCCCAACGGCCCAGACCCGCTCGCCGGCCACGGCGGCGTCCTGGAACTGGATCGTGCCCGCTCCGGCATGGATCGGGATCGGAACCGGTGCCCAGACGTCACCATCGGCCTGCAGGATCAGCGGGCGGCCGTCGCCCCCATCGAAGTGGATGCCCGCCGCGACCGCGTGCTCCGGGGGCCCGGCCACGGCGAGCAGCATGTCGCCCGGGGTCGAGGCGCCGCTGTCGAAGGACGCGACGCACGCGGGCGTCGCGCCCGCGCTGAATGCGGACACCCCGAGCGCGGCCACGGCGCACAGGCCGGCCACAGCCCGCAGAGATGTCGATCGCATGGCAACGAGGCTAGCCGCGAGGTGGGGTCGTTGTCGCCACCCTTCGACGCCCCGATACTCGTCGCGTGCATCCCCCATGTTCAGGCCGGCCGCCGCGTGCGTCGAGGCACGCGCTCCGCGCCATCGCCGCCCTAGCCATCCTCGCGCTCGTCGCGATCGCGTGCACGCGCGACTCGACGACGACTCCCTCGGAGACGCGTCAGCCCTGGCAGGAGGACCCGAGCAAGTTCACCGAGGGGTACATCGACAAGACCTTCACGCTCGATCCGAATCGGACGGACGCGAGCCGTCCGACCGCGCCGCCGATCAGCGCGCATCTGCCGGCCGACGTGCCGATCAAGCACGTGATCTTCGTGATCAAGGAGAACCGGACCTACGACCACTACTTCGGCAGGTACCCCGCCGGCGACGGCGCCACCGAGGGCCAGACGCTGGACGGGACGGTCGTGCCGCTGGCGCCCGCGCCCGACGTGACCGACGCCTTGATCGTGCACGGCTTCTGGTCGGGCCTGTACTCGATCGACGGCGGACGCATGGACGGGTTCGACACGATCAACGGGGGCGAGAACCTCGACGGCTACACACAGTTCAACCGCAAGACGCTCCCCCACTACTTCGACTACGCGGACCGGTTCGTGTTGACCGATCGGTTCTTCACCTCGGAGTACGGGCCGACGTTCCCCGAGCATCTCTACACCGTGGCGGCGCAGTCCGACGGGATCATGGACAACAAGTCCGAGATCACCGAGAGCCCGGGCCGCTACTGCGACGACGCGAACGGCTACTCGCCCGCGTTCCCACAGGACATGCCGCAGGACCAGCTCGACACGATCATGGGCGAGCAGAACCGCATCGTCGACGATCACCCCGATGCGATGAACGAGATCCGCAGCCATCTGTTCACGATCCGCGCGTGTCTGGACATCCCCACGTTGCCACAGAAGCTGTCGGATGCCGGCGTGTCGTGGAAGTTCTACTCCGACCCGGTGTTCCCGATCGGCGACATCATGCGCGCGATCAAGCCGGTGCGGTATTCGGACCTGTGGAACAATGTGGTCGCGTCGGACTCGTTCCTGGACGACATCACGAAGGGCAATCTGGCCCAGGTGTCGTGGGTGAATCCCCCGGCTCCGTACAACGAGCACCCGATCCTGCCCAACCGGGTCCAGAGCGTCTGCGCCGGCGAGAACTGGACCGTGCAGATGATGAACGAGCTGCAGAACAGCCCGTATTGGAAGTCCACCGCCGTGATCGAAGTCTGGGACGACTTCGGCGGGTATTACGACCACGTGCCGCCGCCGCAGTACGACATCATGGGCCTCGGCGCTCGCACCCCCGGACTGATCATGTCGCCCTACACGGTCCACGGCGGCAACCGGCTGGGCGGCGCCGTGGACCACCACACCTACGAGTTCTCCTCGGTGCTGGCCTTCATCGAGCAGCTCTTCGGGATCGACCCGATGACCACGCGCGACGCGCAGGCCGACCCGCTGACGGGGGCCTTCGACTTCTCGGCGCCGCCGGACATGCACAAGCTGCTCCTGCCGCTGCGTCAGGACTGCCCCTACGGCACGGCGCCGCCGTTCCTGCACCAGGACAACCTGCTGCCGGCCGGCGCGACCCCGACGGTGTCGACCGCGCCCTAGAGACCGACCGCGGCAGGCGAGTCGGCGTTCCACACGCCGTCGACCGCGCCGGTGACGCGACCGTCGCCCTGCACCAGGATCGAGAACGGCGTGGGCTGATCCATGAACGGCAGGGGCTGCGCGAAGCTCGCCGTCGCCATCCGTCCTAGCGGGTCGGCGGCGACCTCGTAGCTGAGATCGAGCGCCTCGATCGAATCGGTGTTGGCGCCGTCGGGATCCCAGGACGACACGGCGATCACCCGCACGTCCGGGTTGGCTCGTGCGAACTCGTCCAGGGCGGTGAGATGAGCGGCGCAGTCGGCGCAGTCCGGACCGACGAACGTGAAGAGGGTCTGCCGGCCGTCCGGACCCTCGATCCGGGGTCCTCCGTCGAGCGACGGGAACGAGAACCGGCGGAGCACGCCGTCGACGTGATCCGGATCGCCGTTGATCTCGACGGCGGCCTCGTCCACCGGCGTGAGTCCGTTGGGACCGGCCCGCCACACGCTGACACCGTCCCCCTGGTGCACCTGTTCGAGCCCGACCGACTCCAGAAGGAATCCGAACTTCCAGCGCGCATCGTCATCCAGCAGTACGGCGGTCGTGCCCGTTTGCTGCAGCCAGGCGGCGAAGTCCTCGGGCGTCGGGATGTACGGATTCCGCTGATTCACCGCGAGCCCGCGGTATAAGGGCTCCCCGGCGTAGGCCGCCGGGATCGGGCCAACGTAGCCCTGCGGGATCTGGTACCAGAAGTCCGACTCGGCGAGCCAGGTCAGCTCGGTGCCTGTGCGCTCGGTGATCGCGAAGACCGTCTCGCCTTGCTGGATCTGCTCATGGACGTCGCCGCTCGTGAAGAACCCGGGAGCCGCGCCATATGCGTGAAACGACGACGGCGCGGCGGCGGGCAGCACCATCAGCGCAGCGAGCCCGGCGATCCCCCACCGCACCCAGGCGCCACGGCCGGTCCCCCGGGCCACCCACAAAGCGGCGACCACGCCGATCCCGAGCGCGCCGTAGGCCGGGAGCCGCTGAGCGGTCGCGTGTTGCAGCAGCGGCACCTCGGTCAGCAGCTTCCCCGGCAGGGTGATGGTCGTCTCCCCGAGCACACGCAACGCCGGTCCCGACGACAACACCGCGACGATCCCGAGGAACCCCAGCAGCGGCCAGGTGCCGCGCCGCCGCCGCTCGGTGATGCCGAACCCCACGAGCATCACCACGGCCGCGATGCCGACATAGCCCGCGTCTTCCTGGGGCGCCGCGGTGAACCGGTCGCTGATCGAGGCGAACCGGTCGCCGCCGAGCCACGTGTGCTCGCGGGGGACCACCCAGCCCGCGAGGTCGACCACCGTCTGATCGACCGGCCGCAACACCTCGGTGGGCTCGTTGTTGAGCGCGGCGTGCAGGAACGGGATCAGCAGGACCCCCGTGATGAGGTAGGCGAGCGCCACGAGCAGCCCGGCGCGAAACACCGTGCCGATATCGCGCCGTGCCGCGACCAAAGCGAGCACGAACGCGATCGCTCCGAACAACGTCGCCGTCGCGAACAGCTCGGTCGAGACCCCGAACAGGAACAGCAGATCGAGCGTGAGCAACCCGGTGCACACGACGGCCCCGAGGGAGCCTTCGATCCGGCGGATCAACAGGTACACGGCCAGCGGCACCGGGAAGATCATGACGAGGTTGAGGTGATCGACCATGTGCCCGGCGATGAAGGTCGAGAACCCGAAGAACAGCCCGCCCAGGACCGAGGGCCAGAACCGCTGCGTCAATCGAAGGCACACGAGGTAGGTCGCCCAGGCCGCCAGCGCGGGGGCCAACAGCAGCAACACGTTGAGCGACACGAGCGTGCCGAACGCCCGCGTCAGCGGGTAGGCGACGATCCCGAGGCTCGGCATGAACGTGACCCACGAGATGTCGATCCCCGCGGGCGAGAACACGTTGTAGGCGAACAACGGTGAGTGACCGTGCAGCAGGGCCCACGGTGTCCACGCGAGTCCCCATTGATACAAACGCGCGTCGGTCCAACCGTAGCCGACGTACCTCGTCGTGATCGCACCGCCGATCGGTGGCAACCAGATCAGACCGGTGAGCAAGAGATACAGCGCGAATGCGACGAAGCCCTTCCAGGCGGGGCGCAGCGCGGCGGCCCACGTCGCGAACGATCGGCGCTCGGTGGGGATCGCGGCGTCGGACACGGCCAGCATGGTAGCCGCCCTCCGGGCTCGGCCCGCCCTCCCGAGGGCCTACGATGACGCGGTGAGCGCACCCGCGTACCCGGCGCACCTCGCGGTCGATGTCGTGCTTCGCGACGGGTCCACCGTGCACATCCGGCCGGCTCGCGTCGAGGACACGGCAAAGGTGGAGGACTACTTCATCGGGCTGTCGGACGATTCTCGTCATCTACGCTTCTGGTCACCGTCGGTCAATATCACCGAGCAGGCGCGCCGAACCGTCGACGTCGATCACGTCGACCATCTGACGCTGCTCGCGTTCCTCGGTGATGAGATGGTCGGCGGCGCCCAATGCTTCCGCACCCCCGGCAGCGCCCGCGCCGAGGTGGCGATGTCGGTCAGCGACGCGTTCCAGGGCCACGGGCTCGGTTCGATCCTGATCGGACATCTCGCGCAGGCCGCACGCGAGGGGGGGATCACGACCTTCGCCGCCGATGTGTTGCCCGAGAACCACCGGATGATCGGTGTGTTCCGCGACTCGGGGTTCAGCCCGACGATCCGCTCGAAGCCCGGTGTCGTCGAGGTGACGTTCCCGACGGCGATCACGGCCGAGACGATGGAGCAGTTCGAGGACCGGGAGGGCCTCGCGGCAGCCGCAGCCGTCCACGCATTCCTGCAACCGACGTCGGTTGCAGTGATCGGCGCCTCACGCGACCCGGAGACGATCGGCGGGCGCCTCTTCCACAACCTGGTGACCCAGCCCTTCGCGGGCGTCGTCTATCCGGTGCATCCCTCCGCGCCGGCCGTGCAGGGGGTGCGCGCCTACGCGAGCGTCGAGGAGGTCCCGGGCGACGTCGGGCTCGCCTTCATCGCCGTGCCGGCGGCCGTCGTCAACGAGGTGGCCGAGGCGTGCGGGCGCAAGGGCGTGCGCGCCCTGGTCGTGATCTCCTCCGGGTTCGGCGAGACGGACGACGCGGGCGCGGCGCGTCAGCAGACGCTCGTCGAGACCTGCCGGGCGTTCGGCATGCGCCTGATCGGTCCCAACTGCATGGGGATCGCCAACACCGATCCGGACGTTCGCCTGAACGGCACGTTCGTCGCCGCCTGGCCGCCGGCGGGCAACGTCGGATTCATGTCCCAATCCGGTGCGCTCGGCCTTGCCGTGATGAACCAGGCGAGCGCGCTGGGCATGGGGCTCTCGACGTTCGTGAGCGTCGGGAACAAGGCCGACGTCTCGGCCAACGACCTCTTGTGCTATTGGGACGAGGATCCTCGCACGGACGTGGTGCTGCTCTATCTCGAATCCTTCGGCAACCCGCGGCGCTTCGGACGGCTCGCGCGCCGCATCGGGCCGCGAAAGCCGATCGTCGCGGTCAAGAGCGGGCGGAGCGCCGCGGGCGCGCGGGCGACGTCCTCGCACACCGGCGCGCTGCTCGCCGCGAACGATCGCACGGTTGACGCGGTCTTCCGCCAGCACGGCGTGATCCGCACCGACACGCTGGAGGAGATGTTCGACGTCGCGACGCTGCTGGCGAACCAGCCTGTCCCGACGGGCCGCAATGTCGCGATCGTCACGAACGCCGGCGGGCTGGCGATCCAATGCGCGGACACCTGCGAGGCGCGTGGGTTGCAAGTCCCCGAGCTCTCGAGTGAGACGGTCGCCGCGCTTCGATCGTGGCTGCCACCCGAGGCCTCGCCCGGCAACCCCGTCGACATGATCGCCTCGGCGACACCGGAGCACTACGAACGTGCGATCCACGCGGTTGCCGCCGATCCCACGATCGACGCGGTGATCGTGATCTACATCCCACCGCTGGAGCACGACGCGCCGCCGGTCGCCGAGGCGATCGTGGAGGCGATCGGAAGCCTCGAGCGACCGATCCCGGTCCTGACGTGTTTCATGTCCGCCCGGGGCGTCCCTGAGCAGCTGTCTCGCCCCGGCGTACGGATCCCGTCGTATGCCTATCCGGAGCAGGCGGCGATCGCCTTGGCGCACGCGACCGATCATGGCTCGTGGCGGCTGCGACCCGCGAGCGCGACCCCGCAGCTCATCGGCATCCGCGAGGACGAGGCGCACGCGGTCGTGGCGGCAGCGCTGGCGCGCGGCGACGACAGGTGGCTCACGCACCACGAAGTCAGTGCCCTCCTGGGTTGTTATGGCCTTCCGAGCGTCCGGACCGTTTCGGTCGCCACCCCCGAAGAGGCGATGGAGGCCGCCGGTCGGATCGCTGGCCCCGTCGCGCTCAAGGCGCTGGGTCCGTTGCACAAGACCGACGCCCAAGCCGTTCGACTCGATGTGTTGCCCGGCAGCGTGCTCGAAGCCGCCACCGCGATGGCCGATCATCTGCGGGAGCGGGAGCTCCCCTTCGAGGGGTTCATCGTGCAGGAGATGGCGCGCGACGCCGCCGAGATGCTGGTGGGCTGCGTGGTCGATCCTGTCTTCGGCCCCGTCATCGCGGTCGGCTCGGGGGGCGTCACGGTGGAGCTCACCCAGGACGTGGCAGTGCGAGTGGCGCCGCTCACCGAGCTGGACGCCCAGGAGATGGTGCGCGAGCTGACGACCTTCCCACTGCTCGATGGGTTCCGTGGCGCGACCAAGAAGGATGTCGGCGCGCTGGAAGACGTGATCCTGCGCGTCGGGGCCTTGGCTGACGACCACCCCGAGATCGTCGAGATGGACTGCAACCCCGTTATGGTCCTTCCGAGAGGGGCCGCGATCGTCGATGCGCGGATCCGGGTGCGCTTTGCGGAGCCGGAGCCGAGGTTCGCCGGTCGGGCCGGCGAGTGACGGCGGTCGAGCTAGGCCCTCGTGCTCGGCTACGCTGCTCTGGCGCGAGAGTGGCGGAACCTGGCAGACGCGCTGGACTTAGGATCCAGTGCCCGAAAGGGCGTGGGGGTTCAAATCCCCCCTCTCGCACCGCGCCGACACTGGGCACATACCCCCGCACATGACGGCCGAAGGCCCGGGTCGCGCTGACCCGGGCCTTCCGCGTCCTTCGAGGATCAGGTCACGTCGCAACCAGCGGGCTGCGGTTGATCGATCCGAAAGCTCCCGCCGATCGGAACGTCGAAGTACACGACGCCCAGCTGCACGTTGCTGTCGGTCTCGTTGCGACCGACGTGCACGCTCGAGGGCAACTCGACGAACGAGCTACCCGGCCCGTAGGTCATCGCATGGCAGTTGTCGTGATACACGGTGAACGTTCCCGACTGCACGATCACCAGCGTCTTGCCGGGGTGGCTGTGCCAGCCCGTCGACGAGTGGGGGCCGAACGTGTACTGCCCCACGATGGTGTTCGTGCCGGGATGCACCGCGAGGCCCATCCCGGTCGGCATCGACCCTGTCGCGATGATCACGGGCGTGATGGTGCCGCTCGAGGGGCTCGCGAGGGCCGTGGCGAGGCCGATCGAGACCGTAAGCACCGCCGCTCCTGCGAGGGCGACCGCCCACCGGATCTTGCTCTTACGCATGGTCCACTCCTTCCAGATCTTCTGCCTCGGTGCGAGAAGCGCGGGACCGCCCCAGCGGCCCCGCGCCTCGCACGCTCCCTTCGTCTGGGGCCGACCGCCCGACCCTAGGGGGCGGAATCGGAGGAGGAATCCCCGGAAGCCGTACGTTTCAAAGCTTCCGCGCGGGCTCGGTCCTCGATCGCGCTTCAGGCGTCGAGGCGCTCGCCGATCTTCCTCGCGAGCTCGACCCGCGAGCGAACGCCCAGCTTGCGATAGATCCGCTTGAGGTTCGCCTCGACGGTGTGCACGCTCACGAAGAGCGAGGCCGCCACCTCACGGTTCGAGCGGCCGTCTGCGACCAGGAGCGCGACCTGTTCCTCGCTCGGAGTGAGATCCGAGGGCGCCGGCGGCCGGCCCCCGATGCGCGTGAGGGCTCGGCGCGCCTTCGCGGCCCACACGCGTGCACCGATGCGATCGAACCCCGCGACGGATGCGTTGAGCAACTCTCGAGCGGAGCTCTTCTGCTTCATCCGTCGTTCGATCTCTCCAGCAACGAGCGACGTCCTCGACAGCTCGAACGGATGTGGCAGCCCGCGAAGCATCTCCTGCGAGCGCTCCAGCCACATCGCGGCCGCGGGCAGGTCACCTCGCGCCGCCTCGATCGATCCCCGGCATCTCGCCGCGGTACCGATGGCGAGCGGTCTGCCGAGCTCCTCGCCCTGCTCCTCGAGACGGTCCGTGAGCTCGGTGGCTCGCTCGAGCTCGCCGAGCGCCACGAGGGCCTCCACGGCATCGGGCACGAACGGGAACGCTCCCGGTTCGCGGAGTCCCATCTCTTGCGTGAGCTCCGACAGGGTCCCGAGCCAGCGATGTGCCGCGGCGGCGTCGTCGCGCGAGATCTCGACGAACCCCAACGCCGATCGGCATCGGATCTCGTTCCAGCGATCGGCCGTTCGCTCACAGACGGCCAACCCCTCGCTCGCGTGTCGCGAAGCATCGTCCAGATCACCCAACGAACAGGCGACAGCCGCCCGGATGGGCAGGATCTCTCCGAGCACATCGAGGCTCGCCTCGGCCGCGATGTCATCCGCCTCCTCGAGATGCCGGAGCGCTCGATCGAATCGTCCGGCTCGGAGTTCGACGTCCGCGAGCTGCGCGAGGATCTCGTAACAGGCCGTCTCGTGACCTTGCTCTCGGTAACGGTCCAACTCCGACTGGAGCGCCTCCCGTGCCGGATCGAGTTCGCTCGACCAGGTCAACTGCCGGCCCAGACATGTCGTCGGCGACGAGAGATCGGCGAGGGTGAGCGTTCCCTGCAGCGCGACCGCTCGCTCGAGCAGATCTCGGCTCTCGTGTCCGAGGAGATCTCGCGTGAGCGCCAGGATCGAGAGTGCATGCCGGAGTGGGTACGGGTCGTCCTTCAGCGCCTCAGCGACGGTAACCGCGGCCTCCGCCTGATCAGTCGCGATCCCGAGCTCGCCCATGTCCAGACCCACCCAGGCCAGGTCCGAAAGGATCTGGGACCGCAAGCTCTCTCCATCCGCCTCCGCGAGAGCCTGATGGAGGAGCTCCGAGACACGCCTGAGGTCTTTCCAGGCGAACGATGACAGCATGTAAAGGGCCTCAGCTCGAGCGGGCCCTGGTTCCAGCCTCGGGATCAGCGCCTCGATGATCTCCCGACCGCGATGAGGGTCGCCTGCGTCGAAGAGGTTGCCGGCCTGCATCTGCATCCGTCGTTGACGTGCGTCGACGTCATCGACAGGGGTTGCCGTCACAGCGAGCTCACTCAACTCGGCAGCGACCTGCGGAGCGCCGCGTGCCCGAGCTTGGACCGCGGCACGGTCGAGCGAAGAAGCCGTTTCCTCGTTAGGACCCGTCGAGGACAGCGCGAGATGCCGTGCCCGTTGCTCCAGATCGGTCGACACGGCAGCGAGTCGCGCATGAACGCCGCGGCGGGTCGATGGCGCCGCGTCGGCGTACACGGCGGAGGCCAACAACGGATGCGTGAACACGACGGCAGTCGCCCCCATCGTGACGATTTCGGCCTGCGCCGCTTCTTCGAGCGCGATATCCGATCCCGCCACCGCCGCCACGAGGTCGGCGGATGGAGATGGCGACGCGGCGACGACGAGCAGGGCATCTCGAGCGTCGGCGGATAAGGGCTTCAAACGATTTCGCAGCAACGTATGAAGATCGTCCGGGATCGGCAAGGGTTCGCCGGCACGCGGGTGAGACGACGATCGAGTGAGCGCCCGACCGATCTCCATCGCGTAGAACGGGTTCCCCCCGGACGCCTCGTGGATCCGCTTGACCAGCGGCCTCGGGAATGGACCGTCGACCTGGTGCAGCGACTGCGCGATCGCCTCGGCCGGGAGAGGACCGAGGTGAAGCCCACGAAACGTCGTCATATCCGTGAGGCCGATCGGCTCGCGCGGCCCCGGCACACGACGCGCCGCGACGACGGTGATCGACTCGTCCACGAGGCGCCGGAGTGCGAACGACAGGGACCGGGCGGAAGCCGCATCCATCCAATGCACGTCGTCGATCGCGATCGTGAGGGGCATGCGGGCAGCGAGCGATCGAAGAACACTCAGGGTTCCGAGCGAAACCGCCCGCGCATCCACTCGCGTTCCCGCGACCGGCGCCTTCAGCAGGAGCGCCAACTCAAGGGCCCGCCGCTGAGGAGCGGGGAGCTCATCCCGGATCTCACGCAGCGTCGGCTCGAACAGATCGGTGAGAACCGAGAACGAGAGTTTCGCCTCGCTCTCGGAGGGGCGCGCGGTGAGCAAGCGAGCGTTCGCCCCTGCCAACCGAGCGGCCTCGGTCCAGATCGTGGTCTTGCCGATCCCCGCCTCGCCCTCGATCAGCAGGATCCTCGGGGACGATGCATCGTCGAAGAAACTCCTGATTGTGTCGAGCTCGCGCTGCCGCCCGAGGATCGTGTCTGGGGCCACGAGGAGCGATCCTTTCGGAGTGTCGCTGAACAGCAACGTATCGTAGGGCACCTTGCCCACATCTGCTCACGACGAGACGACACGATCCATCTCCAGCCCGCACCACGAGTGTCCCGGGTGGATGAGGCGTCATTCTGCGTTCGGCTTCCATCGTCGATAGATAGGCATCTCCTCTTCCGAGTACTCGGTTGCTACCGCCTGTTCGATCGAGCATGTGTAATGGACGAGCCCGTAGGGCGTCTGGCCGGGGCGCGCAGTCACCGCCGGGTGCGACGGGGAGATCTGTTCGAGCCATCCGCGTGCCATGAACTCGCCGTAGTCGCCGGCGTGGTCCTCCCATGGCTGCGCGGTGTGCAACGCGTAGCGCGCGTCGCGCGCCACCTCACGAAGCTTCGGGCTCGTGTCGCGGAACGAGACGCACAGCAGCCCGGCTCCGATCCAGGGTGAGACCGGGTGCACGCGGGGTCCGCCGTCGAGACGAAGGGTTGCCTGATACACGATGCGACCGTCCATCCGCTCCCGGGCAAAAGCGGCGAGATCGGGCTCGGCGTTCGCGAACTCAGCCCACGTAGCCTCCACCGACGAAGCCTACCGCCGAGTCCGCGTGACGATCTCGTTGACCCGAACGGCGTCCCTGTGCAACGGTGAAGACCTGCTCGCGGCGGGGGCAGCTCCCCGATCGCGGTGTGTGCCGATCGAAAGGAGAGATCCCGTGAGACGCATCCTCGTCTCGATCGTGACCGTCGGAATGGCATCGGTCTTCGCCATCGTGGCTCCCCCTCCGGCTCCAGCGGCCGTCGGTCATTGCACGATCACGGGCACGTCCGGCGCCGACACCCTGGAGGGCACATCCGGAGACGATGTCATCTGCGGTGGTGCCGGCAACGACACGATCTACGGTCGCGGTGGATCGGACACGATCTTCGGCGGGAACGGACGAGATCACCTCTTCGGCGGGAACGGCATCGACACGGTGTACGGGGGTGCGCAGAACGATGTCGTGCTCGGCGGCAGCGGCCCCGACTGGGTGTCCGGCGGGCCGGATCTCGACCTGGTGAACGGCGGTCGCGGGAACGACGACGCCTTCGGCGGTCTTGGCAGCGACATCGTCACCGGCATCATCGGGAACGACACGGTCCACGGCGGCGCCGGCAACGACGTGTGCCTCGACATCGAGGACGGCGTAGGCGGCAACGACACGGTCTTCGGCGGTCCGGGGTTCGACCACTACCAGGCCGACCCGGGCGACTTCCACCACAACGCCGAAGACCTGGGGCCCTGCATCCCTGAGTGACGAGCGTTCCCGAGCGCGTATCGTTCGCACCTGTGAACGAGGTCGATGCCGCTGACTTGCTCGCCCGGTACGACGCCCAGCTTCGAACCGTCGTGCCCGACCCCCTCCCGGCGGGGCTCCGAGTCGAACGCGACGGTCCCTTGGTGCGCTACGTCGGGTACACCAACGGCGGCGGCATCGGCTATCGCGACCTCGACGGGATCGACGGCGCACGGCTCGACGAGCTCATCGCGCGACAGATCCACGTGTTCGCCGAGCGCGGAGAGGCGTTCGAGTGGAAGTCGCACGGACACGATCGCCCCGCCGATCTACCGGACCGCTTGCTCGCGCACGGGTTCGAGCCCGAGGACTTGGAAGCGATCGTGATCGCGTCGGTCACGGCGATCGCCCGAGAAGCGCCCGCGCCCGAAGGGGTGTCCCTGCGGGAGGTGACCGAGCGGGCCGACTTCGACCGGATCGGTGCGATGGAGGATGCGATCTGGCACGACGGTCGGAACGGGTGGCTCGCCGATAGCCTCGAGGAAGAGCGCGCCGCCGATCCGGATGCCATCACGATCGTCGTCGCCGAGTCCGCCGGCGAGGTGGTCAGTGCGGGTTGGGTCCGATTCGTGACCGGAACGGAGTTCGCGACGCTGTGGGGTGGCGGGACGCTCCCCGCTTGGCGGCGCCGGGGCATCTATCGCGCGCTGGTCGCCTATCGCGCCAACCTCGCGGCGGCGCGCGGGTTCCGGTTGCTACAGGTGGACGCGTCGTCGGAGAGCCGACCGGTCCTGGAGCGCATGGGCTTCGTCACGGTCACGACGACGACGCCGTACATCTGGACGCCGTCCGCGCTCCGCGGAGCCGCCACCTCCCGAGGATGACGACGAACTGATCGCACGGCTGGTCGACGTCTGCGCACACGACGATCGCATCGCCGCGATCTTCCTGGGCGGCTCGCGCGCCCGCGGCGAGGCTGACGAGCATTCCGACATCGACCTCTGCCTGATCGTTCATGACGACGCGTACGAGGAGGTGATCGCCGATCGCGAGTCGTTCGTCAGGAACCTCGGTGAGCCGCTGTTTCTTGAAGATTTCGGCAACGAAAACATGGCGTTCGTGATCCTTGCCGACGGCACTGAGTTGGAGTTCAACTTCTTCCGTGTCCGGGATCTGCACGAGATCCGATCCGGGCCGCATCGGGTGCTGCTGGACACCGACGGGATCCTGGCGGGGCTCGAGTTCCCACTGCCCGATGGCGATCCGGCGGCGCGAGGCGAGTCGCTTCGCGAGGTCCTGTTCTGGTTCTGGCACGACCTCGGTCACTTCACGACCGCGATCGGGCGCGGCCAGCTGTGGTGGGCGGCCGGGCAGCTGGAGCAGCTCCGTGCGTACTGCGTGAATCTCGCCCGGATCGACCAAGGCGGCGAGTCGCAGGATGAGGCCTACTGGAAGCTGGACGAGGGGATCGCGACGGATCCCCTCGAGCCACTCCGATCGACCTTCGTCGCGATGGACCGGGATGCCATGCTCCATGCGGCCGCAAAGATCCTGGCCTTCTTCCGCGAACGTGCGCCGCGCGTCGCCGAGGCGAACGGGCTGACCTACCCGACCGAGCTGGACCGTTTGATCGGGGGGCACCTCGAGGACCTGCGCTAGGCGGGACCTGGGTCGCCGCCCGGTGCCCGAACGAGCAGGTGACGGTACCCGTAGCCGTCGAGCCACTCGTCGGCCTCGTCGACCACGCTGAAACCGCCTTCGGTCAGCCATCCAAGCACGCGATCTCGATCGGGGTAGAAGTGGTACCCGGCCGTGTCGCCCTCGATCACTTCACCGTTTATGGCCGGGAGCCCGGCCGCCATCGCCTGCTCGAAGCTGGCGTCGATCTCCCCTCGTTCGATCTCCTCGACGGTCAGATAGAGATGCCCGCCAGGGCGCAGGGCTCGTCGGAAGTTCCCGAGGACGAGCGGCCATTCCTCCGGAGGGACGTTCTCCATCGCGTCGACGCACATCGCGGCGTCGAACTCCGAGTCGAGCGCCAGCTCTTGCAAACCGATCAGTTCGAATCGGACGCCAGGATGCTTGAGCCGCGCCTGCTCGAGCATCCCCGCCGACTGGTCTGCGCCCACGACACCTCGACCAGTTGCGAGCACCATGCCCACGTAGGGTCCCGTGCCGCAGGGCGCATCCAGCACCATGCCCGCCGGCGGACACGTGTCGATCAAGCGCGTCACAAAGCGACGATGCTCGGCGGTTGCGGGGTCGTAGCCGTCGTCGTAGGTCGGCGCCTCGAGCGTATAGAAACGCTCGACGGCCACGCGTCGGTCGGCCAGCCATTCCGCTCGATCCACCGGGTGACCCTACCGCCTGCAGGGTAGGTCCGAACCGAACCGAGATGTTCCCGTGCAGATCGGCCGGCAGTGTTCCGACTGCTGGTACCGTCGCTGCCGCATGGGAGCTGACACGGTGGTTCGGGCGAAGGATCGCGCGGCATGGCGGCGTTGGCTCGAGCGCCATCACGCCTCGTCCCCATCGGTGTGGCTCGTGATCCACAAGAAGAGCCATCCCACGGCTCGGCTGTTCTACGAAGACGCAGTGCAGGAGGCCTTGTGCTTCGGATGGATCGACAGCACGGCGAACGCGTTGGACGAACACAACTACAAACTGTGGATGGCGCCGCGGAAACCACGGAGCGGCTGGTCCGCCGTGAACAAGCGCCGGATCGAGCGGCTGCTCGCGGACGAACAGATCGCGCCGGCCGGGCTCGCGGCGATCGATGCCGCCAAGCGTGATGGCTCGTGGGCGGCGTTGGATTCGAGCCATTCCCTGGCTATCCCGCGCGACCTGGCGACGGCGTTCAAGCGGTATCCGGACGCCGCCCGCCATTTCGATGCGTTCCCGCCGTCCGCACGACGGGTGATCCTCCAGTGGATCGACGGCGCGAAGCGGCCCGAGACGAGAGCGAAGCGCATCGACGAGACCGCACGCCTCGCGCAGGAGAAACATCCGGGCGAATCAATGGCGACCGAAGAGCTGACCACGGCCAGGCTCCGCCTGGTGCCGCTGACGGCCGGCGACGCGGACGACCTGTTCCCCGTGTTCGATGATCCGGCGCTCGGTCGGTGGACCGGCGAGACCCCGCCCGCGGACGTCGAGACTTTGCGCCGCCGGTTCGCGGCCTGGGAGGCCGGTCCCGGCGAAGACCGCGCCGAGCGATGGCTCAACTGGACGATGCGGCGGCGAGAAGACGGCCGAGCGATCGGACACCTGCAGTCGACCGTCGTGGGGCACACGGCCGCTGTTGCGTGGGTCGTCGGGACAGACTTCCAGGGCCAGGGATTCGCCACGGAGTCCGCGCGAGCGCTCGTCGCATGGCTGCGCGACAGCGGCATCGCCAAGATCGAGGCATCGATCCGCCCGGGCAACGTGCCGTCGCAGGTCGTGGCGTCCCGCGCGGGACTGCAACCGACCGACCGGATCGAAGACGGCGAGGTCGTCTGGTCCTCTAGGGCTGGGCCACTTCCTAGCGGAGACGCCAACGCTCCGCGGTGATCTCATACACCACCGCGTCGAACAGATTGCCCTCGTCCTCCACTTGCGCCTCGCGCTCGAAGGTCATCCCCAGCCGCCGCATCACCGCGAGACTTCGCACGTTCGGCGGATCGGTGGTCGAGATCACCCGATCGAGCCCGAGCGGGCCGAACGCGAGATCGAGCCACCCCGTCGCGGCCTCGGTCGCGTAGCCCTGTCCCCAGTGCTCATAGGCAAGGCGCCACCCGATCTCAACATCGTCCGGGAACGAGACAAGGTGGTGGAGGCCGCACATCCCGAGGAAGACGCCGTCGGCGGCTCGCTCGACCGCTAGTAAGCCGATGCCCTCCTCCGCGTAAAGCTCCTGGGCCCACTCGGCGATCGAGTCGGAGTGTTCGCGCGTCAGCGGCTCGCCCCCGAGCCACCGCACGACCTCGGGGTCGGCGTTCAGAGCCGCGTAGGCCGGAAGGTCGTCCTCACGGAAGGTGCGCAGGATCAGCCGAGGTGTCGTCGCGATGACGGTCCCGTTCCAATCGACCATCCGCAGACCTTGCCCCTCCCGCTTGTGTTCCGGAGGAGCAGGCTACCCGCCGACGACGCCGCGGAACATCCCTGCCACGTACCGTGTTGTCCACGCCATGGAGATCGGGGTCTACACCTTCGCGGAGCTGCAGGAAGACCCGTTGGACGGGCACATGATCAGCCCGGAGCAGCGGATGCGCGACCTCCTGGAGGAAGCAGAGCTCGCCGATCAGGTCGGCCTCGACGTGTTCGGTGTCGGCGAGCATCACCGCGAGGACCTGATCGTGTCCTCCCCGGCGGTCGTGCTGGCCGCGATCGCGGCGCGGACGGAGCGTCTCCGGCTCACCAGCGCGGTCTCGGTCTTGAGCTCCGATGACCCGGTGCGCGTCTTTCAGAACTTCGCCACCCTCGACCTGTTGAGCGGCGGGCGCGCGGAGATCATGGCCGGCCGCGGCTCCTTCACGGAGTCGTTCCCGCTGTTCGGGTACGACCTGGACGATTACGACGCCCTGTTCGACGAGAAGCTCCGCCTGCTGCTTCGTCTGCGCGAGGACGAGCATGTCGCGTGGTCCGGTCGGTTCCGGCCGACGCTCCAAGGCGAGGGTGTCTACCCGCGACCGATCCAGGATCCGCTGCCGATCTGGGTCGCCGTCGGTGGGGCGCCGGAATCGGCGTTTCGCGCGGGCACATCTCGGGCTCCCGATGGCGCTCGCGATCATCGGGGGCCTGCCGGAGCGCTTCGCTCCGTTCGTGGACCTGTTCCGTGACGCTGCGCGCGAGGCGGGCCACGACCCGACCCCGCCCGTGAGCATCAATTCGCACGGCTACATCGCCGCGACCGAGCAGGAGGCGCTCGACGACTCGTGGCCCTACGCCGCCTCGATGATGAACAGGATCGGCCGCGAGCGAGGCTGGCAGCCGATGCAACGCGAGCACTACGACGCTGCGGCGACCCTCCGGGGCGCGAACGTGGTCGGGACGCCACAGATGGCGATCGACAAGATCCTGTTCCAACACGAACTGTTCCACCACGACCGGTTCTTGATCCAATTCACGGTCGGCTCGATGCCGCACGCGAAGGTCATGCGGTCGATCGAGCTGCTCGGCACCGAGGTCGCACCGGTGGTCCGCGCCGAGCTCGGCGTCCCGGCGTAACGCCGGTCCATCGCGGCGGCATGTCGAAATCGTGTGGAAGCGATGACGCCCCTTCCCGCCCTGCACATGCACGTGTGACGCTTCCTCGATGATCGACTACGCAACGGGGGTCATCCGCATGGCTCGGCGTGATCGCCGGCGTGCTCGCCGCCGCGACCGCGGCTGGCGCGCTGATCGCTCGCCCCCGCGCGCCAGCCGTGACGATCGGCCTGGTCGGTGCACTGGTGGCCGGCGTCGTCGGTTTCTTCGTTGCCGGCGTCGACGGCCCCCACGGCGTGCCTCAGGAGGTCGGTGTCTGGGCCAGCCTCGGCCTCGCCGTGTTCGGCCTGCTCGGCTTGGCGCTGGCTCCCGCGCGCCCGCCTGCGCGCCCACTGGGGCGCGCGACGCTGATCGTCGCGCTGGCGGCGCCGGTGCTCGCAACCGTGCTGCGCTTTGCCGTGGGGATCGCGTGCCCGCTCTACGTCACACGCGGTGCACGCTACTGCTTCTACGACGTCGATCTGCTCGGCGGATGGGCGGCGGCGGTCACGGTGATGCTGGCAGGCGACCTTCTCGGCATCGCGTTCCTGCTCGGGGTGTCGGCCTGGCAGGCGCGGGAACCAGGCGCCTAACGCGGCAGGCTCGCCATGTCCTGCTCGAAGATCTGCCGGTCTTCGGGGTCGTCGATCGACTCGGCCGCCGACCACGCCGCCGCCTCGGCCTCGGCCGCGCCGCCTCGGTCCCCGGCCACGAGTGCTGCGCGGGCGAGGGCCTCATAGGACGCGGCACGGAGGAAACCGGTGATGTCGGCGTCCTCGCACAGCGCCAACGCTCGCCGCGCGTGCCAGGTCGAAGGCTCCGCGCGTCCAAGCACCGCATAGACGCGCGAGCATTGCCACTCTCCCGTCGCGAGGTTGGGCGCCTCGCCCACCTGCTCCCAGTGGAAGCGCGAGGCATGCGCCGCGTGGATCATGCGATCGTCCTGCGCCGGCGTGCGGTCCGGAATCTCCAACAGCTCCCACGTGTGGTTGAACAGGTCCGCCGCCAGGCGGCGCTCATCTTCAGGCGCGAGCGCGCCGGGAACGGTCTCGGGGATCGATGTCATCGTTCGCTCCTTCTCGTCGGTGAGGTTGCGCAGCTGATGGAGCGTGCGCTGGCGTCGGAACAGGTCCGCCTCGACTTCGCGTGCGTACGCCTCGAGTCGCTTGCCCGCTTGGTCTGGGTCGTCCAACACGGCCCGGATGTCCTCGAGTGGGACGTCCAGGTCGCGCAGCCGCCGGATCGTGCGCCCCGCCTCGACCTGCTCGCGCGCGTAGACGCGGTAGCCGTTGTCCGCCACCGCCGTCGGCCGCAACAGGCCGATCGCGTCGTAGTGACGCAGCGCCTTGGGCGTGAGCCCGGTGAGGCGCGCGAACCTGCCGATCGTGAGCCGCTCGTCCATCGCAACCGAGGGTAGGGCTTCCCCCAAGGGGAAGGTCAAGCCTCGTCTTCGAGATCCTTCACTGCCCGATGCCCCTGCGCGATCGCGGCCGAGGCCATCGGCGTCCACACCGCATCCGCGTTGGCGAACGCGACCGAACCGCATCGCATGCGAGCCACCTCGTAGGGTCGGTCTTCCTCCGGCGACAGCCCCTCACCCGAGTACGAGTACCCGTGACCCCATCGGTTGACGGTGATCGCGGCGATGTCACGGTCGGCGTCGAACCCGCCCGCGCCGAGCATCCGTGTCAGCTCGTCGCGCACGTGGAACTCGAAATCCTCGAACGACGTGTCGTACAGCAGCTGACGCGCCGCCCGGCGCGCATCGGCCGTGCTCAGCCCACGATTGGGAACCGTCGGCACGTGCACGAGGTGCAGCACCATCGGCTCATCGGGCGTGCGTGGGCATCGGTAGTCGCCGATGCTCACGGGGTAGTCGAGCTTCAATCGGGAGAAGAACCCCATCGGGTTCGTGATCTCGTGCACGCCCAGCCGGACCCATGGATGCCAATCGCGTACGGCGACCTTCGTGTAGGACAGCGGCGCCTTGACGTTGGCGCGAAGCGCCCGGCGCTGTGTCGCCGGTAGCTCGGGCATGATCGAGGGGATCATCATGTGATAGCCGGCGAGGATCGCCCGCGCGGCACGTAGCCGATGCAGCTGGCCATCGCGCACGTAGCCGACGTCGACCCCGCCATCGTGGTTGCGCGCGTGCACCCCGGTCGCGCGCAGACGGAGCCGCGTCGCGGCGCCTTCCACGTCCAGCGTTCCGTAGTCGAAGCGAGCCGTGACGAGGTCCTCCATCGAGCCACCGGGCGCCACCGCCGGGATCAAGGATCGAACGATCGCGCGCGCGATCGACGCGTTCCCGTCGGGGAAGTGGTAGATGTACGGCTCGTCCATCTCTGCCGCGGCTCGCGGATCCCGCGTGAGCGTCCTGCCGGCGAACCCGGGGTAGCCGGTCTCCATCGCATCGAACGCGGACACGTCGTCGATGCCGATCGCGAAGAAGTCGTGCGAGCGCCCCTGGAACGTGTCGGCCGCCTCGTCGCAGAGCCCCCAGATCTTCTGCACATAGTCGCGGTAGCTGACCCGCGACAGGTGCTCGATCGTCTCCGCCTCCGAGAGCTCCGGGAACGGGTCGCGCGTCGACGTGTACAGCTCGAGCAGCTGCGCCCGGGCCGACGCCGATAGGGGGAAGTCCGCGATGAACGCCTCGGGTGCACGCTCGTGCATCCGGTCGCGTGGGATGTCGTCGGCAACCATGCGCATCGGATCCCCGGTGACCAGCCGATCCTCGCCGAAAGCCTCCTTCGTGAAGAACACCCCGCGCGACAGCCCCAGCGACGGATACAACTCCGTGTCGAAGTAGTGCTCGAACCGGTGGTAGTCGATGCCGAGCGCCAGCAGCATCGCCTTGGCTTCCGGCCCGTACAGCGCCTCGGGTGACTGCAGCGCCTCCGAGCCGCCGTAGCCCAGCAGGAACCGTCCCTCGACCGTGAACTCGTTGCGCTTGGCGTGCCCGCCGAAGTCGTCGTGGTTGTCCAGCAGCAGGATCGTGGCGCCGGGATGCGCCTGCCGGAAGAACCAGGCCGCCGACAACCCGCTGATGCCCGCACCGACCACGACGAGGTCGAACGATTCCTCGACGGGCAGGTCGGCCACGTCGAACCGTCGACCGTCGCGGATCCCGTGCGCGACGTCGAACGACCCAGGGTGGCTTCCGCGCAGCCCGGTCAGCGCGGGTGGATAGGACGATCCATCCACGTACTGGCGTCTGACGACGTCGTCGACGATCGGCCCACCTCCTCGGCGAACACTAGCGACGTCCGAGCCCGAACGGGCGCTCGTCAGAGCACGTTGCTCCAGGCGCGGCGACCATGCTCGTCGCCCACCACGAGCCGCCACCAGCGGCGCTCGCGCGTGCCTGTCGAGGAATCGGCGCTCGGCGTGAACCGGGCGCGCGTGATCAGACCGCGATCGTTGCGTTCGAGGATCGCGCCGTCTTCGAGTCGCCCGCGAGCGCCGACCGACAGCCCGATCCCCTCCTCCCAGCCGCTGTGTAGCCAGACATCGCGGGCGGGCGAGCAGGCAACCTCCACCTCATCGCCGTCCCGCTCCACATCGAGGATCGCCGGGCCGTTCGAGGCGTATACATGGCCGCCGCGCAGGGCATCGACCACCGCGGTGCGGGTCCGGTCCGCCGCCCGCACCATCGTCCAGGCGTCGCCCACGTCGAAGGCGGGATAGTGCGAGTCGTCGGTGCCGAACGGTGCGAAGGACAGCCCGGCGTCCAGCGCCAGGTCCCAGACGTAGGCGCTGTCGCCGCGATCGTTCTCCCGGTGCGCGGAAGCGTTCCACAGTTCGATCCCGTGCATCGCCGCGGCCGCGAACACCGACGCCTGTGGGAGGCCGCTCCACGACGGGTGGCACAGGACCGAGGCACCGCCGAACGACTCGACGAACGCCGCACCGTCGTCGAAGGTCGCGAAGGTCTTGATCACGCAGTGCTCGTACGGATACCAGTTGGCGGGGTCTCCGCTCGGCTCGTCGGGCACGTCATCGATGCCGATCGCGAGGAACTCGGGACACATCGGACCGCCGACGGGGTCGACCATGAGCTCCGCGCCCGGGATCAGCAGGAGGCCGTCGGGTGCGTCGACCTTCGTCATCGTCCAATGATCGGAGATCGTCAACACGTCGAACCCCTGATAGTGGTACTGGCGAGCGACCGCGTCCGGCGGCAGTTCCCCGTCGGAGTCGAGCGAGTGCGCGTGGAATTGCGCCTTCAACCACTCGCCTTCCAGCCTGAACGGGTTCGCTGCCGGCACCGACGTCCCCTTCCTTCGGATCGGCGGAGCGTAGCAGGGGCCGACCGCGCGCCGGGAGCCACGCGAGCGAGCGCTGCTACGCTCGCCGGATGCAGACGGCGGAGCGCACCTGGTGGGCGCGGACAGGTCTGGACGTGCGCGAGGGGCGCCTGGCGATCGCGGGCCGCGATGCGGAGGCGATCGCGCACGAGCACGGCACGCCGGTGTTCGTGCACGACCTTCAGGCGGCCCGCGAGCAGGCCGATCGCCTGCGCGAGGCATTGGATGCGGCGGGGCTGCCCTTCAGAATCCGCTTCGCGCTGAAGGCGCAGCGCGACGCCGACTTCCTGCGCTTCGTCCGCGAGGCGGCGCCGTTCGTCGGGATGGACGTCTGCTCACCAGGTGAGGCGGAGTGGGCGCTCGCGCATGGGTGGGCGCCCGAGGAGATCAGCTTCACCGGCACGAACGTGTCCGAACGCGACCTCGACCGGCTGGTGCCGACCGGTGTCCATCTCAACGTCGACCTGCTCTCTCAGCTCGAGCGGGTCGGGCGGCGCGCCCCCGGCTCGACGATCGGGATCCGCGTGAACCCGGGCATCGGAGCGTCCTACCTCGGTGGGGAGGAAACGCTGTATGCGGGCAGCGCGCCGACGAAGTTCGGCATCCTGCCCGAACGGCTCACGGACGCGGTGGCGGTCGCTGCGAGTCACGACCTCACGATCGATACGGTGCACTACCACTCGGGATACCTGTATATGACGGAGTCGATCCCGATCGTCGAGGAGGCCGCGCGTCGTGTGGCGGGCATGGTGCGCGAGCTCCGCGCGCTCGGATGCCCGATCGCGGAGGTGAACACCGGCGGCGGGCTCGGCGTGCGGTTCCGCCCGACCGACAGCGGGCTCGACGTCTTCCGATGGGCACAGGCGCTCGCCGGGCAACTCGGCGAACTCGACGTCGTGGTGGCCACCGAGCCCGGCGAGTACCTGGCCAAGCACGTGGCGACCCTCCTCGCGGAGGTGGTGACGGTGGAGGACCGAGGACAGGACCAGGTCTTCGTCGGCCTCGACGCCGGCTGGAATAGCGCCAACGAGGCGTTCGTCTACCGCATCCCGTTCCAACCGATCGTCTGTCGGGCGGCGGACGGCGCGCCGACGCATCGCTACACCGTGACCGGTCACATCAATGAGGGCAACGACATCTTCGTGCGCGACATCGAGCTGCCCGAGGTGCACGAGGGCGACGTGATCGCGATCCCCAACGTGGGCGCGTACAACCTGTCGATGGCGAGCAACCACTGCTTGCGCCCGCCGCCGTCGGTCGTGTCGTTCGAGGAGCGGGTGAGCCGGCCGGAGCGCTAGACGGCCTGCAGGTCCGCGGGCGTCTCGGCCGGCGTGAGGACCACGTCGCCGGGCAGACGGACCACGAACCGCGCGCCGCCGCCGTCACGGTCCTCCACGTGCGCCGATCCGCCGTGCAGCTCCGCGAACCGACCCACCAGGGACAACCCGATGCCGACACCGCCGCGAGCGTTCTCCCCCTGTTGGAACGGCTCGAAGATCGTGGCCTTGATCTCGTCGGGCACGCCCGGACCCTCGTCCTCCACCACCACCACCACGCCGCGGGACTCGCCCTCGATCTCGACATGGATGGGCGTGCCCGGGGGTGTGTGTCGTGCCGCGTTGTTCAGCAGGTTCTCGACGATGCGCTCGGTCATCGTGGCATCGACGCTGACGAGCACGCGGGCGCCGTCGACGCGAACGGGATGGCCCGCGAGCGTCGGCAACTCCCCGGCCAGACGATCGGCGATCGACTCCACGTCGGTGGGCTCCCGCTGTGGCTCGAGCTGCCCCCGGTCGAGCCGGTCGAGATCCAGCAGGTCATCCACGAGCCGGGCGGCCTTGGCGCCGGCCTGTTCGATCACGCCGTAGAGATCGTCCATCTCCTTGTCGGTGAGATTGAGCTTCTCAGCGCGGCGGATCGTCTGCATCGCGCCGAGCACCCCTGCGAGCGGACCCTTGAGGTCGTGCGACACCGCATGCAGCAGGGTGTTCTTCATGTCGTTCTGATAGCGCAGGTCGTCGGAGACCTCCGTCTCCTTGACCAGACGACGGCGCTGACTGAACACCGTTGCCTCGAGCGCGTCGACCAACCACACGACCGCCGCCAAGACGACGAACCAGACGATCGCGTTCCACGAGTGCACGAGGACGCTCGATCCGTCCGCCGGGTCGGCGAGCCTCGTCGCCACGGCGGCCATCCCGGCGATCCCCAGTCCCCAGGCCCGGCCACCGGTCCATGTGGCGAGTACCACGGGCATCAGGTAGAACGGCGCGAGCGAAACGCCCGGGCCTGTCAGGTGGTCGATGATCCCCACGACGATCACGAACGCGATGCTCAGCGCGATCCCGAGGGGCCCCGGCGCCACCCCGATGAAGCGCTCCAGGGGCGCGACCGCCTGGTGGCTCCCGTTCCGAACGCCGTTCGTCGTCATCAGCAGGAACGTCGGCGCCCGGGCGGGCTACCTTGAGTTCGGTAGCCCGATCAACGTCCTTCGATATCTCAGGACCCGTGCAGGAGCTCCCGGAGCGCGCGAAAAGCCCTGCCCCGGTGGCTGACCCGGTCTTTCTGTTCATCGGTCAGCTCCGCCATCGTCATCTCCCAGCCGACGGGCACGAAGATCGGGTCGTACCCGAACCCCCCCGAGCCGGCCGGATTCGTGCGAAGCGTTCCCTCGCAGTCGGCCTCGGTGTGGACGACCGAGCCGTCAGGCATCGCGAGCGCCGCGACACACCGATACCGGGCGGTTCGCCCGGATCCCGGCACGCCGCGGATCCCTTGGATCAGGGCGCGCAGATTCTCGGCGTCGGTTGCCTGTTCGCCGGCGAATCGAGCGCTGCGGGGGCCAGGGCGACCGCCGAGGGCGTCGACCTCGATGCCCGAATCGTCCGCCAGCGCGGGCAGCCCGAGCGCCACGGCCACGGCCCGGGCCTTGAGCGAGGCGTTCTCCAGGTAGGTCTCGCCCGTCTCCTCCACGTCCGGAAAGTCGGACGGGTCGTGGTTGTCGACCGTGACCCATGTGACGGGCCAGTCGGCGCAGATGCGCGCGAGCTCTCGAAGCTTGTGCGCGTTGTGGGTCGCGAGTGCGATGCGTTCGGGCAGCGTCACGGCGCGAGCAGGGAGTGCTGGATGTCGGTCAGCTCGCCGATGCCGGCGGTCGCCAGATCGAGCATCGCGTCGAGATCCGCGCGCGAGAAAGGTGCCCCCTCGGCCGTGCCCTGCACCTCGACGAGCGCGCGCTCGCCCGTCATCACGACGTTGAAGTCGACGTCGGCCCCCGCATCCTCCTCGTAGCAGAGATCCAACCGCGGCTCGTTCTGAACGATTCCGACGCTGACGGCGGCGACCGAATCGCGCAGCACGTGGCCGAGCTCGAGGCCGCGCAACGCGAGCGCCAACGCCACGTAACCGCCGGTGATCGATGCCGTGCGGGTGCCGGCGTCGGCCTGCAACACGTCACAGTCGATCGTGATCATGCGCTCCCCCATCGCCCGCAGGTCCGTCACGCTGCGCAGGGCCCGGCCGACGAGACGCTGGATCTCCTGCGTCCGCCCGCCGGGACGGCCCTTGTTGACCTCGCGGAACGACCGCTCGTTCGTGGAGGCCGGCAGCATCGAGTACTCCGCCGTGACCCAGCCCTTGCCGGTGCCGCGGAGCCACCGCGGTGGGTCATCCGACACCGACGCGGCGCACAGGACGCGCGTCTTCCCCATCGAGAACAAGATCGAGCCCGCGGCCCATTCCTGGAATCCGAGCTCGGCGGTCACCGGCCGCAGCGCGTCGTTGGCACGTCCGTCGGGGCGACTCACGCGCCGACCTCGATCACCATGTCGGGCACCGCCGTGTCGATCGCGCCCATGAACGCCTCGGCGGCCTCCTCCAACGAACGCCCGGGATCGAGGTTCGGCGTGATGTGGGTCAGCACGAGTCGAGCGGCGCCGCCCGCCTGGGCGTGCTCGGCCGCTTGCAGTGCGCTCAGGTGAAAGTACGCCAGCTCGGAGTCGTTCTGATAGGTCGCCTCGCACAAGAACAGGTCGGCGTCGCTCGCGAGCTCGACCGCGTTGTCGCATGGCCCCGTGTCGCCGGTGTACGCGAGCACCTTGCCGTCCGCCTCGATGCGGAACCCGAGGGACGGCACGCCGATGTGCGTCATCTCGTACGGCGTGATGCGGAACGGGCCGATCTCGAAGATGCCACCGGGCGTTGCCTGGTTGAAGTCGTAGGCCTGCGCCATCACGTTGCGGCCTCCCTCGGAGACCAGCAGCGCGGCGAGGTCGGTGAACCCCGGCGGCGAATGGAACGGCAGGCCCGGTTCCCCCAACCCGCCGTAGTGGCGTGCGTAGAACGCGGGGATGATGTCGAGGAAATGGTCCGCGTGGCCGTGGGAGATCACCATGCCGCCGAGGTCGCCGACGGACAGGTGTTCCTGCAAGCGCGCGAAGGTCCCCGTGCCGGCGTCCAACCACAACGTGAACCCCTGGGCGCTGACGAGGTACCCGCAGCATTCGCGCGATGCGCCAGGCCATGTGCCTTGCGAGCCCAGTACGGTGAGCCTCATACCCCGCCTCCGGGCTCCACGTGCGCGGCGTCGACGCGGGCGATCTCGCGCCCGAGGAACAGCTCCGCCAGGTCGTGGAACGCACCCGGGTCGCCGGTCGTCAGGAACGTCGTGATGCGGGGGCGCCGGTGCCGTGCGCAACGCGTCGGTGCGCAGGAGCTCGGCGTAGACGTCCTTTGCCGTCTCCTCCGCCGAGGACACGAGCACCACGTCGGCGCCGAGCTCCAGCTGGAGCAGACCGGACAACAGCGGGTAGTGGGTGCATCCCATGATCACGGTGTCGACGCCCTCCCTCTTCAGCGGTGCAAGATACCCTGCCGCGGCCCTCCGCAACTCGGCGCTCGTCGTATCGCCGCGCTCGACGGCCTCGACGAAGACCGGACAGGCGACGGCGAACAGGGTCGCCGCCGACCCCACCGCCCGCTGGTAGCCGCCGGTGCGGATCGTGGCCTCGGTGCCGAGCACGCCCACCACGCCGTTGCGGGTGGCCCGGAGCGCGGCGCGGACACCGGGTGCGATCACACCGAGAACGGGGATCTCCGCTGCGGCCGCGATGTCGCCGATCGCCGCCACCTCGACCGAGTTGCACGCCACCACGAGCACCTTGACTCCCCTGGTGACCAGGTGGTCCGCGACCCCCATCGCGAAGCGGCGGATCTCCTCGACGGGCGTGGGCCGTACGGGAAATGCGCGCCATGTCGCCCAGGTAGAGGATCGCTCGTTCGGCAGGAGCTCCAAGATGGCCCGCGCGACGGTGAGCCCGCCGACGCCCGGAGTCGAAGACGCCGATCGGCCGATCGTCACGCCACGGTGCTACCACCACAGCGACTCCTCGACCCCCTTCTCCGCGGCCCCCAGTCGCGGCCCACGCATCGGTGGAGAGGTACTTCCAGCCGCCGTCGGCCAGGAGACAGACGATGTCGCCGGACTCTCAGCTCGGCGGCGATCCGCTGCGCCACGTGGATCACCGCGCCGCTCGAGATGCCTGCGAAGATGCCCTCGCGCTCGGTCAGCTCGCGCGTCGCCCGCAGCGAGTCCGCGGAGTTCACCAGGAACTTCCGGTCGATCTGGGCTCGGATCGAAGATCGGCGGGATGAAGCCCTCCTCCAGCGAACGGAGCCCGTAGACGAGATCGCCCAGCTCCGGCTCGGCGGCGATCACCATGATGTCGGGGTTGTACGCGTGCAGCCCGCGCCCGTCGCCCGTGAGCGTGCCGCCGGTGCCCATCCCCGCCACGAAATGCGTGACCTCGGGCAGATCGCGGACGATCTCACGCGCCGGTGCCCTGCTCGTGCGCGGCGGGGTTGGCGGGGTTCCCGTACTGGAACGGCATGTAGTAGCGGTCGTCCCGCGCCAGCGCGCGGGCGACCTCGATCGAGCCGTTCGTCCCCTTCGTCGCCGTCGGAGTACACGATCTCCGCGCCGAACAGCCGGAGGAGACCGATGCGCTCCTCGCTCGCGTTGTCCGGGATCACGACGGTGAGCTCGTAGCCCTTGCGACGAGCCACCATGGCGAGCGCGATGCCGGTGTTGCCGGACGTGGGCTCCAGGATCGTCTTGTCCGCGGTCAGCTCACCGCTGGCCTCAGCGGCCTCCACCATCGCCAGCGCGATGCGATCCTTCGTCGAGCCGGTCGGATTCTGGCCCTCCAGCTTGGCCCAGATGCGCACGGCCGGCGATGGACGACAGACGCGGGACGCCGACCAGCGGCGTGTCGCCGATCGCGTCCAGGATCGAGTCGTATCGCACGGTCGTGGATTATCCCAGGGGGACGAGACGTCGGTAGTGAGACCGACGCACGCGTCCGTCAGACCAGGCGGTACACGGCGACGCGCCGGTAGGTTCCCTTGCTGACGCTCGTGAAGACCCCCCGACCGCGAGGGTCGTGCCGTCGGTCGCGAACGCCCACACCTGCCTGTTCGGCTTCGGGATCCAGGTGGGGTCGACCACGCCGGTTGCGGGATCGAACGCGGCGAGCCGAGGCTGGTAGGTGGCGCCGCTGTTCATGTAGATCCAGTGGCCACCGGCGATGACCTGGCCGCCCGCATACGCGATCGCGTTGACGTCACCGTCGGTGTAGATGGGTCCAGCGCAGGTGCCCATCGTTCGTCCACGAGCGGACCTTGCGACCTGCCCCGGCGATCGCCCCGTAGACGTTGTCGTCCGGGCCTGTGACGAGCCCACCACCTCCGCGCTCGAGGGGTAGTTCCAGGACAGCGACAAGCCCGTAGTCGCATCCAGCCGCTCGATGCGATCGGCGCTTGCCCCGTTCACCAGGTCGAAGAATCCTCCGATCACCACGTCGCCGATCGCGGTCGTCGTGATCGCCTTCACTCGATCGTTCGTCGGAGCCGTCCGGCCGAGCAGCGAGGGCAAGTGAGTTCAAAGGCCTAGTTCGTTTCCGCGCGGGGGTCGGCGGCGCGGACCATCGGCCCGGTCAGCCGCCGGCGACGGCGGGCAAGATCGAGACCGTGTCGCCCTCGGCGATCGGTGTCTCGAGCGACCCCAGGTATCGCACGTCCTCGTCGTTCACATACACGTTGATGAACCGGTGCAATCCGCCATCGTCCGCGATCACGTTCTTCGTGATCCCGGGATACCGCGACTCGAGGTCCTTCAGGACCTCGGCCAGCGTCGCACCGTCGGCCGATACGCGCGCCTCGTTGTCGGCGAACTTCCGAAGGATCGTGGGGAGCTTGATCGTGACGGCCATATCGGTTCGGTCTCCTCGTGTCTACCGCGCGGGCACGCCGCAGAACTGTTCATAGTCGATGAGCTCGGTGATCGTCGGCTCCTTGCCGCACACGGGGCAGTCCGCGTCCCAGCGGATCTTGACCTCCTGGAAGTCCATGTGCAGCGCGTCGTACAACAGCAGGCGGCCCTCGAGCGTCTCGCCCTCGCCCGTGATCAGCTTGATCGCCTCGGTGGCCTGGATCGAGCCGATCACGCCGGGAAGGACGCCAAACACACCACCCTCGGCGCAGCTCGGCACGGTGCCGGGGGGCGGTGGCGCCGGGAACAGGCACCGGTAGCAGGGGGTCTCCGGACCGGGCAGGAACACGGTCGCCTGCCCCTCGAATTGGTAGATCGATCCGTAGACGAGCGGCTTGCCCATGAACTGACACGCGTCGTTCACGAGATAGCGGACCGGGAAGTTGTCGGTGCCGTCCACGATCACGTCGTAGCCGTCGAACACGTCGTACACGTTCGTCGAGAACAGCAGCGTGTCGTGCCCCTCGATCTCGATCGTGGGGTTGATCGCCCGGAGGTGCTCGACGGCGGACTCGACCTTGGGCCGGCCCACGTCGGCGTCGGCATGCAGGATCTGACGCTGCAGGTTCGACACGTCGACGCGGTCGAAGTCGACGACGCCGAGCTTGCCGATGCCCGCCGCAGCCAGGTACATCGCGATCGGCGAGCCCAGACCGCCCGCGCCGATCACGAGCACGCTGGCATCGAGCAGCTTTCGCTGGCCCGCTCCCCCGATGTTGGGAAGGATGATGTGGCGCGCATATCGCTGCACCTGCTCTTCGCTGAACCTCGCCGGTTGGCGGTCGCTCATGTGATCGTCAGCTCCTCCTCGGTGACCTCGCCGTCGAGGATGAAGAACGATCGCAGCTGTGGCGCCGCGCGGTCGGCGAGGGACAGCAGGACGTAGCGAGCGTCCGGGTAGAAGGCGAGCCGAACGTCCGTCTCGCTCGGGTAGGCGTCCGAATGCGTGTGGGAGTGATAGATCGCCCACAGCTCGAGGCCCTCTCGTCCATCCGGTCGAAGATCCGGAGTTGCTCGGTGCCGTCGAGACGGTAAGTGACGGGGCTCGCGTCGGCGTTCGTCATCGTGAACACCTTGGTCGGCACGCCATCGGCGGCGGCGATCAGCCCGCAGCACTCGTTCGGGAACTCGCGGAGCCCGTGCTCCACGATCTCCTTGGAAAGGACACCGTCCAGCTCAGCCACTACTCACTCCCGGGATGGTCGCCGGACAGACGCGTATGCGTCTGTTGCAGGTGCAAATGCTACCAGCGCGGTCTGTATTCCCGAGCTCGCTCCTTGGCTCGAAACGGACGCGAATCGACCGGGTCAGAGCGCCAGACGGCCCTCGACCCGGATCCCGCCCGGGACGCCGGCGATCACCGAGCCGACGCGCCAGGCCGTCACGGAGGCCGTGGTCAGCGCGTCGATCAGCCCGGCGGGGTCGGCGGTCGCAAGCAGGAGGCCGCCGCTGGTCTGTGCGTCAGCCAGCACCAGCTGTTCGGGCGTCGTCATCGCACCCCAGTCGGTCGTCGGTCCCAGCCATGCGTGGTTCCGCTTGGTTCCGCCGGCGACGACATCGCGCTGCGCCAGCTCGAGCACACCCGGCAGGGCGGGCACCGCGGCTGCGTCGATCACGGCGGCGTGGCCGCTAGCCTCGAGCAGCTTGCGGAGATGCCCGAGGAGTCCGAAACCCGTGACATCCGTGCCGGCACGCACACCGTGCTCGACCGCCGTTCGCGACGCCGCCGCATTGAGCTCCGTCATCGTCGCGATCGCCGCCTCGAGCTGCTCGGCGGTGGCGACCCCCCGCTTGGCAGCCGTCGTGATCATCCCGACGCCGATCGGTTTCGTGAGCACCAGCCCCATCCCGGGACGCGCCTCTGTGTTTCGGAGCAAACGGTCGAGGTTCGCGGTGCCGACCGCGACCATCCCGTAGAGCGGCTCCCGCTCGGTGGTGATCGTGTGGCCGCCGATCACAGGCACGCCCGCGGTCTGCGCGATCGCCCGCCCGCCGCGCAGGACGTCCGCCAGCAGCTCCAGCGGCAGAACGTCGACGGGCCAGCCCACGACGTTGAGGGCGAGCGTGGGCACGCCGCCCATCGCGTAGACGTCGCTCAGGGCGTTCGCGGCTGCGATGCGGCCCCAGTCGTGGGCGTCGTCGACCAGCGGCGTGAAGAAGTCGATCGTCACGATCAGGCCGCGACCGTCCGGCAATCGATAGACCGCAGCGTCGTCGCCGCTCGACTCGGACACGATCACGTCATCGGCGGGCAGCGAGGGCCCGAGCAGGTCCATGACGACGGCGAGCTGGCTCGGGCCGAGCTTGCACGCGCAACCCGCGCCGTGGCTGAGGCTGGTGAGGCGGATCGGCTCGGCGACGGCCACCTAGAACACCCCCAGGTTCGTCGCCCACTCGGCCCGGGTGACGCCGGCATCCGTGCTGATGCGCAGCGTGATCGGGCGGTTCCCTCCGGTGACGTGGAACACGAGCGCCCCCGAGACGGTGGCGCCGGGCTCGACCGTGATCGGCTTGAGCAGGCTCCGGTCCGAGCCGCCGTAACGCTGCGGATCGGGGTGCAGGTCACCGGGAGCCGGCGGCTCGGCCGGGAAGACGGTACCGGTCAGATCGGTGACCTCGGCGTTCGCCCCCACCCGGCCCGTCCACGCCGCGTCGCCGGGGTTCTCCACGTTCAGGTAGACGACGAACGCCCGGGCCTCCTGCACGTATGCCATCGTCATCGTCGTGGTCACCGGCGTCAGGTAGAGCTTCCCCTCGTCGGCGGTCGGAGCCGTGAGCGTGTCCGGGATGAATCCGGTCGAGCGCTCGACGAAGGGTGTCGGGGCGGGCGAGTACGGCACGAGCGGGTCGACGCCGCTCGGCGTCGCGGTCGAGGAAATGTCCGCCGAGGTCGATCCGGTCGTGGTCGAACGCGCCGGTGCACGCCAGGAGCGCCGGCAGGACAACGATCGGGAGAGCGAGTCGCGCGATCCGCATGCGAACGCGGCGAGTCTAGCCGTCGCGCGCGATACTTCCGGCGTGGAGCCGATGGCGTTCCTGCGACAGCACCACCCGTTCTCCGAGCTCGACGACGACGGCCTCGCCGCGGTCCGCACCGCGCTGACGATCGTGCACGTGCCCGCGGGCGACGCGATCCTGACCGAGGGCGGTGCCCCCGCCGATGCGGTCGGCCTGATCCGCAAGGGGAGCTCGAGCTCAGCACCGGCTCGGTGGTGGTGGATCTCCTGGAACCCGGTGACGTCTTCGGTCTCACATCGGTGATGACCGGGCAGGTGCCGACGATGACGGTGCGCGCCGTGGAGGATTCCCTGTGCTACCTCCTGCCCGCCGAGGTGGCCCGACAGGTGCTGTCGAGCGCCGAGGCGATCGCCTCCGTCTGGGCGATCGCGCGGCAGCGCGTTCGCGCTGCCGACGCGGCCGCTCGCACGGTCCGTGACGCCGATCCGCGCTTCGCGCGGATCGGCACCCTCGTGCGGCGACCGCCTGTGACGATCGAGCCCGGCGCCTCGGTGGCCGAGGCCGCGGCACGGATGCGAGACGAGTGCGTGTCGGCGCTGCTGATCCCCCGCGGCGAGGAGTGGGCGATCCTGACCGATCGGGACCTCCGCACGCGCGTGGTCGCGGAGCGCGGTTCGTTCGACCGGCCGGTGGAGCAGATCGCGACCCACCCGGTGCACGTCGCGCAGACGGACGCGCTCGCGGGCGAGGCGATGCTGCAGATGTTGGAGCTCGATATCCATCATCTGCCGGTGTCCGATCGCGGGCGGCTGGTCGGCATGATCACGGACACCGATCTGCTCGATCTGGACCGCGGGAGCCCCTTCGCGATCCGTCGTGCGATCGCGCGGGCGCCCTCCGTCGCCGAGGTCGTCTTCGCCTCGCGAGGGTTCCCGGGCGTGGTGGCGACGCTGGTCGAATCCGGTGGCGATCCGATCGAGATCGGCCGCGTGATCTCGGTGATCGGCGACGGCGCGACGGCGCGCTTGGTGGCGCTCGCCATCGCCGAGCTCGGGGAGGCACCGTGTCCGTTCGCGTGGCTCGCCCTCGGCAGCACGGCCCGGCACGAGCAAGCCCTGCATTCCGATCAAGACCACGCACTGGCGCTCGGCCCCGGCTTCCTGCCCGACGAGCACGACGCTTACTTCGCCGAGCTGGCCGAGCGCGTCACGGTCGGGCTGGAGGCGATCGGCTTCCCGCGTTGCCGAGGCGACGCGATGGCGACGCGCAGCGCGATGCGACGCCCGCTCGAGGACTGGGCGCACCGGTTCCGGACATGGATCCAGCAACCCGATGTCGATGCGATGATCCTGTCCTCGATCGGGTTCGACTTCCGGTCGGTCGCCGGCACCCTCGACGCCGAGTCGACGCTCGACGCGGCGGTCGCCGATGCGCGGGTCAATCCCGCCTTCCTCCAGCTGCTGGCAAGGATCGCCCTTCGGGAGGAGCCGCCGACCGGGTTCCTCCGCGGGCTCGTCGTGCAGGCCAAGGGGGAGCACGCCGGCACCCTGGACATCAAGCACGGCGGGATCACGATCGTCACCTCGATCGCCCGTGCACGTGCGGTGGCCGCGGGATCCCCGGTCAAGGACACCTTGAGCCGGCTCCAGGCGGCCGTGACGGGGGGAACGCTGCGCCCCGAATCCGGACAGGATCTGGCCGAGGCCTTCCGGTTCCTGGTGGAGGTCAGGCTCCGTCACCAGGTCGCGCAGGTGCGTGCGGGTGTCACGCCCGACGACTTCGTCGATCCGACCACGCTCGGCACGATCGAGCGCTCGGGGTTGCGGGAGGCCTTCCGCGCGATCCGGGGCGAACAGCAGCTGCTGGCCTTCGAGCTGGATACGGGCGCCTGAGCGCCTACAGGGGGTCGGTGCCCATCGCGTGGAACCCGCCGTCGACGTGGATCAGCTCGCCGCTGATCCCCGCGCGCCAGATCGGACAGGAGGAACGCGACGACATCGCCGACCGGCCCGGGATCGGTGGGATCCCACCCGAGCGGCGCGCGCTCTCCCCACGCGTCGGTGATCTGGTCGAACCCGGGGATGCCCTTGCCGGCCATCGTGCGGATAGGCCCCGCGCTCACGGTGTTCACGCGGATGCCGTGGTTTCCGAGGTCGCGCGCGAGGTACCGGGTGACGGCCTCCAGGCCCGCCTTGGCGACGCCCATCCAGTCGTAGATCGGCCACGCGACCTGCCCGTCGAAGTCCAGCGACACGATCGAGCCGCCCTCGGCTTCCATCAGCGGAAGCATCCCGACGGCGAGCTCCTTGAGGGAGAACGTGCTGGTCTGGATCGCGGTCGCGACCGACGTCCACGGGGTGTGCAGGAAGTTCCCGCCCAGCGCGTCCGGGGGCGCGAACGCGATCGCGTGGAGCACCCCGTCGACGCGACCCCACCGCGACGCCAGCTCCACACGAACCGCGTCGATCTGGTCGGGGTCGTTCGCGTCCAACTCGAGGACGTCGCACGGCGCGGGCAGCCGCCTTGCCGTCTTCTGCGTGAGGCTCACGGTCCGACCGAAGTTCGTCAGCACGATCTCGGCGCCGTGCTCCTGCGCGGAACGCGCGGCCGCGAAGGCGATCGACCGTGGCGTGAGCACGCCGGTGATCAGCAGCTTCTTCCCGTCCAGCAGCATGGCGCCCGAGCCTAGTCGGGGCCGACGGACGGCGGCAACGCGACCGTCCTGCCGCGTAGCATGCGCCCATGGACCTTGGGATCGGGGGCAGGACCGCGCTCGTCACGGCGTCCTCGAGGGGGCTCGGTCTCGGCACCGCACGCGCGCTCGCCGCGGAGGGATGCAACGTCGCGATGAACGCGCGCGACGCCGATCGCCTGCGCTCGGTCGCCGACGCACTGCCCGGCTCCACGCTCGCCCTGCCGGGCGACGTGACGGACCCGGCCGAGCCCGCCCGACTGGTCGCATCGACCCTGGAGCGTTTCGGCGGCCTCGACATCCTGGTGGCCAACGCCGGCGGTCCACCGCCGGCGCGCGCGCTGGAGGTCGACGACGAGGCGATCCTCGCGGCGGTCGAGGCGAACCTGCTCTCGTCGATCCGGCTGGTGCGCGCGGCCCTGCCGTCGATGCGGACCGCCGGCTGGGGTCGCATCGTGCTGATCACCTCGTATGGGGTGAAACAACCGATCCCGACGCTGGCGGCCTCGAACGTCGCCCGCACCGGGCTCGCGGCATGGGCCAAGACCGCAGCCGCCGACCTGATCGAGGAGGGGATCACCCTCAACGTGCTGTGTCCGGGGCTGCACGCCACCGACCGGATCCGCGAGCTCGGGCACGCGGGCCGGCTGGGCGATCCGGACGACTTCGGCCGCGTCGCGGCGTTCCTGTGCTCGGTCCCTGCGGGCTTCGTGTCGGGCACCGCGCTCGTCGTGGACGGTGCCGCTACGCTTGGACTCCTCTAGACGGAAGGAAGGACCTCGCCTCGTGCATGCGGAACAGCAGTTCGACGCCCTGGCCGACAACGCGTGGGAAGGCATTCTCGCGCAGGAGCCCCTGATGGGAACGTTCGTCGGCGACGAACGCTACGACGACCGGCTGGCCGACCCCTCCGAGGCCGGGCGCGCAGCCGACGAGGCGCTCGCACGCTCCAATCTCGACGCGCTCGCCGCGATCGATCGCGACGACCTCGACGAGAACCGACAGATCACGGCCGACATCCTCGAGGCGATCTGTCGCAGATCGCTGGCCCGCACCGAGCACCGGCTCGACCTCCTCGACGTCGCCAACCACATGAACGGCGCCGTCGCGCTGCTGGGGCAGATCGCAACGCTGCAACGCGCCGACACCCCGGAGCGGGTGGATCGGTTGGAAGCTCGGCTCCACGCGTTCCCCGCGTACTTCGCCGCGTCGGTGGACCTGCTCCGCGAGGGGGTCGCCAAGGGCGTGACCGCGCCGCGCGTGGTCGCCGATCGCACGGTGGGCCAGCTCGATCGCCTGCTCGAGCTTGCGCCCGAGGACTCGCCCGTCGTGGCTTCCGTCGACGGCGAGGCGCGCGATCGCCTGGCCGCCGCGGTCGCCGAGTCGGTCCTGCCGTCTTTGGCGACGTTCCGCGAGGCGATGGACACTTACCTGCCGGCGACCACCGAGACGATCGGGATCTCGGCGCTTCCCGACGGGGACGGCATGTACGCGGCCGAGATCCTCGGCTGGACGTCGCTCCCGCTGGACCCCCGCGAGGTGCACGAACGCGGGGTGGAGCGACTGGCCGCGATCAACGAGGAGCGGATGGCGCTGGCCGCGGAGCTGGGCTACCCCGACCCCGCGACCGCGATCGCCGCGCACACCGCCTCGGGAGCCAACACCGCCACGACGCCCGAGCAGCTCGTCGGGCTCGCGGAGGATCAGGTCCAGCGGAGCTGGGACGCGGCTCCCGCGTACTTCGGCAGGCTGCCGTCGGCCAACTGCGATGTGCGCCGCGTTGAGGAGTTCCGCGAGGCGGACGAGCCGATGGCCTTCTACTACCCCCCGACGGACGACGGATCGCGGGCCGGCATCTACTACATCAACTGCTACGACCTGCCGGACCGGGCGTTGCACCACGTCGCCAGCGTCACCTACCACGAGGCGAACCCGGGCCATCACTTCCAGCTCGCGCTGCAACAGGAGATGCCGGAGCGCCCACCGCTGCGCCGGTTCGGCTCCACGCTGGCTGGCGCCGCCTTCGCCGAAGGCTGGGGCCTGTACTCCGAGCGCCTCGCCGATGAGATGGGGCTCTACCTGGATGGGTGGGAGCGCCTCGGGATGCTGGAGAACCAGGGGTTGCGGGCGGCGCGTCTCGTCACCGACTCGGGCATCCACGCGCTCGGCTGGAGCCGCGAGGCGGCGGTCACCACGCTGCGCGAGAGCGGACAGACCCAGACCGACTCGGTGATCGAGGTCGACCGCTACATCGGGATGCCGGGCCAGGCTCTTTGCTACATGACGGGCATGTTCGAGATCCAGCGCGCGCGTATCGAGGAGTCGGCCCGCCTCGGCGCCGGCTTCTCCCTGCAGGACTTCCACGATCGCGTGCTCGCGCTCGGCGAGGTGCCACTACCGTCGTTCCGACGGCTCTTCGATCTCGGCTGAGCGTCAGCCCGGCCGACGGGCGGTCACGAACAGGTACTCCAAGATCCCGCGCTCCCAGAGCAGTTCCGCCTCGTGGAGCATCGTGGTCGCGCCGGCGACCTTCGCGGCCCCCGCCTCGCGCCGCAACGCCGGATCCGCGAGGCGGCCGGCCACGTGTCGGAACGCCGGATCGATCACACGCGCGCCCGCCAGCTCGGAACGGACGTCGACGAATCCCGCGGCGCGGACCGCGTCCTCGATCTGCGACGGCGTCGCCGCGGCCTGCCGCCGGACGCCCCAGAGCCGCAGCATCGCGACGCCCGCGAGCGCCTCGCGAGGCGTCGAGGGAAGCCGACGCACCGGGACATCGCTGAACGTCAGCACGCCGCCGGGCCGCAGGACGCGGAACGCCTCGCCGAAGAACGCGGCTCGAGAGGGGAAATGGAACGCCGCCTCGACGCTGATCACGCCGTCGAACCGGCCGGCCGCGAAGGGCATCCGGCACCCGTCGCCGTTGACCCCGTTGGCGCCGGCGGCGGCCAGGCGGGCACGTCCTGCCTGCAGCTGGGACCACGTGATGTTGAGCGCGGTCAGCCTGCGCGCACGCGAGACATCCGCGATCACCGGATCCTGCGCCGCGAGCCCGTTGCCCACGTCGAGGATGTCTCCGTCGCCGGGCAGATCCTCGGCCATCCGCGTCACCAAGCGCCGCACGGCGCGCGGAGCCTCGGCCGGATCGGAGCCATCCCCCTCCCAGAGACCGAGATTCAGCCAGCCGTCGTCCAGCGCCAGGAAGAAGTCCGCCCCGATCGAGTCATAGACCGCGGCCGCGGGGTTCCGGCCGAATCGGAACATGGTGGCCGCGTGGCGCAGGTTGTCGATCGTGATACGCGACATCAATTCGCCCGCCAAGCGTCGCGGAGCTTCACGCGTGCGCCCGTCCGCAACACGGCGCCCGCGTACAGGCGCGCGCCAACGGGGACCAGCGCGATCGTCGAACCGATCAGCAGCGCGAGCGACAAGGCGATCTGCGGGGGCGTCGCGGCGCCGAGCACGATCCGCACGGGCATCGCGAGCGCCGCGCTCACGGGCAGGATCGACGCCACGATCGACAGCGTCGAGTTGGGGTCCTGCAGCGCGCCGATCGAGATGATGAATGACACCAGGATCGTCAGGTTGATCGGCACGATCACGTTCTGCAGCTCTTCCATGCGGCTCACGAGCGAGCCGGCGGCCGCGAACAACGACGCGTAGAAGGCGAACCCCAGGACGAACCAGCTGAAGACCAGCAGCGCCGGCCCGATCGCGGCCGCCGGATCTTCGATCGCGCCGGTGACGGATGCGAGCGTGATCGCGAAGCCGCCGATCACGGCCAGCTGGCCGAGCCCCAGCGCACCGATCCCGACGATCTTGCCGGCGAGCAGCTGCTTGGGGCGGATCGCCGACAACAGGAGCTCCACGACCCGCGAGGCCTTCTCCTCGATGACCCCGGTGGCGACCCAAGTGCCGTACCCGAACAGTTGGCCGTACAGGAGCAGGACCCCGATGAATGCCACGCCCGCGTCGGCCTTCTGTTGCTGCGACCGCGGCTCCAGGGCCAGCTGATCGAGCGGCGCATCGCGCGCGGCGAGGTCCCGCTCCGCCTGCGGCACGTCGTGCCGGTCGAACACCGTCTCGACGGCGGCGGCGTGGGCGCTCGTCTGTACGAGCGCCAGGAGCGTGCCGTCCACGTCGTGGAACCCGACGATCCGACCGTCGGACAACACGGCGTCGACCGATCCGTCGCGGAGCGCCTGATCGGCCTGGTCCGCCGACAGGGGGACGACGTGCACGGCGATCTGACCTTCGGCGCCGAGCGCCGCCGCGTCGTTCGCGATGCCCACGGTCGCCGCCGAACCGACGACACCGAGGTCGAACGTGGGCTGGCCACCGCCGCCCGCGGCACGGGCGAGGATCAGGATCGAGATGACGCCGAGGTTCAGCAGGGTCGAGATCAGGAAGCTCCGTTCGCGCAGCCGAACCCAGAAGTCGCGCCGCGCGACCAGCCGCCACGCGCCCCGGTCCGCCCCGCTCACGAGACCACCTCGCGGAACAGCTCGGCCAACGTCAGCCGGACGGCGCCGAAGGAGACGACGTCGCCGGCGCCTCGGGCGAGGTCGAGCACGCGTTGCGGATCGACCGAGGTCGCCGAGATCGAGCACCACGGCGTCGCCGTCCGCGCGCGCCACCGACACTCCGGGACGGCCTCCCACCAGCCCTCCCCCGCACCGCGAACCTCGATACGCCAGAGGTTGCGATCGCGCGATGCATGCAAGGCGTCGATCGTTCCGCGCGCCGCGATGTGCCCTTGATCGATCAGGACGACCTCGTCGCACAGTCGCTCCACGAGCTCGAGCTGATGGCTCGAGAACACGACGGCCACGCCCGCCTCACGCGCCTCGCGTTGCAGAACCGTCGCGAGCACGTCGACGCCGACCGGGTCCAGCCCGGAGAACGGCTCGTCCAACACCAACAGCTCCGGCTCGTGGACCAGCGCGGCGGCCAGTTGCACGCGTTGCTGGTTGCCCAGGGACAGGGACTCGATCCGATCGCCGGGCTCCCCGATGACCTCGAGCGTCGAGAGCAGTTCCTGGGCCCGGACACGCGCGCGATCCTTGGACACGCCGCGGATCCGCGCGAGATAGACGAGTTGCTCGAGCACCCGCATCTTCGGATACAGCCCTCGCTCCTCCGGCATATATCCGAAACGGCGGCGCACGCCGGTATCGATCTCCTCGCCACGCCAGCGGACCTGCCCCGCGTCGGCCTGCAAGACACCGAGCGAGATCCGCATGGCGGTGGTCTTGCCCGCCCCGTTGCGCCCCACGAAACCGACGATGCGGCCCTCGGGAACCTCGAAGGAGACGCCGTCGAGCGCAACGACGTCGCCGAATCGGCGCCGCAGATCGATCAGCTCGAGCATGTCGGGCAAGGATAGGTGAGGACCCACCCTTCGCCGTGTGGCCGGTAGGCTGGGATGCCTGGCGTCGGGAACATCCACGACCCAACCGTGGTTCGCATCAGCAAGGCAGGCAAAGGGGGAACATGTTCGGCTTCGAGGGAGACAACGCCCGCGAGAAGGGCATCGTGCTGCTCACCATGTGTTTCGCGCTCGCCATGGCGATGCTCGACAACACGGTCGTCAACGTGGCGCTGCCCACGATCCGCAACGACCTCGGCGCAGGGTTCTCGCAGCTCCAGTGGATCGTGGACGCCTACGCGCTCGCGTTCGCCTCCCTCCTGCTGACCGGTGGCATCCTGGGCGATCGCTACGGGCGCAAGCGGATGTTCCTGGCGGGTCTGACCGTCTTCACCGTGTTCTCGCTCGCGTGCGGACTCTCGACGACACCGACGCAGCTGATCGTGGCCCGCGCGCTCCAGGGCGTCGGCGGCGCGCTGCTGATCCCCGGAACACTGTCGATCATCACGGTCACGTTCCCTCCCCACGAGCGCGCCAAAGCCCTCGGGCTGTGGGCCGGCGTCTCCGGGATCGCCCTCGCGCTCGGTCCGACACTCGGCGGCTACATGGTGGAGCACCTCGGCTGGGAGTCGGTGTTCTTCCTGAACGTGCCGATCGGCATCATCGCGTTCCTGGTCGCGATGTCGACCGTGCGCGAATCCAGGTCCGAGGAGCAGCGACAGCTCGACATCGTGGGCCTGATCCTGGGCACGTCTGCGTTGTTCTTCGTCACCTACGGACTGATCGAGGCCAACGCACTGGGCTGGAGCGACATCAAGATCATCGCCTCGCTGGTGCTGTTCGTCGTCTTGATCGTCGCGTTCCTGCGTTGGGAACTGAAGAACCCGCACGCGCTGATGCCGCTGCGCTTCTTCAAGATCCCCGCGTTCTCTGCGGGAAACACGGTGGCCTTCTCGATCTCGCTGGGCATGTTCGCGACGTTCTTCTTCTTGACGATCTACATGCAGACCATCCACGGGTACTCGCCGTTCCAGGCCGGAGCCGCGTTCCTGCCGCTGACCGTCATGATCATCGTGACGGCACCGAACGCAGGGAAGTACGCCTCGACGCACGGTTCGCGAGGGCCAATGACCTACGGGCTGTGTCTGGCTGGCGGTGGGCTGATCCTGCTCGGGCTGCTGCTCACCCCCACGACACCGTACTGGCTGATGTTCCCGATCTTCCTGTTCATGGGCCACGGCATGGGTGCCACGATGGCGCCGATGACCGCCGCGGTGATGAACAGCGTCGGCCGCGAACGTGCCGGGCTCGGTTCCGCGATGACGAACACCTCACGCGAGGTCGGCGGCGTGCTGGGGATCGCGGTGCTCGGCGCCATCCTCGCCTCGCAGATCCGCACGGCGTTCGCGCCGGCGATCACCCAACTCGGACTGACGTCGGAGCAGATCCAAACCATCGCCGCGTCCGCCCAGCACGGGGAGCTCTCGACGGCCGGACTCTCGCCGCAGGCAGCGGCCGCGGTCCAGACCGCGTTCAACGACGCGTTCATGCAGGGGTTCCGGCCTGCGCTGCTGTTCGCCGGCACGATCCTGCTGGTCGCCGCGCTCGTGTCGAACCGGTTCATCCCGGGTCGCGAGACGATCGCGGAGCATCACGCCGCGGCCGACGCCGCCGAGGCGGTCCCCGCGCACTGAGGACTACGGTTCGGCGATCGCCGCCGAGTAGACGTCGAGTCCGTGCAGCGTGCCGTCCGGGTTGTCCCCGGTCGAGTTCGAGTTGTCGGCCCAGGCCGGGTGCGCGACGCCGAACGCGTAGCCGAGCCCGGTGTAGTCGCCGAACTCGATCAGGTTGTTGCTGTCAGCGGCGTTGGACGCCCCCTGGCTCACCATCTGCGGCGCGCTCCATGAGGAGCCGCCGTCCGAACTGAAGACCACCGCGTACATCGCATCGCTGTTGGCGACGCCGTCGGTGTCGAAGGGTCCCGATCCCGTGTCCAAACTCGCATCGTGCCAGCCCGCGACGAGATGCCCGGTCGCCGGGTCCATCGCCAGCCGTGGCAGGAACTGGCTGCGTGGTTCGTCCGACAGACCGATCCGCGGTCCCCACGTCGAGCCCGCATCGTTCGAGAGCTTCACGTAGACATCGGTGTCGTCGCTCTGATCCGGACGCTCGTCGGTGAACAGGAGCACCAATCGACCGCGGTCCGGGCCCTGCAGGATCCAGGCGAGCGCGGCTTCCGCATCGATCGTCCGTTGGCGCTGCGGCCGGATCGGCTCGAACAACGAGACATCCGTGTGAGTGACGACGCGCGTCGGCCCGAATCGTCCCGGGCGCAGACCGTCGGCATCGACCGAGAAGCGCAGCACCGACGTGTCGGGGGTGGTATGCGGCCGGTCCTTCTGGCACACCTGGGCGACGGCGCCGCCGGGACCGACCGCGATGTCGCCGAACGTGCAGTTGAACGCGTCGGGGATGTCGCGCAGCGGTTTGAAGGGCGCCACATCGCCGAGCCCGCGGACGCGCGCGCCGGCGGCCTGCATCTGACCACCGTTGTTCCAGGTGGCCCACAGCGCGTGAGGGCCGGTCGTGATCGTCGGCTGATCGATGAACCCGCCGTGTTCCTCCTCCTCATGCTGATCGGGCGCGGCCCGTATCTGCAGCGGCGCAACGCCTGTCCGCTCTCGCCGCTCCAGGCCGGGCGGCTCGATCCGCGCGAGGCGCGACCACGTATCCCCACCGTCGGTGCTCAGCAGCACCGACACGACGTTGGGAAACGGCTCGTCCGTGAACCCCAGCCACGCGAGGAAGAGGTTGCCCGACCCGTCCCAGGAGATCGAAGGATCGCAGCACGCAACGCCGAAGCGATCGCCGTCGCCGATGATCGATCGCTTCCATGTGCTCCCCCCGTCGTGGCTGACGCCGAGCGTGATCCCGTGGGCGCGCTGGACGTTCGAAACGACGACCACGTCGTTCGCATCGAGCGGGCTGGCCGCGACGGCGGCCTCCGACTGGCTCGTGGTCCGGCGCGAGACGTTCACGACGGTGGTCGCGGCCCGCACCGCCGGCGCCGCGGCCAGCACGAGGAGCAACGCCGGCACGGCGGCGAGGATGCGGCGCGACATGGCGCTGAGGCTAACAGGCACCTTGGAAAGCTACGGAACTGGATCCTTCGCGTCGTAATTCCAGAATCCGGGCGCGTACCACCGGATCGCCGCGACACCCGCGATCGTGATCAGGCCGCCGGAGACGATCGAGATCGGCACGCTCGTGACCGTCGCGACGATGCCCGACTCCACCTCTCCGAGCGACGGCCCGGTCGCCCAGGTGGCCATCGCGATACCGCCCAGTCGACCGCGGTACCGATCCTCGACGGCGGCCTGCAAGATGGAGCTCCGGTAGATCCCGCTGACCATGTCCCCGGCGCTCGCCACGGCGAGCAGCAGGAGCGCCGCCCACACCGAGTGCACGAGCCCGAAGACCGCGATCGCGGCACCCCACACGATGTTTGCGACCAGGATCGCCCGGCCTTGGCGACGCACGTTCTTTGCCCTGCCCGACAGGATCGTCGTCAGGAACGACCCGGCGGCCGGCGCGGCGAACAGGAATCCGAGCACCTGGGCCTGATGATCGACGCCGCCCAGGCTGAGCGCGACGGCAGGCATCAAGGCCATCGGCCACCCGAACGTCATCGCGTTCAGGTCGGCCAGGAAGACGCTCTGCACGTTGCGCTTGCCTTTCAGGAAGCGGAACCCGTCCTTGATCGCCTCCCAGCTGACCTCGTCCTCGTCGGTAGCAGGGGGCGACGGGCGCATCCGCGCGATCATCGCGATCGCCACCACGAACGTGCAGGCGTCGAAGACGAAGGCCGTGCTCGCCCCGACCGTCGCCAACAGCATGCCGCCGACCAGCGGGCCGACCATGCTGGCGAACGTGCCGAACCCGGCCTCGAGCGCGTTGGACGACGGGAGCAACCCCGGCTCGAGCAAACGGGCCGGCCAGGTATCGAACGCGGGCCGGTTGAACGTGTACAGCCCGGCGGACAGGAATGCGAAGACGTACAGAGGCCACAGCAGCGGGGCGCTCCGGGACGCGTTGAGCGCCATCAGCAGCGACATCCCGGCGAGCAGCACGTTCGTGACGATCACGAGCCGACGCCGGTCCATCGCATCCGCGGCGGCGCCCCCGACGATCGGGAACACGAAGACGGGCACCAGCTGGACGAGGCCCAGGATGCCGACCGCGAAGACCGAGCCCGTGATCGCGAAAACCTGGAACGGCACCACCACGGCGACGATCGAGTCGCCGAAGTAGGAGACGCTGTGCCCGACGAACAGGCTCCGGTACTCGCCCGATATCCGCAACGGCGTCAGATCCATCAGATGAGAGCGGGCGCCCTGCAAGAAACCTCGTCGAGGCGGCGGGTCGGGACGGGGGGCCACGGGGAGTTGATCCACGGCGCGGAGACGCTAGCACGACGTCCCAGGAGAGCTTGACAATCGAACGTATGTTCGGTAGCATTGGTGCCTCTCTCCCTGACCGTTCCTCCCCCGGATCGGTGCGATGCCCGGTGGAACGAAGCGAACGGCCCCCCGGCCCACTCCTTGCACGTCTCGACCAAGCCCACGCCCGTCTCGGCGCGGCGCATCGGCGGTTCCTCGAGCTGATCGCCGACGCGGATCGGGCCGCGTTGTGGGCCGATGATGGCGCCCGCGATCTTGCCCACTGGCTCTGGATGCGCTACGGCATCTCCGATTGGAAGGCCCGCCGCTACATCGAGGCAGCAAACGCCTTGGGTCGCCTGCCGAGAGTCACTGAGGCGCTCGCCAACGGTGCGCTCGGCGTCGACAAGGTGATCGAGCTCACCCGGTTCGCCACCGACGAGACCGAGGACCAACTCGTCGAGTGGGCGGCACGGGTCTCCGCTGCGCGGATCCGCCACGAGGGCGACGTGCTCCGGCGCATCGATCAAGACGAGGCGGCGCACGACGACGAGGCGAGGTCCGTGTCATGGAACTATCGCGACGAGGGGCGACGATTCGAGATGCACGCCGACCTGCCGGCCGCGCAAGGGGCGACCGTGGCGCAGGCGATCGACCGGATGACGACGCTTATCCCTCCGATGCCGGGCGACCGAATGAGTCCGGGGCCAGCCCGGCGGGCGGACGCACTCGTCGCCATCTGCTCGGCTCGGCTCGCCGCAGACACGGATCCGGAGCGCGCGACGGTCGTCGTCCATGCGCGCGTTGGCCAACAGGCCGGCGTCGTCACGGCCGCGGAGATCGAAGGAGGTGGCATCGCACAGCAGACTGTGCTCGAGCGGCTCCTCTGCGCCGCGCGCGTCGAAACGGTTCACGAGGACGCCGCGGGCCGCGTGATCGGGGTCGGACGCATCACACGCGTGCCCCCTCCGTGGCTGATCCGGCAGGTTCGCTTCCGCGACAAGGGCTGTCGATTCCCGGGCTGTGGCACGCGCGGGTTCACGCAGGCCCACCACATCGTGTTCTGGCGCGACGGCGGCGGCACCGATCTCAGCAACCTCGTGCTGCTGTGCTCATGGCACCACAAGCTGGTCCACGAGTACGGCTGGTGGATCAAAGGCGACGCCGAGTCAGAGCTCCGCTGGTACCGACCCGGTGGCGAGCGCTACCGCGCGGGGCCGTCGACGAACGCGGCCGATGCGATGCGTGCGGCCAGCTGAGCGGAGGGGTCGACGAGTCAGCGGAGGAGACGCGAGAGACGCCGGTCGGCAAGCACCTTCCCGCCCGTCTGGCAGGTGGGGCAATACGCGACTTCGTGGTCCTCGTAGCTGACCCGGCGGAGTTCTGTGCCGCACCGCGGACAGGGCTGGCCGGCTCGGTTGTGCACCGTGAAATGGTCGCCGAGCTTCGTGGGCAGACCGCCGGTACGGCCGCGTTCCGCCTCGAGCGCACCCGCCAGGATGCGATGGATCGCCGCCACGAGCCGCTCCCGCCGCTCGTCGTCGAGCTTCGCGAGCTGGCTCGTGGGCGACAGCATCGCCGCGTGCAGTGCATCGTCGGTGTAGCCACGGCCCATGCCGCAGATCGTCCGCTGGTCCCGCAGGATCGTGTGGACGCGACGGTTGTCGCTCGCCGAGCGGAGGTACGCGTCGCCCTCGGACGTGAGCACCTCCGGTCCGAGCTTCGCCAACGGGCCGGGGTCCTCTGGGGCCAGGATCCACCAGCCCACCTTGCGCTGGCGGCCGAACTCCTTCACCAACACCGACGGTCGGTCCACGAGCCCGACCCGAACGACCGCGCCTCGGGGTTTCGTGCGTTTCGGCGGTGACTCCACGTCCACGCGGCCCCCCTGCGACAGATGCACCAGCAGACGCCGGTCGTCGTCGAACTCCATCACCACGAACTTGCCGTGGCTCCGCACCGACGTGATCGTCCGGCCGACGAGCTCGGCGGGGCGCGGCACGACCGTCTTGAGCGACGAGAAGGAAAGCACGTCCACACCCGAAACGACACCGCCAACCATGACCTCGTCGAGGCGCTCGGCGAGTGCTCGGATCTCGGGGAGCTCCGGCATCGCTACGCCAGCGACGCCGCCGACCGACGGATGATCTCGGCGCACTCGTCGATCCGGTCCGCGTGCGTCCTGTGCGACACGATGCACACCCGCAGCCAGTACTCCCCTCGGATCAGGGTGGAGGACAGGAACACCCGCTTCGTGGCGTTGATCCGCTCGAGCAGCTGTCGCGAGCGCTCCTCGTCACCGCGCACGCGGAAGGCGACCACGGTGAGCTCCGGATCCCAGCCGACCTCGAGATTCGGATCCGCACGTAACTCAGCGGTGATGCGCCGGGTCAGGTCGAGCTTCTCGTCGAGCGCCTCGCGGAACGCGGAAACGCCGTGCAGCACCAATGGGAACCAGACGCGCAAGCCGCGCACATCGCGCGACAACTCGGGCGTGAGCTCGTTGTAGTTCGGCAGGTCGCCGCTCGGCGGTAGGTCCTGGAGATAGGCCGCGCCTTCGAAATGCGCATCGCGCATCGCCTCTCGGTCGCGGACGATCAGACCGCCCGTGCCGTACGGCAGGAAAAGACCCTTGTGCGGGTCGAGGGTGATCGAGTCCGCGCGCTCCGACCCGCGAAACGCAGCACGTCCCCGCTCGGTCAGCTGGAAGAACCCGCCGTAGGCGGCGTCGATGTGGAACCACAACCCCTCGCGATCGGCGATCGTCGCGATCGCCTCGAGCGGATCGACCGCACCGGTGTTCGTGGTGCCGGCGGCAGCCACCACCATGAACGGCCGGAGCCCGGCGGCACGGTCCGCCGCCACCATCGTCACGAGCGCGTCCGGATCCATGCGGAGGGAGGCGTCCGTGGGCACGAGCCGGAGGTTTCGCGCGCCGAACCCGGCGATCGTGGCCGCCTTCGTGTTCGAGCCGTGGGCTTGGTCGGTCACGTAGTAGGTGCCATCGAGGAAATCCTCTCCAAGCCGCGTGTGGCGCGCGGTCACGACCGCCGAGAGGTTCGCCATCGACCCACCGGACGTCAGCACCCCTTGTGCGGTCGCAACGGGGAAATCGAACAGTCCGCAGAGCCAACGCGTCACGTTCTCTTCCAACTGCACGATCGCAGGGCTCGGCTGCCAGAGCCCGACGTATCGGTTCAGTCCCTGCGCGAGAAACTCCGCCAGCGCGGCCGTGTAGAGACCACCGCCGGGGATGTAGGCCAGGTACCCGGGGCCGGAGTACTCGAACGTGCGGCGCGCGGCGTCGAGTGCGTCGCCAAGCACCCGGTCGAAGTCACGGGTGCCTTCCTCCGGCGGCGTCGCCGCCAGACGCCGGGCGACCTCGAGCGCCCCATCGGTCGCGTTCGCCGGCGCCTCATCGAGACCGTCGATCCACGCGATCAGCGTCTCCGCGACGGCGCCAGCCATCGCGCGCATGTCGCCGGGCGCCGGATCGAACGGGAAGCCGCCGATCGCGACCGGCTCTGCGCTCACGCGAGCTCACGCGCGACCGCGTCGAGCAGCTCCTTGGACGAGATCGCGATCTCCTCCACCGCGCGATCGAACGCCTCCCGATGCTTGGCCGAGGGCTGTCGGAAGCCGCTGACCTTTCGCACGTATTGCAATGCTGCCTCGTGGATCTCGGGATCGGGAACGACGTCTGCGCCCTCCCGGAGACGCTTGATGCTTCGACACATGCCCGGAGGCTACCGCGCGGACCGATTATCGGTGGCGCGTCAGCTCGCGGACGCGGGTCGCGGCGGCGAGGGCGCGCGTGACGTCGATCGTCCCGGGTCGGTCACCCGGACGGGCGAACCGCGCCCGCTCGAGGGTGTCGACGACCAGGCTCGCGTGCTCCGCCGCCTCGCCGGCCAGCGAGCCGTCGGCGAGGACCTCGGCCCGGACCTCCGACGGTGTCTTGCTCGGATCCGGCGCGTGGCCAGCGGCCGCCAAGGCGAGCAACAGGTCCTCGTAGGCGGCGGCGATCGCGTCGGGCGGGGCCGCTCGCCTCGGATGCCTCCGCCACCACACGTACCACCCCATCGACGCCACCAGGAGGAGGAGCGCCGCCGGCCATGCGATCGCGAGACCGCGCACGACCGTCACTGTCCGCCGTGCCGCGTCGGCCACAGCGCCTCGGACGCCGGCGGGGACCACGTGCCCGGCCTGATCGGCCACCCATGTCATGAGATCGGCTCCGACGGGCGAGCCCCACGCGTCGGGGGCGGCCGGCACGCCGAACGTCGGGTCGTAGGGCACCCAGCCGTATCCCGGGTAGTAGACCTCGACCCACGCATGCGCATCTGTGTTGCGCACCTCGTAGTACCCGGTGAACGGGTTGCGCTCCCCGGGTCCGTAGCCGGTGACGACGCGTGTCGGTATGCCATCGGCCCGCAACAACACCGCCATCGCCGCGGCGATGTGTTCGCAGAACCCCCGGTGCGTGACGAACAGGAACTGATCCACCGCGTCGACGCCCTCCGGCTCCCGCGGCACGGTCAGGTCGTACCGCGTGTTCGCCTGGAGCCACCCCTGGACCGCCATCACGGCGTCGTATTCGCTCGGCGCGCCAGCCGTGATCCGACCGGCCAGGTCACGGTCCCGTTGGGGCAAGGTCGCAGGCAACTGCAGCAGCCGCTGCAACGGCTCGCGCGGCGACACCCGCGGCATCGGGCCGAGCGACCGCAGCTGCGCCGGCGTCGCGGTCGGGATGGTGGATTCCACCGAATAGACCAACCCTTGATCGAGGTAGATCGGGGACCTGATCGAGCCGTCGCGGTCGCTGCGGAGCCCACCGGCGGGGAAATACACCGTGTGCGGCGCCGCGGCCGCGAACAGGACGTTCGGCTGCGGCTGCTCGATGAAGAAGGTCTGCACGAGCGTGCTCCCGCCCGCCGGCGACTCGGTCTGTGCGGGCATGTTGTAGCCCGAGTCGTTCGAATCCAGCGGGATCAGCGGCGAGGACGAGCGCGTCCACGTCGATCCGTCGTAGGTGTCGAACGCCTCGGCACGCCACAGGGAGGCAAAGGGCGCGCGCACCCGGAACACGATGTCGTCGGACAACGTTCCGCGCGCGCGCAGATCCATCACGTCGCTGAACCCGGGATACCCGTTCGACGAGAAGTCCACGATCGACCCATCGCTCGACTGGGGCGGCAGCGCGGGGTTCTGCACGTGGTCGCCTTGGGGGCCTGCGGCCGCCCCGGCCGGCATCCGGAACGGCAGTGCGCGCACCATCGTTGCGGGGATACGTGGAAGCACCGAGAACGTCGCGACGGCGAGCACGAGTGCGGCGATGCTGGCGAAGACGAGCGAACGACCCGCCGCGACGCGACCGTTCGATCCACTCCGATCCCGCACCTGGGCGATGGGATCGGTGAGGTTGCCGGCCAGCGGCCGTGACGACAGCCAGAGCCAGGCGCCGGCGAGCGCCGCCCATCCCACCAGGATGCCGAGGTACGAGGAGGTCAGCGCCAGCGCGCCGCCGACCGCGATCAACGTCGTGCTCGACACCATGGAGAACGCGAGGTCGCGGCGTCGCGGCACATCGAACGCATGCAGCACCTGCACCCACACGAACAGGGCGGCGAGCGGAGCGCGTGCCGCGTCCGCCGACGTGACCGAGCCCATCTGGCCGAGGAAACGCGACAAGGCGAGGAGCAACCCGGCGGCCAGTGCCGCCTTCACGAGGACGTTGGGTCGGCCACGGCGCCGGTACGACAGCAGATAGCCTGCCGGGGCCAGTGCGAGCGCGAGGAACGCCGTGCGGTCGGCCACGACCCCCTGCGAGATCACCGCGAACAACCCGACCTCGACCGCGAGGGCGACCACCACCCGAAGGGGGATCGAATCCTCTGGCAGTGCCTTGGCGCCCGACAGCCCGAGACGCATCAGGAAACCTCGGCCATCGCGATGCCCGCGCCCAACGCCGACGCCAACGAGGCGCCCGCCGCCCACGGCAACACGTCCGCACCGGCGGCCCGCAGCGGTATCCAGGTCGTCGCGTCGGCGGAGCCCGTCACGGGCACGAGCACGACGCGAGGCACCCGGGCGGCAAGCTCGGCCACCCGCTCGCAGACCCGGTCGAGCGGCCTGCCGTCCCACACCGGAAACGTCATCACGAGGGTGCCGACGCCCTGCAGCTGACCGTCCAGCAGCCAACCGAGCGCCGTGACTGCCGGGATCCGCGTCGGCCCCAGACGCGCGAGCCACCGGTGATACTCGAGATGGTTCGTTCTCGCCACGAGCACGGGGCCGTCGACGTCCGCGGCGAGTAGCCGCACCCCCGCGCCGGTCGCGGTGGCGCTGTCCACGATCGAGGCCGCCACCGTGCAGCAGCGGTCCAGCGCCTCCACGTCGTCGGACTCGGTGTCGACCCAGATGGCGAGCCGCGGTGTGTGCTCCTGTTCGAACTCGCGGACCATCAGCTCGCCGTGCCGCGCCGTCAATCCCCAATGCACGTGCCGCATCGGGTCGCCCGCCCGGTACTCGCGGACCGACAGGTACTCACGGCCCTGCCCGCGGCGCGGCTCGGTGTGCGTCGCCGTCTCGCGCGACGACGTCGTCTCGACGAACGGCAGCGGTCCGAGCGGCTCGGTCCGGGGCAGCACCAGCGTGGTCGCGTCGGCCGGGCGGCGGGCGCGCCGTTCGGCGACGCCGAACGGCGCGGCGGAACCAAGCTGTGCCCACCCGGTGTGCGTCTCGCCACGGCGAGGCGCACCCCGCATCGTCGTGACGGTCACCCGCTCGCCCGGCCGGACGGTGCCGACCCATGCCGTCGCGCCGCCGAGATGCTCGTCGGCCGCCACCACCCCCCAGCGCACGGAGCGCCCGCGATTGCGCACGATGAGATCGACCGGCGTGTCTTCGCGCTGTCGCGTCTCTGCGGGCGCTCGCACATCGATCTCGAGCCCCGCGATCGCCCGGGACGTGAGGGCAGCCCCTGCGGCGAGGGCGCCGAGCAACAGCGCCGCCAGCACGAACAGCCACCCCGCCTGGACGTTCGTGCCGATCAGGAACAGCACCCCGGCTCCGAGCGCGAGCCCGACCGCGCGCTTGCGCACGCGCACGGCTTAGCCGCTCCGAGCCACGTGCAACGGCACGGGAACCACGCCGAGCAGGTGCTCGACCGTCGCGCGCGCGGCCTCGAGCCCGCCGTGGGCCATGACGAGCCGATGCCCCAACGCGGCAACCGCGAGGACCTTCACATCGTCGGGCAACGCATGATCGCGCCCCTCGGCGATCGCGCGGGCCTGCGCGCATCGCACCAGTGCCACCGAGGAACGAGGCGACGCGCCAAGCGCGACCTGGGGCGCCGTCCGGGTCGCCGTCACCAGTTCGATCGCGTACCGCACGACCGCATCGTCCACGTACACGGCGCGCACCGCGCGCTGTGCATCGACGACCTCCTCGGGACTGAGCACCTGCTCGAGGTCGCGGAGCGGGTGTCGTTCGAGCTGCCGGCGCACGACCGCGCCGGAGTTCTCGTCCTCGGGGTAGCCGACCCGGACCGACAGTGCGAAGCGGTCGAGCTGCCCCTCGGGCAGCGGATACGTGCCGTGCTGCTCGATCGGGTTCTCGGTCGCGATCACGACGTAGGGCTCGGGCAACGGATGGGTGATGCCCTCGACGGTGACCTGGCGTTCCTCCATCGGCTCGAGCAAGGCCGCCTGCGTGCGCGGCGGTGTCCGGTTGATCTCGTCGACGAGCACGACGTTGGCGAACACCGGCCCGGGCATGAACCGGAACGAGCCCTCTCGCTGGTCGTAGACGCTGACGCCGGTGAGATCGGACGGCAACAGATCGGGGGTGGCCTGGATCCGAGTGAACGCGCCGCCGATCGAGACCGCCAGCGACCGGGCGAGCGTCGTCTTCCCGACCCCGGGCACTCCCTCAAGGAGGAGGTTGCCATCGGCGAACACGCACAACGCCGCCATCTCGACGGCGGCGTCGTTCCCGGCGATCACGCGGCGAACGTTGTCGACCAATCGACGGTAGGCCGTGGACGCCGCTCCGGTGCCCGGCTGCGGGTCGATCACGTGTGAGGCTTCGACGGGCCGGCCGCGCCGCTTGAGTCCGGGGTCTTACTCCTTGCGCGCCCGAAGGGAGTACATCAGGGGCAGGTTGCCGACCTGATCGGGCGGGAATCCGTAGTGGCCGTTCGGCAGCTCGACCAGGAACGGCGCGGGCCAATGGAGCTCGCGCTTCTCGTCCAGACGCTCGATGCGCAACCCCTCGTCGGCCAGCGCGGTCACGATCTCACCGAGGGAGTGATTCCACCCGTGCTCCACGTCGGCGTCGACCTCGGCGGTCGGATCCGCGTAGGAGCCCTCCACGGGGAACGAGATCGTCTCGCCGCCCCAATAGTCGAACCCGAGCCGCAGGTCGTTCGGGGTCTCCTGCTCGTCTGCGATCGCCCACATCGCCGGGTGCCCCTCGTGGATGTAGAAGATGCCGCCCGGCCGAACGAACCCGGCGACCGCTCGGGCCCACGGCCGGAGGTCCGGCAACCATCCGAGGACGCCGCGGCCCGTGTAGACAACGTCGAACGTCTCCCCCGCCAGCGACCCGGGCAGATCGTAGATGTTCGACACGACGAAGCGTGCCCTGTCCGCGAGCCCCGTCTCGGCCGCGAGCTCGTTCGCGAACGCGATCGCCGGCTCACTGAAGTCGACGCCCGTGACGTGCCCCGCCCCCAGACGCGCCCACGACAGTGTGTCGAGCCCGAAATGACACTGCAGATGGAGCAGACGCGCGCCGACGATGTCGCCGACCTCCGCCTGCTCCCACGGCTCGATCCGCACATCGGTCGGATCGTCCCGGAAGCGCTGGACGTCATAGAACTCGCCGGTCGTGTGGATCGCGGTCCAGGCGTCCCAGAGCTTGCGATTGTCGGCGAGCTCGCCGTCGTGCGCCGTGCTCATCGCCGCTTCGCACCCAGGGCGCTGATCGCCTCCATCACGGTGCGGTGCGCGAGGATCGCGGTGATCTCGGCGTGGTCATAGGGCGGCGCGACCTCGACGACGTCCATCCCGACGAGTTCGACCTGGCTCACGATCTGGCGCACCGCGCGCAGCAGCTCTCGCGCCAACATGCCGCCGGCCTCGGGCGTCCCGGTCGCGGGGGCCATGCCGGGGTCGACGACATCTATGTCGACGGACAGGTAGATGCAATCGGGGCCGTCGAGCGCCTCCACGATGGCGTCGGCGAGCACCGCTTCGCTTCCCCGCTCCTCGATCTCGGTCATCGCGTGCCAGCGCATCCCTTGCTCGCGCATCCAGGCGAACGTCGCCTTATCGGGCCAGTAGCCGCGGAGCCCGATCTGCACGAAGTTCTTGCCGGCGACCCAGCCCTCCTCGATCAGTCGCCGCATCGGCTGCCCGTGCGCGTGGAGGTTCCCCCATTGATCGGCGCCGGTATCGGCGTGCGCGTCGAAGTGGAGCACCCCGACGGTCCGCGGCCAGACGTGCCGTGCGACCGCGGCCGCACTCGGGTAGGTGATCGAATGGTCGCCGCCGAGCACGATCGGGACGGGACCGGCCTCGGCCACGCGGAACACCTTCTCGTGGATCACTCGAAGCGAGCGCTCGAAGCGGGTGGGCACGATCGGCGCATCGCCCGCATCGACCACCGTGAGGTGCGCGTACGGCTCGGCTTGGAGCTGGATCGACCACGCGTCTGCAGTCCCCCAGGCGGTTGGCGCCATCCGGATCGCGCGCGGACCGAACCGGGCGCCGGGGCGCGACGACACGCCTTCGTCGAACGGCGCGCCGATGATCGCGACATCTGCCTCGGCCGCCCGCAGCGACTCGTCATCGGTCGCCCACGGCAGCTTCTCGAAGGAGCCGCGCCAATCCGAGTAGTACGGCAGGTCCTCCGAGGCGAACTCGTGGAACTCGTCCTCACTCCGCAGCTCGGAGTGCTCGAGTCGGAAGTCGGGCCTCTCTGACATGGCCGGAGGCTAGCAGCCGATCGACGGACGAACGGGTGATCCGGCCCGACGGCGACTGCGAACCCTGCCCGTACGAGCGGGCCCACGACTCGAGGAAGGGGGGCATCGCAGCCCGCGCACATTCACGCCACGCCACACCACACCCGCACGACTGAGGAGGGAACATGCAACCGTTCCGAACACGCTCGCGACTCGTGGTGCTCGGCACCGCGGCCGCGGTCGGGATCGGGCTCTTCGCCGGTCTCGGCCCGACCGCCGGTGGCGCATCCAGCCACCGCGAGGCGCCGCTGATCGCCGCCGACCCGCAAGCCGACAACACGGACCTCTATGCGTTCGTCAGCCCGGACGATTCCAGCTCGGTCACGATCATCAGCAACTGGATCCCGTTCGAGGCGCCATCGGGAGGGCCGAACTTCTTCGCGTTCGGCCAGCACGTCCGCTACGACGTCAAGATCGACAACGACGCCGACGCCAAGCCGGACACGATCTACCGGTGGACCTTCCGCAATCACTACCGCAACCCGGACTCGTTCCTCTACAACACCGGGCCGGTCACGTCGCTCGACGACACGGATCTGAACTTCTATCAGACGTATGACGTCGAGCGGCTCAACGTCGACAAGCACACGACCCGCACCGTCGTGAACGACGCGACGGTCGTGCCGAGCCGTGTGGGCGACGCTTCGATGCCCGACTACGCCGGACTTCGCGACGAGGGCATCGAGTCCTCGGCGAACGGGTCGTTCTTCGCCGGACAAGCCGACGATCCGTTCTTCGCCGACCTCCGCGTGTTCGACCTGCTGTACGGGGGCGACCTGTCCGAGACGGGCAACGACACGCTGCGCGACTACAACGTCAACACCTTCGCGCTGCAGGTGCCCAAGGCCAAGCTGGCCAAGGGCGGCGACGCATCGGCCAACCCGGTCGTCGGGATCTGGAGCACGGCATCGCGCCGGGCGCCGGGTGGCTCGTGGGTGCAAGTTTCGCGTCTGGGTATGCCGCTCGTGAACGAGGTCGTGATCCCCGCGGGCAAGAAGGACGCGTGGAACGCGTCGAAGCCGGCGAACGACGGTCAATTCCTGCCCTACGTGACCGACCCGGAGGTGGCGCGACTCATCGACGCCGTCTACGGGATCCCCGCGCCGGCGACGCCGCGCAACGACCTGGTCAGCGTCTTCCTGACCGGGGTCGACGGGCTCAACATGCCCGACGGTGTCGTGCCGAGCGAGGAGCTCCGCTTGAACATGTCGATCGATCCGTGCACCGGTGCGTGCTCGACGCTCGGCGTGATCGGCGGCGACAACGCCGGGTTCCCGAACGGACGCAGGCTCTCCGACGACGTCTTGGATGTGGCGCTCCAGGTCGTCGAAGGCGTGCTCGTCGGCCAGGACACCGGTCTCGGTGACGGCGTCGACGCGAACGACAAGAGCTTCGGCAGCTCGTTCCCGTACCTCGCGCTCCCGCACTCCGGGTCGGCGCAGTAGCACCTCGATCGGAGGGCGGCGCGCGTCGCGCGCCGCCCTCCGATCACCACCACGTCGAGGGGGGTCAAGAGATGAGCGTCAAGCGTTCGATCGGTGTGGCGGCACTCGCCGCCGCACTGTTCTTGGTCGGCGGTCTCGGCACCTGGCGCTCGTTCCGTGCGGATCCCGTCGCGGCGGCCACGACGGATGCCGATGCGCTGATCGCGCCTGCGACGAGCGCCTCGTTGGAACAGACGATCGCCGATCTCCAGACGCGGCTCCAGGCCCAACCCGACGACGCCCGCTCGCTCGCGCTCCTCGGCCTCGCCTACGCCCAGGAAGCCGCGCACACCGCCGACCCCTCGTACTACACCAAGGCCGATGAGGCCCTGCAGCGGTCCCTCGCGCTGGAGCCCGACGGCAACGTCGAAGCGCTCGTCGGGATGGGCGTCGTCGCGCTCGCGCGCCACGACTTCGCGGGCGGCGTCCGCTGGGGCCGACTCGCCAGGCAGGCGAACCCGGATGCGGCGCACATCCTCGGCGTCATCGGCGACGGGCTGCTCGAGCTCGGTCACTACCACCGGGCGTTCGCCACGTTCGACCGGATGGTGTCGATGCGCCCGGACGTCGCCTCCTACGCCCGGATCTCGTATGCGCGCGAGCTCCGCGGCGACGTGCCGGGAGCCCTCGCGATGATGCGCCGGGCCGCCGACGCCGCCGGCACACCGGACGACGCGGCCTGGGTGAGCTACCAGATCGGCGAGTTGCAGTTCCGAAGCGGCCACCTGGCCGCGGCCGCCTTCGCCGAGCGTCGGGCCGCCGCACTGTCCCCGACGTTCCTGCCCGCCCAAGCGGGGCTCGCGAAGATAGCGTGGGCGCGAGGGGACATCGACCGTGCGATCCGCGGCTATCGCCAGGTGGTTGCGCGCTACCCCCTGCCCGAGCACGTGATCGCGCTCGGCGATCTGTACGCGATCGACGGACGCACCGCCCAGGCCGACGACGCCTACGCGCTCGCGCGGGCCGAGGCGGCGTTGTTCCGATCCAACGGGGTCAACGTCGATGTCGAGTTGGCGCTGTTCGAGGCCGACCACGGCGACGCGGGAGCCGCGCTCGCCGACGCGCGGGCGGGATGGCGCTCGCGCCACAGCATCCACGCGGCCGACGCGCTGGCCTGGGCCCTGTACCGGAACGGGCGGGGGGCTCGGGCGGCTCGATTCGAGCGGCAGGCGTTGCGGCTCGGCACACAGGACGCGCTCTCGTATTACCACGCCGGCATGATCGCGTTGCGGCTGGGCCACCGCGAGACGGCTCGGCGCCTGCTCGGGCACGCGCTCGCGATCAACCCGCACTTCTCGATCCTGTACGCGGCCTCCGCACAGCGGACCCTCGTCCGGCTCCGTGGGTGAAGCGGCAGGCCCTTACTTCTTGAGGTCCTTCAGGATCTGACGGGCCGCGTTCGCGCCCGGACCGCCCGTGATGCCGCCGCCGGGATGCGCGCCGGATCCCGCGAGATGCAGCCCGTCCAGGAGGTAGCGGTAGCGGGCCTCCCCCAGCATCGGTCGCCAGGCGAAGAACTGGTCGAGCGCGGGCTCGGCATGCTGCACGTGCCCGCCGGTGAGCGCGTAGTTCCGCTCCATGTCGACGGGCGTGATCACCTCGCGCGCCTCGACGAGCTCGCCGAACCCGGGCGCGTATCGCTCCAGCGTCTTCACGGCGATATCACCGAGACGGTCCCGCTCGGTCTGCCAGTCGCCGTCGCGCAGCGCGTAGGGCGCCGCCTGGAACACGACGCTCATCACATGCTTGCCCTCGGGTGCGAGCGACGGATCCGTCAGCGAGGGGATCGTCGCCTCCAGCGTCGGTTCGTCGCTGACGCGGCCGTACTTCACCGCATCCATCGCCTGTTCGACCGCGTCGATCGACGGACCGATCACGATGCGGCCCGCCAGCGTTTCGGCGGTCCCACCGTGGACGGCCGGCAGGCGCGACAGCGCGAAGTTGACGCGCGCCATCGCGCCGGGCTGACGGATGTTGCCGGATTGCCAGACCATCGTGGGCCCCAACGTCACCGGATCGCACAGCCGCGCGGTCCGCTTGGGATCGATCGCGGAGACGATCACCGGTGCGTCCAGCTCGGCCCCGTCGGCGACGGTGACGCCGATCGCACGCGTCCCGCGATTGCGGATCGCGACCACCTCGACCCCGGTGCGGACCTGGACGCCGAGGCCGGCGACCGCCTGCTCCAACGCGCTCGCGAGCGCGCCGGTACCGCCGGTCGCGAACACGGCCGTGCCCGCGGCGCCGCCATCGGTGCCGGCGGAGTCGTTGAGGAACACCTGCGCGGTGCCCGTCGCCCACGGACCCATCGCGGTGTTGAGGATCCCCCGCGTCGCGAGCGGGCCTCGGATGGCCTCGTCGGCGAACACCTCCTGGACCAGGTCGGCGACCGACATCGGCAGCGCCCGGACCGCCTCCCGGCCCGTCTTGCCCCCGAGATCTCGGAACGCCTTGCCGAGCTTCAAACCCATGATCGCGTCGGCAAGCGACGGCGACTTCGGGTCCGGCGGGGTCGCCACGGCGATGTAGGCCAGGAAGCTCGCGATCGCGCGAACCTTCCTGTCGAAGTCGACGTAGGCCTGCGCGTCCGGTTCGCTGCGAGCCTTGATCCCCGCGGCCGTCTTGGCGGCGTCGCCCCAGAACGTGACCGCCGACCCGTCGGGCATCGGCGCGTGCATCCGGACCGGCGGCGTCACCGTCGCATACCCGAACCGATCCAACTTCAGGTCCTTCACGACGGAGGCACGGAGACGCCCGACCGTGTGGACGAGCCCGGGCGCCGTGAACCCCGGCGCCGGATGGGTCGGGCGGAGGATCCCGCCGACTTGCTCGGCCCGCTCGAGCACCACCACCTGCTTGCCGGCCTTCGCGAGGTAGGCGGCGGCGACCAGGCCGTTGTGGCCACCGCCGATCAGGATGACGTCCAGCTTCTTCTTCGCCATCAGGCCGCCCGCCGACCCTTCTTCTTCTCCTTGAGGTACTCCAGCGCGGCGATCCGACCGGGCGCCCCCATGATCCCGCCGCCCGGGTGGGTGGCGGACCCGCACATCCAAAGCCGGTCGACCGGCGTGCGATAGCGGGACCAGCCGGGCACCGGCCGGTTGAAGAACAGCTGCTCCAACGACAGCTCGCCCTGGAAGATGTTGCCTTCCGTCAAGCCTGTGATGTCCTCGATGTCCTTGGGCGTCACGAACTGGGAGCCGACGATCTTGCTTCGGATGTCGGGGAAGCGTTCCTCCAGGGTGTCGATCACGTTCTGCCCGAACGACTCGCGCGCGGCGTCGTCCCACACGTTGCCGTCGGCCAGGTGATACGGGGCGTACTGCACGAAACAGCTCATCACATGCTTGCCGGGAGGCGCCATCGACGGGTCGACGAGCGTCGGCATGATGCAGTCGATGTAGGGGCGTGCGGACGGACGGCCGTACTTCGCGTCGTCGTACGCGAGCTCGATGTAGTCGATGCTGGGCGAGAACGAGATGGCGCCGCGCAGCCACTCCCCCTTACCGGGCTTGCACGCCAACTCGGGCAGCCCGTCCAGCGCGAGGTTCACTTTGCCGCTGGAACCGCGGTACTTGTACCGCATGACCTCATCCTTGAACGCGGGGTCCAGCACGCCGTCGTCCAGCAGCTTGATGAACGTCCAGCGCGAGTCGAGCGAGCTCATCACGACGTCCGCCTCGATCTCTTCACCGGACTCGAGGACCACGCCCGTGGCCTTCCCGCCCACCGTCTTGATCTGCGACACGCCCGCCTCGGTCCGGATCTCGACGCCGGCTGCGAGCGCCGCCTCCGCGATCGCGTAGGCGATCGCCCCGGTGCCGCCCTTGGGAACGCCCCACGCGCGGAACGCGCCGTCGATCTCGCCCATGTAATGGTGCAACAGCACGTAGGCGGTGCCGGGTGAACGCGGCCCCTGGAATGTGCCGATGATCCCCGAGGCGCTCATCGTGGCTTTGAGCGGCTCGGTCTCGAACCATTGATCGAGGAAATCGGCCGCAGACATCGTCATCAGCTGGATGAAGGCGGTCTGCATGCGCCGAGGTAGATCGCGGAACTGCTTCGCCAGCGGCGTCAGGGGCAGCCACTCCATCGGCGAGATCTTCCCGGGGTCCGGTGGCGGCACCGACAGGATCGGCTTGATGAACCGGCCCATCTCGGCCATCAGGGGCCCGTACTCCTCGTAGGCCTCGGCGTCATTGAGCGACCACCGCCGCAGCTCGCGGACGGTCTTGCCGTGGTCGTTGACGCGCCAGAGGTAGTCGTCGTCCAGAGGCGTGATCGTGCCGTCCAGCGGCAGGATCTCGAGGCCGTGCTTCGGCAGCTCCAGCTCGCGGATGATCTCCGGCCGCAGCAGCGACACCACGTAGGAGAACACGGAGAACTTGAACCCGGGCACGATCTCCTCGGTGAGGGTCGCCCCACCCAGCAGGTGGCGGCGTTCGAGCACCAGGACCTTGAGCCCGGCCTTGGCCAGGTACGCCGCGTTCACGAGACCGTTGTGTCCGCCGCCGATCACGACCGCGTCGTATCGCTTCGCCATGCCCTGCCTCCTCTGGCGCTCCGCGGTCGGCGGGGCCCATATCGGGGGGTGACTCGAGGTCAGACGGAGGTCCCGGATCGCGGGTCCCGTCACCGGTTGCCCATGCTAGCCACGCCCCTGGGGCCCGGCCAACAGCACCTTGACCTGAGGTCACTCGGCCGGGGCGCCGGGGGTAGGCCCGCGAGTAGGCTTCCCGCCCGAAGCACCGCTGTCGAGAATCCGCTCGAACCCTGGAGGGGCCCGCCGTGTCGGTCGGAACCGCGTTCTACCCGCGACAGCAGGAGCTCAACATGAAGCAGGCCTGGGGCGAATGGGCGGGCTATTTCGCTCCGGCGGTGTACGCCGACTTCCACGACATCGAGTACAGCGCCATCCGTGAGGCGGCCGCGGTGATCGACATGAGCCCCCTCTACAAGTACGTGGTGCGCGGCACCGACGCCGGGCGCCTGCTCGACCGGGTCATCACCCGCGACGTTTCCGCGATGCAGATCGACCAGGTGTATTACACGCCGTGGTGCGACGAGGCCGGCAAGGTGGTCGACGACGGCACGGTCACACGTATCGCGGCCGACGAGTACCGCATCACCGCCGCGGACCCCTGCTACCGGTGGTTCCTGCTGAACGCGACGGGGCTCGACGCCGAGGTCGAGGACGTTTCGTCGCAGCTGGCCGGGCCTGGCCCTGCAGGGCAAGCTCAGCCGAGAGGTCCTCGAGGCCGCCACGCGTCAGGACTGGGCCGACGTGAAGTACTTCCGGCATCGCCGCACCGAGATCGGCGGGGTCGAGGTCAGCGTCACCCGGACGGGCTACACGGGCGACCGCGGGTACGAGCTGTGGATCCCGGCCGACGGCGCGCTCGAGGTCTGGGACGCGGTCTTCGAGGCGGGCGGGCCCTACGGCCTGTTTCCGGCGGGCATCCGCGCGCTCGACATCGCGCGCGTCGAGGCGGGCCTGATCCTGATCGAGGCGGAGTACACGAGCGCCCGCCACGCGATCAGCCCCGAGCAGACCTACTCCCCCTTCGAGCTGGGTCTGGGCCGGCTCGTGGACTTCGGCAAGGGGTCGGACTTCACGGGCCGACGTGCGCTCCTTGCCGAGCAGCAGGCGGGCGGCCCGGCCCGGCGGCTGGTCGGTCTCGAGCTGGACTGGGCCGGGATCGAGGGGATGTTCGCCAAGCACGGCCTCGCCTCGATGATCTCGCCGCTGTCCACCGCGACCCCGTGCCGGTCTACAAGGACAACAAGCAGGTCGGGCGCGCGACGTCGATCACCTGGGGCACCACGATCAAGAAGATGGTGGGCTTCGGCTCGCTGGACAAGGCCCTCGAGAGGGTCGGGAGTCGCGTATCGGTCGAGTATTCGCGTGGAGGGCGAGCGTGGCAAGGTCGCCGCCACCGTCGTCCCCCTGCCGTTCCTGGACCTGCCGCGCAAGCGCACCTAACGTCGCAGGAACTCCACGACCGTGTCGCGAACCGTCCCGAGCGGTCTGCGACGATAGGTCTTCGTGAGCCGCTTCCCGCGCATCGTCCTCGTGTTCATCCTGCTCGCGGGCGCCGTCACGGCCCTGTGCACCGTGGCTCGGCAGCATCCGGGTCGGGATCGCCGCGGGGCTGGCGATGACCGTGATCGCCGTCCTGCTCGCCTGGTCCGTGCGACGCCAGCGCCGATCGGACGGCCCGACCGACCCGTCGCGCCGCGGCTTCCTCTGCGACCGTGGGTCTCGGCGGGCGTCGCTGTTCGTCGCGGGAGGTGCCGCGCTCGGTCGCGTCGTCCAGAAGCTCGCCCGACCCGACGCGGCCGCTGTCCAGGAGGCGGCGGCCACCGACATCGGCGCCGAGTACATGGAGCTCGTGGCGCGCGCGAGCCACCCCGGGCGCTCGGCGAGCTCCAGCTGCTCCTTGCGCCGTTCAACAGCGCGAACTACGCGTTCGAATCCCTGAGCGCTGCATCCGCGACGACCCGCGCACGTCGCATGCCGCCGTCTGGATGTACCTCGAACGCGTCCCGCTCCTCGCCTACGGGCCCGGCGTGATCGAGCCGGGCGACTCCACCGAGCGCGTGTCCGCTCGCCGACCTCGCCCCGACCACCGCGAACCTGATCGGTTACGACGCCTGGCCGAAGGCCCGGGAGGGACAGGCGCTGCCGGGACTTCGGCACGACCGGCAAGACGCCCAAGGTCGTGGTCACCTACGTCTTCGACGGCGGCGGCTGGAACGTGCTGCGCACGTGGCCCGAACGACTGGCCGAACCTCAAGCGTCTGATGCGCGAGGGCGCGAACTACCGCAACGCGCTCACGGGCTCCTTCCCCGCGGTCACCGCGTGCGCGCACGCCACGATCGGCACGGGCACGTTCCCGCGCCAGCACGGGATCACCGGGCACAACATCCGCGACGGCGCGACGGCGCGCAAGGCCTACGGCACCCCGGCCACGCCGACCCGACGGACATCCTCCTGCCGACCCTGGCCGACCTCTGGCACGACGAGACGGGCGATGGGTGGGCCAGGTCGGCTACCAGGTGTGGCACATGGGCATGCTCGGACACGGCGGGCACCGATCGGCCCGCCGACGACCTGCCCGTCGGCGTCTACTTCGACGAGCCGGCGGCGACCGGATGGCAGCCGCACAACCCCGACGCTGTTCCGTCTGCCCGCGGCGCGCGCCGGGGATGGAGACGCTGCGAGGCGCGCATGACGACGTTCGACCGACCCGGACTAGGACCCGGAATGGGAACCATGGCGCACCGACGTACTGCTGCGTGCCCGCCGATCGCCGGGTTCCAGGGCGACCTGCTCGAGGCGACGCTGGTCAACGAGCCGATCGGCGCCACGGGGCCGTCGCTGCTCTACACGACCTTCAAGTCCCCCGACTACACGGGCCACGTCTACGGCATGGCGTCGAAGTGGGAAGGCGTCATGCTCAACGCGGTCGACGAGGAGCTCGGCACGGCTGGTCGACCTGCTCGAGGCAGCGGTTCCCCGGCGAGTACGTGCTGCTCGTGACCGCCGACCACGGCCAATGTCCGCTCCCGGATTCGATGGGCGGCGTCCGGCTCGACCCGATCCAGCTCGAGCGTCTGATCGAGCAGAAGTTCGGCGCCGGGCTCGGCACCGCGGTCCAGTACACGGCTCCCTCGGAGGTGTACCTCGACGTGCGGCGCTCGGCGATGCCGGCGCGACCACCGACGACGTCGCGGCCGCGCTGCGTCATCTCACGTATCGCCAGAACCTCGGGCCGTATGTGCCCGCCAGCGCGATCGAGCAGGATCTCCTCGACACGCAGGAGTTCGCGGGCGTGTTCTCCTCGGACTACCTGGCCGCCATGGGCGACGTCGGGCGATTCGGCGAGACCGCCTTCGGTGGCCAGGACGTCGACCAGGGCGCCCCGCCGATGTCGCTGCTGGGCTAGCGCTGGCGGATCGCGAGCGCGCGGATCAGGCGCGGCTCCGCGTCGGTCCAGGCGAACAGGCGGCCCAGCCGGACCAACACGAGGTCGTCGCCCACGATCGCCTCGCTCACGCCCTCCACGTCGAAGACGGCTTCCAACAGCGGATGCCCGAGCGCCATCTCCGCGGACTCCGCGACCGTTCGCGCACCCCGATGGTGCACCTCGAACGCCCGGGGCCCCGCGTCGGGGTCGAGCGAGCGCGCAGTTCCCCAGGCGGACGTGAGGATCTCCCCCGCGTGGCCCGCGGCGATGATCCTGTCGGCGTCCGGCTCGCAGGTTGACGCGGACGCGATAGCGGTGCAGGTCGAGCGTGCGCACCGCGTCCAGCTCAAGCAGACCCGCCAGCGGGTGATCGAGCTCGGCGGGCGGGCTCGTGACGATCGTCCGATCGGTCAACTCGTGGCCGACATGGATCCGCAGGACACTCGGGTTCGTCGCTGACTCGATGGCCCAGACAGGGGTTCCTTCCATGGCACCGGCAGCGTATCGTTCCCGCCCGATGCCCTTCCAAGAACCCGAGCTCGTGCATGTCGACGGGATCCCCGTGTGGTGCACCGACGTGCCGGGCCCGTGCATGGGAGGGCTGATCTTCCGGACGGGGCGCATCGACGAGACGCTGGTGAACGGAGGGATCAACCACATCGTCGAGCACCTCGCGCTGTACCCCTTCGAGCCGCGTCGCTACGACCTGAACGGAACGGTCACCGAGCTCACAACCAGTTTCTACGCAAGCGGCACCCGGGATGACGTCGAGGCGGTCCTCTCCGGGGTCTGCGCGCACCTCAAGGCCCTGCCCATGGACCGACTCGACGCCGAGCGCCGCGTGCTCGAGACCGAGGCCCGACGAGGTGGCGGCTCCTTCGCCGGCACGGCGTCGGCCCGGTTCGGCGCGCGCGGCGCCGGCGTGATCGACTGGCCGGAGCTCGGCATCCGCGGGCTCACCGGTGAGGCGGTCGAGACCTGGGCGCGGGAGCGGTTCACGGCCGGACAGGCGGTGGGCTGGATGACCCGGCCCCCCAGCGACCGGCTGCGGCTCCCCCTGTCGACGGGCGACCGTCTCCCGATCCCCGCGGCCGAGCCGCTGACCGCCCTGCGCACGCCATCGCACATCATCAGCGACGAGCGCTTCATCGGGTGCTCCATGCTCGCACCGCGATCGATGCCGCTGTACATCGCGATCCAGCTCTTCCTCTCGCGTGGATT
>CAWCDA010000016.1:0-25938 GCA_963794065.1 uncultured Actinomycetes bacterium | reverse complement strand
GGCAAGGCTTCGCGCGGAGAGGAAGGAACACCATCCGGCTGTTGCGTGTCGCACGCCCCGGGGAAGGGGAGGCACCGTTTGTACACCGCGCGTTCATCCGGTGGCAAGCGTCGAGCGTACGGGGCATGCGCGCGGCAACGTTCGCGCGAGGAGTGGCCGATCTCAGGGCCGACGGAACCGCGACGCGATCCGACCGAGCACGCCGGACAGCGTGAACCCGTCGTCTTGCATCAGACGCAGCTGATCGCGACCGAGCTGGCCAACGTAGCGATACAGGAGCACCGCGGAGATGACCGTCACGACGAAGCCGATCGCGGCCACGATCACCGACATGACGAACAGCATGATCATGACGAGGCCGACGACGAAGGCGATCGAGGCCCAACGGATGCGGCGCGCCAGGTGGGAGTACAGGTCGGTGCGACCGACCTGTTCGACGAACGCGGGGTCGTCCTCGGTCAGGCGTCGCTCGATCTCGTCGAGGATGCGTTGTTCGTGGTCGTTGAGTGGCATCGAATTCCTCCGGCCGTCGGGGCGACCGCTATCGATTATAGGAAGGACCCGCGCTAGGTGGAACGACGATCGGCACACGTTCCGGTTTCGGCTCGGGCGTCTGCACGCGCTCGCGCGGGCGATCCAGCAGTGTGGCTTGTGTCGCAGCGCCTTTCCCGAATCGGCGTTCGATGCGATCCATCGCCCGCTCGACGTCGCCCCAGCGCTCGCCGCGGAGCAACGCGAGCTGTTCGGCGCCGGCGGCCTGCAAGCCCGACGCCTGGACACCTAGCAACCGGACACGCCGATCCGCCCCCGGCAGCGCGCCGTAGAGCTCGGCGACCACGTGATAGAGGTCGGCGCCCACATCGGTCGCGTCCGGCAGCGTCCGCGCCCGCGAGAGCGTCGTGAAGTTCGCGAGGCGCACCTTCAGGGTCACGGTCCGGGACCGATACCCGTCCTCGCGAAGACGCGCGGCCACGCGCCCGGACAGGTGCAGGAGCTCGCGGAGGATCTCGCCGGTGTCGTCCAGATCGCGCTCGAACGTCTCCTCGTGGCCGACCGATTTCGGCGCCTCATACGGGATCACGGATCGATCGTCGACGCCGTGGGCGAGCTCGCTGAGATGCGTCGCGGAGGCGTCGCCGAGCAACCGATCCAACACCGCGCGCGGCGTGCGCGCGAGGTCACCGATCGTGCGGATGGCCAAGCGGCCCAACAGGTCGGCCGTCTTCTCACCGACGCCCCACAGACGACCCACCGGCAACGGATCGAGGAAGGCCAACGTCTGTTCCACCGGCACGTGCACCAACGCATCGGGTTTGCGATGGTCGGAGGCGAGCTTCGCGACGAACTTCGTCGCGGCGACCCCGGCCGAGCACGTGACGCCGACCTCGGTCTCGACCTCCGCGCGGATCTTTTCGGCGATCCTGACCGGCTCGCCGAACAGCGTGGTGGCGCCGCTGCAATCCAGAAACGCCTCGTCCAGCGAGATCGGTTCGACGAGCGGTGTGTGTGCCAGCAGCACCTCGCGGAAGCGGTTCGAATGCATGCGGTACGCCTCGAAGTCCGGCGGCAGGAACACCGCGTCGGGGCACAGGCGGCGCGCGCGAACGGATGGCATGGCCGAGCGAACGCCGGCGCGGCGTGCCTCGTAGGAGGCGCTCGACACCACGCCGCGACCGCCCGTGCCGCCGACGACGACGGGCCTGCCACGCAGGGAGGGATCCTTCAACACCTCGACCCCGGCGTAGAACGCGTCGAGGTCCACATGCAGGATCGGCTCGAGTGGCCGCGTCGTCATCGGGTTCACCCTAGCCCGCTCGTTCGCATCCGGCTCGCCTCCTGCTCACTCCGGGTCAACCCCGCTCGTTCGCATCCGGCTCGCTCCTGCTCATTCGGGGTCAACCCGCTGAGCCGGGACTCGCGTGCCACAGTCGACGTCCCGGTGTGGCCGCGGTGGGCTGGGTCGGGTTACCCATCGCTTCGCGCAGGGTGCCCTCGCGCCGAGCCGCCTGCAGTGCCACGAGATCCCAGACGTCCTCGGCGATCACGCTGACCCCTTGTTTGCCCGTACGTCGCAGCTGTCCCCAGACAGCCATCGCGTAGGCGTGGAACACCGTGCGCGCGACCTTGTGCTGCACCGAGGGGAAAACCGTGACCTCGACGGGCCCCGAGGCGTCGTCGAGAGAGACGAAGATGATCCGCTGGCCGCTGCGCACCGCCGGCGTCTGGGATGCGATCTTGACCCCGGCGACCATGACCCACTCCCCCTGTCGCTTGCGCGACAGGTCGGCTGCACGCGTCACACCGAGATCATGCAGGAGCGGCTCGTAGAAGCTGACGAGATGGCGGGTGGCGTCCATGCCGAAGACGTCGAGCTCGGCACGAACCACCTCGGCGTCGCTGTACTCGGGGAAGGCGTGGCGTGGCGCGGTGGTCTCGGTGAGGGTCAATTGGTCGCCCTCGCGTGGCGCCTCAACCGTGATCGCCTCGTAGAGATGCGAACGACGCCCGCCGGGCAACGCATCGAACGCCCCGGCATGGGCCAGCGCCTCGGCGACCGGCCGCGAGACCGTGGTGCGCCGCAGGAAGTCCCCCATGTCGGCGAACGCGCGCTCGGACCTCGCGATCTGGATCGAACGGAGATCGGCCGTCGAGATCCCGTGCACATCCTGTAGGCCGATGCGGATGCCCAAGGTGCCGTCGGCGGTCTCTTCCGTGACGTAGTCGGGCTCGCTGCGATGCACGTCCAGCGGCAGGATGGGCACTCCGGCGCGCCGTGCGTCGTCGAGCAGGAGCCGCCGGGGGTACATGCCCGGGTCGTGGGTCAGGATGCCGGCCAGGAACTGCGCTCGGTAATGGGTCTTGAGCCACGCCGAGCGATACGTCGGCACGGCGAACGCGGCCGCATGCGCCTTGCAGAACCCGAAGCTCGCGAACTGCGACACGTCGTCCCACGTCTGTTCGGCCGCGGCCGGATCGACGCCACGGCCGATCGCACGCTCGAGGAAATCGGCGCGCAGCCCCGGAAGCATCTCGGCGTCATCCAGGTGCCGTCGCACATGATCGGCGTAGGTGAGGTCGTAGCCGGCCAGCGCCGCCAGTGTGCGGATCACCTGTTCGTGAAAGACGATCACCCCGAAGGTCTCCTGGAGCGCGGGGCGCAGCGCTGGATGCGCGTAGGTGGGGCGCGCGAGCCCGCCGCGCCGGGCGATGTAGGGGCGGATCATGTCGGACTTCACCGGGCCCGGACGGAACAACGAGATGTCGACGATCAGGTCTTCGAACCGCCCGGGTTGGAGCTTCTGCAGGAGCTCACGCTGGCCAGGCGACTCGATCTGGAAACAGCCGAGCGTGTCGGATGCGCGGATCAGCTCGAACGTGGGCTCGTCATCGAGCGCGATCCGGTCGAGATCGACCTTCTGGCCGGTGGTCCTGGCGATCTCGTCGATCGCGTGGCGCATCGACGAGAGCATGCGCACGCCCAGGATGTCGAGCTTGAGGTAGCCGAGCGCCTCGACGTCGTCCTTGTCGGCCTGGATCATGCGGTGCCCGCCCGCGCTGCGCTCCAACGGCACCCGCTGCACCAGGTCGTGGCTTGCGAGGACGATGCCGCAGGGGTGCAGCGCGATGTGCCTCGGGAACCCGTCGAGCCGCTCGGCAACCCGGAACAGCAGATCGAGCTGGCGCATCGGCAGCTGCAGCCCTTGCAGCTCGGGCAGCCGCTCGAGCCCTTCGCGCAGGTGCCGCGCCGAGATGTGCGGGAACGCCTTTGCCACGACACCCACCTCGACCTCGGGGAGGCCGAGTGCCTTGCCGACCTCCCGGACCGCCGATCGCGCCCGGTAGGTGTCGACCATCGCGACGCAGGCCGCCCGCTCGTAGCCGTGGCGCGTGAGGATCATGTCGTAGACGTCCTCGCGCCGGGCCGACTCCACGTCGATGTCGACGTCGGGCAATTCGTCACGCATCGGATTCAGGAACCGCTCGAACGACAGGTCGTGCCGCAGCGCATCGACATCGGAGATCCCGGTGACGTAACACACGAGGGAGCCTGCGGCGCTGCCCCGGCACGCCGCGAAGATACCCATCGTCTTGATGTCGGCCACGATGTCGGCCACGGTCAGGAAGTAGGCCGCGTAGCCCATCTCCCGGATCATCGACAGCTCCAAATGCATGCGCGCGCGAAGCCGTTCGTCCTCGCGCAGTCCTCGTTCATGCACCCCACGCCAGCATCGCTCGGCGAGCATGGCGTCGGCGCTGCGTCCCTCCGGCGTCGGGAAGTCGGGGAAGTGCACCTGTTTGAGCCCCAGGTCGAACGAGACGCGCTCGGCGATCGCCAGGGTGTGATCGCACAGATCGGGGCGCTCCGCGAACAACGCACGCATCGCCGCAGGCGCTTTGAGCCAGCCCTCGGCGTTGGTCCGTGTGACGTTGGACGACGCGATCGGCACGATGCGACGCATGCACTCCAACGCGTCGGCGACGAAGGCGTCGGCCGGCTGCAGGTAGCGCACGGGATTGGTGGCGATCGCTGTCGCGTCGAGCCGCTCGGCGAACCGAAGCATCGTGCGGACCTCGGTATCGGAGCCGGCCTCGACGCGATGTTCGACGGCGACCACGCAGCGCTCGGGGCCGAACGCCTCACGGTACGGGCCGGCCAGTGTGACGGCCGTATCGATGCGACCGGCGGCCGCGAGACGCCCCGGATGCGAGCGTGGGCCCAGCAGCACCGTCAGTCCGGCGGCGTGCGCGCAGATCTGCTCGGTTGCCACCCAGGGGTCGCCGCGCTCGCCCAGCAGGTGCGCGTCGGTGACCAGCCGGCACAGGTTCGCGTAGCCCGCATCGTTCTCGGCAAGCAGCACGACCGATGCATCACCCGGCGGCGGCGTGGGGGCGCGCACGGTGAGCGACACGCCCAGGATCGGGCGGACGCCTTCCCGTTGGCATGCGGCGACGAACCTGGCGGCGCCGTAGAGACCGTCTCGATCGGTGAGTGCCACCGCCGGCATGCCGAGCTCCGCCGCGCGCCCCACGAGCTGCTCGGGCGTGAAGGCGCCTTCCTTCAGGGAGAAGCAGGAGCGGACGTCGAGATGGGCGAAGGAGGGGGCCACGCCGCCCGCCTCAGTCCCACAAGCGTTCCATGTGCCACAGATCGCGCTGGCGATCGAAGTAGAGATCCCACACCGCGCCGCCGCGGGCCTCGATACGCCAATACTCGCGGTCGCGCCCGTCGGCCCACCAGCGTCCCTCGATGCGCCACTTGCCGATCACGTCGGCGACCTCATACCGACGCCCCCGCCATTCGAACGCCGCCGGCAACCCGGCGTCGCGTTCGACCCGAACCTCCTCGTCGAAGCGCTTCGTCATCCCCGGTGTACCTTCGCTCCTCACCCCTTCTGTATCGAACATATGTTCGAGGGGGATGATGAAGGTACTCCCCTGCTCTGACATCCGTCAAGACCGTCATCGAAGCTCCATCGCACGGTCCGGGCGGCGTCATCGAGCGGCGGTACGCTCGATCCATGGGGGGAACACAACACGGCGCGAGCGAGGACGAGCTCCTCGAGCCGTATGCCCCCGGGGACCCGGTCGCGATCCGCGAGATCTGGAACGGCCGCGTCTGGTACGCCCGCCCGGCGACGGTCGTTCGCGACGAGCCGAACCTCACGATGCTGTTGGTTCCCCCGCACGTGCGCGCGAAGGAACCGGTCGACCCCGCCGGCGAGCCGCTTCGCATCCCAACGACTGACTGGGACTTCCGCGACACGGACCGCGGGGATACCTGGAACCTCTCGTTCGCCTTCCCAGACACGCCGTACTCCGTGATCCTGGGCTTCGAGGCGTCCGGCTCGCTTCGCGAGTACTACGTCAACCTGCAGACACCGCTCGAGCGTTCCCCGGCCGGCTTCGACACGGTGGAACACATCCTCGACGTGACGATCCCGCCCGACCGGAGCACCTGGGCGTGGAAGGACGAGGACGAGCTGGCCGAGGCGGTTCAACGCGGTCTGTTCACCGAGGAGGACACCGCCTGGTTCCGCCATTGGGGCGAGCGCGCCGTCGAACACGTGTTGCTCCGTGAGCCACCCTTTGACGAGGACTGGACGACCTGGCGGCCGGATCCCGCCTGGGTGGAGCCGGCCTTGCCAGCCAACTGGGACCTCGTCCCCGCGTAGGCGGGTATCCGAGCCTCCCCCCATCCACCGAGCGCTCGGCGTACTATCCGCCCGTCCTTCAACCCAGAGGAGGGTTGGGTTATGTCCGGTTTCGATAACGGTGGCGCGGCTCCCCCGCCGCCACCACCACCGAGCGCAGGCGGCGGCGGGGCGATCCCGCAGCGCGGCCTCGGCGACATCCTGACGACGGCGTTCGAGCTCTATCGGGCGAACGCCGCCAAGCTGATCACGATCGTGGCCATCGTCGTGGTGCCGCTGACGTTCCTGATCGCGTTGTTCACGTCGATCCTGTCGAACAACGTCGAGAAGGCCGTCAACGGAGTCACCGTCGATCCGAATACGGGCCAGATCACGGTCTCGACAACGGCGTCCACGAGCTTCGGCAACTCGATCCTGCTGTTGCTCCTGACCTACCTGCTGTCGTACCTGATCCAGTACCTGTTGACGGGTGCGTTGACGCGAGGCGCCGCGGGCTCGTTGCTCGGCCGTCCCGTCGACGTGCAAGCCAGCTACAGCTACGCGTTCTCTCGCCTGCTTCCGTTGGTGGGACTCGCGATCCTGGTCGGCCTCGTCGTGGCCGGCGGTCTGATCCTGCTCATTATCCCGGGGATCATCTTCGCCGTCTTCCTGTCGATGGCCGTGCCCGCGTTCATCGTCGAGCGACTCGGCGTGACGGCTTCGATGTCGCGGTCGTGGAACCTCGTTCGGAAGTACTGGTGGCACACCCTGGGCGTGATCTTCGTCGCCGGCATCATCGCCTCGATCGTCTCGGGGATCCTCCGAGCGATCGGTGGAGACTCCTTCTTCGGCACATGGATCATGTCCGCCATCGGACAGATCATCACCGCCCCGTTCGTGGCGCTCGTCGGCGTCGTGCTGTACGTCGATCTCCGGTCGCGTCACGAAGGGCTCACCGCGGATCAGCTCGGTGCCCAGTTGGACGCCGCGCAGGCCTGACACCGCTCGATCGGCACAGAGGCGCTCCCGAACCGGGGGGCGCCTCTGTTGCGTGTCCGAGCCGTGGAGCGCGGCGTGTGGGAGTCTCCTGAGATGATCCAGCGCGCCCTCGACCCGGCCGCCGCCCGCGCGCGCTTCCCGGCGCTCTCGCGCCTCGGGCCCGACGGCCGTCCCTACGTCTGGGTCGACGCCCCGGGCGGCTCCCAGATGGTCGACACCGCGATCGCGGCGATGACCGATCGCATGCGCGCCGGGGTGTCGAACACGCACGGCGTCTTTGCGCTGAGCGGGGAGATCGACGCGCTGATCGCCGACGCGCGCCGGGCGGGCGGCGATTTCCTCGGTTGCGATCCCGACGAGGTGGTGTTCGGTCAGAACGCGACCTCGCTGCTGCTGCACCTGTCTCGTTCGCTCGGGCGGACATGGGGACCCGGCGACGAGATCGTCGTGACGCGGCTGGACCACGACGCGAACGTGCGGCCGTGGCTGCTCGCGGCGCGCGACGCCGGCGCGACCGTTCGGTGGGTGGACGTGCGCGAGGACGACGTCACGCTCGACCTCGACTCGTTCGACGCGCAGCTCTCGGAGCGAACGAAGCTCGTGGCCCTCACGCTCGCCTCGAACGCGGTGGGAACGATGCCGCCCGCGGCGGAGCTGACGCAGCGAGCGAAGTCGGTGGGCGCACTCGTCGCGCTGGACGGCGTCCACCTGTCGCAACACCACGCGGTCGACCTGCGCGGCGTCGGCGCCGACATCGTCGCCACCTCGCCGTACAAGTACTTCGGCCCGCATCAGGGCATGCTCGGTGTCCGCGCGGAGCTGCTGGCCACGCTCGAGCCCTACAAGCTGCGCGCCGCACCCGACGAGGACCCCGACCGCTGGGAGACGGGCACGCAGAGCCACGAGTCGCTCGCCGGAACGATCGCCGCGATCGACTACATCGCCGACGCGGGCGGCGGCGGCTCGGATCGGCGGTCAGCCGTCGTCGCCGGCTTCGACGCCTTCGCCGCCCACGAGGGCATCCTCGCGCGGCGGTTCCTCGACGGCGTTGCACAACTGCCGTCGCTGCGCCTCTTCGGCATCGCCGATCCGGACCGGCTCGGCGAGCGCACGCCGACGTTCGCGATCCGCGTGGGCGACCAGCACCCGCTCGGCACGTGCGCGGCCCTGGCCGAGCGCGGCATCTTTACCTGGGACGGGCACTACTACGCCATCGAGGTCTTCGACCGACTCGGACTGCTCGACACCGGCGGCGCCGTGCGGATCGGATTCTGTCACTACCACTCGCTCGACGACGTGGACCGCGTACTCGAGGCGCTCGCCGAGCTGGCGGGCTGAGAACGCCTCGGGGCCGGTACCATCGGTGTCTTCCCCTCGCGAGAAGGGTCCCTCTATGCGCATCCTGATCTTGGGTGGTGACGGGTACCTCGGGTGGCCGACCGCCATGCGGTTCTCGAGCCTCGGCCACGACGTCCATGTCGTGGACAACTACCTCCGTCGCAGCGCGCATCGGGAGGCCGGCACCGATTCGCTCACGCCGATCGAGGTCGACTTGCCCGGCCGCGTCGACGCGTGGCAGGAGGTCACCGGGCGCACGATCGGTGTGACGGAGGGCGACCTCTGCGATTGGGAGACGGTCGAGGCCGTCTTCCGCGGATTCGGGCCCGAGGCCGTCGTGCACTACGGCGAGATGCCGAGCGCCCCCTATTCGATGAAGGATCGCCGGCACGCGGTGTTCACGCAGACGAACAATGTCGTCGGCACGCTCAACGTGTTGTGGGCGATCCGCGACCTCGCCCCCGACTGCCACTTGGTCAAGCTCGGCACCATGGGCGAGTACGGCACGCCGAACATCGACATCGAGGAGGGATACCTCCAGATCGTGCACAACGGGCGCACCGATTACCTCCCGTTCCCGAAGCTTCCCGGGTCGATGTATCACCTCTCGAAGGTGCACGACAGTCACAACATCCACTTCGCGTGCCGCGTGTGGGGTCTGCGAGCGACCGACCTCAACCAGGGCGTGGTGTACGGCATCCAGACCGACCAAACGCGGCTGGACGATCGGCTCCTGACGCGTTTCGATTACGACGACGTGTTCGGGACAGCCCTCAATCGATTCTGCCTTCAGGCGGTGATCGGACACCCCCTGACCGTCTACGGCAGGGGCGGCCAGACGCGCGGCTACCTCAACATCGTCGACACGCTGCGATGCATCGAGCTCGCGGTGGAACACCCGGCTGACCGCGCGGAGTTCCGAGTGTTCAACCAGTTCACCGAGTCGTTCTCGATCCTGGATCTCGCCGAGCTCGTGCAGAAGGCGGGCGCCGAGGTCGGGCTCGACGTCGCGATCGGCGCGGTGGACAACCCCCGCGTCGAATCCGAGGAGCACTACTACAACCCGGCGCACACGAAGCTGCTCGACCTCGGGCTGCGACCGCACCTGTTGTCCGCGGAGCTCGTCGAGTCGATGTTCTCGGTGATCGATCGGTTCAAGGACCGGGTCATCGTCGACCACATCCTGCCGCGCGACCGGTGGCGCCCGACGCCATGAGCGAACTGTGACGACCGTCCGGTTCCTGGGGGTCGTCGCCGCCGTCGCGTGTCTCTTCCTCGCGGCGCGCGCCTACGATCGGCGCCGGATCAGCCGGCTCAGCCTGCTGATCGTCGCGGCGCTCGCCCTCGGCACGGTGGTGCTGGCGATCCGCCCGTCGGTCTACGGGCCCCTGTTCAGCTGGTTCAACGTCGCGCCGGGCAACGAGCGACGGGTCCTGTTCGTCGTGATCCTGGCGGTCATCGTGCTCTTCTTCCTGGTCGTGCGGGTCCAGTCGGAGGGTGACACGAACGAGCGAACGATCCGGCTGCTCGTCGAGGCGCTCGGGCGCGAGCGCTTCGACTGGGATCGCGCCGCGGCGCTGCACGGAGGGCGGCGGCTCGTCGTGGTCCTGCCCGCGTTCAACGAGGCGGGCAACGTCGGGCCTGTGGTGGCGTCGCTGCCCGCCGACCTCGAGGGGCTTCGCGTGATCCCGGTCGTGGTGAGCGATGGCAGCATGGACGCGACGGCCGCCGAAGCTCGCGCCGCCGGCGCCCTCGTCACCGAGTTGCCGATCAACCGAGGCGGCGGGCTGGCGCTTCGGGTCGGCTACGAGATCGCGCTGCAGCTCGAGGCGGAGATCGTCGTGACGATGGATGCCGACGGACAGCACCTGGCGGAAGAGCTGCCGGTGATGGTGGCGCCGATCCTGGACGGGACGGCCGACTACGTGAACGGCTCGCGGCTGCTGGGCGATTTCGAACGCGACAGCCTCATCCGGCACATCGGGGTGCACGTGTTCTCGCGGATCGTCTCGCTCCTGACGGGGCGGCGGATCACCGATCCCTCCAGCGGCTACCGTGCGGCGCGAGCCGATCTGCTGCACCGGCTGGTGCTCGAGCAAGATCAGTTCTGGACGAGCGAGATCCTGATCGAGGCGCTCCGCCATCGGGCGCGCGTCGTCGAAGTGCCCGTCACGATCGTCGCCCGAACAAGCGGCACATCGAAGAAGCCGGCGTCGCTTCGCTACGGTTGGCACTTCTCCAAGGTCATCATCCAGACCTGGCTGCGCTGAGGTTCAGAACCGGCGCAGTCGGTCCTGCAGGCCGCGCGCGACCGCGCGCTCGCGCCGGAACTTCTTCCAGTCGCTGCTCTTAGTGCTCAGGGTGACGTCGGTGACGATCTGCAGGATCGCCGATCGCAAGCAACGCCCACGCGGACCAGGCCGGTGCGTTCGTCGCGGGCCACAGGGCCAGCGCGACGAAGGGCGCGAGCTTGGTCGCGATCGCCCCGCTCGCGTGGAACCAGGCCCGCATCGAGGGCTCGGCACGCAGGTAGCTGGCGTAGTCGGTCTTGATCCCCGGCCGCGGCGGCGGCGGACCGCCCAGGAACGCGTCGGTGTACCGGATGCCCCCGAGCCACCCGACGAAGGCATGGGCCGGCAGGTGCCAGCCGATCGCCCACGCCACGCCGGCGCCGAGGAGAGCGAGCCCCGCCCACGTCCCGGTCCACGTCGCGGCCAGCACGACGCCGAGGATGCCCGCCGCGGACAACACGAGCATCAGCACCACCCCGACCCACGGGCGAACACGCGTTCGGACGCCGGCACGGAACGCGGTCGTGTCGATGCGCCCCACCTGGTCCGCGTGTCGCACGATCGCCACGCGGTCACGTTTGATCGCCCCGACCACCTTCCAGAACCCCAGGGCGCGCAGATCCCGGTCGCCGGCCGCGACCGCGGTCTCGATGCGATCGAGCTCCCGGCCCATCTCGCCGATCGCTGTCTGATCGACAGTTGGTCGCAGCGGTTCCACGGTCTGGACCCTCCTCGGGTCTAGGATTCGGTTCGACGCGCTCCTCCCTGGAACGAGCGCTTCCCCCGATGGGAGGTCGATGTCCAAGAGCATGACACAGCCGACCGCTGGCGGCGACGCTGCCAGCGCGGCGTTGGTGACCCTGGACGGCCGCTACCACATCACGGAGCGGATCGCGGCCGGCGGCATGGGCGAGGTCTACCGCGCCCACGATGCCGTGCTGGCCAGAGAGGTCGCCATCAAGGTGCTGCACCGGTCGCTCGCCGGTGACCAAGGCTTCGTCGACCGGTTCCGCCGGGAGGCCCGCGCCGCCGCAACCCTGAACCATCCGAACCTCGTGACGGTCTTCGATTGGGGCGCCGTCGACGGCGTCTATTACATGGTGATGGAGTACGTGCACGGGCGCTCCGTCCGCGAGATCCTGAACGCACGCGGCGCCTTGGCGCCCGCCCAAGCCGCCGCCGTGCTCGACCAAACGCTCGCAGCCCTGGATCATGCCCACGCGCGCGGCATCGTCCACCGGGACCTCAAGCCCGAGAACATCCTCATCACGACCGACGGGGTCGTGAAGCTGACAGACCTCGGGCTCGCGCGGGCCTTCGCCGACGCGAAGAACACGCGCGCCGGCGCGGTGACGGGCACGGTCCAGTACCTCGCGCCCGAGCAGATCCGCGGCGAACCGGCCGACCCGCGTTCCGATCTTTACTCGCTCGGGATCGTCGGGTTCGAGCTCCTCACCGACACGTTACCGTTCACCGGCGAGACGCCCATGGCGATCGCCTACAAGCACCTGTCAGATCGGGTGCCGGCGCCCTCGTCGGTCACGTCGACCGTCCCTGTGGCGTTCGACGGCTTCATCGCCAGCGCCACCGATCCCGACCGCGAGATGCGGCCCGAATCCGCGGCCGCCATGCGCCGGGACCTCGCCACGTTCTCCGCCACCCTCGAGCGTGCACGGACCCTTGCCTCCCTCGTGAACGACGTGCCGCGCGTGGTACGCGACCCTTCGCCCGGCGACACCACGGCCGCGATCCCGCAGTCGGCGATCACCCAGTCGATCCCGCAGGTGGGGCGGCACCGGCGCCGTCGCGGGCGCGGGCTCCTGGTGGGCCTGCTCGCACTCCTCATCCTCGCGGTCGCCGCCTGGGGAACCTGGGCCTACGTGATCCCCCACAGTCACCCCGTCCCGAGCGTCGTCGGCCTCACCACCGACGAGGCAAGCCAGCAGCTCCACGACCTCGGCTTCACGGTCCAGATCGGCGACGGCCGGTTCGACGGCCAACCGAAGGGAACCGTGCTCGGCGTCGATCCGCCCGAGGGCACGTCTCTCCGGGTAGGCCAGACCGTCACGTTGACGCCGTCGTTCGGCCCTCCCCCGGTGCCGGTGCCCGACGTCACGAAGGACACGCAGGAGGCCGCGACGAGCGCGCTCCGTGATATCGGTTTCACGGTCGGCGCGGTCAAGCAGGTCTACAGCGACACGGTCCCCGAGGGACACGTGGTCAGGCAGGACCCGGCCGACGGCAGGGCGCCGCAGGGCTCCGCGGTCGATCTGTGGATCAGCAAGGGCCACGCGCCGGCCGCGGTACCCGCGGTGGTCGGTAAGACGCAGCAGGCAGCCGAGAAGGCGCTGCGCGCCGCCGGGTTCGTTCCGGTGATCAAGACCGCGTACTCGAATGACATCGATCGAGGCGACGTGATCTCGGTCGACCCCCCCGAGGCCGAGATGACAGCCTATGGGAGCGCGGTCACGATCCTCGTCTCGCAAGGTCCCGAGACCTTCCCGGTCCCCTCACTCACCGGTCTCTCCCCGACCGCCGCCGAGGCGAAGGCGAAGGATCTCGGCCTGCAGGTCGAGTTCTTCTACGTGCCGAACACGCCGCAGACCGTGGTGATCAGTCAGAACCCCGCGGCCGGCGCGACGGTGCACGCCGGCGACACGATCACGCTGTTCGTCGCGTAGGGCCTTACCTCTCGAGCTCGGCGCCGGGGCCCTCTTGGTAGCTGTAGCGCTCCTCGGCAAAGGGCTCCGCGTGGATGTGGTAGCCGCGGACCTCCCAGAAGCCGCGGACGTTCTTGGCGGAGAACTCGAGGCCGGTGAGCCACTTCGCGCTCTTCCACGCGTAGCGCTTGGGAACGACCAGCCGCAGCGGCCACCCGTGATCGGGCGTCAGGTCCTCGCCGTCTTTGCGCCACGCGACGAGCACGTCGTCCTCGGCCATCGCTTCGAGCGAGAGGTTGGAGGTGTAGCCGTGGGCGCAGTGGGCGATCACCCACGTCGCGTCGGCGGTGGGGCGCGCCATGTCCATCAACGCGCGGAACGACACGCCCTCCCAATCGTTGTCCAGCTGGGACCAGCCGGTCACGCAGTGCATGTCGGCGTGGACCGTGGTGCTCGGCATCGCGCGAAGCTGCTCGTAGGTCAGCGTGTACGGCTCCTCGACCAACCCGTACACCTCGAGATCCCAGTTGACCCCGTCGAACTGCGGCACCGGACCGTAGTGCAGCACCGGCCAGGTCTTGACCAACCGCTGGCCCGGCGGCACACGATCGGCGATCTCCGATGGATAGTGCTTCTGGAACAGGCTCACGAAGCCTCCTTCGCGGCATCGGCGGCGATCGCCCGCCAGGCGTCGATCGCGAAGCCGATGCCCTCGTCGTCCACGTCGACGTGGGTCACCATCCGAACCCCTCCGGGAACGGGAACGGCCCCCACGCCGGCGGCGGCGAGCCGGTCGAGCACCTCGCCGGTCCGCAGCCCCACGGCATCCGTGTCCACGAAGACCATGTTCGTTACGACCCGATCCAACACGACGCTGCCCGGCAGCAGCCCGTCGACCGCCTCGCCGAGGCGACGCGCCCGCGCGTGGTCCTCGACGAGCCGCTCGCGGCCGGTCTCGAGGGCGACGAGACCGGCGGCGGCCATCAACCCGGCCTGGCGCCAGGCGCCGCCGTACAGGATCCAGATCCGGCGCGCCTCGCGGATCAGGTCGGCCGGCCCGCACAACATCGAGCCGATCGGCGCCCCGAGCCCCTTCGAGAGACAGAACATCATCGTGTCGACCTGCGTGGTCCACGCGGTGACCGGCTCCCCGGTCGCCGCGGACGCGTTCCAGACCCGGGCGCCATCCATATGGATGGGCACCTTCGCCGCGGCCGTGACGGCCCGGACCGCACCCAGCTCGTCGGCGGGCAGGATCGTGCCGCCGGAGCCGCCGACCGTGTTCTCGACCGCGAGGAGATCGACCACCTCGACATCGAAGTAATCGTCGGGCGCCAACAGCCGGCGCGCGAGCGCCTCGGTCATATACCCGTGGGGATGATCCGAGCCCGTTCGGAACGACATGCCCGCGAGACTGGCGCTCGTCATGACCTCGGTCGTGGCGACATGGGCGCCCTGTTCGGCGGCCACCAGATGTCCCTGCCCGCTGATGTGCAGCCGCAGGCCGATCTGGTTCGCCATCGTGCCGGTCGCCACATAGAGGGCCGCCTCCATGCCCGTGAGCTCCGCGGCGCGCTCCTGGAGCCGGTTGACGGTCGGATCGTCGCCGTACCAGGCGTCGCCCACCTCCGCGGCGGCCATCGCGGCACGCATCGCGTCCGAGGGGGTCGAGACCGTGTCGGAGCGCAGATCCACCCGGTAGCGCATCCGGGCAGTCTAGCCAGCCGGGTCAGTACAGGAACATCGGCTTGCCGTCGACGTGGCGGAGTTTCGGCCGGTACGCCTCGGCGTCGTACAGGGCTTCGATGTCCACGCGCTTGACGCCCTGGCCCAGAACCGTCAGCGGGACGTTGACGTAGTTCCCGTTGCGCATCGCGACCAGCCGACCGTACGTGCCCTCGACGATCAGGTCCGTTGCCATCACCGCGTAATTGATCGCGACCATCAGGTCGAGCGAGTCTGGCGTGCCGGAGCGCATGAGGTAGCCGAGTTGCTGGTAGATCATGTCCTGGCCGGTCCGCTCCTTCAGGAGCTCGCTCGTGACCTGCCCGATGCCGCCCAGCTTCCGGTGGCCGAAGGCGTCCTCCTCGCCGCCGAGCAACATCTCGCCGTCGACGAACGTGGCGCCCTCGCTGATCGTCATCATCGCGTAGTTGCTCGGATTGGCTCGCTTGTCGGCAAGCAGGAGCGCGCCGAGCGTATCGACGTCGAACGGCACCTCGCTGATGACGGCCCGATCCACGCCCGACAGGTACGCCGAGACGAGGGACGTCTCGCCACTGTACCGGCCGAAGACCTCCACCACCGCGAGCCGCTCGTGGGAGCCGGCGCTCGTGCGGAGCTGATGGACGAAGTTCACCGTGCGCGTCACGGCCGTCGAGAAGCCGATGCAGTAGTCGGTGCCGTGTACGTCGTTGTCCATCGTCTTTGGGATGGCGACGACCGGGACGCCCTCCTGATGCAGGCGCAGCGCGAACGACAAGGTGTCGTCGCCGCCGATCGGGATCAGCGCGCCGATGCCCAGACGATCGATCACCCGCAGCACGTGGTCGGTATGGTCGCGCGGACCGTCGTCGGTCCGACCGGCCTGGAGGAACGCGGGCTCGTCGTCCGGACGCACCTTCGCCGGGTTGGTGCGCGACGTGTGCAGGAACGTCCCCCCGGTGCGGTCGATCGTCCGCACGGCGGATGGATCGAGCTGTTCGGTGCACACGCCGATCGACAACGGGTTCGCGGGGTCGATCTCGAGGAGACCTCCCCACCCACGCCGGATGCCGATGACCTGGTGACCCTCGACCGCGGCCCGGCCGACCACCGCTTTGATGCAGGCGTTCAAGCCGGGGACATCGCCGCCGCCGGTCAAGATGCCGATCTTCATGCCACGAAGCCTACGACCAGCACCGAGCCCCCCGGGTCAGGCGCACAGCACCTCGGGGATGCGCCACAGCGCGGGCGGCAACGTCTTGGACCCTTCGAGCTCGGCGATCGGCGTGGAGCGCACGTCCGTGCCGTGGAGGCCTACGAGTGATCCCCAGCTCCCGTCGAACGCCGCGTCGATCGCGGCGATCGCCAGCCGCGTCGCGAGCACCCGATCGAAGGCCACGGGTGACCCGCCTCGCTGGACGTGGCCGAGCACGGTCACGCGGGTCTCGTAGCCGGTGCGCCGACCGATCTCCTCGGCCACCAGCCGGCCGACACCACCCAGCCGCGGGAACCCGTTGGCGTCCAAGGGGTAGTCGGGCAGCGCCATCGACCCCGGAGCCGGCATCGCGCCCTCCGAGACGACGACGACGGAGAACGGACGGCGGAGGGCGTGCACTTCGCGGATCCGTCGGCAGACGAGATCGAGATCGAAGGGATGCTCGGGGACGAAGATGACGTCGGCGCCCGTCGCCACCCCGGCCGTGTAGCCGATCCAGCCGGCGTGGCGGCCCATCACCTCGCACACCATCACCCGGTTGTGGCTCTCGGCGGTGCTGTAGAGGCGGTCGATGAGGTCGGTCGCGACCTGCGCGGCGGTGTGGAACCCGATGCTCGCGTCCGTCCCGAGGATGTCGTTGTCGATCGTCTTGGGGATGCCGATCACCGGGACGTCCAGCCGCGCGGCCTCGCCGATCGTGCCCTCGCCGCCGATCACGACGAACCCCTCGAGCCGATGGACCGCGAGCGCTTCCCGTACCTTCGCCGCGCCGCCGTCCAGGCGGTGCGGCTGCATGCCGCTCGTGCCCAGGATCGTGCCGCCGCGCGGCAGGATGCCCCGCACGTCGTCGCGGGTCAGCTCGTCCGCGTCGCCGTCGAGGACCCCGCGCCAGCCGTCCCGAAAGCCGATCAGCGTGCAGCCCCGCTCGCCGGTGCCGTGGCGCACCGCTGCCCGGATGGCGGCGTTCAAGCCCGGGCAATCACCCCCGCCGGTCAGGATGCCGACACGCATGGCGAGCACCCTACCCCACGTTCGGCTGGTCTCTCGGCCGGTAGGATGACGCCATGCTGGCTCGCCTGCTTCCCGAACACCTCGGCATCCTCGAGGGGATCTTCCTCGTCACGTTGCTCGGGCTCACCGCGATCGTCGGGATCTTCTCGCTGTACGTGATCACGCAGCAGTTCCGCAACCCCGGTCGGCCCGGGCGTCGCTAGGACGCCGCGGCCTCGATCGTCGTCCCGGCGGTTCCCCCGAGCGCCGCCCGAGCCTGCTCGAGCTCCGCGATCACGGCGCGCCGCCCGCCGCCGCGAACGAAGCGGACGGCGGCCTCGACCTTCGGGCCCATCGAACCTGCACCGAACTCCCCGCGCTTGAGCAATCGCCTCGCCTCGGCGACATCCATCCGCTCGATCTCCTCGGGCATCAACGACCCGAACCCTCGCTGCACGCGCGGCACATCCGTGAGGATCAGCAGGACCTTCGCGTCCACCTCGTGGGCGAGGATCGCCGCGGCGAGGTCCTTGTCGACGACCCCCTCCTTCCCGATCAGCCGCGGCCCCTTCTCGATGACCGGGACCCCGCCGCCGCCACCGGCGATCACGATCACCCCGGCGCCGACCAGCTGGCGGATCGCGGGCGTCTCGACGATCGAGTAGGGCTTGGGGCTGGGCACGACCCGGCGCCAACCCCCGTGCGGATCGGGTCGCATCGCCCAGCCGCGCTGCTCCTCTCGACGGTGGGCCTGCGCCTCGGTGAAGAACGGCCCGACGAACTTGGTCGGGCTCCGGAACGCCGGATCCTGGGCGCGCACCCTGGTGAGGGTCAGGATCGTCACGACCGGCCGCTCCATGCCGCGCTCGAAGAACACGTCGCCGATCGTGACCTGCAGCAGATACCCGATCTGGCCCTGACTCTCGGCGCCGCAGACATCCAACGGCATCGGGTGCACCTGTTTGGCCGCCGCCTCCTGTTGCATCAGGATCCGTCCGACCTGCGGACCGTTGCCGTGCGTGACCACGACCTCCCAGCCGGCGGCGGCGATGTCCGCGATCCGTTCGGCCGCCGCACGAGCGGCCGCGTACATCTCGTCGTAGGTGTCCGCCGCGCCGCGACGCAGCAACGCGTTGCCGCCGAGGGCGATCACAACCCGCTGCATCGCACTCCTTCTCTCACGGCCGCCGGTGGAGCCGGGGCTCAGAGCACCGGCGCGAGGATATCCGCGAGCTGGGGCGAATCCGGGAGCATCTCCAGGTCGTAGCGCACGCGAACCGCCGGCTTCGAGATCTCGATGACGCTGCGCAAGTCGATCGGCGTGCCGATCACAACGACGTCGACGTCGGCCGCATCGATGATCTTGGCCATCTCGGCCAGCTGGCCGTCCGAGTAGCCCATCGCGGGCAACACGTGGCCGACGTCGTACTTCTCGAAGGTCTCGGCGATCGTGCCGACCGCCCATGGTCGCGGGTCCACGATCTCGGCGGCTCCCATCCGCTGCGCGGCGACCACACCGGCGCCGATCTTCATCTCCCCGTGCGTGAGGGTCGGACCGTCCTCGACCACGAGGACGCGTTTGCCCGCGATCGCGTCGGGATCGTCGCAGGTCACGAGCGAGTTGGCCTTGGCGACCGTGGCGTTGGGGTTCACCTCCGCGATCGTCGCCTCCAGCTGCGCCACCTGTGCGGGCGTTGCCGAATCGATCTTGTTGATCAACACGACGTCGGCGCCGCGCAAGTTCGTCTCGCCCGGGTAATAGGTGAGCTCGTGGCCGACACGAAGCGGGTCGACCAGCGTGATCCACACATCCGGCGTGTAGAACGGGATGTCGTTGTTACCGCCGTCCCACAGCAGGACGTCGCATTCCGCCTGCGCTTGCTCGAGGATCGCCCCGTAGTCGACGCCGGCGTAGATCACGGTGCCGCTGGTGATGTGCGGTTCGTATTCCTCGCGCTCCTCGATCGTGCATTTGTGTCGGTCCAGGTCGGCGAGCTCCGCGAATCGCTGGACGGCCTGCGCCGCGAGATCCCCGTACGGCATGGGGTGGCGCACCGCGACGACCCGCTTGCCGGCGTCCTTGAGCGCGCCCGCGACGGCGCGCGTCGTCTGGGACTTCCCGACGCCGGTCCGCACCGCCGTGACCGCAACCGTCGGCACCGTGGCCCTGAGCATCGTCGCGTCCGGCCCGAGGAGTACGAAGTTGGCGCCCGCGGCCATCACGATCGATGCCTTGTGCATCACGTATTCGTGCTTGACGTCGGAGTAACTGAACACGACGTCGTCGACCTCGAGCTCGCGGATCAGCCGCACGAGCTCGGACTCGTCGTAGATCTGGATCCCGTCCGGGTAGTGCGGGCCGGCGAGCGCCGCCGGATATCGCCGGTCGTTGATGAACGGGATCTGCGTCGCGGTGAACGCCACGACGGTCGCGTCGGCGTCCTGGCGGAACACCGTGTTGAAGTTGTGGAAGTCGCGGCCCGCGGCTCCCATGATCAGTACGCGACGAGTCATCGCCGGATCCTTTCCGCTCGAACGTTTCTGATGCGCGGCTGGCCCGGCCCGAGGCGCGGTGGCCCCGCTCTTCGGCTCGACTCTACCCGAACCCGAAGAGGCGGCCCGCCACCACAAGCGGATGATCCGCGCGCTCGGCAAAGATCCGCGCGTAGTTCCCGGCGCCGTCGGCCATCGTGCCGACGAAGGCCCGATCCCCGAAGTACGCCTCGAACCCGCATCCGTTTCGTCCATCGTGGCGAAAGGTGCAGGCGTTGCCGGGCGGATCCGGGTCGTACCACTCGTGGTTGCCCGCCACCGGCAGCACGACGGCGTCGGGGACGGCCCGAAGCGCAGCGCCCCATGTCGCGTCGAACGAGGCGTACTCCTGCTCCCGGCCGGCCTCGTACTGCGTGTCGCCGAGGAGCAGGACGGCCGTCGGGTCACCCCTCGCGATGAGCGCGGCCGTGGCGGCCTGGTGGCACGTGATCGCCGTGGGCGACGCGCCCGGGGCGCACGCGATGTCGCCACTGGCGATCAGGACCGTCCTGGCGCCATGCTGCGTGGGCGCCGTCGTCGTGGATGGGGAGGCCGTCGTGGACGATGCGGGCGTGGTGCCGGCCGTCGTTGACGTGACGGGAGCGGCGCCCGTGTACGCGGTCACACCGAGCAGCAGCAGGCCGGTGATGACGATCGTGGGACGGCGGCGGTCGCGCCGCCTCAGGCGGGGTCGCTCGTCCACCGACCCTCGTCGATCGACCCGAACGGATGCGCGAAGTGGGTGACGCCCACCCGATACCCGTTCGTCTCGGCCCGCCACAACAGGACTCGCCGTGACGCGACGCCCAGCAACGCGTCGTCGTCGTGGTCCGAGAACCAGGTTCGATCCACGACCTGGAGCGGTTGATGCAGCAGGTCGCCGGTCAGCAGCAGACCTGCGTCGCCATCGGTCACCAGCACCGATCGATGCCCGGGCGTGTGCCCCGGAGAATGGATCAGCCGGACGCCCGGGGCGATGTCGTGGTTGGCGTCGGTCGCGCGAAGGACGCCGAGCGACTCGAGGCGCTGCGCCGGGCGGATCGCCACGTAGGAATCCTCGTGCGCGCCCTCGAAGTAGCGCAGGTCGGCGGGGTGCAGGTGATATGCGGCGTTCGCGAAGCGCGGTTCCAACTCGGCGGCCTCGACCCCGCCCGCGTGATCCGCGTGGAGATGCGTCAGCACGACGTCCCCGACCGCGTCGAGACGCTCGCCCGCCCACGCGTCCGCGTTCCAGTGCTCCCAGGGACGGTACGGCCCGAAGGGCCCGACCCCCGTGTCGACCACGACCATCCCCGCGGGCCCCTCGATGACGAACGCGTGCACGTGCCACGCCCATGCATCGATCCCGTGAAAGCCCCAGGGGTAGCGCGCGCGCTCCGCGTCCCAATCCACGATCTGGCCGGGGAATTCGTCCGCTAATGGGAGCGGCGCGAAGCCTTCGCAGATCGTTCGGATCTCGAACCTGCCCAGATGGATCGGCGCCACGTGCGTCATGAGGCCCGCAGCCTACCGGTTCAGATCTTCGGGCTCGTCCACGTCAAACAGGGTGCGCCGGTCGGGGTCCACTGCGGTCCAGGTGGCCTCGTCGACCACCGCGGTGCGCGCGGCGTCCAGCAGGTCTCGAAGGCGGCGCCTGCCCGCGTGCAGCAGGGTGTGCGTGAGGTCCGCGGCGGGCCAGGTGCGCAGCACACACGGCAATGGCCGCGTTCGCCCGCCATCGGCGAGCGCCACCGCGTCGACCTCAGCCTCGTCGAGCACACGCAGCATCTCGCGCAACACGGCAGGTTGCAGATCCGGCATGTCGCCCCCCGCGACGACGACGGCGTCGGAGCGCACCGCCGCCAGGAGGCCCGTGTGGAGGCCGGACAACGGCCCCTCACCCTCCGTGGCGTCGTTGACCGCGCGCACCCCTGGCGGCAGACCGGTTCGGTCGGCCCCAGGCGCCAGCACCACGACGACGTCGTCACAGACCTCCGCGAGCCGGTGGATCGCGTGGTGCAGCAGTGGCTGCCCCCGGTAGTCGTGTGCAAGCTTGTCGGCGCCGAAGCGGGTCGCGCGGCCGCCGGCCAGCACGATCCCGCTAGCGCGGGGCACCGTCTCGACGCTTCCGACGCTGCACGAACTGGAAGCCGAACCGACCCTTCACGCAGAGGTGGCCCTTCGTCACCCCGTGATCGGCTGGCGAGGACACCGTGACGATCGTGTTGTCCTGGACGTGCAGTTCCAGCTCGCAGCCCACCCCGCAGTAGGGGCAGATCGTGTTCGTCACCGTCTGCGCGGCCTCGTCCCACGTGCCGGCTGCGCGCATGTCGTGCTCGCTCGTGAACATCAGCGCCCCCGTCGGACACACGCCGATGCAATTCCCGCAGTAGACGCAGGCGCTGGCGTCCAACGGCACGGCGTATTCGGTCGAGATGCGGGCGTCGAAGCCGCGACCCGCCACCGCGATCGCGAACGTGTACTGGGCGTCGGTGCCGCACGCCTCGACACACTTGTAGCAGAGCACGCAGCGCCCGTAATCGCGCACATACAGGTCGTTGTCGATCTTCACGGGTTGCGCAACGGTCTCCGTGATCCCCGGCTCCGGCGTGTGGTGATGCCCGGGCTCGCGCGCGTCGCGCTCCCCCGCCGGCATCGGCTCCATCGCCGCGCCGAAGCGCTCCGGGTGCGCCTGGTACTCCTCCTGCCAGCGATGCCAGTCCGGGCTCGCGAGCGACGTGTCCACCGACGAGGCCAGCAACTCCATCACGAGCGTCCGGGAGCGCCGCACCCGTTCCGTGTTGGTCGAGATCTTCATGCCGGCCTCGGCGGCCCGCGAGCACGCCGGCACGAGCACCCGCGACCCCTCGACCTCGACCACGCACACGCGGCAGGCGTTGATCGGCGTCAGATTGTCCGCGTAGCACATCGTCGGCGTGTCGACGCCCTCGACGCCGCACGCGTCCAGGATCGTGGAACCCTCCGGGACGCGCACCGTGCGTCCGTCGATCTCGACGTCGATCAGGGTTCGCGGCATGCCGAGTGGAACGGCGCTCATACGCCCGCTCCCGGACCGAACAGGTCGAACGTGCCGATCGCCGACTGGACGGCGCTCGCCGCGGTCTGCCCCAGACCGCAGATCGATGCATCGGTCATCACGGCGGCGACGTCTTCCAAGAGCGCGAGCTCGTCGGCGGTGGTGCCGATCGTGCGGCTGGCGACGAGCCGATGGAGCGCCTCCTCCTGCCGCACGGTACCCACGCGGCAGGGCACGCACTGTCCGCACGATTCGTCGCGGAAGAACCGTGCGATCCGCAGGCACAGATCCACCAGATCGACGGTCTCGTCGAGCACCATGATCACACCGGAGCCGAGCGTGTAGCCGCCCGCGCGCGCGTCTTCGAAGGTCAGTCGGGCGTCGAGGCGATCCGGCCCGAGGAACCCGCCGGCGGCGCCGCCGAGCAGCACCGCCTTGATCGGTACGCCGTCGCGCACGCCGCCGGCCATCGCGATCGCCTCGCCGAGGGTGATGCCGTGCTCGGCCTCGTAGACGCCGGGCTGCTCGACATGGCCGGACAAGCAGAACAGCCGCGTGCCGGTCGAGCCTTCCGTGCCGAGCGCGGCATATCCCTCGGCGCCGAGCTCCAGCACCTGGAGCACGTTGACCAGCGTCTCGACGTTGTTGATCGAGGTCGGGCGTCCGAACACCCCGTGGGTCACAGGGAACGGCGGCTTGTTCCGCGGCTCGCCGCGCTTGCCCTCGATCGAATTGAACAGCGCGGTCTCCTCGCCGCAGATATAGGCGCCCGCACCGCGCCGAAGCTCGATGTCGAAGGCGAACCCGGCGTGCAACACATCCGGCCCGAGCAGCGCAGCGGCGCGCGCCTCCTCGATCGCTGCCTGCAGGTGTCTCGTCGCGAGTGGGTACTCGCCGCGGATGTAGATGTAGCCCGTCGCCGCGCCGGTCGCGAACCCCGCGATCGTGAGCGCCTCGATGACCGCGAATGGATCGTTCTCCATCAGCACGCGGTCTTTGAAGGTCCCGGGCTCGGACTCGTCGGCGTTGCACACGACGTATTTGGGTCCGGGCGGCTGGTCGGCCACCGCCCGCCATTTCACGCCGGTCGGGAACGCCGCCCCACCGCGACCGAGCAGCCGTGCGTCGGTCACCTGCTGGATGACGGCGTCGGGGCCGAGCTCGATCGCGCGCGCCAACGCCGCATACCCGTCGTGCGCCCGATAGTCGTGCAGCGACGCAGGGTCGACGGAGCCCACCCGGCGCAGGAGTCGCTCACCGCCGTGACGCGGCGCCAGGGCCGGGGGCGGCACGAGCGCGCGCACACCGTGCAGCGACTCGAGGATCCGGTCGGCGTCGGCGGGCGCCACTGCGTGCGAGACGGCCCCCTCCCCCGCCTCTTGGAACAGCACCGCGGGGGCGGCGTCGCACAGGCCGAGGCACGGGCTGCGAACGACCTTGGGATCACCGTCGCACGCCGCGGTCAGACGCTCGGCCATCGCGTCGCCGCCGCGGATGCGGCACGCGAGGTCGTCGCACACATGCAGCACCGTCGCCGGCTGCGGCTGGACGCTGAACATCGCGTAGAACGTCGCAACCCCATAGGCCTCTGCGGGCGGGACCGACAGGCGTTCGCATGCGTAGTTCAGGCCGCCCTCGCTGATCCAGCCGATCCGACCCTGGAGGGCATGCAGCACGGGGAGCAGCGATGTCCGATTGTCCTCGGGCGCGTGCGCGACGCGGAGGTCGCGCTCCGTCCGCTCGCCGCCGTCCCAGCCTGTCGTCGGCGCGCCGAGCAGCGCATCGACCGCTGCGCGCTCCTCGGCGCTCGGCTCCGCCGTCATCAAGTGCAGGTCCACGGCGGGCAGGCTACCTTCCCACGCCGATCGCAAGCTTCTCGACCCTGATCGCCGTGGCCTTGAACTCCGACGTGCCCGACTTCGGGTCGTAGGCCTCGTTCGTGATGACGTTCGTCGCAACCTCATCCGGGAAGTGGAACGTCATGAAGGCCAGGCCCTCGCGCAGCGCCGTCGTGAGATGGACCGGCGCCTCGACGGCGCCGCGGCGTGACACGATCCGCACCACCTCTCCCTCGACGACGTCGAGCGCGGCTGCGTCCTCGGGGCACAGGTCGAGCGACTCGCCCCGGTGCAGCGGCGAGGAGAACGCGTTGGTCTGTACGCCGGTGTTGAAGGACTCGAGCCGGCGTCCGGTCGTCAGGCGCATCGGGAACTCCTCGCTCAGCGTGTCGGCCGGCGGGATGTCGATGACCACCGAGAACGGAGCCTTAGGGCCCTGCTTCTCGGGGTCGTCGAAGGCCCACAGCCGCTCGTGGAGGAACTGCGCCCCGTCGGGGAACTCCTCGTTGCAGGGCCACTGGATGCCGCCGAGCTCTTCGATGCGCTGCCAGGACATCAGCGTGTGCATCGGCGACAGGGAGCGAAGCTCATCCCAGGCCTGTTCCGACGTCACCTCGCCCCAATCGACCCCGAGCCGTTTCGCAAGCTGGGCGATGATCCACATGTCATCGCGCGCGTCACCCGGCGGGTCAAGGGCCTTGCGGACGCGCTGCACCCGGCGCTCGGAGTTCGTCACGGTGCCGTCGGTCTCGAAGGCCGAGTTCGCCGCCGGGAAGACGACGTCGGCCAGCTCCGCCGTCTTCGTGAGGAACATGTCCTGCACGATCAATGTGTCGAGGCCCTCGAGGAGATGCACGGCGTGGGCCTGGTCCGCCTCGGAGGTGGCCGGATTCTCGCCGATGCAGTACACGGAGGTCAGCTCGCCGCGCTCCATCGCCTCGAACATCGCCGTGAGGTGCCAGCCGTACCGGGGCTGGATCGGTACGCCCCAGGCGGCCTCGAAGCGCTCGCGCGCCGCCGTGTCGTTCTGGAGGTCCTGGAATCCGGGCAGCTACTTCGGATCGCGCCCGTGTCGCCGCCGCCCTGCCGTTGTTCTCCCTCGAAGAGGGTTCAGACCGCTGCCGTAGCTCCCGACGTGACCCGTGAGCAAGCCCGGCTGATCAACGACAGCACATTGTCCACTGCGTTGTGGTGCTCGGTGATGCCCAGGGTCCAGCAGATCA
>CAWCDA010000015.1:0-75695 GCA_963794065.1 uncultured Actinomycetes bacterium | reverse complement strand
GGCTATCCTGTTAGCACTCACGTCATGCGAGTGCTAATCGCGGACGGGGATTGTCGGAGACCCAGTAGAAGGAGGGACCACAAGGATGGCGGACTTCAAGCTGAAGCCGCTCGAGGACCGGATCGTCGTGCAAGCCAACGAGGGCGACCAGACCACGGCGTCCGGCCTCGTGATCCCGGACACCGCGAAGGAGAAGCCCCAGGAGGGCAAGGTCGTGGCGGTCGGCCCGGGCCGGTTGAACGAGGACGGCGACGGTCGCATCGCGATCGACGTCAAGGTCGGCGACACGGTCATCTACTCGAAGTACGGCGGCACCGAGGTCAAGGTCGGCGGCGAGGAGTACCTGATCCTGTCGGCCCGCGACGTGCTCGCGGTCCTCAACAAGTAAGGGAGGCCCACGTTGGCTTCGAAGCTGCTGAAGTTCGGCGAGGAAGCTCGCCGCGGCCTCGAGGCCGGCGTCGACAAGCTCGCCGACGCGGTCGCCATCACGCTCGGGCCCAAGGGCCAGAACGTGGTGCTCGACAAGAAGTGGGGCGCCCCCACCATCACGAACGACGGTGTGACCATCGCCAAGGAGATCGAGCTGGAGGACCCGTGGGAGAACATGGGCGCGCAGCTCACCAAGGAAGTCGCCACCAAGACGAACGACGTCGCCGGTGACGGCACCACCACGGCCACCGTGCTCGCCCGCGCCATGGTCAAGGGCGGCATGAAGAACGTCGCCGCCGGCGCCAACCCGATGGCCCTCAAGCGCGGCATCGAGAAGGCGGTCGAGGCCGCCGTCGAGGCGATCAAGAACCAGGCCAAGGACGTCGAGTCCAAGGACGAGATCGCGCAGGTCGCGTCGATCTCGGCCGCCGACCCCGCGATCGGCGCCACGATCGCCGAGGCGCTCGACAAGGTCGGCAAGGACGGCGTTATCACCGTCGAGGAGTCGAACACCTTCGGCATCGAGCTCGAGTTCACCGAAGGCATGCAGTTCGACAAGGGCTACATCTCGCCCTACTTCGTCACCGACCCCGAGCGCCAGGAGGCCGTCCTCGACGACCCCTACCTGCTGATCGTCAACAAGAAGATCTCCAGCGCGCAGGAGCTCCTGCCGGTCTCGAGAAGGTCCTGCAGGCCGGCAAGCCGCTGCGTGATCATCGCCGAGGACGTCGAGGGCGAGGCGCTCGCCACGCTCGTGGTGAACAAGATCCGCGGCACGTTCAACGCCGATCGCCATCAAGGCTCCCGGGTTCGGCGACCGCCGCAAGGCGATGCTGCAGGACATCGCGACCCTCACGGGTGGCCAGGTCGTGTCCGAGGAGGTCGGTCTGAAGCTCGAGAACGTGACCACCGAGCTGATGGGTCGCGCCCGCAAGGTGATCGTGACCAAGGACGACACCACGATCATCGAGGGCGCCGGCGACAGCGAGAAGGTCGTCGGCCGGATCAACCAGATCAAGGCCGAGATCGAGAACACGGACTCCTCCTGGGACAAGGAGAAGCTGCAGGAGCGGCTCGCGAAGCTGTCCGGCGGCGTCTCCGTGATCAAGGTCGGCGCGGCCACCGAGGTCGAGCTGAAAGAGAAGAAGCACCGCATCGAGGACGCCGTCTCGGCGACCCGCGCGGCGGTGGAAGAGGGCATCGTCCCCGGCGGCGGCGTCACGCTGATCCGGGCCGAGGCGGCGCTCGACAAGCTCGACCTGGAAGGCGACGAGGCCACCGGCGCGAAGATCGTTCGCGCCGCGCTCGCCGAGCCCACTCGACGTATCGCCCAGAACGCGGGGTACGAGGGCGCGGTCATCGTGTCCGCAGATCCGCACCGAGGGCGACGGGCGCGGCTTCAACGCCGCGACCGGCGAGTGGGTCGACATGATCAAGGCCGGCATCGTCGACCCGACCAAGGTGACGCGCTCGGCGCTGCAGAACGCCGCGTCGATCGCAGCCATCGTGCTGACGGCCGAGTCCGCCGTCGTCGAGAAGCCGGAGGACGAGGAGCCCGAGGCCGGCGGCCACGGGCACGCGCACTAGAGAGCCCGCAAGCTACCCAGCTCGCGGAACCGCGAAGGCGGGGTCTTCGGACCCCGCCTTTCGCGTTCCCGGCTCGACGAGCGCGATCGCGAACCTGTCACCGGCGGGTTTGAAGACTTGCGAGGGGGATGGAACGATGACCGACGGCCGGAGAGGTTGTGGCCACATACCGAGAAGGGGGTTCGGGATGAAGAAGCTCATGATGACGGCGGGGGTCGGCGCGCTCGCGTTCGCGATGTCTGCCTGCTTCACCTTGCAGGGGTTCTCGATCAAGGCAGGGGCGCTGAAGCCGGGGCACTCGACGAAGATCGCGATCACCGTGCATCCCGCGTCGACAACTCCGTCGAAGGAGTATCAGTTCGTGCTCATCGGCAACGACACGCCAACCGACCTCAGCGTGGGCAACGCGACCTGGGGAACGAACGGGAAGTTCGGCGGGCCGAAGGCCATGGTCGCGCAGGCAGGCCTGTATTCCTCGATCGGGACCGACTGTGATGGCTCGGCCTTGACGCTGAGCGCCCTCAGCAGCATGACCTGGAAGGGCTTCACGACGCAGAACAAGGTGGCCGACAAGGGCCTGGTCGCGCAGTCCGCCGTGATCCAGATCGGCCTGAAGGCCAAGAAAGGGGCCACGAGCGAGGACATCGTCGGGGTGGTCGGTGTCACGGGCATCTGGGGCGACACGACGGGGGACGGCGTCTCGGCCGACGACACGTTCGCGTGCACCGGCAATGGGTCAGGATCTGTAACCATCATCTGATCGCGCCTCTCGACGGCAGGGCGGGGACACGTGCCCCGCCCTTTCCGTGTCTGCTTCTGCCCACACGCCTACACTCGCGGTCGTGTTCGAGGAACGCCTGCAGGGGTGGGACGGTGAGGAGCTCGTCACGCACTACGACGAGCCGACCGGCACCTGGATGTTCATCGGCGTGCACTCGACGGTGCTCGGCCCCGCGATGGGCGGCACCCGGATGAATGCCTACGCCAGCACCGACGATGCCGTGGGCGACGCGTTGCGGCTGTCTCAGGCGATGAGCATGAAGCAGGCCGCCGCCGGCCTCCCGTACGGCGGCGGGAAGGCCGTGCTGGCCGTGCCGGCGGTCCCGCCGCGGGGCTCCGAGGAGCGGACGACGATCGTTCGGCGATACGCGGACCTGGTCGAGTCGCTTCACGGCACGTACGTGACCGCCGCCGACATGAACACCGGGCCCGCGGAGATGGACCTGATCGCAGAGCGCACCGAGCACGTTCTCGGCCGCTCGCCGGGCAATGGCGGCGCGGGCGACCCGGGAGAGGGCACCGCGTTCGGTGTCTTCCACGCGATCCGTGCGGCGTGTCGACACGCGTTCGGCACCGACGACCTCTCCGCTCGCGCCGTGCTGGTGCAAGGGGTGGGTTCCGTCGGCGCCCGCCTGATCGCGGAACTGCGCGAGGCGGGCGCGCGGGTGCTGGCGTGCGACGTCGACCCGGCGCGGGTCGTCTCGGCAGGCGCCGAGCCGGTCGCGGTCGACGAGGCGCTCGCGACCCCGTGCGACGTGCTCGCACCGTGTGCGACCGGCGGTGTCTTCAGCGCCGAGACGATCCCAACGCTTGCCTGTCGCGTGGTGGCGGGCGCCGCGAACAACCAACTCGCCACGGCAGCGGACGGCGATCGGCTACAGGCGCGGCGCATCCTGTACGCGCCCGACTACGTCGCCAACGCGGGCGGTGTCATCTGGCTGGCCGGATACGAGACGCTCGGGTGGGACGACGCGCACATGCGCGCGCGATTGGCCGAGATCGAAGACACACTCGGCGACATCTTCACGGCGGCCGAGACCGAAGGGATCACGACCGCCGAGGCGGCCGATCGCCTGGCTCGGGCGCGGATCGAGGCCGGTCGGGCTAGCTGATCGGGTGTTCCTGGCTGGCTCGGGTGATCCCGACCACGAGCCCGGCCGTCAGGATCCAGCTCGTGACGGCGAACAGCCACCAGAGGAGGGTCCCGGCGTCCTCGGGCACGCCGAAGGCGGCGTGCAGCGTGGTGATCGTGCCGCAGAGCCCCGTGGTCACCGCGAAGGCCCAGGCCCACCACCAGGCGTCGTCTCGCCGAGCGACCATCACGGCGAAGAGCCCCAGCGTCAGCGACGTGGCCCCCGCAACGCGGACGTACGTGTAGTCGGGGTAGGCGGGCTGCCCGAACCAGTCCACGAGTATCCAGCGCGGGACCAGCAGCAGGGCGACGCCACAGCCCCAATACACGGCTGCGAAGGCATGCAACGAGCGTCGAAGGATCGTCATCTGGGCGGGCTCCCAAGCCGTCTGGCGGCCCCGAAGTGGCTGGTAGGATACGCGAACCGCGGAGCTGCACCGGGCGCCAGCGCGCCCGTCGGACCCTTCGACCCGCGAGCCGCCTTCCAAGGAGTCAGACCATGCAACAGGGACCACGGGTCGTCGTGATCGGACTGGATTGCGGCACCCCGAAGCTCCTCTTCGACGATCTCCACGCCGAAGTGCCGACGATCGCCAAGCTGATGGGGGAGGGCCTGTACGGCGACCTTGCCAGCATCACGCCGCCGATCACCGTGCCGGCCTGGGCCTGCGGCCTCACCGGCACCACGCCCGGCCAGCTCGGTCTCTATGGGTTCCGCAATCGCAAGGACACGACGTATGAGGGCCTCTCGATCGCGACCTCCGGCTCGATCAAGGTGCCTGCGGTCTGGGACGCGCTCGGCGCCCAGGGGAAGCGGTCGGTCCTGATCGGCGTCCCGCCGAGCTTCCCGCCGCCCAAGGAGTTCCCGGGTTGGCGCGTGGGGTGCTTCCTGACGCCGCCTTCGGCCGAGCGCTGGGCGTACCCACAGGAGCTCGAGGTCGAGATCGAGGAGGAGCTCGGCGGCAAGGGCCAATACATCTTCGACATCCCCAACTTCCGGCAGGCGGGCTACGACACGACGCTCGATCAGGTCTACAAGATGACCGAGCGCCGCTTTCAAGTGGGCCGCCGGATGATCCAAAACAAGCCCTGGGACTTCTTCATGCTGTGCGACATCGCGCCGGACCGGCTCCATCACGTGTTCTGGCAGTTCTACGACAAGCGCCACCCCCTCTATGAGGCGGGGAACAAGTACGAGGACACCTTCCAGGACTACTACCGGTTCCTCGATCGGCAGCTGGCGGACTTCCTCGAACTGGTGCCGGAGGACGCCATCACGATCGTGATGTCGGACCACGGGGCCCGTCCGATGATGGGGGGCCTGTGCTTCAACGACTGGTTGATCGCGGAAGGCTACCTCGCGTTGGAAGACAAGCCGACCGGACCGATGCCGATCAAGGAGGCCAGGATCGATTGGTCGCGCACCCGGGCGTGGGGCGACGGGGGCTACTACGGGCGTCTGTTCCTGAACGTCAAGGGCCGTGAGCCCCAGGGCCAGATCGAGCCGGCCGACTACGAGGCGACCCGCGACGAGCTGATCGCCAAGCTGGAGGCCGCCCCCGGTCCCGACGGCGAGCCGTTGGGGACGAAGGTGCACAAGCCGCAGGACGTCTATCCGGAGGTCCGCGGTGTGGCCCCCGACCTGATCGTCTACTTCGGCGACCTGGAGTGGCGGTCGGTCGGCTCCGTCGGGAACGCCAGCCTCTACACCTACGAGAACGACACCGGCCCCGACGGCGCGAACCACGACCGTGACGGGGTCTTCATCATGAAGGGTCTGCCCGGGCAGCAGACGGGCAAGGTCGACGGCATGCAGCTCGTGGACGTCGGCCCCACGATCCTCGACATCTTCGGCATCGACTCGACCGAGGCGCTGCCGACCGCCGTTGGAAGGAGCTTCCTGCAGTGAGCGACCAGAAGGGCTTCACCGTGTGGTTCACCGGGCTGTCCGGCTCGGGCAAGTCCACGATCGCCGAGATGCTGTTCCACGAGTTTCAAGCGCGTGGCATGAAGACCGAGATCCTCGACGGCGACGTCGTCAGGCAGAACCTGTCCAAGGGCCTCGGGTTCTCCAAGGAGGATCGCGACACCAACATCATGCGGATCGGGTTCGTCGCGAACCTGCTCACCCGCAACGGCGTCGCGGCGATCTGCTGCCCGATCAGCCCGTACAAGGAAACCCGTGACGCGAATCGCGAGCTGATCGGCGAGTTCGTCGAGGTCTACGTGCACGCGACCGTCGCGGAGATCGCCGCCAACCGCGACCCGAAGGGCCTCTACAAGAAAGCCCTCGCGGGGGAGATCAAGGAGTTCACCGGTGTGAGCCCCGACGCACCGTATGAGATCCCCGAGCACCCCGAGATCACGGTGGACACGCTGGTCGAGACGCCCGAGGAGTCGCTGCAGCACGTGCTGACCGGGCTCGTGAAACTGGGCCATCTGGACACGGACGAGGTCATGGTCGAGGGAGACCGGGTCCATTCGGGTCAGACCGACCTGCGCGTGCACGACACCGGTCACGTGGTCAAGGAGTCCTGAGCCCGGACCTAGAGGGTTCGCTCGATCAGCTCCAGGTACTGGGTCAGGTACCGCGGAGGCAGGAACCGCTCTCGTACCCGCACGTTCGCTGCCGTCCCGAGCTCGTCTCCTCGCGTGGGGTCCAGGGCGAGCGAGACGGCGTTTCCGAATGCCATCAGGTCGCGGGGATCGACGAGCAGGCCCTGTTCCCCATCGTCGATCTGATCGACGATGCCGCCGACGGCGCCGGCGACGACCGGTCGCTCCTTCCACATCGCCTCGGTGACCGTGAGCCCGAAGCCTTCGGCGAGGCTCTTCTGGACGACGACGTTCGATCTGCGTTGGAGCGCGTTGACGATGACCGCGTTCTCGTCGACGTCGGCGGTCGGCAGGTTCGCGATGTGGATCCGTTCGCGCATCCGCGATGGCTGGGAGAGCCACGCGTCGCGGAGCATGGTGAGCACCGACTCGGCCTCTGGGTCGTCGGCCACCGACGAAGGCGAGGGGCCGGCGAGGATCAGGTGCGCGTCCTCCAGCCCGGGGTCACCGGCGAAGCCCTGGAGCACGCCCACGGGATCCTTCAATCGATCCCATCGCGAGACCTGCGTGACGATGGTGGCCCCCGTGGGAACGGGGGCCAGTTCGAGCATGTCCGCCTTCCGGACGACGCGGTCGGGCCGGCCATCGCCCCGTTCGAACGTGGCTTCGCGGTGCCGGGCGCCATCTTCCAAGCCCGTCGAATGCATGATCGCCGCACACCGGTCCGGTGACATATCGATGTTCTTCAGGGACAGCGGGTCGATGCAAGGGGGGATCAGCGCGACGCGACGACGGTCGAGACCATCCCACACGTATGCCTCCCGCGTGAATACCCAGGCGGCCGCCCGGTGGGCGTAGGGCATCAGGAACTCCCAGGCCGAGCGTGTGACGTCGTTCGTGGTGTCGGCGCCGACATGGCAGGTCCACAGCACATGGGCACCGTGGTCGAGCAACCCCGGGATCAGGCCGAGCGGTTGCGGGTCGTGTACCACGACCACGTCCCCAGGTGACACGAGGGCGATGGCGTGCTCGAGGTTCCGGGCCGTGACGGCGTCGTAGTGCGCTCGTTCCTCGCTGCCGAGCGGCCCCAGGTCGCCCAGATCGCCGTGCAGCCGATTGTGGATCCGCTTCGTGATCTGGAAGAACGGCGGGTCGCCCTCGAACACGAGCCACCGCACGCGCAGACCACCGGCGGCGAGGTAGCCGAGGTTCGACCGGAGCAGCTCGGCGACGCCTCCGCCCTCGGCCGTCGAGTTGATGTGAACGATGCTCCGACCGCCCAACGACGCGGTCGCGTCGGCCAGGCTCGCCGTGAACCGCTCGGCCTGTCCGTCGCCCACGCTTCGCACGAGTCGGTCGACGGAGCGCGGGAGGAGCGCGGTCTCGAACACGGATCGCGGCGAAGTGTAGCCTCAAGGCGTCCGGCGATACAGGCAGCCGGAGACGGAAGGGAGCTACAGCATGGGCAAGGACGATCCTGTCGCGTTGTACATCGCGGCGTACGACGACCCCGATGCCGCACAGCAGGACTGGGAAGCCTTGAAGGAGCTGGTCAAGGCCGGGGCGATCTTCGTCGATGTGGCGACACTCGTGAGCCGCGACGACGAGGGCAAGCTGTACGTGAAGGAGAACGCCCACGAGGTCGCGGGCGGAACGATGGTCGGCGCGGCCGCGGGCTTGCTGATCGGTCTGATCTTCCCGCCGGCGTTCTTGGCGTCCGGTGTTGTGGGCGGCGCGATCGGCGCGGGCGTCGGCAAGCTGGTCAAGATGGACCGTACCTCCGACATCAAGAAGGACGTCGAGGACGTGCTCCCGCCCGGCACGTCGGGCATCATCGCGATGTTCGACATCACGTGGAAGCCCAAGGTCGACGAGACATTGAGCAAGGCCACGAAGATCGACAAGGAAGAGGTCAGTCCCGAGAGCGCGGCCAAGCTGAAGGAAGAGGCGTCGAAGGCCTGATCCTCTCCTTCCTGGAACCACCCGCGGCCGCGGGGCATGATGCGAGCGATGAGCGCATCCACCCCCGCGGCCGCGGCCGTTGACGAGCTGGTCGGACTGCGCGAGCAGCTCGCGAAGGACGGGAGCAAGCCCGAGTAGACAGGCGAGCGGTGGTAGGCTGAAGCGCATGCAACGTTCGGACGCCCGCTCCCCACGGAGTGGGCGTTTCGCGTTTCCGGCCGGACATCAGACGTTCTAGGAGGATCCCCCCATGGAGTTCGAGATCGGCATCGGTAAGACGGCACGACGGGCCTACGGCTTCGACGAGGTCGCGATCGTTCCCTCGCGGCGCACCCGTGACCCCGAGGACGTGAACATCAGCTGGGAGATCGACGCCTACACCTTCGCGCTGCCGATGATGGCCAGCGCGATGGACGCGGCGGTCTCCCCGACGACCGCGATCCAGATCGGGCAGTTGGGAGGGCTCGCCTGTCTCAACCTCGAGGGCCTGTGGACCCGCTACGAGGATCCCGAGCCGATCTACGAGGAGATCAACTCCCTGCCAGACGAGAAGGCGACCCGACGGATGCAGGAGTTGTACGCCGAGCCCGTCAAGGCGGAGCTGATCGGGCAACGGATCGAGGAGATCAAGTCCGGGGGTGTCGTGTCGTGCGCCTCGCTCACCCCGGCGCGGGTCGAGCAGTACGCGCCGTTGGTGCTGGAGGCGGGCCTCGACATCCTGGTGATCCAGGGCACCGTGGTCTCCGGCGAGCACGTCTCGAGCCGCTCGGAGCCGCTCAACCTCAAGGAGTTCATCCCGAGTTTCGACATCCCGGTGATCGTGGGCGGCTGCGCCTCGTATTCCACCGCACTGCACCTGATGCGCACTGGCGCGGTCGGCGTCTTGGTCGGGGTCGGTCCCGGCAACGCATGCACGACGCGCGGAGTGCTCGGCGTCGGGGTGCCGCAGGCCACGGCGATCGCCGACGCGGCGGCCGCGCGCCGCGAGCACCAGCACGAGACCGGCCGCTACTGCCACGTGATCGCCGATGGGGGCATGCGCACCGGCGGCGACATCGCCAAGGCGATCGCCTGCGGCGCCGACGCGGTGATGATCGGCTCGCCCATGACCCGGGCCTACGAGGCGCCGGGCCGCGGGTATCACTGGGGCATGGCGACGTTCCACCCGACGCTGCCGCGCGGGGCGCGGGTCAAGACCCAGCAGGTCGCCTCGATCGAGGAGATCCTGGTCGGCCCCGCGCATGAGAACGACGGTACGTTCAACCTGTTCGGGGCGCTGGCGACCTCGATGGCCACCACGGGCTACGAGACGATCAAGGAGTTCCAGAAGGCCGAGCTCGTGATCGCTCCGTCGATCAAGACCGAGGGCAAGACCTATCAGAACCAGCAACGCGTGGGGATGGGCCACTAGTGCGATCGCGGCAGCGGTCGAGGGTTCCGGTCCGACGCGTTTCGGGCTAGGCTTCCCGGATGGACGCGCCGCAGGCCCTCGAGAGCCGCATCGTCGACCTTGGCGATATGGGCTGTCGAGAGGTGCCCATGGAGTTCCGCCGGAACATGCAAACCCTCGAGGTCGGGGAGTCGATCGAGTTCCGCATGCGCGACCCAGCGGCCAAGGAGGACACCCCTTCGCTGGCGCGCATGATGGGCCACCGCATCCTGTCCGAAGAAGAGATGGACGAGGGATACCTCTCCGTCGTGGTCGAGCGGGCGAGATAGGCGGTTGCGATGTCCGAGGAGTTGATCTTCATCTGTACCCACGGCGAGGACGACCCGGAACGGGCGCTCCTGCCGTTCATCGCCGCGAACACGGCGGCGGTCGCTGGGCTCCCTGCCGTCGTTCTCCTGACGATCGACGGCGTCTGGCTCGGCACGATCGGGATGCCCGAAAAGATCTCCAAAGAGGGCTTCCCGTCTCTCGACGCGGTGTACGAGCAGTTCGTCGGCAACGGCGGCGAGATCTGGCTGTGCGGCACGTGCGCCAACCCTCGCGGTATCACCGAGGATCAGCTCCTCGAGGGAGCGAAGATCACGGGGGCTGCGGCCATCATCGAGCGCATCATCTCCGGCGCCAAGCCGATCTCGTTCGCCTGAGCTCGAGCGCACCGACTCAACCCAGCAACGACGCGACCTCTGGCCGAGCGGCGAAGTCGGTCCGGATGCCCGCCTGCAAGAGTGAGTCGACGATCGAGCGCACGATGCTGCGCGCTTCGTCACGCAACTGCGTCGAGGCGTCGACGTCGCGACGATCGTCGGCCTCATCGGCAGCGTGCGCACACGCGCGCCACAGCAGCAGGCGATCGCCCGCCCGCCTCGCCGCCTCGACCGCTCGCGCAGGCTCGATGGTGCCCGCCCGGGCGCGTGCCCATGCCGCGACCGCCTCGGCTGCCGGTGACCCGTCGACACCTTCGAGGAGCCATTCCGCCGCCTCGGCCGCCGCGGCAGGATCGCCGGCGGCGTCCCACGACTGGATCTCGACGACGCCGCACGCGATCCGCGATGTGAGGAGACCTCCGGCCCTCGCGCGCGCGTGGGCGAACCGCCTCCGTGCGTCCTTCTCCTCGCCGTCGACGTTCCGCAACCATGCCTCCGCCGCGAGTCGGACCGGCCCGAGGTAGGAGACGGGCCGGTCGGGAAGCGCCTCCAGGCTTCGGAGGTCCTCCCGTGCGCGTTCGGCGACGCCGATGTCCTGCCAGAGCATGATGCGGGCGACCAGCGCCGCGACGCTGCTCTTCGTCGCGCCGACGTCCGCGGCGATGTCGATCGCCTCTGCGAGCAGCTCGATCGCCCCGCCGAGGTCGCCCCGCGTCCGCGCGACGAGCGCGAGCCCGAGGCACGCGGCGGACAGGTCGCGCGGCATGCCGAGTTCGCTCGCCTCCCCGTGCGCCTCTTGGAAGAGCGCCTCGGCCGATCCGGCGTCGCCGGTCAGGAACCGCAAGATGCCGAGCCCATTGGCCACGCCAACGGCTGCCGGCCGATGACCCAGGCGACCCCAGAGGTGTCGGGCCCGGACCGCGTCGGCGATCGCGCGCGCGAACGGCCCTTGGCAAAGCCCGACCTGCATGAGACCGGTACGTGCGAACGCCTCGCCCTCGAGGTCCCGCGACTCCTGCGAGATGCGAAGACCGCTCTCGAGCTCCGCGCGAGCTCGCACGGGGTCCCCTCGGTCCCATGCCAGCTCGCCGCTGAGGCACAACACCCGCGCCTCGACGTACTCGAACCCCGCCTCCCGGGATTCATGGAGCGCTTCGGGGACGATCCGTTCCGCGTCTTCGTATCGCTCGAGCGAGCGAAGGGCTCCGGCGACCGCGACGTACTCCTGCGCGCGGAGCCAGGCCCACGTGGAGGTGCGCGCCACCTCCAGCGCTGCCTCGAAGTCCGCGAGGGCCTCTTCGTACCGTCCGAGCTGCTCGAACGCCTCTCCGCGACTGTGGAGGATCTCGGCGCGGAGGGTCATGAAACGATCACTTGGCAGGAACTCCTCGGCCGCCTCGCCCGCTCGGTCGTACCAGCGGATCGCCTCCTCGGCCTCGTACACCCGCCGATGCCGGTGCCCCGCCAGGGTCGCGTACCGCGCCGTGCGCTCGGCGTCGCCGCCGGCTTCCGCGTGATACGCGAGCACCTCCGCGAACTCCTCCTCACGCCCCCTGACCGCATCGCTCATCCAGTCGACCACCGCGCGGTGTGCGTCGGCCCGACGTGACCGCGGGATGCTGCCGTACGTGACCTCGCGGATCAATGCGTGCTCGAACATGAATTCCTGGGCGCCCGCGATCGCGCTCCCGTGCCGACGTCGTACCAGCCCGCGATCCGCCAGCGTCTCGATCGCGGCGTCGACCTCCGGCCCGGAGAGCTCGTCCGAGGCGCCGATCCAGAAGGTGCGGCCAACGACGCTCGCCATCTGCAGCGTCGCTTTGACGGATGGATCAAGACGGTCGATGCGGGCGGCGATGGCCGCCTGCACCGTATCGGGCATCGCGGCCGCGATGTCTCCTGTCGCCGACCACGTGCCGTCGTGCCGGGCGATCGAACCGTCCTCCTCAAGGGTCCGAACGACCTCGGTCGCGAAGAACGGGTTGCCGGCCGTCCGTTCCACCACCGCCGTCAACAGTCGGTGATCGACGTCGCCATCGAGCAGGTTGCCGATGAGCCGCGCCGTCTCGTCCGCGGTCAGCGCGTGCAGCTCGAGGGTCGATGTCGAGCCGCCAGCGGCGCCCCATCCGGCCCGACGGTCGAATAGGTCCGGGCGAGCAGGACACAGGAACAGGACGGGAGCCACGATCCGGCCGAGGAGGCCCTCGAGCAGGTCGAGGAGAGCATCGTCGGCCCAGTGCACGTCCTCGATCCACACGATCGCGGGACCGTCCTCGGCGAGGGAGGCGAAGTAGCGCGCCCACGTGTTCAGGATCATCCGGCGTCCGGCGTCCGGCCCGATCCCGGCGAGCGGGTCGGGGTCGACCGGGATGCCGATCGACGACAGGAGTGCCGGAAGGCTCGAGCCGGCGTTGTTCGCCTCGAAGTGTCTGCCGATCTCGGCCTGCGCCTTGACCAGCATCACGTCCGGGGGATCGCTGTCCAGGATCGACGCCTCGGCCTTGACGATCTCCGCGAGCGGCCACAGCCCCAGACCTCTGCCGAAGGGGAGGCACCGTCCCCGCACGGTGGTGGCGGCCGCTCCGCTCGTGAACTCGAATGCGAGCCGGCTCTTTCCGACGCCGGCTGGGCCGGCGATCGTCACGAGGTGCGGCGTCCCCTCACGCTCGCATCGCCGTAGCAGCACGTCGAGCAACGCGAGCTCCTCGCCGCGTCCGACGAGGGGACGGTCGCTCGTCGGAAGGGCAGGCGCGGTCTCACCGGTCACGAGCCAGGCGGGCGTCGGATCCGGCACCCCCTTGAGGTCGAAGGTGCCGAGCGCGTCGAACGTGAACGACCGAACGGTGTCTCGGTATGTACGCGCGCTGACGACGACGCCCCCGGAGGGGGCGATGCCCTGCAATCGCGCAGCGATCGAGGTCGCGTCGCCGGTCACGAGGGCTTCGGCAGCGTCTCCCGGCGAGGCGATCACCTCACCGGTGTGCACCCCGACCCGCAGCGCGAGCTCCTGGTCGAGGCCGTTGTCCAGCGACCGGTTGACGTCCGCAAGGGCTTCGTGCATCCGGCGGGCGGCGTGCACGGCACGCTCGGGGTCGTCCCCGTGCGTGACGGGCGCGCCGAAGACGCCGACCACCGCGTCGCCGATGAACTTCTCCACCACGCCCCCGTGCGTGGTGATGACGTCCGCCATCGCATCGAAATAGGAGGACAAGACCCGGCGGAGGTCTTCCGGGTCCAGGCGTATCGCGAGCTCCGTCGAGGCGACCAGATCGGCGAACAACACGGCGACGACCTTCCGTTCCTCGGCGGCGCGCACCTCCGACCCGGTTGGAACGAGGCTCGCCCCGCATGTCCCGCAGAATCGGAAGCCGGCGGGGTTCGCCGACCCACAGGCGGTGCATCGGAGGGTGAGACCGGGTTCCATCGGAGCAGTCTCCCTCATCGCGGGGTCGGGCACCGCACGCGGGCATCCGCTGGCACACCGCATCGCGACTGCTACGGTGGACCGGATGGCCGAGCCGCGCCCCGTCCTCGTCGTCGACCTCGGCGCACAGTACGCCCAGCTGATCGCGCGGCGGGTCCGCGAGGCACACGTCTACTCCGAGATCGTCGCGCACGATCTCACGGCGGCAGAGCTCGCGGCCAGGCGCCCGGCGGGCATCATCCTGTCCGGCGGCCCCGCAAGCGTCTACGCGCCGAACGGTCCGCAGGTCGACCCCGGACTCTTCGAGCTCGGCGTGCCCGTCCTGGGCATCTGCTATGGCCACCAGATGATGGCGCAGGCGCTGGGCGGTGAGGTCGACGCGACCGGCGACCGTGAGTACGGCGCGACCCAGCTGCACGTGACCGAGCCGGGCACGCTGCTCCAGGACATGCCGGTAACGGACACGGTCTGGATGTCGCACGGCGATGCCGTGACCCACGTGCCCCAGGGGTTCCGCATCACGGCCACGACCGATGCGATCCCGGTTGCCGGGATGGAGGATCGGGAGCGCGGGCTCTTCTCGGTGCAGTTCCATCCGGAGGTGAGTCACACGCCGCGCGGGCAGGCGGTGATGAAGCGGTTCCTGTACGACGGCTGCGGACTCCTGCCCGACTGGACGCCGACGAACATCGTCGACGATCAGGTGCGGCGGATCCGCGAACAGGTCGGCGAGGCCGAGGTGCTCTGCGCGCTCTCCGGTGGGGTTGACTCGGCGGTGGCGGCGCTGCTCGTCTACCGCGCCGTCGGCGACCAGCTGACCTGCGTGTTCGTCGATCACGGCCTGAATCGGGAGGGGGAGCCCGAACAGGTGGAGGAGACGTTCGCGCGCCACTTCCACGTCCCGCTCGTGCATGTGAAGGCCCAGGACCGCTTCCTCACGAAGCTGGCCGGGGTGACCGATCCCGAGACCAAGCGCAAGGCGATCGGCGAAGAGTTCATCCGGGTCTTCGAGGAGGTCGCGAGGGAGCACACCGGCGCCAGGTTCCTCGTGCAGGGCACGCTCTACCCCGACGTGATCGAGTCCGGTTCGAAGACGGCTGCAAACATCAAGAGCCACCACAACGTCGGCGGGCTCCCGGAGAACATGGCGTTCGACCTAGTCGAGCCGCTCCGCGACCTGTTCAAGGACGAGGTCCGCGCGGTCGGCGCCGAGCTCGGCCTGCCCGAGGAGATCACCCAGCGACAGCCCTTCCCCGGACCCGGGCTCGCCGTGCGCATCGTCGGTGAGGTCACCCCGAGAACCTTGCGAAGGTGCGCGGGGCCGATCACATCGTGCGCGAAGAGATCCGGCGCGCCGGGCTCGAGCGCGAGACGTGGCAGGCGTTCTGCGTGCTGCTGGCCGACGTCCGAGCGTCGGCGTGATGGGAGACGGGCGCACCTACGAGGCGCCCGTCGTCGTCCGCGCGGTCACCAGTGAGGACGCGATGACGGCCGACTGGGCCCGGTTGCCTCACGAGGTCCTCGATGTGATCGCGTCCCGGATCGTGCGCGAGGTGCCGGGCATCAACCGGGTCGCCTACGACATCACCAGCAAGCCCCCGGGCACGATCGAGTGGGAGTGACACACAGGAGGGGCGCGCCTTCGGCGCGCCCCTCCTGCACCCCCCCAGGTGGATCTCCCCGCTTTAGGACAGCGGCTTCCCGTTCGCCGCGGTGATGCTCGCCGCCACGTGCTGGTCGCCGCTCGCACCGCCCTGGCCGAAGGTGCGGTGGGGGATCTGTTGCCCCGGCACGAAGCCGGGGTACGCGGTCGGTCCGGAGAGGTCCTTCGGCCCGATCCGATATTCGACACGCGGCGGCACGGTCGTCGTGTCGTTCCCACTCGTGGCGACGCCGATCCCGACCGCGAGCATCACGGCCAGCAGGGCCACGACAAGCAACACCTTCCACGGGAACCGGATGGTCCGGCGGACCTGCAGTGTCTGCGCCTGCATCGGTCTCGCCCCCTTCGTTGGCGGTCCTTCCGCCTCAACCACACAGTAGGAAGGGGCGCGCGATCGGGGCAGGGAAGCGGCACCTCGACGGCGGGTACTTTTCCCCTAGGGGGCCCGGGCGCGGAGCGCGTCGAGATCGACCACGGTGATGGATCGCTGATCGGTTCGTACCCAGCCACGCGCGCGGAAGGCCTTCATCGCCTTGGTGACGGCCTCGCGCGAGGCGCCGCACCACTCGGCAAGCTCTCGCTGCGACACGGGGATCTCGATCTCGACGCCGTCGGTCGACAGCCGATCCGCCAGATAGACCAGCCGGCCGGCCAGTCTGGTCGGGACGTCGTAGGCGGCGAGCTCCACCCGGTGCCGCTCGACCCGGCGGAGGTCCCGGGCGAGACTTCTCGCCACCGCCTCGGTCACCGCCACGCGTGTGTCCAGCAACGACCGGAAGGCGTCGGCGTCCAGGAACACCACCTCGGCATCGGTCATCGTCGTGACGGATGCCGAGTGCGGCCCGCCGTCGAGCGCGGACACCTGTCCGAGGATCTCCCCGGGCCCGACCACGTTCAACAGGACCTCCCGTCCGTTCGCTGCCGTGGCGAACACCCTGGCGGCGCCAGATCCGATCACGACGACGCGTCCCGACAGATCACCCTCGAACAACAGCGAGGCTCCCGGCGGGAGTTCGACGCGCCGCCCGGTCGACAACACGAGGTCTCGGGCGGCCGTGTCGAGGTCGGCCAGGAACGTCTCCGAGGGGAAGGCGGTGGCGAGCTCTGCCATGGAACGCTCCGGGCTCGGACGGGGTGGTGCGAGGAGCCTACCCGGTCGCGGTGCGGTCCGCGCCAGCGGCTTTCCGCCAGCTAGAGTGCAGCGCATGTCGGGGCCGTCGGGGGGATCGATCGGGCAGAAGGCGGCCACGAGCGTCCTGCTCACCCTGTGCGCCGCCCAGTTCCTGATGGCGTTGGACTCCTCGGTCATGAACGTGTCGATCGCGACCGTGGCCAACGATCTCGGCACGACGATCACGGGCATCCAGACGGCCATCGTGCTGTACACGCTCGTCATGGCGATGCTGATGGTGACGGGCGGCAAGATCGGATCGATCATCGGCCGGAAACGCGCGTTCGTGATCGGCTGTGTCATCTACTGCTGTGGATCGCTGACCACAGCGTTGTCCCCGAACCTCGGGTGGCTCATCTTCGGCTGGTCGTTCCTCGAAGGCGTCGGCGCGGCGTTGATCATGCCCGCGATCGTGGCCCTCGTCGCCGGCAACTTCCCCCCCGAGGGACGACCGCGCGCCTACGGCCTCGTCGGTGCGGCCGGCGCGATCGCGGTCGCGGTCGGACCCCTCATCGGCGGGCTCGCAACGACGTACGCGTCGTGGCGCTGGGTGTTCGCCGGTGAGGTGCTCGTGGGGGCCGGCATCCTCCTGCTGGCCCGCAGGGTCGCCGACGCGCCCGCCGACACCCGGCCGAAGCTGGATCTGCTGGGCTCGGTGCTGTGGGGTGCCGCGATGGGCCTGGTGATCATCGCCGTGTTGCGCTCATCGGAGTGGGGGTGGATCCTGCCCGCCGATGGCGCACGGTCCGTCTTGGGCATGTCGCTCGTCGTGTGGTTCGTGCTCGGTGGGTTCGCGCTGATGTTGCTGTTCCTGAGCCATGTTCGGCGACTCGAGGCGGCCGGGCGCGATCCGCTCGTGGAACCGGAGCTGTTCGCAAACCGGCAGATGACCGGCGGGCTCCTGATGTTCTTCTTCCAATTCCTCGTGATGATGGGGTTGTTCTTCGCGATCCCGCTGTATCTCTCAGTGGCGCTCGGTCTCTCGGCGATCGACACGGGGATCAAGCTCCTGCCGATGTCCGTCACGATGCTGCTCGCCGCCGCCGGGGTGCCCAAGTTCTTCCCGACGGTCTCGCCGAGACGCGTCGTCAACATCGCGCTCGTCGTCGTCATCATCGGGATCGTGGCGCTTTTCGTCGCGCTGGACGCCGAGGCGACGGCGCGGGTCGTGACGGGGCCACTGCTGCTGATCGGCCTCGGTATGGGCGGCCTCGCCTCGCAGCTCGGCGCGGTGACGGTCTCCGCGGTCCCCGACAGCAAGAGTCCGGAGGTCGGCGGGCTGCAGAATACGGCGAGCCAGTTCGGTGCGTCCCTCGGCACGGCGTTGGCGGGCTCGATCCTGATCGCGGCGCTGACCGCCTCGTTCCTGACCGGGATCGACCAGAACCCCGCCGTGCCCGACGAGGTCGTGGCGCAGGCGAACGTGCAGCTGTCCGACGGGGGCGAGTTCATCTCCGACGCCCAGCTGCAGACGGCGCTGCAGCAGGCCGGTGTCGACGAGCAGACGACCGAGGCGATCGTCGACGCGAACGAGCAGGCGCGGGTGGACGGGCTGCGCGCGACCCTGGCGCTGCTCGCGTTGTTCGCGCTGCTCGCGCTCTTCTTCACGAGGCGGGTGCCGACGGTACAGCCCGGCGCTGCGGCGAAGACCAGCGCCACCGCGACCTAGGGGCTCGAGACCAGATCCGCGATGACGATCAGCCGTTGGCTCGACGCGTATTTCGGGTTGCAGGTGGTCAGCACGAGCGTGGGGTCGGTGGTCTGGGTAAGGACCTTGCCCGCGGTCTCTTCCGGCAGCACGAAGTTGGCGGTCACGACGTAGTCGTAACGCCCGTACCGCGTGAGCAGGCTGATCGTGTCTCCGTCCTGCACCTGATCCAGGTCGAAGAAGGGATGCAGGTAGGTCGTGCGGTGCCCGGCGATCCCGACGCGTCCCGCGCCGTCCCACGGGTCCGCCGTGTCGAGGTAGTGGCCCGGACCCTTCTTGAGCGACTCGTAGTCGGTGCCCTGGACGACCACCATGTCGAGGTCGATCGAGGGGATCACGATCACCGCATACGCATCGCCCGGGATGATCCGCGCGCCGCCGCCCTGGGTCGTGGGCGCGGGCTCCGGGTGGGTGGCCCATTGCTCGGTCGTCGGACGGAGTTGATCCTGTGCCTGCTGTGTCTGGATCCCCGTGCCCCAGAGGAGCCACGTGACATAGCCGGCGAAGTACGCCGCGCCGAGGAGGCACGCGATGCCGACCCAGCGCAGGACATGATGCGAGCGCATGCGCGGGGTCGTGGGGGTGTCCGCGGGAATGGATGTCATCGCGCGGTCACGCTACCGCGACGACGCCCGGGTGGACATCGACCGGAAGGCCCTGGTCGCGGCGATCCGGCCGGGGCGTCGCCGCTGTGCAGCGATTCGCGACCGATGGACCCTTGACCTGTACGTCACGCCAGGCGTAGAAGCGGGGATGAGCGGAGAGGGAACCGGGCTCGAAACGTCGACGCGCCTCGACGCGCTGGTCGGCAGGCTTCGTCGAACGACCGCTTCGACCCGGTATATCCCCGAAGTCGATGGAGTCCGATTCCTTGCGATCGCGATGGTCGTGGCGTTCCATCTGCTGGCCACGTACCGGCTTGGCGTCGGCGAGGCCCACATGGTGCCGCGCCCCTTCGGGAACGCTGAAATGGGCTCGATCGATACCGGCTTTGCATCCCGATTGGTCGTGGGTTTCGGCTACGGCGTCGAGGTCTTCTTCGGAATCAGTGGGTTCATCCTCGCCCTTCCGTTCATCGCTGAGCGTTTCGCCGAGGGCCCACGCCGCAGCATCCGCGCGTACTACCTGAGGAGGGTGACGAGGTTGGAGCCCCCGTACCTCGTTGCGCTGGGACTGGCATCCGTGCTCGCGCTGCTTGTTGGAACCGATCCTGGGGTCGTCCGATCTCGATTCCTGATCAGCTCCGTGTACGCGAACGGCTCCGTGTTCGGCCACGCGAATCCGATCTCATCGGTCCTCTGGTCACTCGAGATCGAGGTGTTCTTCTATCTGTCCGCTCCTTGGCTCGCCAGACTGTTCGCGGTCTTCTCCGACGCTTGGATGCGCCGCGTTGTCATCGCCTCGGTGGCTGTCGCGAGCCTGCTCATCTCGACGATGGTCGGCGTTGGTCCATTCCGAGGAGTCGCTGAATTCCTCCTCTACCTTCCCTTCTTCCTTGGAGGCTGGCTGGTGGCAGACCTGTGGGTCGTGTCATGGCGAACGCCGCCGACGCATCCTCGACGATGGGATGCGGCGGCCGTCTGCGGGCTGGTGGGGTGCCTCCTGCTCTTCATGCAGCCGTACTGGATGGTCGTGATGGTTGGCCCGCTGGCGGTGGGTCTGCTCCTGGCAGGCGCTCTCCGCGGTCCCGGTGCTCGATCGGTCAGCCGGAATCGGATCTTCGCGACGATCGGAGGCATGTGCTATTCGATCTACCTGATGCATTACCCGACGATGGTGCTCATCGCGCCGATCTTCACTCGGCGCACCGGCTGGGTCGTCACGTGCGCGCTCGCGGCGATCGATCTGGTCGTGGTGGTTGGCGTGTGCCTGACGTTCTACCTGCTGGTGGAACGCCCGTGTATGGATCCGACCTGGCCAGGGCGACTCAACCGTGCCGCGCGCAAGATCCTTCGCAGGGCGCCGTCCGACCCTGTACTGGTGCCGACGCCTGTCGGCGTCGATGCCTGAAGACCCAGGTCACGGCCATCGGGTAATGGCGTCGCCAACCCCGCCTACACTGCGTTCGTGAGCGTGACCTCGCCGCTGCTCGGCGGCCTCAACGACATCCAACGGGAAGCCGTGCTGCACACGGAAGGGCCGGTCCTGATCGTGGCCGGGGCAGGCAGCGGCAAGACGCGGGCCCTCACACATCGGATCGCCTTCCTGGTGCGGGAGCGCAATGTCGCCCCGGGACAGATCCTGGCGATCACCTTTACGAACAAGGCGGCTCGCGAGATGCGCGACCGCGTCGAGCAGCTGGTCGGCTCGGGCGCGGCCGGCGGCATGTGGCTGCTCACGTTCCATTCGATGTGCGCGCGGCTCCTCCGGCGGGAGCATCAACATCTCGGGGTGCCCTCGACGTTCACGATCTATGACGACGGCGACACCGAGCGGCTGATCTCGGGCATCGTCCGCGACCTCGATATCGATCCGAAGCGGTTCCCACCGAAGGCGATGGCGGCCGCGATCGGCCACGCGAAGGATCAGGTGATCGACGCCGACGCCTTCGGCGAGCTGGCGTCCAACTTCTACGAGGAGATGATCGCCAAGGTCTACCGCGCGTACGAGACGCGCAAGAAGGAGGCCGGCGCGCTCGACTTCGACGACCTGATCACCGAGACGGTGCGGTTGTTCCGCGACCACCCCGACGTGCTGCGGCACTACCAGGAGCGGTTCCGGTACCTTCTGGTCGACGAGTATCAGGACACGAGCCGCGCGCAATACGAGTTGGTGAACAAGCTCGCCGACCGCTATCGCAATGTCTGCGTGGTCGGCGACGCCGACCAGGGCGTGTACTCCTGGCGGGGAGCCACGATCCAGAATCTGCTCGACTTCGAGCGCGACTATCCCGACGCGACCGTCCTCGTGATGGCGCAGAACTACCGGTCGACGGGCAACATCCTGGCCGCGGCAAACGCGGTGATCGAGCACAACACGCAGCGCAAACCCAAGGAGCTCTGGACCGAGGCGGCTCCCGGCGAGCTGGTCACCACCTTCCGTGGCAACGATGAGCACGAGGAGGCGATGTTCGTCGCATCCGAGATCGAACGGCTCCGCGACGACGAGGGATTTCGATATCGCGACGTCGCCGTCTTCTACCGGACGAACGCGATGTCGCGTGTCGTCGAGGACGTCTTCATGCGGGTCGGCACGCCCTATCGTGTCTTCGGCGGCGTGCGGTTCTACCAGCGCAAAGAGATCAAGGACGTGCTGGGCTACCTGCGACTGCTGCTCAACCCGCAGGACGTGATCTCGTTCCGGCGGGTCGTGAACATGCCGAAGCGCGGCATCGGCGACGCCACGACGGCAGCCCTCGAGTCGTTCGCCGCCACCGAGGGGATAGACGTCGTCGAGGCCTGCCGACGCGTCGATGAGATCGCGGTGCTCAACACGCGCGCCAAGGGGGCGGTGGCCGGGTTCACCCAGGTGATGGCGGCGCTGCGGGCGCACTACGACGACGGCGTTGGGCCGGCCCGGATGGTCGAGTTCGCGGCCCAGGAGTCGGGCTATCTGCTGGAGCTCGAGACGGAGCGATCGATCGAGGCGCAGGGCCGTATCGAGAACCTGCAGGAGCTCTCGGGGGTCGCCATGGAAACGGTGGCGCGCGACCCGGATGTTGGGCTCGCGGCGTTCCTCGAGCTCGTCTCGCTCGTCGGCGACCAGGACGAGTACGACGAGGACGAATCCACCGTCACGCTGATGACGCTGCACATCGCCAAGGGTCTCGAGTTCCCCGTCGTGTTCGTCGTCGGCATGGAGGACGGCGTGTTCCCGCACTTCCGCTCGATGACCGACACGCACGAGTTGGAGGAAGAGCGCCGGCTCGCCTACGTCGGCATCACGCGCGCGCAGCAGCGCCTGTACCTCACGCACGCCTGGAGCCGCACCCTCTACGGGCAGACGAATTACAACCCGCCATCGCGATTCCTCGGCGAGATCCCGGATGCGCTGCTCGACGCCAAGGAGTCGGAGACGCGCGTCCAGCGTTCGGCGTCGCGCCGTGGCGCCGGGGGAGGTGGCGGGTACTCGGTGGTCGGCCTCCCGGGGCGCAGCGAGGCGGTGCAGGTGCAACCCGGCTGGACCCCGCCGACGGCTCCCGGTGTGCCCAAACGCGACGCGCCGGCGATCGTCGCGGGCGACACCGTGCAGCACGAACGCTGGGGCGAGGGCGTGGTCGTGACCACGAGCGGCTACGGCGACGACGCAGAGGCGACGATCCGGTTCTCCGAGGTCGGGGAGAAGCGCGTGCTCCTGGCGTACGCACCCCTGCGCAAGATCGGCTGATCGACTACCCGACCCTGGGTAAGACCATCGTTTCGCCATCCGTCGGATGCGGCTCCCCCAGTCGGTCACGCATCATGGGCCTCCCCTCGGTACGGCTCGGAGGGCTCAGTTCGACAGCTCCTGGTAGCGCTCGCGGTGACAGCGGGCACCCTTTCGATCACCGGCGGCTCGAGGCATTGCTCGCGGCATCCGTGGGACTATCTCTCGCAGAAGGGTGAGAGGAGAGCCGCCATGCGAGGGATGCAGCCCGACGACGTCTATCGACTGACGGGGGCGGTCGACCCCCGCCTGTCGCACGACGGCGCCACCGTCGCGTACGTCCAGACGTGGGTCGACGAGCATGAACACGATCGTCGCAGCGCCATCTGGGCCGTGCCGGCCGACGGCTCGGCACCACCTCGACGACTGACGTTCGGGGGGACGCGCGATGGCTCGCCCCGGTGGTCTCCCGATGGACGATGGCTCGCCTTCACCTCCGCCCGCGGCGACGACCCGGCGCAGCTCTTCGTTCTGCCCGTCGACGGCCCGGGCGAGTCGCGACAGCTCACCGCCCTGAAGGGTGGCGGGATCGACGGGGTCGAGTGGTCACCCGATAGCTCGCGGCTCGCGTTCGTTGCGCGCGCCCACGATCCCGCCGACGACATCGAGGACGTGGCGAAGCGTCCGCCCCGGCGCTTCACCCGACTGCAGTTCCGGCTGGATAACGAGGGATGGACCCAGGGACGCACGCACCATCTCTACACGGTCGGCCTCGACGGGGCGGAGCCCGTGCAGCTCACCGATGGCGACGCGGAGGACCAGATGCCTGCCTGGTCGCCCGACGGCGCCACGATCGCATTCGTCTCGGCCCGCCATGCCGACTGGGACCTCGGGACCGTGTCCGACATCTACACGATCGGTGTGCACGGCGGCGAACCGGCGCGCGTCACCGCGACCGACGGCGCGTGCCTCCTGCCCGTGTGGTCGCCCGAGGGCGATCGGATCGCCCACGTGTTCATCCCTGGGGAGTTCGACGACCCGCGGCACGGCAGGATCGCGGTCGTCGACCTCGCGTCCTCAGCTCGTACCGTGTTGACCGAGGCGCTCGATCGCAACGCCGCGCCGTTCCCCGCGATGCGCGCGCCGATCTGGGACATCGACCGCATCGTGTTCCCGGTCGAGGATGCGGGGAAGGTGCCCTTGTTCGAGGTGCCTGCGGACGGATCGGGGCCGGCCGTGCGATGCGCCGATCCGGTGGGCACCCTGACCGGTTTCGATCTGCGCGGCGATCGACTCGCGTATGCGGCCTCGATGCCGACGAGCCTGTCGGAGGTGTTCGTGGATGACCGGCGCGTGACCGACGTCGGCTCGGCCTTCCTGACCGAGGTCGCGCTTGCCGAGCCGGAGCCGTTCGTCGCGATCGCCCCCGACGGCGTGGAGGTCGCCCGCCTGGGTGATCCGGCCACCGGGGTTCGATCCGGACCAGCTCTACCCGGCCGTCCTCAACATCCACGGCGGTCCGTTCACCCAGTACGGCGACCGGTTCTTCGACGAGTTCCAGGTGAGGCGGGCGCCGGGCTATGTCGTGCGTGTTCGCGAACCCGCGGGGCTCCTCCGGGCTACTCGGAGGACTGGGGCCGGGCGATCCGCGGTCCGGTCGAGGGGGGCCCGGCTGGGGGTCGGTCGACTACGACGATCTGATGGCCGTCACCGACGAGGCGATCCGAGCGGTTCGACTTCATCGATCCCGAGCGGATCGCGGTGATGGGCGGATCCTACGGCGGCTACATGACGTCGTGGATCATCGGCCACACCGACCGTTTCCGGTGCGCGATCTCGGAGCGGGCGGTCAACGAGATGGCCTCCGAGGACGGGTCGAGCGATTTCGCCGGGTTCTTCCGAGGCTACGTGGGCGCCCACCCGTGGGAGGCGCCGGAGGCGTACCGGCAGATCTCGCCCCTGACCTATGCCGAGCAGATCACGACGCCGACGCTGATCCTGCACTCCGAGGACGATCTGCGCTGCCCGATCAACCAGGGCGAACAGCTGTTCACGGTCCTGCGTGCCCTCCGCCGCGAGGTCGAGTTCGTGCGGTTCCCGGGAGAGAGCCACGAGCTGACGCGATCGGGGAGCCCGACGCACCGGGTGCAGCGGTTCGAACTCGTGTTGGGCTGGCTCGACCGGTACATGCGCGCCTAGCCGAGGCGATCGAGCGCGTTGCGCGTGATCCGATCGATGACGGGGTCCGCCAGGCCGTAGGCCCAGTCGGTGACGCCCGACGTTGACGACGGTGCCGCCGCCCGGCGTCGTGAAGACGCCGAGCACCGCATGGTTGTTGGCGATCTCGTGCACGTGCTCGGGCCAGTCGGGACCCCACAACGCCTCGGCGGTGTTCTCCAGTTCGCCCGGCTCATGCGCATAGCGAGAGGGCTGCTCGGCCTGCGCCCACAGCCGCGCGGGAGCGGTGGCGAGGACCTCCAGCGATTCGGGGGCGCCGTCCGTCGTGCGTGGGCACCGGGAGCCCGTCGGGGCCGGTCGCGAGCGCCACCCCGTCCACCTCGTAGGCCACGATCGTGTGCTCCAGGCCCAGCGCGTCCCCGTAGCGCAGATCGGTGCCCTCGAACAGCCAGTGCCCGGGACGGTGGATCGTGTAGGCGCCCGAGGCACGCGGCACGCCCAGCCCGTATCGCGAATACCCGCCCCGGGTGAACGTGAGCCCGATCGTGCCGGTCTCGGGCCAGCCGATCCGGCGCTCCGACCACGGGCCGGTCAGGAGCCGGGCATCGTCGGTCGCGAGCACGGGGTCCTCGTCGCAGCGGTACTTGAAACAGACCATGGCGTTGGCCTCGTGATCGAACCGAACCTGCCAGTAACAGGTGTTGCCGCTGAAGATCGCCGCGTTCCCGCCTGCCGCGGTGTGCGCGTCCAGCGCCTCGCGCATACCCCAGGACCAGTACTCGTCGTGGCCGACGCACACGAATGCCCGGTAGCCCTCGAGGACCCCGGACACCGTCTCGAGGTCCGTGCTGATCGCGACGTCGAAGCGGTAGCCCGTGCGCTCCGCCCAGTGCGCGAACGGGCGCTCCCAGTTCCACCATCCCGCGCCGCCGCTCCACACCGACACGCCCAGCGGCTCGGCCCACTCGAAGAACCACAGGGCCTCGCGGTCGGGCTGGGGTTGCATCTTGCGACGGTGCGGTTCGGGCTTCGTCAGGAACCCCGACGCCATCGGACGGAGCATCGACACCCGGGAGCCGCCGGTGTACAGCGACGGGCCACCCCAGTCGTTGTAGGCGTCGTACGTGCTGGTCGAAAGCACCAACAGGATCGGCGCCCGCTCGCGGTTCCCGGCCCGCACGACGAGGAACGCCTCGGCGCGCTCGGCACCTGCTGTCAGCGTGACGGCGTAGTAGCCGCTCGGCCAGTCGCCGATCGGGATCTGCAACGCGGCCCGCCACGCACAGCCGTTCGCGCTCGCATCCTCGGGCGTGGGGTGTGGCTCGGCGGTGCCGTCGCCGCGCCACGACCTCGAGAGGCTCGGCACCGTCGCGCGTCACCGAGACGTCGAACCGCTCGGCGTCGGTCGAGACGTGCAGGCCGACCTGCTGACCGGGTTCGGCGGACCGGGGCCAGCAGTACGCCTCGAGCATCAGCGGGTCAGCGCGAGGTAGCCGGCGACGACGATCAACGCGCCGACGAAGATCGGTGCGACCACCCAAGCGAGGCCGAGGCGGCCGCGGTACGGGCCGAACGTGCCGACCTTCGTGGTCGGCTTGAGACCGGGTGGTCGGATCGTGATCCTCTTGCGCGCCACGTCCGGATTCTACGGGCCGAGACCGCGGGCGAACCCTCGATCCGATCGAGCATGACGGCCGTGTCACCGCCCAGAACGGCCCGTCGTTGGTCTCCGGCGTGTCCACGCGCGGATACTCGCTCGGGCGCAACCTGGGTGTTCGGTAGACTCCGCGCGATGCCCGACAAACATCGAGTGATCGTGGCCAAGCCCGGGCTGGACGGGCACGACCGGGGCGCCAAGATCGTCGCCCGGGCGCTTGCGCGACGGCGGGTTCGAAGTCATCTACACCGGCCTGCATCAGACCCCGGAGCAGATCGTCGAGACCGCGATCCAGGAGGACGCCGACGCGGTCGGGCTGTCTCTGCACTCCGGCGCGCACATGACGCTGTTCCCCAAGGTAGTCAACCTGCTCCGCGAGCGTGGCGCCGGAGACATCGTCGTGTTCGGCGGCGGCATCATCCCCGCCGACGACATCCCGGAGCTCGAGGCGGACGGCGTGGAGAAGATCTTCACACCCGGCGCGCAGACCACGGAGATCGTGGACTGGCTCCGTGCCCGGCTGGCCTCGACCGACTAGAGCCCCAGGAGCTCCCATGGATCTGTACGAGCACATGGGCAAGGACCTGTTCCGTGTCCATGGCATCGCGACGCCGCACGGCGTCGTCGCGGAGACGCCCGAGGCGGCGGCCGCTGCGACCGACGAGCTCGGTGGCAGCGCCGTGGTGAAGATCCAGGTGCAGGCGGGCGGGCGCGGCAAGGGCGGCGGTGTGGCGCTGTGCAGTTCGCCGCAGGAGGCGACCGAAGCCGCCCGGCGGATGCTGGGTTCCGATTTCAAAGGCCTGGCGGTCACGCGCGTGCTGGTCGAGGAGCTGCTGCCGATCGCGCGTGAGTTCTACACCTCGGTGCTGCTCGACCGGTCGATCGGCGAGTACCTCTGGATGCTGACCGCGGAAGGCGGGATGGACATCGAGACGCTGGCCGCCGAGCGCCCCGAGGCGATCCGGCGCGTGCACGTGAACCCCGGCCTCGGGATGCGCGCCTGGCACGTGCGCGAGCTGACCGGCACGCTGCCGGTGAACGCCCGTGAGGGCGCGGGCGACGTGCTCCGCGGGATGTGGGAACTCCTCATCGAGATGGACGCGACGCTCGTCGAGATCAACCCGCTCGTGCAGTTGGAGGACGGCACGGTCGTCGCCCTCGACGCGAAGGTGACGATCGACGACAGCGCGTTGTTCCGCCACCCCGATATCGAGGCGCTCGCGGACGCGTTCCCGATCGACCCCGTCGAGAAGCGCGCGAAGGACGCGGACCTGCAGTACGTGAAGCTCGACGGCGAGGTGGGGATCATCGGCAACGGCGCCGGGCTCGTGATGTCGACGCTGGATGTGGTCGCCCAGGCCGGTGCGCACGCCGCGAACTTCCTGGACATCGGCGGTGGCGCGAGCGCCGACCAGATGGCCACCTCCTTGAGGTGATCCTGTCCGATCCGGCGGTGAAGACGGTGTTCATCAACATCTTCGGCGGCATCACGCGCTGCGACGTCGTGGCGTCCGGCATCCTGGAGGCGCTCGAACGCGTCGATGCGACCGTCCCGCTGGTGGTCAGGCTGGACGGCACGAACGCCGAGGAGGGCCGTCGGATCCTCGCCGAGGCGGCGCATCCGCGGATCGTGTCGGTCGCGACGATGGACGATGCGGCCGCGGAGGCCGCGCGCCTGGCGAACGGCGGCGCGGCATGAGCGTGCTGGTCGACGGCGGGACCGAGCTCGTCGTACAAGGCATCACCGGCTCCGAAGGCACGTTCCACACCCTGCGGAACCGTGCCTACGGCACCGACGTGGTCGGCGGTGTGACGCCCGGGCAAGGCCGGACAGGACGTCGAGGGCATCCCGGTGTTCGACACGGTCGCCGACGCTGTGCGCGAGACCGGGGCGAACACCTCGACGATCTTCGTGCCGCCGCGGTTCGCCGCCGAGGCGATCCTCGAGGCGGCCGACGCCGGCGTGGCGCTGGTCGTGTGCATCACCGAGGGCATCCCGGTCAAGGACATGGCGTCCGTGCACGCGTATCTGGCGGGCACCGACACCACGCTGGTCGGGCCGAACTGTCCGGGAGTCATCACGCCCGGCGTCGCGAACGTCGGCATCATCCCCGGCGAGGTGTGCACACCTGGGCGGGTCGGGTTCGTCAGCCGGTCGGGCACCCTCGTGTATCAGATCGTCCATGAGCTCTCCTCGGCGGGGATCGGCCAGTCCACCTGCATCGGCATGGGCGGTGACCCGGTCCACGGCGTCGGGTTCATCGAGGCCCTGACGCTGTTCGAGGCCGATCCCGACACCGACCTCATGATCATGACCGGCGAGATCGGCGGTGACGACGAGGAGCGGGCGGCCGCCTACATCGGTGAGCACGTCACGAAGCCCGTCGTCGCGTACATCGCGGGGTTCGAGGCTCCTCCCGGCAAACGGATGGGCCACGCCGGCGCCATCGTGACCGGGTCGCAGGGCACGGCCGCCGCGAAGGCCGAAGCCCTGGAAGCGGTGGGCGTCGCGGTCGCGCGGACGCCGTCGCAGGTCGCCACGATCGTGGGGGAGCGCCTCTCACGATGAGCGCCGCGGGGGCCGTCGCGCAGGTCGCCCCCGACACGCGGCCCAGCGCCCTGTTCGTCGGCGGGCTGCGACGCGGCGCGCTCCTCGTGTTCCTGCCGATCTTCGTTGCGGGACAAGCGCTCGCGTGGCTCACCTACGCGGCAAGTGGTTGGTACCACCCGTGGTCGTGGTTCAAGATCGGTTTGGCCGAGACCCTCGCGAGCGTTCGAGTTCCCTTCACGTCGACGGAGGTCGCCGACGGGGCGACCTCGGCCGCGACCTTGCAGGTCGCGATGGGCGCGCTCACGATCGCCGTGCTCGTGCTCGCGTACCGAGCGGGCAAGGAGCAGGGGCGTGGGCTCGAGCGACGGCCGGCGGCCTCCGCGCTCGCGGGCTCGGCGGTGGGACTCGGGTTCGCGTTGCCGATGTTCGTGGCGGCATTCCCCATCACGCTCGGCTTCCCGCAGTTCGGGATCGACCGTCTCCAGCCGGTGTTGTGGCAGGCATTTACCCTGCCCATCCTGGTGGGCGCGGCGACGGGTGCGGTCGGGGGTGTGTCGGGAGCGCGTGCGCGGGTCGAGGAAGCCTCGCCCTGGGGGCCGCGACTGGTCGCGGCGGCGCGGGGCGGCGCCGTCGCGTTCTGGTGGGGGATGCTCTTGGCGTTCATCGGTTTCCTGGTGCTGGCCGCCGTCTCCGCCGGACCGCCGCGCGCCTACGCGAGGTTCGTCGGCCGGACCGGCGGCAGCGGCGCGGCGACGGTGATCCAGCACGCGGTCCTGTTGCCGAACCAGTCGGCGATGATCCTCGCGGTCTCGATGGGCGCGACCGCCGAACTGTCGGTCGCGGGGGATCCCGCGGTCCAGCTCGACCGCTCCGGCATCCGCACCTCGAGCGACGCGGGTGCGTTCCTCGCCGCCTACGTGGGGGCGAACGGAACGAGCGCCATGTTCCCGTGGTGGTACGCGCTCTTCCTGCTCGTCCCCGGCGTGGCATGCGTGCTCGGCGGTCGCGCGGCGGGATCCGGCGAGAAGAGGATGGGGGAGCGACTCGTTCGAGGAACGCTGGTCGGCGTCGCGTTCGCGGCGTTGTGCGGCGTGGCGGCGTGGGGCGCGACGATCGTGGTGCCGACCTGGGCGAGCGCGCTCGGCGGCTCGGTCTCGCTCGGCACGGACCCGCTCGCGACGAGCGGCCTCGCACTTGCATGGGGGCTCGCTGGGGGTCTGCTGGGCGCCGCCGTGCCGTGGCCCGCGCGGGTCGTGGCCGGCTAGCGCACCTCGGTGTAGTTCGTCTCGATCTGCGTGTAGCGCCGCCAGGCCTGGCCCCACCCGTCGTCGGTCCGCGGGAACCGCTCCACCGGCTGCGAAGGGTTCTGCCGATCCCAGATGCCGAAGAACGATTGGCCGTAGCCGAGCAGATACCGGGTGCCCGTGTGCGTGTACTGCAACACCGTCGTATCGTTCGGATCCATCGCAACCTGCGGGGCGGCGGCACCCGCGGAGGCCGCGGCTCCCATCGAGACCGCGGCGCCCACGGGCGCATCGGCGGCCGTGGTCGCGTCGGACGTCCCGCTGTCGGGCACCGGCGTGTGGTTGGGCTCGAGGGCCGCGAACTTCGTCCAGGCATCTCGCCAGCCCTGGTCGGTGCGTGGGTACCGCTCGGTCGGCACGTTCGGATGCTCGCGGTTCCAGATCCCGAAGAAGTCGGCGCCGTAGCCGAGCACGTACCGGTAGCCCGAGTGCGTGTATTTCTGGGCGGTGCCGTTCGACGGCGCGGTGGTCGTGGTCGCGGCCGGCGCCGCGGCTCCGGATCCCCACGGTGACGATTGCGAGGCGGCCGCCTCGCTCACCGAAGGGGCGTCCGCCTGCGTCGTGGTCGAGGCGGTGCTCTCGGCGGTCGCCGCCGCGACGACGGGGGGCTCATCGGACACGGCATCGTCGGCCGACGCGGAGGCGCTCGGAGGCGCCACCGTGAGGTCGCTCATGCAGTAGCGGCATTTGATTGCCTCGTCCTGGATCTCTTCAGCGCAGTACGGACACTTCTTCATGAGGGGCCCTCCACGGTCGTCCGAGCCGCCAGCTTACCGTCCCTGGCCAGCGCGGTTCCACGCTCGGCTAGCATGACTGCCTCCATGGGTGGGCGTGTCGCGGTCTTGGTCTCTGGCTCGGGCACGAACCTGCAGACCCTCCTCGACGATCCGACGATCAGGCCCCACATCGCGCTCGTCCTGTCCGACCGTCCGGGCGTCTTCGCGCTGCAGCGGGCGGCCGAAGCCGACGTCGAGGCGCTCGTGATCGAGCCAACCGGAGATCGAGCCGACCTGTCGAACGCGGTCGCCGATGCGCTGACCGAGCGAGGGATCGATGTCATCGCGAGCGCGGGCTACATGCGCGTCCTCGGGATGCCGGTCGTCGAACGCTGGCGGAACCGCTGGCTGAACGTCCACCCCGCGTTGCTGCCCTCGTTCCCCGGCATGCACGGGGTACGCGACGCCCTCGCGTACCGCGTTGCAGTCACCGGGGTGACGGTCCATTTCGTCGATGAGGGCGTCGACTCGGGGCCGATCGTGTTCCAGGAGAGCCTCGCGGTTCACGACGACGATGACTGGGACTCGCTCGAGCCGCGCATCCACGAGATCGAACATCGGTTGCTGCCGCGCGCCCTCCGGGCGCTGCTGGAGGACCGGCTCGTCGTCGACGGTCGACATGTCCATATCCGAGGGGAAGAGCGATGAGTACGAGACAGGTGCGTCGCGCCTTGCTGGCGGTCTACGACAAGACGGGCGTGGTCGCGTTCGCGAAGGAGCTCCGTGAGCTCGGCGTGCAGCTGGTCTCCAGCGGGGGCACCGCGGCGACCCTGCGCGAGGCCGGCGTCGAGGTCACCGAGGTGGCCGACGTCACGGGCTTCCCCGAGATGCTCGGAGGGCGCGTGAAGACGTTGCACCCCGCGATCCATGGCGGGCTGCTCGCCGATCAGCGCGACGCCGAGCATCTGGCGCAGATCGCCGAGCTGGGGATCGAGCCGTTCGACCTGCTGGTGAGCAACCTCTACCCGTTCCGCGAGACCGTCGCGTCCGGGGCGAGTTTCGAGGACACGATCGAGAAGATCGACATCGGCGGCCCCGCGATGGTGCGCGCCGGCGCGAAGAACCTCGAGTCGGTCGCGGTGATCGTGAACCCGGAGCGCTACGAAACCGTCTTGGACGAGCTGAAGCTCGAGGGTGGCTTGACCCGTGCGACACGGTTCGCATTGGCCGCCGAGGCATTCGCGCACACGGCGGCCTACGACGCCGCGGTCGGCGGCTGGTTCGCCCAGCAGCAGACGGATGGTGACGTGCTCCCGGCCTTCGTCGGGGTCGCCTACGAGAAGGTCACGGACCTGCGCTACGGCGAGAACCCGCATCAGCGCGGCGCGCTGTTCGCCGAGGCCGCGGGCCCGGGTGTGTTCGGCGGCGCGCAGGTGCTTCAGGGCAAGGAGATGTCGTTCAACAACTGGCTCGACGCGTGGGCCTCCTACGACCTCGCGATCGCGCTGCCCGAGCACGCGTGCGTCATCGTCAAGCACAACAATCCATGCGGCGTCGCGGCGTTGCGCGACGCGGGGGCCTCCTACCGCGGCGCGTTCGCCTGCGACGAGGTCAGCGCCTTCGGCGGGATCGTCGCCTTCCACGGGCCGTGCGACGAATCGGCGGCCGAGGCGATGCGCGAGGTCTTCACCGAGGTCGTGATCGCGCCCGCCTTCACGGACGGCGCGCGGGAGGCGTTCGCGGCCCGGCCCAACCTGCGGGTGGTGCAGGCGCCGCTGATCCAACCCACCGGCTGGGACGTGCGCACGCTGCCCGGCGGCGCGCTGATCCAGGACGTCGACGCCGTGCGTGAGTCTCGCGGCGATTGGAAGGTGGCGTCCAGCCGCGAGCCCACCGCCCAGGAATGGCGCGACCTCGAGCTCGCCTGGACGATCGCCTGGCGCGTGAAGTCGAACACGATCGTGTTCGTCAAGGACGCGGCGACGGTCGGTATCGGCGCCGGCCAGATGTCACGCGTGGATTCGTCGTGGATCGCGGCCCGCAAATCGGGGGAGCGGGCGCGGGGCGCGGTGTGCGCGTCCGACGCGTTCTTCCCGTTCCCCGACGCGCTCGAGGTGGCGGCCGACGCGGGCTGCACGGCCGTGATCCATCCCGGCGGCTCGAAGGGGGACGAGGACGTGCTGGCGGCGGCCGAATCGCGAGGCATGGCGGTCGTGCTCACCGGCACCCGCCACTTCCGGCACTAATCCTCGGCGTCGGGCCCCTCGATCGACAGCATGAGCGTCCGGAGCAGTCCGTTGAGTTGACGCCGCTGCGCGTCGGTCAGCGCCGACAGCAGGGCGGTCTCCTCCTTGCCGGCCGCCTCGACCGCCTGGATCAGCATGTCGCGCCCCTTCGGCGTCATGGTCACGAGCACGCTGCGTCTGTCGGCGACCGCGCGCTCCCGCGTCACCAGGCCCAGCTCCTCGAGGCCGTCGAGTCGGTTGGTCATGGCCCCGGTCGAGAGATCGAGATGCTCGGCCAGGTCGCCGGCGGTGAGCTGGTGGTCCGGGGCCACCCGGAGCTTCAGCAGCGTGTGGAACTCGCCCGAGTTGAGCCCGAATCGCTTCACCGTTCCCTCCGTGATGCGCTTCGCATGCTTGGCGATCTTGTGGAAGCGATCGATCACACCCTCTGTTTCGGGATCGACGCCGGGGAACAGAGCGAGCGAGGCCTCGATGAATCGATCGATCGAGTCCTGGCGGGCGGTGGGCGGGACCATGGGGGCCTCCACATCTCTTTAGGTTAAGTATCTTGACATCGAACTTTGATGTGAAGTATCTTCACATCGAGGCAAGTGTAGAGCACGGGAGAGGAGGTTCGCAAGATGGTCCCGTCTTCCTGGTATCGGATGGCCGAGCTCAAAGGCCGCGACGAGGAGCTTCGACGCGTGACCGCTCGCCGCCGCGACGTCGGGCCGCTCCGTCGTCGGCTGCGGCTGCGCCGACACCGCTGACCTGCTTGGTCGGCGGTTTCGGCCGCCGGTAGGATGCACGCCGTGACCGCGCGCATCCTCGACGGCAAGGCCGTCGCCGCTCAGATCCGTTCCGAGGTATCGGAACGCGTGCGTGCCCTCGCCGAAACGGGCATCACCCCAGGCCTGGCCGCCGTCCTCGTGGGCGACGACCAGGCCTCACGCATCTACGTCGGACAGAAGCACAAGGCCTGTGCCGACGTGGGGATCCGATCGGAGCAGGTCGACCTCCCGTCCTATGTCACCGAGCACGAGCTGCTGGCGACGATCCGCCGCCTGAACCGTGACCCCGAGATCCACGGCATCCTGCTCCAGCTGCCCCTGCCGGGGCACCTCGGGGAACTGGAGATGCAGCGCGCGATCGCGCCGGAGAAGGACGTGGACGGGCTCCATCCCTGGAACATCGGGATGATGGTCCGCGGGGGGCCGTGCTACCTGCCTGCGACCCCATACGGGATCGTCGAGCTGCTCCTGCGCTGCGAGGTGCCGATCGAGGGCGCGGAGGTGACGATCGTCGGGTTCGGCGAGCTGGTCGGCGCACCGCTGTCGGTGATGCTGGGGCAGGATTCGATCCGCGGGAACGCGACCGTGACCTCGACCCACATCCGTACGAAGGACCTCCGCAAGTCGACCGCGAACGCCGACATCCTGGTGGCGGCGGCCGGCGTCCCGCATCTGATCACCGGCGACATGATCAAACCGGGCGCCACCGTGATCGACGTGGGGGTGCATCGGACGGCCTCCGGGCTGATCGGCGACGTGGTCTTCGAAGAGGCGGCCGAGGTCGCGGGCGCGATCACCCCGGTGCCGGGGGGCGTCGGCCCGATGACGGTGGCGATGTTGCTGGTCAACACCGTGCAGGCCGCCGAGGCGCAGGCGTTCACCCAGGGATGAGCACCGCGATCGGCGGCCACCTCGCGGCCCTGCTCGGCCGCGGCGAGTTCATCGTCACCGGCGAGATCGTGCCACCGGTCGGCGGGTCGGTCGCCTCGATCGCCGACCACGCGGTGGCGTTGATCGGCAGCGTGGACGCGGTCAACCTCACCGACAACCCGACCGCGACGCCGCACATGTCGCCGGTCGCAGCGGTGTCGGCGACCACCGCCGCGGGGCTCGAGCCCACGATCCAATTGACCGTTCGGGATCGCAACCGGCTGGCGCTGACCGGGGACCTGCTCGGCGCGTGGGCGCTGGGGGCGCGCAACCTCTTCTGTCTCTCGGGCGATCCGATGCATGTCGGCGATCACCCCGAGGCGAAGGTGGTCGCCGACCTCGACGTGAACGAGGCGATCGCCCTGGCCCGTCGGATACGTGAAGACGGCACGACGCTCGCAGGCGTCGAGCTCGCCGACCCACCGCGATTCCTGATCGGCGTCGCCGATCTGCCGCTGGCCGATCCGTACGACCCGCTGCGTCTGGAGAGCAAGCTGGATGCCGGCGCGGACTTCCTGATGACCCAGATCGTGTACGACGCCGATGCGCTCGCCTCGTGGGCCGAGCTGATGCGCGCGCGGGGCCTGTTCGAGCGCGCGTCGGTGATCCTGGGCGTGATGCCGCTGCGCAGCGCGAAGCAGGCGCGGTTCATGGACGAGAAGGTGCCCGGCGTCTCCGTACCTTCCACGATGATCGATGCGCTCGACGCCGCCGGGGACGATGCCCCGGCGGTGGGGCTCGACCTCGCCGCGTCGCTGGTCGCCGACCTCCGTGGGATACCGGGCGTCGCCGGTATCCACGTGATGGCGATGGGCCACGACGAGGTCACTCGCGGGCTCGTCGCTCGGGCCGGGCTGTTCCCTCGCCCGACCGCTTGATCAGATGTCGGTCGTGGTCACGCCGATGATGTGGCAGTCCTTCGAGGCGCGGATGCAGTTGTCGGTCAGCGTCTCGAGTCGCGACTGCACCCACGTGTTCCAGAAGTCCGCGTGCATCGTGTAGTAGGGGCCGCTCGACAGCTTGATCCGGACGTTCGCGCCGCCGTCGGCCGGGCCGCACGGGGTCGCGCCCGCGCACGGATCCTGGATGCGGAAATGGATCCGGATCGAGACCGCGGGCAGGTACTTCGGGTGCGAAGCCGGACATTGTTTCGGCTCGACGTGCGGGGTCGTGTCGTTCGGGTCGCTATAGATCACGTGGGAGAAATGATCGGCTGAATCGAGGTTCGTGCCGTCCCAGCAGAAGGGCAGGTCGATGATCGCCCGGATCCCGTCCTCGCCCTTCGCGGTGTACGGCCGGCAATCGTAGGGGTACGGGCGCTCCGGCGAGCCCTCGCCGCAGTACCAGCGAAGCGCCGGGTTGTCGGCTCGACTCGTCGCATGCGGGTTCCCACCGATCAGCTTGATGTTGGCCGGCAAGCTCGTGACCGGCGCGATCTGCTGCCGGATCGCCCGGAAGTAGTAGGTGCGTTCGCGATAAGGCTCGAGCGGACGCCAGGATCCGTTCTTCTTGATGAAGGCGGTCGGCGCCCAGATCGCAGCCTTGTCCTTCTTGTCCGTACAGGTCGTGCCCGCGGCCAGCAGAGATGCGCGCGTCGAGTAGGCATCGGTGCTCTTGTTGCCGTAGAAGGCGTGCATGTGGCCCATGCCGGGCTGGCTCGGGTAGACGATCGGGTCGTCCATCGACATATGCGTGAAGCCGCACTGCACGCCGAACCCACCCGGCGCGTGCGCCGATGCGGCCTGCGGCACAACGAGTATCACGACCGCCCACGCGAGAGCCGCGAGGATCGTGGCGGAGAGGCGTCTTGGCACGAACGACCGCATCGGAGCAGGTATCGGCAGCGAAGCGCTCGAGGGTGAGCGCCGCTAGATGAGGCCGGCCGGGCTGATCGTGAAGGTGAAGTTGGTGTTGGCATCGCCCGTCGTCACGATGAGGGCGATGAAGGCGATCGCCGCCACGATCCCGACGGCGCCGCAGACGAGTCCCGCGATCGCGAGGCCCTTGTGCGGCGCTCCCTGGTTCGCCTTGCTCAGGCCCAGGATGCCGAAGAGCACCGCAAGACCGCCGAGGATGAAGGGCGGCACGACCGTGAAGAACAGGATCAACGACACGATCCCGAGCACGAGCGACGCCACGGCCATCCCGTTCGTCGGCTGGACCGCGGGCGGCGCGGGCGGTGGTGGCGGCGGGGGGCCGGCTGGGGTGATGTCGGTCACGGTCGCTCCTCGATCGGGACGTAGGTTCGGTCGCGCGGTCCGACGTATTCGGAGCCGGGACGGATGATCCGGTTGTTCGCGTATTGCTCGCGCACGTGTGCGGTCCAGCCGGCCATGCGCGCGAGACTGAACAGGGGTGTCATCAGGTCGGTCGGGATCCCGAGCATGTGGTACACGCCGGCCGCGTACAGGTCGACGTTCGGGTAGAGGCCTTTCTGTTCGAGCGTCGTAGCCTCGAGCGCGGCATAGATCTCATACCACTGCGGCTGATCGACACGCTCGCCGAGTTCCTTGCACAGCTGCTTCAACACCGCCGCGCGTGGATCCATCGTGCGATAGACCGCGTGCCCGAACCCCATGATCTTGTCGTGTCGCGCGAGACGCTCTCGTACGTACGCCTCGGCGTTCTCCGGCTTGTCGACCTCCTCGGCCATCTTCTGCGCCTCCTCGTTGGCGCCGCCGTGCAGCGGGCCCTTCAGCGCGCCGATCGCGCCGGTGATCGCGGAGAACATGTCCGACAGTGTCGAGGCGATGACGCGGGCCGTGAACGTGGAGGCGTTCATCGTGTGGTCGGCGTACAGCACGAAGGTCGTGTCGAGTACCCGCGCGTCCGCCGGGTCCGGCTCCTCGCCGTGCAGCATCCAGAGGAAGTTCGCCGCATGGCCGAGATCGGGGTGCGGCGGGATCACCTCCCTGCCGGTGCGCAGCCGATCGAAGGTCGCGATCAGGGTCGGCGTCTCGGCGATCAGGCGGGTGGCCTTGCGGTACTCGGCCTCGGGCGAGTCATCCCAGCCGTCGGGGTCGAACGCGCTCGATGCGGAGATGCCCGTGCGAAGCATCGACATCGACGAGGCGTTCTGCGCCAGCGTCGGCATCATCCTCGCCAGGAACGGATGGAGCTCGCGCTCGCGCACAAGGAAGGTGTGCAGCTGGTTCAGCTCCTGGCGGTTCGGCAGTGCCAGGTTGTGGAGGAGGTAGACGGTTTCCTCGAAGGAGGCGTTGCGAGCCAGGTCACCGATCTCGTAGCCCGCGTACCACAGGCGGCCCGCGTCGCCGTCGATGTCGGAGATGCTCGTCTCGGCGGCGATGATCTCGCGGAGCCCTTTCTCACCCATGGCCTCAGGATAGAGGGTGGCCGCACTCCGACCCAAACCGGGGTCGGCCCGATACCCTTCGGGCGCGATGATCCGCGTGACCCTGATCCCCGGCGACGGCATCGGCCCGGAAGTGACCGAGGCCGCTCGCCGTGCGATCGAGGCGACGGGCGCGCGCATCGAGTGGGATCGCCAGCCAATGGGGGCGGGCGCCTTCTCCCGTACGGGGAGCCCGTTGCCGCCGGCCACCCTGGCGGCGATCCGGGCCAGCCGGGTCGCGCTCAAGGGCCCGATCGAGACCCCGGTGACCAGCGGTCTCCGGAGCTCCAACCTCGCGCTGCGCCAGGGGCTCGACCTGTTCGCCAACGTCCGCCCGTGCAAGCTGTACCCGGGCGTGCCCTCGCGGTACGAGCACGTCGACCTGGTCGTGTTCCGCGAGAACACGGAGGGCATGTACACCGGCGTCGAGCTGGAGCTCGGCACGCCCGGGGTCGCCGAGCTCATCACGTTCGTCGCGGCGAGCACCGGGCTTGCCGTCAAGCCCGACAGTGGTATCTCGGTCAAGGAGATCTCCGCGTCGGCGTCCGAGCGGATCTCGCGATTCGCGTTCAGCTGGGCCCGTGAGCACGGCCGGCGGTCGGTGACTGCCAGCCACAAGGCCAACATCATGAAGTTCTCCGACGGGTTGTTCCTCGAGACGGCGCGTCGCGTGGCCGGGGAGTTCCCCGACATCGCCTTCGACGACCGGATCATCGACGCGCTGTGCATGCAGCTGATCCAGGCTCCGGAGCGATTCGACGTGCTGGTGCTGCCCAACATGTACGGGGATCTCGTGGCCGAGCTCGGTGCCGGGCTTATCGGCGGCACCGGCGTCGCGCCCGGCGCCCATTTCGGGGGCGCGGACGGACGCGAGCTCGCCGTGTTCGAGGCGACGCACGGCACCGCGAACCACCTTGCCGGCACGAACCGGGCTGACCCGGTCGGGCTGATCCTGTCCGGGGCGATGCTGCTGCGCCACGTCGGGGAGACCGACGCCGGCGATCGGTTGGAGGCAGCGGTCGCCGACGTGCTCGCCGACGGCACATGGGTGACCTATGACCTGCGCGCTCCGGGCGACGACCGCCCCGCGGCCGGCACGTTCGGCGTCACCGACGCGATCATCGCAAACCTGTAGCGCCGGGCAGCGGATCGTGAGCGAGCTCTCGGGGCGCCGGGAGCACAGCCGAAGGCGCTCCCGTCCGCTTCGGTAGCCTGGAGTCGTTCCCAACCGAAGGAGCGTTTCATCATGAAGACCACCGTCGTGGGCAGCGGGTTCGTCGGCCAGACGGCCGCGATGCGCCTGCTCGAGAAGGGCCTCGGCGATGTCGTGCTGATCGACATCATCGAGGGGAAGCCGCAAGGGTTGGCGCTCGATCTGAAAGAGGCCGCACCGGTCGAGGGGTACGAGCCGACGATCGTCGGCACGAACGACTACGCCGACACGGCGGGCAGCGATGTCGTCGTGATCACCGCGGGCTTCCCCCGCAAGCCCGGGATGAGCCGCATGGACCTCCTCGGCAAGAACGCCGAGATCATGTCCGACGTGATCGCCCGGGTCACGGTCGGGTCGCCGGACGCGATCCTCATCGTCGTGTCGAACCCGCTGGATGAGATGACGTTCCTCGCGGCAGAGCGGTCCGGATTCCCGCGCGAGCGGGTGTTCGGCATGGCCGGCGTCTTGGACTCGGCGCGCCTTCGGTACTTCATCGCCGAGGAGCTCGGCGTGTCGACCACCGGCGTCCAGGCGATGACGCTCGGCTCCCATGGCGACGCGATGGTGGCCCTGCCGCGCCACGCGACCGTCAACGGGAAGCCGCTGCCCGAGCTCGTCGACGAACAGACGCTCGAGCGACTGTTCCAGCGCACGCGCGACGGCGGCGCCGAGATCGTGGCGCTGCTCGGGACCGGCTCGGCGTACTACGCGCCGAGCGCCTCGGTGGTCGCGATGGTCGAGGCGATCGGGAACGACACGAAGGCCGTCCTGCCCGTGTGCGCGTGGACCACCGGCCAATACGGCATCCGCGACGTCTACGTCGGCGTGCCGGCGAAGCTCGGACGGGGCGGGGTCGAGGAGATCGTCGAGCTCGACCTCAACGACGACGAGCTGGTGCGGTTGCGGGAGGCCGCCGAGGGCATCCGCGCGAAATGCGAGGACCTGGCGAAGCTCTAGGGTCCGAGTTCCTCGGAGGGTGTTGGTTCGCCGTCCCCCTCTTGTGTGCGTGGGGCCGGGGAGCCGATCGCGACGGCCCAGCGCAGCGTGAGCACGCCGCCGGCGATCGCAAGGAGGCCGCCGACGATGACGACCCATGGCCCTGGCCCGACGTGGGTGTACCCGCCGAGCTGGTCGATCACGGTGGCGAGCGCCGTCCGCACCTCCTCGGCGGTCCGGCCGGTCGTCGACGCGATCGCGTCGACCAGTCTTTGGTCGTCCACCGGCGAGTAGTAGTCCGGCGCCGCCTTGATGAACCACGCGGCGAGCAACGCTGACACCGTTCCCAAGAGGATCACGACGCTCGCAAGGATGCGGCGGGCCCTGGCACCGACGAGCCTGCTCATCACCACCAAGACGAGGATCACCGCGGCGCTCACGAGCGTGACGAGCCCCGCGGCGAGGTCGGTCCCGGGAGAGACGGTCGGCGGCATGCCCTGGGCACCGGCGATCCCCACCGTGACCCACGTCAAGAGCGAGCCGACGCCGATAAGCAGCGCACCGCCCGCGGTCAGCGCGAACGCCCCAAGGCGCAGGTTCGAGGGAGCGGACGCGTCGAGGCGGGGCTGGGGTTCCATCGTGTAAGTGTTGCACCCGCACGGTGCCGGACCAAGGATGTGCCTGCGCGTACCATGGGTGCATGAGCTCGTTCGGGGAACTGCTGCGCGAGCATGTTGCGATGTTCTTCACCAATTGGCGCAACCCCGACTACACGACCGCGCAGAAGCTCCGGCTGACGGTCAGGAACCGCGCGCTGGGACTCGTCCGCGGCGGCTGTTGCGGCAATCACGGCCAGCCCGGGTGTTGACGCACGCGCGAATGGGACCTCGGTCGGGGCCCCGAGGGTCACCGCCACGACCACGACGATGAAGGCGAGCACGAGCATGGTTGACGAAGCGCTGGAGGGGCTGCCCGGCTGGCACCGGCAGGTCGCGGTTGACACGTTCAACGAGGCCTGGGCGTTGATCGACCTCCCTGTCCGGACGCCCGATCAGGATCGTGAGCTGCTCGGACTCGCGTTCACATCCCGGTTCCACTGGGGCGTTGTCGGAGGCGACGAGGAACACATGGTGGGGGACTGGCTGATCGCCCACGTCGCCAGCCTCCAGGGGTTCGGTGAGCTGGCGCACCGTTACGCGTCGACGGCGCTCGACATCGCTCGCGCCAACGGCTGGGACGACTGGCGCTTGGCCTCGATGCTCGAGGGCATGGCACGAGCGTCGGCGGCGCTCGGCGACGGACCGGCTCGGGATCGCTACGCCGCGGAGGCCAGACGCGTCTTGGCGACGCTGGAGGATTCCAACGACCGCGAGCTCATCGCCTCGCAGCTCGCGTCGATCCCCGGGATCCAGGGGCTCTAGCTGGGCCCATGCTCCCAGGCGACGGCCTCGGCCGCGATCGCCTCCGCGAACGCCATCGTGGTGGCCGTGCCACCGAGGTCGGGGGTGCGCACCGCTCCCTTGCGAAGCGTCTCGTCGACGCCCCACTCGACGTTCTCGGCCGCGGCGAGCTCGCCGAGATGGCGAAGCATCATCGCGCCCGAGAGGATCATCGCGACCGGGTTCGCCTTCTGTTGCCCGGCGATGTCCGGCGCGCTCCCGTGGACGGCCTCGAACACCGCGTACTCCCAGCCGATATTCGCGCCGGGGATCAGCCCGAGCCCGCCGACGAGCCCCGCGCAGAGGTCCGAGATGATGTCGCCGTAGAGGTTCGGCAAGAGCAACAGATCGAAGTCCTCCGGGGAGCGCGCCAGGCGCGCCGAGAGGTGGTCGATCTGGATCTCCTCCATCGCGATCTCGGGGAAATCGGGCGCGTCCTCCTGTGCGGCCTCCAGGAAGATGCCGTCGGAGAAGCGCATCACGTTTGCCTTGTGCCCGACCGTGATGTGGTGGCGCCGATTGGCGCGCGCGTACTCGAACGCGAAGCGCACGATCCGGTGCGCGCCGGTCACGCTGATGGGCTTCAGGGTGACGCCCGCATCCTCCTTCAGTTCGAAGCCACCGATCTCCCGGAGACGCTGCCGGAGTGCGGCGGCCTCCTCGGAGCCCCGCTCGAACTCGATGCCCTGGTACAGGTCCTCGGTGTTCTCGCGGACGATCACGAGGTCCACGCCCTCGTGCCTCGTCGGCACGCCCGGCAGTGACCGGGCGGGTCGTACGGCGGCGAACAGATCCAGATCCTGACGCAGGGCGACGTTGACGCTGCGGAACCCGGTGCCGACGGGGGTGGTGATCGGCCCCTTGATCGCCACGCGGCAATCCCGGATCGCGTCGAGGGTTTCGGTCGGCAACAGAGCACCGTGGGTCTCGAGTGCAGCGGCGCCCGCCGGCATCTCGATCCATTCGATCCCGACGTCGGCGGCGTCCAGCACCAGCCTGGTCGCCGCGGCCACCTCGGGGCCGATCCCGTCGCCGGGGATAAGGACGATCCTGTGTGCCATCGGTCGCAAACCCTACCCGGCCGTTCGGCGCTTGCGCCTCGTGCCACGCTCGTGACACGCTCGGACGATGTTCGTCAGGGCACTCGTCGTCGCCGGTCTCGTGGGTCTCCTCGTGACAGGCCCCGCGTCGGCCACGGCGATCCACGGTCGCGGCCCGAACGCGCAGGCCGCGATGGATGCGATGGCCGTCCTCGACGGTGGCCACGAGCGAGTGCAGGTCCTCGCACAACTGTGCGCGAGCCCGGAACGCGTCAAGCGGTGCACCGCGCTCCCGCAGTCGCTGCGGCGCGCGCTCGAGCGCGCGACCGATCGGCCCGTCACGTGGGTGGATGCGCGTCGCGTGCGCGGGCCGGCGTTCTGGGTCTTCGCCCCGGTGGCGTTCGGGCGGGACACGGCGGACGCCGCGATGGCCTGGTGGGATCCGGGGATGTTCGCTTGCCGAGGCGGAGCGGAGCTCCGATTCTCAAGATCCCTCGGCGCGTGGAACGCGACGCAGGGCACAGCGTGGGAAGGCTGCCCGGCGACCTAGAAGCGTTCGAACAGGATCGCGCGCTTCACTTCCTGGATCGCCTTCGTGACCTCGATGCCGCGCGGGCAGGCATCGGTGCAGTTGAAGGTGGTCCGGCATCGGAAGACGCCGGTCTTCTCCGACAGGATCTTCATGCGCTCGCGGCCGGCTTCATCGCGCGAGTCGAAGATGAACCGGTGCGCGTTGACGATCGCCGCCGGCCCGACGTAGCTGCCGTCGCCCCAGAACACGGGGCACGATGTGGTGCAACAGGCGCACAGGATGCACTTGGTCGTGTCGTCGTAACGGGCGCGGTCCTCGGGTGACTGGCGGCGCTCCTTGTCGGGCTCGCCCGAGTCGTTGATCAGGTAGGGCAGCACCGACTTGAAGTCGTCCATGAACGGGTCCATGTCGACGATCAGGTCCTTCAGCACCGACAGACCGCGGATCGGCTCGATCGTGACCTTCGGCCCGACATCCTCGGCGAGCACCTTGCACGCGAGCTGGTTGCGACCGTTGATCAGCATCGCGTCGGAGCCGCAGATACCGTGGGCGCAGCTTCGACGGAAGCTCAGGGTGCCGTCGTGGTACCACTTGATCTGGTGCAACACCTCGACGAGCCGATCGAGCGGATCCACCTGCAGGGTCCACTCGTCCCACCACGAGTCCTCCGACACCTCCGGGTTGAACCGCCGAACCTTCACCGTGAGCGCCATCGTGCCGGGCTTGACACCGACCCGTTGGTCATCCGACAGGTTCAAGGCCTCGGCGGCGGTCGCCATCAGTACTTCCTCTCCATCGGGACGTAGGGGCCGAGCTTCACGGGCTTGTACTCCATCCGGATCGAACCGTCGTCCTCGCGATAGGCAAGCGTGTGCTTGAGCCAGTTGTCGTCGTCGCGGGTGGGGTAGTCGTCGCGGAAGTGTGCGCCACGGCTTTCGGTGCGGACGAGCGCGCCGGCCACGAGCGTGTCGGCGCAATCGAGCAGGTAGCCCAGCTCGACGACCTCCATCAGGTCGGTGTTGTAGATCGAGCCCTTGTCCGTGATCGCGACCCGGTCGTAGCGCGCACGGAGCCCCCCGAGGATCTCCTGCATCTTGCTCAGTCCTTCCTCGGTGCGGACCACGAATGCCAGGTCGAACATGTTGTCCTGGAGCTCCTTGCGGATCTCGCCCGCGTTGTCGCCACTGGTGCGTCCGAGGATGCCGTCCAGCGTCGCCAACGTTCGCGACTCCGGCTTGTCCGGGATCTCGAGCTGCGTGGACTCCTTCGCGTGCCGTGCCGCATCCGCGCCGGCGCGGCGCCCGAACACGACAAGATCGAGCAGCGAGTTCGTGCCCAGGCGGTTCGCGCCGTGGACCGACACGCACGCGCACTCGCCGGCGGCGTAGAGGCCGGGCACGACCTCCTCCTCGGGGCCGACCACGACGCGGCCGTCCGTGTCGGTGGGGATGCCCCCCATCGCGTAGTGCGCGGTCGGTTGGATCGGCACCGGCTCCTTCGTCGGCTCCACCTTCAGATAGACGCGCGCGAACTCGGTGATGTCCGGCAGCTTCTCCTCGATCAGCTGCGGGTCGAGGTGGGAGATGTCGAGGTAGGCCCAGTCACCGTTCGGACCCCCGCCGCGGCCCTCCTTGATCTCCTGATAGATCGCGCGGCTCACCATGTCTCGAGGCGCGAGGTCCTTGATCGTCGGCGCGTAGCGGGCCATGAAGCGCTCGCCGTCCTTGTTGAGCACGACCCCGCCCTCGCCGCGAGCCGCCTCCGACAGCAGCACGCCCAGGCGCGCCAGCCCCGTCGGATGGAACTGGAACATCTCCATGTCCTCCAGCGGGATCCCTCGCCGCCACACGAGCGCCGGACCGTCCCCGGTCAGCGCGTGCGCGTTCGATGTGACACGGAACATACGGCCGTAGCCGCCGGTGGCGAACACGATCGACTTCGCGCGGAAGACGTGGAGCTCGCCGGTCGCGAGCTCGTATGCGACGACGCCCGCCGCGCCGCCGTCGGCCGAGCGCAGCAGGTCGAGGCAGTAGTACTCGTTGAAGAACCGCACGTCGCGCTTCACGCACTGTTGGTAGAGCGTCTGCAGGATCATGTGGCCCGTGCGGTCGGCGGCGTAGCAAGCCCGGCGCACCGGCCGCTCGCCGTGGTTGGCCGTGTGGCCGCCGAATCGACGCTGGTCGATCTTGCCCTCGGGCGTGCGGTTGAACGGCAGGCCCCAGCGCTCGAGCTGGTAGATCGCCTCGATCGCCTCCTCGGCCATCAGCTGCGCGGCCGGCTGGTCGGTGAGGTAGTCGCCGCCCTTGACCGTGTCGAACGCGTGCCACTCCGGGGAGTCCTCCTCCGTGTTCCCGAGCGCGGCGCACACGCCACCCTGCGCCGCGCCCGTGTGGGAACGGGTCGGGTAGAGCTTGGAGATCACCGCGGTTTTGACCTGATCGGAGAGCTCGATCGCCGCCCGCATGCCGGCGCCCCCGCCGCCGATCACCAGCGCGTCGTACGTGTGGGTCGTGGTCATCTAGACCGCTCCCGGCCATCTCGACGGGTCGAACGACACGACGATGACGGTGCCGAGCACCATCAGCGTGAACCCGATCACGTAGGACACCATGTTGATCGTCAGGCGCAGACCCGGCCGGGTCACGTAGTCCAGCGTGATGTTGCGGAGCCCGTTGATCCCGTGGACGAGCGCCAGCATCAAGAGCATCCAGTCCCACGTGCGCCACAGCGGGCTCTGCCAGCGGACGGCGACGAAGCCGAAGTTGATCCGCTCGGCGCCCGTGCCCATCAGGTGCATCACGACGAGATGACCCAGCGCGAGCACCAACAGGAGCAGCCCGCTGATCCGCATGAACAGCCAGAGCCAGAGCTCGCCGCCGCCGACCGGACGTTCGCGACCGAGTCGTCGGTCACGCCCGTCCGGGCGATCGCGCGTGGGCGGCGGCGTGGTGGTGGTCGCCATCACGCCTTCCAAAGGTCGTAGGTCTGCTTGAGCATGATGATCGTGGTTGGGATCGCGGCCAGCAGGAAGACGATCGCGGTCGCCAACGAGATGCCTTTGATGTGGCTCACCAGTCGTGGGAAGAAGTCGATCAGGGTGATCTTCAGACCGTTGAGCGAGTGGTACAGCACCGAGATCACGAGCCCGAGCTCCAGCAGGTGGATCACCGGATTCGCGTAGGCGCTCGTCACCCGGTTGTAGGCGTCGGGCCCCCAGCCGATCAGCGCCGTGTCGACCACGTGCATGAACAGGAACAGGATCACCGCGACACCGGTGATGCGGTGCAGGATCCACGAGTACTGCCCGGGATGGCCCTTGTAGAGGCCGGCGTAGTCGCTCTTGGTTTTCCGCGCTCTGGTCGCCAACGCGTCGCTCCTTGCGATGCTCGATCGCCCTCCCAAGGCTATCGCCGCGGGGCCGGGGCGCGTTCGCCGCCACGTCCAGCGAGCCGCGCGGAGTCTACTGCGGAACGTCCAGGTCCGACCGGGTGCGACGCGTTGCCCGCCAAGTCGACCTGCGTCATCGAGCAGGGGTAGCATCGGCCCTCATGGACGTCCTCCCGGCCTGCGCGGCATGTGGGGCGGCCAACCCGGCCGACGCCAGGTTCTGCGGGTCGTGCGGGGCTGCGCTCGCCCAGATCTGTGGCGCGTGCGGCCGCCAGAACCCGCCCGACGGGCGCTTCTGCACGCAGTGCGGCGCCGCGCTCGGCGGCGCCATCGCCGAGCCGGCGTTCGCTTCGCGCCAGGCGTTCATGCCCTCGGAGCTCGCGGACAAACTTCGCGCCGGCTCGGCCGACATGGAGGGGGAGCGGAAGCTCATCACCGTGCTGTTCGCCGACGTCGTCGGGTACACGGCGCTGTCGGAGCGGCTGGACCCGGAAGAGTTGCGCGGGCTGATGCGCCGGGCCTTCGACGCGATGCTCGAGGCGATCCACCGATTCGAGGGCACCGTCGCGCAGCTGCAGGGCGACGGGCTGCTCGCGCTGTTCGGCGCCCCGATCGCCCACGAGGACCACGCGCATCGCGCGCTCCTCGCCGGGCTCGCGCTCCAGGACGGTCTGGTGCCGTTGCAGCGCGAGCTCTCGGGGCGCGGTATCGACCTGCGCGTGCGCGTGGGGATCCACTCCGGGCTCGTCGTGTTCGGGCGGATCGGCACCGATCTGGAGTTCACGTTCCAGGCGGTCGGCGACACGGTGAACACCGCCTCCCGCGTCCAGGGTCTTGCCGAGCCGGGCACGGTGGTGGCGAGCGAGGCCACCCATCGCCTGGCCGAGGGCTACTTCGTGTTCGAGGATCTCGGCGCCCACGCGGTCAAGAACAAGGCGGAGCCGGTGCACGTGTTCCGTGCGATCCGGGGCACGGGGCCGCGCTCACGGGTCGACGTGTCCGCCGAGCGCGGCCTCGGTCCGTATGTCGGGCGCGACAAGGAGCTGCAGCTGTTGCGCGAACGGTTCGACGCGGCTCGCGCGGGCCAGGGACAGGTGGTGTTCATCTCGGGGGAGGCGGGTCTCGGCAAGTCGCGGCTGGTCCACGAGTTCCGCGACCGCCTGGACGGCGAGCATCTCTGGCTGCTCGGACGGTGCATCTCCTACGGCGTCGATATCCCGTATGTCCCCATCGTCGACCTGACGAAGTCCGCGAGCGACATCGACGAGACGGACCCGGAAGACGAGATGAACGCGAAGCTCACCGCTCGCGTGGCGGAGGTCGGTGGCGATCCGGTCCACCTGCCGTACCTGCGCTACCTGCTCTCCATCGACCTGGGCTCGGCGGTGGCCGAGGAGGATCCGATGCTCCGCAAGCCCCGCGTGTTCGAGGCGTTCCGCGACGTGCTGCTCGCGGCGGCCCAGCGGCAACCGGTCGTGCTGGTGATCGAGGACCTCCATTGGATCGATCCGCCATCGGCCGAGCTGGTGTCGTTCGTGGCGGAGTCGGTGCCGCGGCACAAGATCCTCGTGCTCCTCACCCATCGACCGGAGTGGGAGTCGCCGCTGGGCGAGCGACCGTTCTACACGCGCGTCGCGCTCGAGCCGCTGTCCGAGCACGACACCGGACGGTCGCGCAGGGCGCCTCCGGTGAGGCGACGCTGCCGAACGAGCTCGGCGCCCTGATCTATCGGAAGGCGGAGGGCAACCCCTTCTTCATCGAAGAGGTCACGAAGTCACTCGTCGAGAGCGGCGAGCTCGTGCACGCAGGTGGCGGCTATGCGCTCGGGCGGCCGCTGGACGAGATCAGCGTGCCCAACACGGTCCAGGACGTGATCATGGCGCGGTTGGATCGGCTCGAGGAGGCGCCCCGACATGCGCTGCAGACCGCGTCGGTCATCGGGCGCGAGTTCACCTCGCGGCTGCTCGAGCGCACGTCTGGCACCAGCGACGATGCGTTGCGCCAGCTCAAATCGGTGCAGCTGATCTTCGAACGGTCCCTGTACCCCGAGCTCGTGTTCATGTTCAAGCATGCGCTGACGCACGAGGTGGCATACGGGAGCCTCTTGCTGGAACGGCGTCGCGCTCTTCATTCGGCGGTCGGCGATGCGATCCGCGAGCTCTACGCCGATCGACCGGCCGACGTCGTCGAGACGCTCGCACACCACTACGAACGTGCGGAACGATGGCGGGACGCCGTGGTGTATCTCGTCGGCTCCGCCGAGAAGGCGATGGCGGGGTTCGCGCTCGACCAGGCGCTGAGCTACGCCGACCGGGCGCTGCTGGCGATCGAGCGATCGGGTGACCCGGTTGATCCCGGGATGCTGGCAAGTCTCCATCAGATGCGCGGGCAGTGTTACGAGCTCGGCAACCGGTGGGACGATGCGATCGGCTGTTACCGCCAGATGGCGGCCGTCGCCGCAAGCGCCGGCGATCGATCCACGGAGGGGCTGGCCCTGTGCCTCATCTCGATCGCCCAGATCTACGCACACGATCTCGCCGAGGGCGACGTGACGGCACAGGCGGCGGAGGCGATCGGCGTCGAGACGGGCGATCAGGATCTTGTCCTGACTGAGCCAGCTCTCCCGCGTGTTCAATCGCACGATGAAGGGGGACTTGGACGACGCGTATGCGGGTGTCGTGGGGCTCCGCGATGGCGCGCGGCGGGTTGACGATCCCTTTCCGCGGGCGCTGGGGATCGACTTCGCGGGCGAGATGCTGCACTTCCAGGGGCGGGAGATCGAGGCGCTGGCCCTGATCGAGGAGGCGCAGGCGATCGCCGAGTCGGCGCAACTCGGGCAGCCCATGTCCTACGTCTATTTCGATCTCACGCTCACAACGCTGGCGCTCGGCAGGTACGACGAGGCCTTCGCCGCGGCTCGTCGCAGCATCGAGCACGCGGAGCGGGTGGGAGACCAGGGCTTCTGGTGGTGTCGGGCGAAGAACACACTCGGTCGGATCTACATCGAGCTCGGCGATCTCGCCCGCGGCGAGCGACAGAACCAGCAGGCGGCCGACCTGGCGCTCGAGTTCGGCGATCGGGAGACGCTTCGCAACGCGCAGCTGAACATCGCGGACTGCCTCCTCGGCCGGGGCGATGCGGGCGGCGCGTTGCAGCTCCTCGAGACGCTCGAGCGGGAGTTCGACGCCGATGACGATCCGGGCGAATGGATGAAGTGGCGGTACACGATGCATCTGCTGGCGAGCATGAGCCTGGCGGCGCACGCGCTGGGCGAGCTCGATCGGGCGCTCGCGTGCGCCGAACGATGCATCGAGCGCGCCGAGGCGACGTCGAGCAGACGCTACGTCGCCAAGGGGCGTCGGGCTCGCGGCCTCGCGCTCGCCGCGCTCGGACGGGTCGACGAGAGCCTCGCATCGATCGATATCGCGCTCGCCGTCGCCGACGAGGTCGGCGGGCCGGAACTCCGCTGGCAGGCGCTCGGCGCGCGCGCCCAGGTGCTCGCGGACGTCGGCCGCGAAACGGCAGCTCGAGAATCGGCCACTGCGGCGCTCGCCGTGATCGACGAGATCGCGGCCTCGCTCCGTGAGCCGGGCGCCGCTGGGACGCTCCTCGGATCGCCGGACGTGCAGCGGATCCGAGTGCTCGCTCTGGGTTGAGCCCCGAAGGGACGAACGTCCCGTTCGTCCAGGGCCATCGGGCGCGCAGCTCGGCGTCCGCGCCGGGCTAGCCTCCGGAGGATGAGCCCAGTCGCCGTGTCGAGCGTGCCGCAGATGTCACTGCTCTTTGCCCTGCTTGCGGTGGTCGCCAACGTCGCCGTGCTCGTCGCGCTCGTGCTGTGGCTCGGCGGGAAGATCTCGGACGCCCTCGCCGAGGCCGGCAGGTCGGTGCGACAGGCGATCACCCCGGCCGCGCTGTGGCTCGCTTGGGCTGTCGCGCTCGTGGCCACGCTCGGCAGCCTCTATCTCTCGGAGGTGGCGCACTTCGTTCCGTGCAAGCTCTGCTGGTACCAACGGATCTGCATGTATCCGCTCGTCGTGCTCCTGCTCGTGGCGGCGATCAAGCACGCTCGTGAGATCGCGCGCGCCACGCTGCCATTGATCACGATCGGCGCCGCGATCTCCACGTACCACTACCTGGTGGAACGATTCCCATCGATCGCGAGCGGCGCATCGTGCGATCCCACGGCGCCATGCACCGTCGTGTGGATCTGGCGATTCCACTACCTCTCGATCCCGGCGATGGCCCTGTCCGGCTTCCTGTTGATCGCGACCTTGATCCTGGCCGTGCCCGGACGAGTCAAGGAAGCCTGAGATGCCGTCGGCGACGAAGCGGAGGGCACGCGAGCACGAGGTGCGCATGCACCGGCTGCGGGTCTGGGGACTCGTCGGGGTGATCACGGTGCTGGCGCTGATCGTCGCCCTGGTCCTCGCGCAGGGGGGCACCGACCAGCCCACCGGAGACGCGGCGGAGAGCCGTCCCGTCACGGTGACGGGTAGCGCCCTGGCCTCGTTGCCCACGTCGGGCACCGACGCCGCGATCGGCATGCCCGCGCCGACGATCGCCGGACAGTCCTTCGAAGGCACGCCCGTCACCATCGACCCGGGTGCGTCCGGGAAGCCGACCGCGATCTGGTCCGTCGCCCATTGGTGTCCGCACTGCCAGGCCGAGGTGCCGCGCATCGTGGCCCTGGATCAGCAGGGCAGGCTGCCCGAGAACGTCGACATCTACGCGGTGTCCACGAGCGTGAACCCCGCAGCTCCGAACTACCCGCCCTCCAGATGGTTCGCGGATGTCGTGTGGCCGTTCCCCTCGGTGGCGGACAGCACCGATGGTGCGGCGGGGAGCGCCTACGGGCTCGGAAGCTTCCCCTACCTTGTGATCACCGATGCGGCGGGCAACGTCGTGTACCGCCACTCGGGCGAACTGGGCGACGACGGGATCGTCTCGACGCTGCAGCGGTTCGCGACACGCTGAGGTCACGAGATCCGGAGGGCCACGAACACGCCGTCGCGGGTCGGCACGATCGTGCTGACGAAGCGCTCGTCGTCTGCGATCAGCTGGTTGTGCTCAAGGATCGCCGCCGTGTTCCGATCCGGCTGGTCGTCGAGCACACGCCCCGACCATAAGACGTTGTCGCAGATGTACAGCCCACCGACGCGCACCCGCTCCCGGGCCGCGCGCCAGGCATCCGGATAGCCGTGCTTGTCGATGTCGTCGTACACGACGTCGAACGAGCCCTCGATGCCGGCCATCTGCTCGACCGCGTCGCCGACGTGATACGTCACGCGATCCCACAACCCCGCCCGTGTCAGGTACGTCTCGGCCTTCGTCGCGTTGTCGGGATCGCCGTCCGTGCAGTGGACCTCGCCGCTCGGACCCACCGCGCGGGCGAACCAGTACGCGCTGTAGCCGAACCCGCTGCCGAGCTCCATCACCCGTTGCGCCCCGATCGACCGCGCGAGCACCTCCAGGGTGACGCCGACGTTGCGCCCGACGATCGGGAAGTCCCGCTCCCGCCCCTCGGCCTCCATCTCGAGCAGCACCGGTTCGTCGTGCCGGGTTTGCAGGCCTGCCATGTACGTCTCGATGTCCGGGTTCACGATGTCCATGCCACGACGATACGCGCACGCCGCGCCCCGACGCCAGCCGATAGGCTCGGCGGGCCGATGAGCGACGATCACACCACGGACTCGGGCATCGAACTGCTTCCGGTCTATGTGCCCGAGCCCGACTTCGACCCGACGTTCGACCTGGGCGAACCGGGCGCGTTCCCGTACACCCGTGGGCCCTATCCGACGATGTACCGGGGCCGGCTCTGGACGATGCGGCAGTACGCGGGCATGGGCGACCGCGGAGGACACGAACGGGCGGTTCCGCTACCTCCTCGAGCATGGGCAGACCGGCCTCTCGGCCGCGTTCGACCTGCCGACCCAGATGGGCCTCGACTCCGACCATCCGCGCGCCGAGGGCGAGGTCGGAAAGGTCGGCGTGGCGATCGACAGCTCGAGGACATGGGGCGCGCTGTTCGACGGCATCCCGCTCGACCGGTGTCAGCACCTCGATGACGATCAACGCGACCGCGCCGATCCTGCTGTTGCTCTACGAGCTGGTCGCCGAGCGAGCAGGGCGTCGCCGCCGCGGAGCTGCAGGGCACGGTCCAGAACGACCTCCTGAAGGAGTACGCGGCGCGGGGCACCTACATCTATCCGCCCAAGCCGTCGATGCGTTTGATCACCGACCTGTTCGCATACTGCCCACGAGCGCATCCCGAAGTGGAACACCATCTCGATCAGCGGCTACCACATGCGCGAGGCGGGCGCGACGGCCGCCCAGGAGATCGCCTTCACGCTCGCCGACGGGATCGCCTACGTGCAGGCGGCGATCGACGCGGGGCTGGGCGTCGACGACTTCGCGCCGCGGCTGTCGTTCTTCTTCGCATGTCACCAGCAGTTCTTCGAGGAGATCGCGAAGTTCCGCGCGGCACGGCGGATGTGGGCGCGGATCATGCGTGAGCGCTTCGGGGCCGAGGACCCGCGTTCGCTGGCGCTCCGGTTCCACACGCAAACCGGCGGGGCGACGCTGACGGCGCAGCAGCCCGAGAACAACATCGTGCGGACGGCGCTCGAGGCGCTGTCCGCCGTGCTCGGCGGCACCCAATCGCTGCACACGAACGCGTTCGACGAGGCGCTCGCGCTGCCGACCGAGGACTCCGCCAAGATCGCGCTGCGCACCCAGCAGGTGATCGGATACGAGACCGGTGTCGCGGGGGTGGCGGATCCGCTCGGTGGCTCGTACTACCTCGAGGCGCTGACCGACGAGCTCGAGCGCCTGGCGGCTGGCCTACATCGCGCGGATCGACGGGATGGGCGGCGCCGTGGCGGCGATCGAGCAGGGCTTCTATCAGGACGAGATCCACGAGGCGGCCTTCCGGATCCAACAGGCGATCGAGGGTGGCGAGCGTGTGGTGGTCGGCGTGAACCGGTTCCACGAGCCGCAGGAGCAGGAACACGAGCTCCAACGAATCGGCGCGGAGGAGGTCGGCAGACAGATCGAGCGTGTGCGCGCGCTGCGCGCAGCCCGGGACCAGGGCGCCGTCGACACGGCGCTCGCCGCCGTGCGCGCGACGGCGGAGGGCTCGGCGAACCTCCTGCCGCCGATGAAGGAGGCGCTCCGGGCGCGGGCCACGCTGGGCGAGGTGTCCGACGTGCTTCGCGACGTGTTCGGCGAGTACCGCCCGAACTAGCCGAGCAGCGACACGATCGCGTTCGCGATCGCGACCCCCCGGCCGCCGCGAGCACGACCGCGACCACGCGGAACAGCGTGGTTCGACGCGTCCAACACGCCCAGCCCATCGCGATGCACGCCGATCCGACCAACGCCTCGATCGTCGCGGTCACGCCGGTCACGGTCCTCACGCTACCGGCTAGGCTGCAGCCGTGGACGTGGCGATCATCGGCGGCACCGGCGCGGAGGGCTTCGGGCTGACGCTGCGTCTCGCGCAGGCCGGCCACCACGTCACGATCGGCTCGCGCGACGCGGATCGCGCGGCGGCCAAGGCCGAGGAGGCGCGCGCGGTCATCGGCGAGAGCGCCGTCGTGACCGGCGCGGAGAACGCCGACGCGGCGGCCGCACCGATCGTGATCGTCACGGTGCCCTTCGGCGGCGCGGCGGCGATCTACGGCGCGATCGCGCCCGCGCTCGACCCCGACTCGATCGTCTGCGACTGCACGACCCCGTTGATGAGCTCGGTCGGTGGCCGTCCGTCCCACGCGATCCGCCCCTGGCACGGCTCGGCGGCCGAGTTCATCCAGACCCTGCTGCCTAAAGGAACGCGGCTGGTGGCTGCCTTCCACACGATCGGTGCATCGGCCTTGCGCGCGTTGGAGCGGCCCGTCGACAGCGATGCGTTCGTTATGGGCGACGACGAAGGCGCGAAGGTGGTCATCGGGTCGTTGATCGAGGACATCGAGGGGATGCGGTGGGTGGACGTCGGCCGCCTCCAGATGGCGCGGATCGCCGAGACGATGACGCCGTTGCTGATCTCGGTGAACGGGCGGTACAAGATCCACGAGGCCGGCTTCCGGATGACCGGTCGTGAGACCTGGGGCGCTCGCGACGCATGACCTGTGACGGTCGTTCGGTTCCGATCGACGACTGTTCGCTGTGGGTGGTCGAACGAGGACCGTCGGACGGGTTCCCGGTGGTCGTCGTGCACGGTGGTCCAGGGCTCGATCATCACGAGTTCGGTGACTACCTGGATCCGCTGACCGAGGACGGGATCCGCTTGGTGTTCATGGATCTGCGGGCCAACGGCCGGTCCGATCGCACGCCCCAGCACACCTGGACCCTGGAGCGCCACGCCCAGGACGTCATCATGCTCGCACTGAACATGCGCCTGGGCCGTTACGGCGTGCTGGGCCATTCGTACGGCGCCTTCGTCGCGTTGCAGAACGCCGTGGACTACCCGGGGCAGGCGGCGGCGACGATCGTGAGCGGTGGCATCCCGTCGGTGCGGTTCCTGGACGGCGTGGGCGTCGCGTTGGAGGCGTTCGAACCGTCATCCCTACGCGAGCAGGTGCTGGCGTCGTGGGAACGCGAGTCGGCCGCGCGCACACAGGAGGACGTCGCCTCGCTCATGCACGACCAGTGGCCGTTCCACTTCGCCGATCCGCAGGATCCCCGGATCGCGGACTACGAGGCGCGCACCGCCGGGATGGTGTTCAGCCCGGAGGTGCTCCGCCATCTGGCGACGGCGAGCTACGGAGGCATCGATGTCGAAGCGCGGCTGGGGGAGGTCACGCAGCCGGTGCTGTTGCTGGCGGGGCGTTACGATCGTGTGTGCCCCGTCGCGGCGGCCGAGCAGATGGCGCAGTTGTTGCCGAACAACCACCTGCACGTCTTCGAGGACAGCGCGCACATGTCCTTCGTCGAGCAGCCGGACGAGTTTCTCGACACCGTCCTTGGGTTCCTGGCGACCGTTCGCGGCTAACGGTCGCAGGTCGCCTCGAGCAGGTCCGCCGCGGCGAGCAGATCGTCGCCCAGATAGATGCCGGGCACGTCGAGGCGCGTTCGTTCCGCCGCGAAGGCGTTGCCGCCGTAGAAGCTCGCGACCCCGTGCAGTCGATGGGTCGCGGTGAGCGCCGCGATCGCGCCACGGCGAACGACGCTGCGGTGAGCGGTGATCACGACGCCGGCTGCCGACGCCGCGCGCACGGCCGCCACCAGCGACGCCACCGGGGTGTCGGCGCCCAGGAGACGGGTGGCCCAGCCCCGTCGGCCCAGCAGGACGGCGAAGGCTTCGAGCCCGATCGTGTGCTGTTCTCCGGGTGCGGCGGCCAGCACGATGGTCGACCCTCGACGCGGGGGCGGCCCGTGCGCGGTGATCGAGCCCAGCCAACGGTGCGCGACCTGGCTCGCCGCGTGCTCGTTCGAGATGTCCGTGAGCCCGGCCTTCCAGCGCGAGCCCACCCCGCGCATGCCGGGCAGCGCGATCTCGATGATCGCCCGGTCGACCCCGAGGTGATCGGCGGCCTCGCGCAAGGTGTCGTGGAGCCGGTCCGTATCCATCGCGTCGGCCGCCTCGGCGAACGCGTCGAGGTAGCCGCTCCGTAGGGGGAGGGCAACGCCGTGCTCGCGCACCGTGCCGATCGCATCGTGCGCACGTTCCCCGCGGGTGATCCGATCGCGCACCTCGCGGAGCTGCTCGACCTCCTCGATCGTGTAGCGGCGATGGCTCCCGCGCGTGCGGACGGGGACGGGGAACCCGTAGCGCCGTTCCCAGGATCGGATCGTCGGCACCGGGATCCCCAGCAACGCCGAGACGGCTGAGATCCGGCGCCCGTCGAGCTGCGCCGCATCTGTCGAGGGTTGCATCCGCGCAGAGGATATCCCTGCTCCCCGCCGCCTGCCAATCGGGCATGCTCTGGGTGAATAGGCCCCGGAAACCTATGCAAACTCTGTCTAAGGCTTGTCGAATGTTGTGCGGAACCTCTACGGTCTCTCTACGCACATCCGAACGAGATGAAGGGAGCGGACGATGCGGAAGAAGATGTTGGGGGTGGCGATGATCGCCACCATGACGATGGGCCTCCTGGGCGCCAGCCCGGCCGGGGCGGCCGCAGGATCGGCCAAGCTCAATGTGGTCCACGGGATCCCCGGGGTCACGGTCAACGTGTGCGTCGACGGCGCGAAGGCGATCCCGGACTTCATGCCCGGTGACATCGTGAAGAACGTCGAACTGGCCGCGGGGGCGCACGACTTCAAGATCGTTGCCCAGGCCAATGGCTGTGGTGGGGCGGCCATCCTGCAGGCGAACGGCGTTGACCTGATGGCCGACAAGAACTACACGGCGATCGCGAACCTCGACGAGGCCGGAGACCCGGTCCTGTCGCTGTTCACGAACAACGTGACGAAGGTCGCGTCCGGCAGCGCACGGCTGACCGTCCGTCACACGGCGGCGGCACCTGCGGTCAACGTGTGGGCCAACGGCGCACCGCTGATCGGCGGCAACGATTTCACCAACGGCAAGAGCAAGACGTTCGTGGTGCCCAACGGCGTCTACGCGACCTGGGCCTCCCTGCCCGGTGATTTCGAGCCGGTCATCGATCCCGCGGTGTTGAACCTCAAGACCGGCCACGCCTACCAGGTGTACGCCTGGGGCAACGGCACCAGCGGCTACAACTTCGCCGTGGTGTCGCTGAAGGTCGGCAGCAAGTAAGCGATACGGGGGATGCGAAGGGTGACGCCGGCGGCCGAAGGCCGCCGGCGTCACGCACGCCAAGGGTGAAACGGACAAGCATGCGTCTCGCAATGGCAGAGATCCGACGGGCCAAGCTGCGTTTTGCGCTGTTGATCGGCGCGGTCGCACTGCTCGTGTTCCTGATCCTGTTCCAGCAGTCGCTGGCCGGGTCGCTGCTCGGCCAGTTCACCGGCGGGCTGGAACGACAGTCGGCCTCGGTGCTCGTCTACAACGCCGAGGCCCGACGGATCGTCGATGCCAGTCGTGTCCTGCCGCAGCAGATCCGGGCCGTCGCCGCCGTGGAGGGCGTGGCCGAGGCCGGGCCGATCGGCGAAGGCTCTTTCACCGCTCAGCTCGAGACCGGCGAGCTTCGCGATACGTCGGTCTTCGGATACGAGCTCGGTGGCCCCGGGTCTCCGACGACGCTCTCGGCCGGGCGGCTGCCCGAGCGCGATGGCGAGGCGGTCGCGAGTTCCTCGGATGCGAGCGCCGGCTACGGCATCGGACAGACCATCACCATGGTGCCCGGCGACACACCCGTGACGATCGTCGGGCTGGCCGACGCCGTGCAGTTCAACGTGCAACCCACGCTGTTCGTGTCGTTCGCGACCTACGAGCAGCTCGTCAACGCGACCAACCCCGATGCCATCGCGGTGCTCCCGAACCTCGTCGGCGTCGAGCCCGTCTCGGGGGTCCATCCGACGACGCTGGCCACGGCGATCACCGACCAGGTCCGAGGGGTCGAGGCGCTCGATCGCGACACGGCGGTGGCGTCGCTGCCGGGCGTGTCGTCGATCCAGCAGTCCTTCGCGATCATCCTCGGGCTCGCGTTCGTGGTCGTCATCCTGCTGACGGGCTTCTTCTTCCTCATCATCACGGTGCAGAAGATGTCCTCGCTCACGCTGCTGCGGGCGGTGGGGGCGAGCAGCGGCTTCCTGGTCCGCAACCTGATCGCGCAGGTGCTGCTCGTGATCGGCGCGGCGCTGCTGGTGGCGGTGCCCCTCACGATCGTCTCGGTCAACGGCGCGGCGAGCGCCCAGTTCACCGCGACGGTCGAGCCGACCACGGTCATCACGACCTCGGCCGCGGTCCTGCTGTTGGGCGTCCTGGCGGCGCTCGGCGCGATGCGCCGGGTGGCGCGGATCGATCCTGCGGCGGCGACCACTCGCCTCGTCGGGGGAGGCCTCGCATGAAGCTCGCCTGGCGCGAACTCATCCGGCGCCCCAGCCGCTTCCTGACGGCCGGGATGGCGCTCACCCTGATCGTGCTGCTCCTCCTGGTGCTGGGCGGCATCCTCGACGCGCTGATCCAGTCCTCGACCGGCCTGCTCAAGGCCCAGTCGGCGCCCCTGATCGTCTACAGCGCCGACAGCAGGGGCTCGATCGACCGCTCCCGCGTCACGGCGGCCCAGCACGACGCGATCGCCGCCGTCCCCGGCGTGCACGGAGCGACCGGGCTGGGCGTCGCCCTCCTCGCCGGCCACATCGACGGTCGCGCGGAGCCCTCCGACGTCGCGGTGTTCGGCTACGAGGCCGCGAACCGGCTCGTGCCCGCGCCCCCGGCGCCGGGGCAGGGGTACGCCGACCGCTCGCTCGAGAGCGACGGGCTCGCGGTAGGCGACACGATCGAGCTTGGCACGGCGCGCACGCCGGTCGATGTGGTCGGCTGGGTCTCCGGGACCGACTACAACCTGCAGAGCGGTCTGTGGGTCGACGCCGCCACCTGGCGCGACGCCCTGAACGCCAACATCCCGGATGCTGCGGTCGCTCCGGGCACCTTCCAAGCCGTCTTGGTGACGCCCGAAGAAGGCGTGACGCCGGCGGACCTCGCCGAAGCGATCGACGGCGCCGTGCCGAGCGTGACCACCCTGACGATCGACGAGGCGATCGCCGGCGTGCCCGGGGTGGCCGAGCAACAGAGCGTGTTCACGTCGATCATCGGCACGACGTTCGCCGTCGCCGGCATCGTCGTGGCGCTGTTCTTCGCGCTCCTGACGATCGAGCGGATCGGGCTGCTCGGCGTGCTCAAGGCGATCGGCGCCTCGTCGCGAACGCTGGCGGCCGGCCTCACGTTGCAGGCACTGTTGGTCGCCGCGGGCGCGCTGGCGCTCGGCGGCGTGCTGGCCGTCGGTCTGGCGCAGGTGATCCCCGACGCGGTCCCCTTGACGCTGTCGTCGAGCCGATTCGTCTTCACCGCCGTCGGCCTGGTGATCTCCGCACTGATCGGCAGCGCGATCTCGTTCCGCCGCATCATCCGAATCGACCCGGCCTCCGCCGTCGGCGGGGCCTGACCCGGAGGACACCCATGAGCGCACTCGACATGCATGACGTTCGCAAGACTTACGGCAGTAGCGACAACGAGGTCGTCGCTCTCGACCATGCCACGCTGACCGTGGGCGATGACGAGATGGTCGCGCTCGTCGGCCCGTCGGGCTCGGGCAAGACCACGCTCCTGTCGATCGCGGGCGGGTTGCTCTCGCCGACCGACGGGGCGGTCGTGGTCGGCCCGCATCACCTCAGCGACTACAGCCGCAGGGAGCTCACGCGGTTCCGCCGCGAGTTCGTCGGGTTCGTGTTCCAGGGAGCGAACCTCGTCCCGTTCTTGACGGCGAAGGAGAACCTGCTGGTGGTGGCGGATGTGGCGGGCAAACGGGGCAAGGAGATCGAACGGCGTGCCGATCTGCTGCTCGAGGAGCTCGGCCTCGGTCACCGGAAGAAGAACACGCCGCCGCAGCTGTCGGGCGGCGAACGCCAGCGGGTGGCGATCGGCCGCGCGCTCATGAACGAGCCCGAGCTGGTCCTGTTCGACGAGCCGACGAGCGCGTTGGACTCGACGCTCGGCGAACAGGTGATGGAGCTGATACGCCGTGAGGTCAAGGGCCGGGGCACCGCAGCGATCGTCGTGACCCACGACACGCGCATGACCCACTACGCCGACCGCATCGTCGAGATCCATGACGGGAGGCTTGCGGCCTGATGGCGCTCACGACGCCCGCGGTCCTCGGCGCCAGCGGCTACATCGGTGGCCGGCTGGTCGAGGCGCTGCGGGAACACGGTGTCTCGCCGCGGCTGCTCGGCCGTCGCCCGGATGCGCTCACCCTACGGTGGCCGTGGGCCGACGTCGCCCACCTCGACGTCACGAAACCCGACACGATCGAGCCGGCGCTCGCCAGCGTCGGCACCGCCTACTACCTGGTCCACGCGATGGCCGCTGGGGAGGCCGGCTTCGCCGAGCGCGATCGCGAGGCTGCGCGCGCCTTCGGGGTGGCCGCGGCGGAGGCAGGGGTCGAACGGATCGTGTATCTCGGCGGCCTCGGGTCGTCCGAGGACACGCTGTCCGAGCACCTCCAGAGCCGCCAGGAGACGGGGCGTCAGCTCGCCGCCGCCGGCACACCGGTGCTCGAGTTGCGCGCGGGCATGGTGATCGGCGCCGGCAGCGCGTCGTTCCGCATGCTCAACGATCTCGTGAAGCGGCTGCCGGTGATGGTCACCCCGCGCTGGGTGGCGACGCGGTCGCAGCCGATCGCGATCCGCGATGTCGTCTCGTACCTGATCGCCGCGGCAGCGGTCCCGTCGACCGCCGGCCACATGATCGTCGAGATCGGCGGTGCCGACGTGTTGTCGTACCGGGAGATGATGCAGCGGGTTGGTGCGTCGCGCGGGCGGCATCCGACGATCGTCACGGTCCCGGTGCTCAGCCCGCGATTGTCGTCCCTGTGGTGCGGCCTGGTGACGTCGGTGCCGACGTCGATCGCGCGGCCGCTGATCGACGGGCTTCGCAACGAGACGATCGTCCGTGCCGACGCTGCGGCGCGGTTGTTCCCCGACGTCGTGCCGCTGGGCTTCGATGCGGCCGTCGACGAGGCGCTTCGCGAACCGGCGACGCCGTGAAGGGAACGAGCCTGTTCGAGTCGGCGGCGCTCGTCAGTCGATCACGGCGAGGAGCTGGCCGGTCTCGACGACCTGGCCGGCGCGGATCGGCAGGTCCGTGATCTCTCCCTCGCGGGTGCAGGCGATGTGGTTCTCCATCTTCATCGCCTCCAGGATGCACAGGACGTCGCCGGCCTGGATCGGTTGGCCCTTCTCGACGAGGACCTTGACGATCGTGCCCTGCATCGGCGCCCTGATCTCGCCGTGGACGTGCTCCCCGTGATGCGGGCCGTGGGACGAGGGAGCCTTCGGGGAGGCCTCCCGCCGCTCGTCGAAGATCCGGACCGGGACCCGTCGTCCGTCCACCTCCACCAGGATGTCACGTGGTCGCGGCGCCTTCGTGACCGCGCCCTGTGCCAGATCGCCCTGGGCGGGAACGTGCGCGTCCGGCAGCGCCTTCTCCAGCCACGTGGTCGTGTGCGTGGCGTCGCGGAACGCCTGTGACTCCAGGATCCATCGATGTACTGGGATCGTCGTCGGCACGCCCTCAACCACGAACTCGTCGAGAGCTCGCAGCATCCGCCGGCGCGCCTGTTCCCGGTCGGCACCCGACACGATCAGCTTGGCGAACATCGAGTCGTAATCGCCCGGGATGTTGCGGCCCGCCGCGAAGCCCGAGTCGAGCCGCACGAACGGACCGCCGGGTTCCTCGTAGCGCGTGATCCGACCCGGACCCGGCAGGAAGTTACGCCCCGGGTCCTCCGCGTTGATCCGGCACTGGATCGCGTGGCCGCGCGGTGACACCGTGAGGCCGGCGATCGAGGAACCGAGCGCCACCTCGATCTGCAGCGCCACGATGTCGAGGCCCGTCACCATCTCGGTCACGGTGTGCTCGACCTGGAGTCGGGTGTTCATCTCGAGGAAGTAGAAGGAGCCCTCCTCGTCCAAAATGCATTCGATCGTCCCCGCGTTGACGTAGTTAGCTTCGCGAACGAGCGCGAGCGCCGCCGCGGCGAACCGATCGCGCAACGCGTCGTCGACCAGCACGGAGGGCGTCTCCTCGATCAGCTTCTGGTGGCGGCGCTGCACGGAGCAGTCGCGTTCGCCCAAGAACACGACGTTGCCGTGCGTGTCGGCGATGATCTGCGCCTCGATGTGATGTGCGCGATCGACGTAGCGCTCCAGGAAGACCTCGGGCCGCCCGAAGTATGACTGCGCTTCGCGGGCCGCCCGCTTGAGCGAATCCTCGAGATGCCGCGCGTCGCGCACCACGTGCATGCCCTTGCCGCCCCCACCGAACGCCGCCTTCACGAGCATCGGGTACCCGACGCGAGGCGCCTGCTCCTTCGCCGCGTCGACATCGACGGGCTGCCGTGTCCCGGGCACGATCGGCATGCCGGCGGCGTCGGCCAGCCGGCGCGCCGCCGACTTGTCGCCCATTTCCTCGATGGCCTGCGGCGAGGGGCCGATGAACGTGAAGCCCGCTTCGCCGACGGCCTGCGCGAAATGCGCACGCTCGGCGAGGAAGCCGTAGCCGGGGTGCACGAGCGTGGCCTTCGACTCCCGAGCCGCCTCGAGGATCGCGCCGATCGAGAGATAGGAATCCGACGCGAGTGCAGGGCCGATGCGATACGCCTCGTCGGCCATTTCGACGTGCAGCGCGTCGCGGTCGGCATCGGAATAGACGGCCACCGACGGGATGCCCATCTCGCGACAGGTGCGGATGATCCGCACCGCGATCTCGCCGCGGTTCGCGATCAGGACCTTCGGTTTGCTCGTCACTCGCGTATCGTGCCTCCCATGGACCCCGCACGCCACCAGCCCTCGGCATGTTGAGCCGAGACGACCTGTTGGCGGCGCTCGCCGCGATCCCGGTCGATGCTCCGGTGCGTGCCGAGGAGGTTACCGGTTCGACGAACGCGACGGCGATCGAGCTGGCCGAGGCCGGATCGCCGGAGTGGACGCTGGTATCGGCTGCGCACCAGACCGAAGGCCGCGGTCGGCTCGGCCGGACCTGGACGGACGTCAGCGATCGCTCGCTGCTGTGCTCGTTCGTGCTCAGGCCGGCGCTGCCGCCGGCCCGGGCCGGGGTGCTCTCCTTGCTGGCCGGCGCCTGTATGGCCGAGGCGATCCGCGCCACCGCCGGCCGGCGCGTGACCTGCAAGTGGCCGAACGATCTGATGCTTCGCGAGCAGAAGGTGGGCGGCATCCTGCTGGAGTCCGCGATCGCCGATGACGTGTTGCGCTACGTCGTGGTGGGACTTGGGGTGAACATGCAGAGCCCCGCCGATGTGGCCGGCGCGGGCGCGATCGGCGATCGTGTCGGGCTCCGAGACCTGCTCAGCGCATTCCTCGTCCGGTTCGCCGGCGTCTATACGACCGACGATGCGTCGTTGCCGGAACGCGTCCGGCACGCGTGGCTGCCCGTGTCGGCCACGATCGGCCAGGTCGTGCGTGCAACGACGAGCGACGGCCGCTCGGTCGTCGGCAGGGCCGTGGGCATCGACGGCTTCGGCTCGCTCCAGCTCTCCACCGATGACGGCGAGCTCCGGGTCGGCTTCGGCGAGATCGAACAGCTTCGCCCCGCGTGAGGTTTGCCGTGCACCGGGGGGCGCGGTAGCGTCCGCCCATGCCATTCCCGAAACGACTCCTGATCCCGAACGAAGAGTTGATCCTCGACCTGCGTCCACATCCGGTGGCGCTGGCGCTCCCGGTGCTCGTGGTTGTGGCGGAGCTGGTGGTGGCGACCTGGCTGACGGTCACGTTCGACTTCAGCTCGTGGATCTGGTGGGCCGTGGTGGTCGTGATCTTCGTGCTGTATCCGCTCCGCCGACTGATCTGGTGGCTCACGTCGAATTTCGCCGTGACGACCGAACGGGTGATCCATCGCGAGGGGTTCATCGCGAAGCGCTCGATGGAGATCCCGCTGGAGGCGATCAACGACGTCCGCTTCGACCAGGGGATCTGGGACCGGATCGTCGGCGCGGGAACCCTGCGGATCTCCTCGGCCTCGGAGTTCGGCACGAGTACCTTCAACCACATCCGCCACCCGGAAGAGGTCCAGAAGACGATCTATCACCAAGGCGAGATGAATAAGAAGCGCATGTACCAGGGCGATCGGGCCGGGTCGCCGGCAGAGGCATCCGCTGCGGCCGTGGGCGCGCCGCCCGCGCCAACCGGCACCACCCCGGCCCCCGGCGTGCCGAGCACGACGACCGAGCTCGAGCGGCTCGCGAAGCTGCGCGACGACGGCGTGCTGACGGAGGCCGAGTTCCAAGCGCAGAAGGCGAAGATCCTGGGTCAGGGCTAGCCCCAGGGCACGCCAGCGCGGATGGGTAGCATCGGGCCGTGATCGTCGACCACATCTACTACTGGACCCGCGACCTCGGTCGTGCGCTCGCCTTCTACACCGACGTCGTCGGACTGCCGTTGATGCGCCGGGATGGCAACGAGTGGGCCGAGCTCGACGGCGGGCCCGTGCGTCTCGCCCTGCACGGCTCCGACGACGATCATCCCGCCAGCGGCACCGTCGTCCTGCGGGTCGACGATCTCGACGCGGTGCGGTGGACGCTGGAGGAGCGAGGCGCCGTGTTCGACAGCTACGTTGGCGAGGTCGAGGGGTATGCGCGGTTCGCGACCTTCCGCGATCCCGACGGGAACCCGATCCAGATCATCGAGTACATCGGTGAGCGCTGAGCGCTGCCCGCGGTGCGGGCAGCCGCTGCCCGCATCCGCGAACTTCTGTCCGAACTGTGGCGCGCCGGTCTCCGTGCCGACCGCATCGGAGCGCCGTCTGGTCACGGTCGTGTTCGTCGACATGGCGGGCTCGACCGAGCTCGCCCGGCGTCTCGACGCGGAGCGCTTCCGTGAGGTCCTCGCCGCGTTCCACGGGATGGTGACGGAGGAGGCGGCCTGGTACGGCGGCGTCGCAGAGGGCTTCATCGGCGACGCCGTCTTGGTCGTGTTCGGGATCCCGGCCGCCCGCGAGGACGACGCCGTGCGCGCGATCCGCGCCGGGCTCGACATCCGAGCCCGCGCCGAGAGCTTGGGCGGCGAACTCGGGCTACCCTCGCCGATCCAGGTCCGGATCGGCGTCCGCACCGGTCAAGTCGCGGTCGGCACGGCGTATGACCGCAACATCGTGATCGGTGCGGAGGTGAATCTCGGCGCTCGCCTGCAGCAGGCGGCGTCGCCGGGGGAGATCCTGGCCGGCGAGTCCACCGTGCGACTCACCCGCGCCGAGGTGGCCTACGGTGAGGCTCGCACGATCGAGGCCAAGGGGTTCGACGACCCGGTGACCGCCTGGCCCGTCGAGGGCGTTCGCGGCCGCGTGGTCGACCGACGGCGGATCGCCTTCGTGAATCGCCGCCGCGAGGTGGGCTTGTTGTCCGACGTGTTCGATCGGGCCGCGTCGCGGGAACGCGCGCACCTCGTCACCTTGCTCGGCGAGCCGGGCATCGGGAAGTCCCGCGTCGTCCACGAGTTCCTGGCTGCGCTGCCGGAGGGCACCCAGGTGCTGAGCGGCCGATCCAGCCCGTTCGAGGAGGACGTGGAGTTCTCGCCCGTGGCACAGATGGTCCACCGCCAGCTCGGCGAGGACCCCGATGCGCCCTCGACCGATGTCGAGTCCCGACTTCGTGCCGCGGTCGCCGAGTGGGTCGACGCCGACGAGGTCGAGGGGGCCGTGCGCCGGCTCGGACTTGCGATGGGCCTGCATGAGGACGGGGGTGATGACAGCCGCTACCAGGTGGCCGAGGTGCGCCAGGGGGTCCTCGCGATGCTCGCCGGGCTCGCGCGAAACGGGCCGTTGGTGCTGGTCTTCGAGGATCTGCATCAGGCCGACCCCTTGCTGTTGGACCTGATCGAGCAGCTCGTGAAGGAGGCTCGTCGCTTCCCCTTGGTGGTGTTGTGCGAGGCCCGCTGGGACTTCCTGGAAGACCGGCCGAACTGGGCGGGCGGGCTTCCGGACGCGGTGACGTTGTGGGTCGAGCAGCTGTCGCCCGAGCACGCGTCGAGGCTCGCGATGGAGGCGGGCGGGCTGGAGCGCCCCGATGCCGAACGCGTCGCCGCCCACGCCGGCGGCAACCCGCTGTTCATCATCGAGATCAACGGGCATGCTCGCTCGCGATGACACGACCGTGCCGCCGGCCGGGCCGGCGCCCACCGACCGGCTGTTGCCCGCCACCGTGCAGGCGGTGATCGCGGCTCGCATCGACCAGCTGTCACCGGCGGCGCGAGAGCTGGTCCGGCGCGCCTCGGTGTTCCCGCGCGGACGGTTCGACACCGATGAGCTGTCGCTGATCGTCGAACCTCAACCGGAGCTGCTGGCCGAGGCCGAGAGCGAGGAGCTCTTGCTGCCGGATGAGGAGCATCCGGGTGTGTGGCGGTTCCGCAGCGACGTGCTGCGCGACGTCGCCTACGACTCGCTTGCCAAGCGCGAGCGTCAGCGGCTCCATCTCCGGGTGGCGGAGAAGCTCTCCGAACCGGCGCTCGCGGATCGCTACCCGAGGACGGTGGCCTTCCACCTGGAGCAGGCGGCACGCGCGGGCCTCGACCTCGACCCGAACGATCGGACCCTCGCCGACCGAGCGGTCGACGCGCTGACGAGGGCCGGCGATGCGGCCCGGCGCAAGATCGAGTCACGCGCTGCCGTCGACCTGTACGAGCGCGCGCTCTCGCTGGCCGGCCACGAGGACGATTGGGGCGTGCGCGAGGCATGGATCGTGGGCCGGTTGGGCGAGGCCCGATACTGGCTGGCCGACTTCGACGAGGCGGAGACGCGATTCCGCAAGGCGATGACCCTGGCGGCCGGGGACGACCGGGTCGTCGCGCACGCGGCCCGCTTCCTCGCGGACATCACGTTGACGATCCGTGGTGACGACCATCTGGCCGCGAGCCTGTTCGGGCGGGCGCTCGATGCCGCTCGGCGCCTCGGCGATCCGTTCGTGCTCGCGCGCACGCTGCTGATGGCGGGCTGGGTCCCGTTCTGGCGGAACCGGCTGGACGAGGCGGAGGCGTTGTTCCGGGAGGCCCTCGACGTGGTCCGGGACGCGGCGCGACAGGACGCGTGGGCGGAGGTGCGTGCGTTGGTGGGCCTCGCGAGCGTGACGTCGCCCCGAGGTGACGAAGCGGTGGCACTTGCGATCGGGCTCGAGGCACTCGGCATCGCCGAGGCATCGGGGCAGCCGTTCTCGGCGGCCATCGCGCACCATGTCGTCGCCGCGTCGTCTCGTCGGATGCTGCGCCTCGAGGACGCGGTCGAGCACGCGGACTCCGCCGTTCGGATCCTCCGGGAGCTCGGGGCTCGATGGGAGCTGGCGAGCGTGCTCGGCGATCGAGGCGCCACCCACCGGGTCGCGGGCAGGCTCGATGCCGCGGAGCTCGACCTGCGCGAGGCGTTCGTCCTGTGTCGCGATCTGAAGGACCGGGCGCTGGTCACCTGGACGGCTGCCGAGCTAGCCCGGACGCTCGCCGGTCAGGGCGACGTCGCCGGCGCGCGCTCGATCCTGGCCGATCCGCTCGCACGCACCGCCGAGGGCGAGCCCGGGGAGCGAGCGCCTTGGCGATCGCCGAGGCCGTGGCCGCGATGGCCGAGGGGGACCAGGTCGGCGCCCGGGGTCGCTCCCTGGAGGCACTCGCCGCCGAGAGCTCCCCACCGGTGCTGGCGAACCCGCGAGCCGCCGCCGTGTGGTGGGTCGGGAGCCTGTTCGGCCCAGACGCCGCGGGGGGAGTCTCGACCCTCGCGCATGCGCAAGAAGAACTGGAGCGCAACGGATGGAGACAGGCATTGCGGGAGCCGGCGCTGGTCTCGAGGCCCTGAGCCGCTCGGGTCGTTGCATCCGGCCTCGGGCCGTATGAGGCTGTTTCCCTTCACCCGGGCGACGTTTCTGCCGTTGGCTGTACCGTGAGAGCGCTTTCATGACGAGATCGGACCGATCCTTCCCCGTCGGCCCGCGCCTGCTGGCCATCTGTGTCGCGTTCGCGGCGCTGCTCATCTCGGTGCCCATCGCCGGAGCGGCTCCCAGTTCGAGCCAGGTCGATTCCGCGCACCAGGCGGCGGTTGACGCCGAGCGCCAGCTCGCCGAGATCCAGTCCCAGATCAATGCAAAGCAGGTGGAGCTGGCCGCCGCCGTGGCCCGGGTGGATCAGGCCGAGAGCGAGCTCGAGCAGGTGGTCGCGCAGATCGCCGAGACCAAGGCGCGTCTCGCCGCCGCGCAGGAGCGCTACGACGCGATCCGTGCGCGCTTGAACGATCGGGCCGTCGAGGCGTTCATGTCGGGACCAGGCTCCGACCTCGAGATCGTGCTCGGGGCCTCCTCCCTCGACGATCTCTCCGACCGGCTCGAGTACGTCGATGCGGTCGCCCAGGCCGATGCCGGGCTGGCGCAGCAGGTCGCGAACCTCCAGGCCGCGCTCGAGATCGAGCAACAGAACCTGGAGCAACTCCGGGAACAACAACGCGAGAAGGTCGTGGCGGTGCGCTCGATCCGCGACGACATCCTCACATCGTTGGCCTACATCCAGTCGCGACGCGACGCCGCCGCGCGGCTGGTCTCCAGCACGATCGCCCAGTACCAGCATCTCCGCAGCGCACGCGCGGACTATCTGCAGCAGCTCGCACAGCAGACGTCGTCGTCACCGCCGCACACGCACGTCTCCCTGCCGCCCGGGTTCACCAATCCGCTCGAGATCTGTCCCGTCGACGACCCACGAGTGTTCGGCGATGGGTTCGGGGCGCCTCGATATGCGGGCGGGTTCCACCTGCATGCCGGCGTCGACATGGTGTCGAACTACGGCGTCCCGATCCGCGCCCCGTTCGACGGCGTCGCGAAACGGGCATACAACACGCTCGGCGGCAACTCCGAGTACGTGTACGGCGCGAGCGGCTATGTCTACAACGCCCACCTCGACCACTACTCAGCCAACTCCGACGGTCCGGTGCAGGCCGGCGACATCATCGGCTACGTGGGCGACACGGGCGATGCGATCGGCACGCCCCACGACCACTTCGAATGGCACCCGAACACGGTGCCGAGCAACTGGCCGAGCAGCTACTACGGCTACACCGTGATCGGCACCGCCGTAAACCCGTATCCGATCCTCGTCGATGTTTGTGGCTGAGCGGGTCTACCCCGCAACCACCGTCTGCCACGTGCATTGATAGGTCCTGCCATCGCGCGCCGTCGCCACGGCGTCCAACGTCCACGTGCCGGGGGCAAGCGTCGCCGTGGCGGCGAAGTGTCCCGCCGTGAAGCGTTCCGTTGCCAACCGCTGCGGCGCACCGGTCGCCGGGCTCGCGACGAGCGCCAGGTCGCGGAGCGCGAACTCGGATCCGTCGGCGGCGAAGGCGGTGACGTGGATCTGCGTGGGGCTCGCGGCCGAGCTGTCGGCTTGGAGTCGGACGCCGTCGGCGAAGGTGGCGACCGCCACCGTGTCGCCGCCCGGCGCGGGTGCGGTCGTGATGGTTCCGGCCGAGCGCGTGATCAAGGTGAGGGGAACCTCGCTGACGGTCGCGCCGGTGCGCACCTCCACCGACAGGCGATATGTGCCGTCAACAGATGGATCCAGCGCCTGTGCGACCCAGCCGTCGCTGTCGGGACGGAGCCGGATCGTCGCTGCCGGGAGCGTGGGTCTCGTCACCGACTGCAGACGCAGGGTCACGGCGTCGGCGGCCACCGCCTCGTCGGTCCCGTAGGCGACGACGGCGACGCGGAACAGGTTCGGGCCCGGTTGTGCGGGCGTGACGGTGACCGTGGCGTCGATCGTCGTCGCGAAGTCGCTGCCGGTGAGCTCGACCGCGTTCGTCGGCGCGCCGGTCGCGGCGGCGGTCTCGCCTTCCGGTGGTGCGAGGCTCGTGAGCGTCGCCGTCAGGAGCAGCACGCCGGCGATTGCGAGCAACTCCGCGGAGGCGATCCGCCGAAGGGGGCGGGCATCGGCGCCGAGTTTCCGCAGTGAGCGCCTCCGGTTGTACGCACCGAGGCCGATCACGACGACCACGACGGTCACCTTGATCGCGAGGATCTGCCCGTACGAGGTGTCCAGCGTCCTCGCGAGCCCGCTCCACCCCCCGAGCTCGGCGACGGCACGGATGACGCCGCTCGCCACCACGACCGCGACCGCGCCGAGTGCCATGTTCGAGTAACGACCTGCCTCCGCGACCGGTGGATCGGCTCGGCGCTCGCGCAGCAACAACACCAGGAGCAGCAGGCCGCCCGCCCAGCAGGCGCCGGCGAGCATGTGCACCCACTGGACCGTCTCTTCGAGCACCGGCATCTGGCCCGCGGCGGCGTGCCCCCCGTGGGCTCGGAGGGCGAGCGCGATCGCGGCCGCGGCGCCGGCGGCCCACGGTGCCCACCGCACGGCGCGCGTCGCGATCAGGGCGAAGGTCGCCGCGACGGCCGTGGCCACGACCAACCAGATCGTCGTGCGCGCCGAGGACGACCGCAGGTATGTATCGAGGGGCACCCCGATCGCCCGTTGCTGCGAGACCAGGAACCCGAGGGCGCCGAGGAGCGCGACGGCCCCCGCGACGACGCCCAGGCGTCGCCGCGCGGCCGGCGCGCCATGGAACAGGCCGAGCGCGATCGCGGCGATCGCGACGAGCAGCATGAGTCCGGCGTACAGCCCGGCCTTCGAGGCGATCGCCAGCGGCGTCGGACCAGACGACGACGTGGTGGTCGGCGCGGCCGCGGCGCCCGGCGGGGTGCCGACGCCGAACGCGAAGGCGCCGGCGGTCACGTGCCCGTCGTCGACCGACACGACGCGCCAGGTCACCGTGTACGTGCCATCGGGGAGGGGATCGGTGACCGGCACGACGAGCGTCGTCCTGCCGTCGACCTGCGGCGTGCCGGTCGCCACCGAGCTCGCACCGCTGTTGAGCAACGCGACCGCCGACAGCGTCGGATCGGGCGCTTCGGAGTACGTGAGACGCAGCTCGGTCGGCGCGACGGCCAGCGTCGAGCCTCCGGCCGGGTCCGAGGACAGCAGATCGGCGTGCGCCTGGGCGGCCGGCGTGCCGGCCACGAACAGTCCGACGAGCAAGAGCCCGCCGATCGCGAATCGGCGCACGGTCACGACGGCTCCCGGACGAACGAGACGTCGGTGGTGACCGGCGGGTCGAACGGCAGATGGTCGGCCGCGACGAACGTCGCGGTCAACGTATGCGGTCCCGGTGCGACGTCGCGGAGGTCGACCACCTGGAGCGTGCTGCCCGTCATCGACACGAGCGCGCCGTCCAGACTGAGATGCACGTGGCCGGAGTCCGGCGTGACGGTCGTCGAGGTCACCGATGTGATCGTGGCACCGCTGAGGTCGAGCCGCACGGTCAGCTCGTCCCCCGACACGGTGGCTCCGTCCACCGGTGCAACGAACCGCAGCGTCGCCGTCGATGCGGGGCGCGGCCCTGTGGCGGTCGACGAGCTCGGCGTCGGTCCGAGCAACGCGCGCGGCACCGTCGTGGCCGCGATGGCGACGAGCACGCCGACCGCGATCAGCGCCCAGCCACCCCATCGAGGCATGCGGTCGAATCCCGTGCCGCGCAGGCGGGACCAGCCGATCCATGCCACCCAGAGGGCCGTGAACAGCAGGATCAAGCTGAGGCTCTCGTCGGTCCCGGAGCCGTGCGCGAGGAACGGACTCACGCCGAGGCCCGATCCTTCTGCCGCCCTGTCCGAGCCGAGATCGCGAGTCCGATCGCCACGATCGCGACGACGACGGCGCCGATCGCGACGGTGCGGGCGGTGTCGGCGGACCGCTGCGCCGACGAGATCGCCTCGTCCGTGCGGGCTGCCTGGACGGTGACCTTGGTCGCCAGGTCGGCCGTCGAGGGTGCCTCGACCGGCGGGAACATCGCCTCGGCCGGGTCCACGACGTCGCTGAAGGTCTTCGGGCCCGACCTCACGGCGACGTCGATGTCCGTACCGTCGACGCTGCCCGTCACGTGGAAGGTGTAGGCGCCCGGCTGTGTCGGGATGAACGGCGCCCGGTAGTCACCTGGCGTTCCCCATTCCCCGACCTCGAAGTCCGGGTCCGCCGGGACGGTGGTCGTCTGACCGCCGAAGCCGATCTCGACCGAGAGGTCGCCCGGAGCGAGGTCGGTCACCGGCTGTTCGGCGCGCGAGACCAGCAGTTGCACGGCGTTGGGCTGGCCGGCGTAGGCAGGCTCCGTCGCGAAGCCGACGGCGATCGTGACGTCGCCCTGGGTCTCCTCGACGTGCGCCAACGCGGGCGCGGCGGACAGGATGGTCAGCGCGGCGGTCGCCGCAAACACGGTCAAGGTTCGTCGCATCGATGTGGACTCCTCTGCTCGTGCCGGTGCCCGTCGTCGGCGACGACGGGTCAGGAAGCGAGCGGAGGCGCGCGGCCCTGCACGGCGCCGCCGACCGGTGCCAGCGGCGCGTGGGCGAGTGGTTGGACGATGCGAACGAGTCCGTCGACGGACCACGCGTCCGAGCCCCCCGGCGTCCGATCGGCCACGATCGATGCCGCCCGCAGGATGCACCGCACGAGGACGGCGACGATGCCCGCGACCACGATCTGCGTGGGGATCCCCACCAGGAGCGCCGGGAGCAGCTGTCGAACGCCGGCGCCGGAGCCGAGGCGCTCGAGCACCTCCATCGCGGCGAACGTCGTCAGCTGGAAGGCCATGAGTCGAACGGCGACCCGCGGCGACGCAGCAGTGCCACGGAGGAGTCGGCCAAGGAACAGGATCGACAGGGCGGCAACCGCGGCCACCAGACCCAGCATGTTCGCGCCGCCGAGGTAGGCGTGGCCCGTGTCCGCGAGCGTGACCGCGCGCGCGTGGGCGTCGGGCACGAGCACGCGGTAGGTGAGCGAGTGACCGACGAGCACGCCGCCCAGCGCGAGGCCGAGCAGGGCTGCGGGACGGACCGTCGAGTCGCGGGACATCTCCGCTATCGTACGCATCTTCCGACGTTCCCGAGGGGGTCGAAGACCGTGAAAGCGCAGGACGTTCGGCATGTCGGGGTCGTCGGGTGCGGTCTCATGGGCTCGGGGATCGTGGAGGTGTGCGCGCGGGTCGGCCTCCGGGTGACCTTCGTCGAGGGGACCGACGCGTTGGTCGCCGACGGGCGGGCACGCGTCGAGCGGTCGTTGGGGGCGGCCATCGCGCGCGGCAAGCTCGCGGAGGAGGAGCGCGCGGCAGCCCTCGATCGGATCGGCGCCGCCACCGACCTGCACGCGCTCGCCGAGGCCGATCTCGTCATCGAGGCCGCCACCGAGGACGCCGATGCGAAGCGGCGGATCTTCGAGCGGCTCGGCGCGGTGACGCGGTCCGAGGTGGTCCTGGCCTCGAACACGTCGTCGATCCCGATCGCGACGCTCGGAGCTGCCGCGGGCCGGCCCGCCGAGGTCATCGGCATGCACTTCTTCAACCCGGTGCCCGTGATGACGCTCGTGGAGCTCACGCCGTCCGCCTCGACGAGCGAGGACACGTTCGCATTGGCTCGATCGTTCGGAACCGACGTGCTCGGCAAGACCTGCGTGCGCTCGAGCGACGAGGCGGGGTTCATCGTGAACCGCCTGCTGATCCCCTACCTGTTCGACGCGATCCGCCTGTACGAGCGCGGCTTCGCGACCAGGGAGGACATCGACGCCGCGATCCACCTGGGACTTGCCCACCCGATGGGGCCGCTGCGGCTGTCGGACCTGATCGGGCTCGACACGGTGCTGCACATCGGCGAGGTATTGCGCGGAGCGTTCCGCGAGGACCGCTACGACGCGCCGCGGCTGCTGCGCTCGCTGGTCGCCGAGGGGAAGGTTGGCCGCAAGTCGGGCGAGGGCTTCTACGTCTACGGGGGTTGAACGCGGCCCGTGAGGCGGTCGGCCAGGCCGAGGGCGTAGCCGGTCATCTTCGCGAGGTCGGTCAGGGCGAGGAGCGCCGGTGTCGCGATCGTCGCGAGCGCGCGATCGCGCGGTGAGGTCGTCCGGGCGCGCGCGCGACGCACCGGCGTGCGCGCGTAGACGACGGCGCCGCCTGCCGCCAACAGCGTCGGCCATCGGCGGCGAGTGGTCAGCGCGACCAGCAACCCCCCGTAGACGGCGAAGCGGAGCGCGTGCCGCTCGGGGTACAAGCCGGCCTGCCCATCGCCCCGCGCGTACCGCACGTACTGCGTCCAGATGGCCCCCAACGACGCGCGTGGTCGCCATGCCGCGACGGCTTCGGGGGCGAACCGCAGGTCGAAGGACCGCTCTCGCCAGCGGTGGTCGACCCACATGTCTTCGCCGATCGCGAGCCACTCCGGGTAGCCGCCGACCGCATCGATCGCCTCCCGCCGGAAGGCCAGGCTGCGCGCGCTCGGCATGAACGTCGCGACGTCGACCTCGTCGGGGGACAGCGGCAGGCCCAGGGAGGACACGCACGCCGCGAGCAACGAGTCCACGATCGGCTCGGTCCAGCCCATCGACACATCGGCGCCGTCCTCGAGCGGGGCGACGAGCGCCGCGAGCCAGCCGGGTCCGTAGGCGCAGTCGGCGTCCGCCACGGCGATCGTTTCGTGCGCGGCGTGCGCGATCGCGGTGTTGCGGCCGCGCGAGATGTTGGCGCCAGGTTCCTCGAGCAGGGTGAGGCCGTCCGCGGCGCGCAGCGCCGCCACCGTGCCGTCCGTGGAACCGCCGTCGACGATCACGATCTCGTCGGGCGTGCGCGTCTGCGCGGCGATCGACGCCAGGAACTCGCCGACGTGCTCCTCGGCGTTCAAGACGGTGGCGATCAGCGAGATCTTCATGGGCGAGTGGCCGCGACGGCGTCGCGGTAGGCGTCGAGGGTAGCGCGCGCGGTCGCCTCCCATGAATACCCCGCGGCGCGGGCGTAACCCTTCTTCACGAAGGTGTCGTGCCCATGCAGCCATGGCCGGTGAACACAAGTGCATGGGCAACGGCGCCAGCGGGCGACGACAGCAGCAGCCGCGCGGCGGCGGCGGCGGCGAACGGCGGCGACCGGCGGCGACGGCGGCGACGAACGGCGGCGGCGGCGACGGCGGCGGCGGCGGCGACGAACGGCGGCGGT
>CAWCDA010000014.1:0-8677 GCA_963794065.1 uncultured Actinomycetes bacterium | reverse complement strand
TGTCGACAGCCCAGGCGAGGCAGCTCGCGGTCGAAGAAGCCCGTCGCAACGAGGTGCTGACCAACGCGACCGCCGCGTTCGGACGCGCCTCGACACTGGACGATGTGATCGAGGCGATGCTCGACGAGGGCATCCGACCGGCGGGCGCGGGCGCGGCGACCGTCGGCCTCATGGAGGAGGGAGACCGTGTCACGGTGCGCGGGCTCGCCGGCTACGAGCCCGACGACCACCGCTACTGGCACGAGTTCGCCCTCGACGACGAGATCCCGATGGCCGAGGCGATCCGCGATGTCCGGCCGGTGGTCGTCTCGACCACGGCGGAGCGCGATCGCCGCTATCCGAGTCTCGCCGGCAGGGGAGAGCAGCGCGATCACGCGCTCGTCTGCGTGCCCTTGCTCCTCGGGGCAGAGGTGCTGGGCGCGTTCTCCGCGTCCTACCCGCCGGGCACCGATTTCGGCGACGAAGACCTGGCGCTGTTGAGCTCGATCGGCGAGCAGTGCGCGCAGGCGATCGATCGCGCCCGATCGCGCGAACGGGCGTTGGTCGCCCGAGCCCGCCTCGACGCACTCGCCGCCGCGTCCCAGGCCCTCGCCACGTCGCTGGAGCTGGACGACACGATCGCCACCGTGATGCGGCTCGCGACCCAGCATCTCGGCGAGGACGTGAGCCTCGTGCGATTCAGTGATCGCGGCACCGAGGTGCTCGCCGAGATCGGCGCGCGATCGGCCGAGGCCCGCGCGAGGCTCGACGATGTGCTGGATCCGGCTCGGCTCTTCGGGCTGCCCTACCTCCGCGTCCCGGAGGACGTAACGGCGCCCGACGCCACGATCATCTTCCCGCTAGGGATCGCCGGCGTCGTCGTCGGGGCGCTGATCGTCGCGCGCCCCGACCCCGCCGGGGGCGATCTCGGGTTTGCCGTCGAGGTCGTGCGGCGCATGGCCAGAGCGATCGAGAACGCGGGGCTGTACCAGGAGCGTGACTTCGTCGCGCAGACTCTGCAGGAGGGCCTTATGCCCCCGACCCTGCCGGAGGTGCCCGGCGTCGAGATCGCGGCGCTGTTCCTTCCGTCCGAGCGTGGCCGCCTGATCTGCGGGGATTTCTACGACGTCTTCGAGACCACCGAGGGCCGATGGGCAGCGGTCGTCGGCGATGTCTGCGGTAAGGGCGTGGCGGCCGCGAACCTCACGGGGATGGCGCGCCACACGCTGCGGGCGGTCGCCGACACCGAGCAGCCGAGCGAGGCGCTGGAGGTGCTCAACCGCGCGATGCTCCGGGAGACGCTGGACGGACGGTTCCTCACCGCGGCGTTGCTCTACATCGAGCCCAACAACGATGGTGCCCGCGTCACGATCGCCTCGGCCGGACATCCCTTGCCACAGCTCCTGGATGCGGATGGCGACACGCGGCGCGTGGGCGAGCACGGGACGCTGCTCGGCGTCATCCCGGACGTGCAGATCAAGAACGCGGACGTAGACCTGCGCAGCGGCCAGGCCATCGTCGTGTTCACCGATGGCGTGATCGACAAGCTGGAGGCTTCGGGGGAGGAGCCACAGGCGCTGCTCGAGTCGCTCCGGGGACGGTCCTTCGGATCGGCCGCGGAGATCCGCGATCAGATCCGTGTGTTCATCCAGGGCCTCGGCAGGGAGCGCTACGACGACGTCGCGGTGCTTGTGATCCGAGCGCGCTGAGTCCAATCGCGAAGCTCAGGTCGCCTGCCAGGAGCCCGCCAGCTCGTCGATCCTCGGCGTGTCGGTGATCCGCACGGGAGCGCCGGCCCCCGTCGCGTCGACCGTCCAGAGATCGTCGAGCGATGCGTAGTCGGGGCCGACCGTTCGACTGAACGCGATCGTCGTGCCGTCGGGGGAGAAGATCGCGTTCGTCTCCCACGTGCGACCCGTGGCGGTCAGCCGAGTCAACCCGTCGCCGTCGGCACCGATCACCCACACGTCGCTTCGGTCCCGCCCGTTCTGCGTGGCGAATGCGAGATGGCTGCCGTCGGGTGACCACGACGCCACCGGCGTCACGTGGATGTTGGAGCCGAACGGCACGCGGGTCACCCGCTGCACGTTCGAACCGTCGGGATCCATCGTTGAGATCGTCGACCCCGTGCCCGACGTGAACGCGATCCGATCGGTCGATGCCCAGTCGGGGAAACACGCGAGGCGGTGACCCGAGATCTTCGTGAAGTCGCTGCCGTCGACGCCGATCGTGAACAACCGATACGTGGGTGCGTGCGCAAAGGCGGCGCAGAACGCCACCGTGCTCCCGTCCGGCGAGAACGCGGGGTCCATGACCGATTCCGCCGTACCCGATAGGGACCCCACCGCCACGAGTGTCGAGACCGTTCCGCCGGCCACGTCCCGCACCACGATCCGTCGGTCGGGGTGGGAGTACGTCCCCTCCGTCCAGGCGAGGAGCGCACCGCCGGGCGACCACGTCGGACCCCAACGGAACGTCCCGTCGCCGCTATCGGTGTGGGCGACCGGCGAGTCTACACTGCCGTCGGGCTGGAGGGTCCGGAGCTGCCATTCGTCCCAGTGATGACGCAGCGCCGTGTAGGCGATCGGACCGTTTCCACCGGGCGCCGTCGCGCCAGCCGGAGTCCCCGACGCGATGAGGCCGAGCGTCAGCACGGCGGTGAGGAGCGAGATCACACGAGTGGACCGGAGCATGTCGTCACCCTTCTCGAGGTCATTGATGCCCTTCCAGACGCCCCGGACCGCCGGTCGACTACGGCGGGTCGCCGTAGTCGACCGGCCGGGTTGTGCGTCTCGATGGCAGAGACGAAGGTTGGGGTGCGGTGGAGACGGACTACTCGACGACCGGCCGGGCGCGCCCGCTGGAGGTGCTCTACGAGCAGACCGCGCCCGCCGCCCTCCGTCTTGCCTACTTCCTGACGGGAGAGCGCGAGGCGGCGGAGGATCTCGTGCAGGAGGCATTCGTGCGGGTCGCGGCCAGGCTGCAGCACCTCCGAACGCCGGACAACCTCCCGGCCTATCTCCGGACGACGATCATCAACCTCTTCATGTCGCAGCTCAGACACCGGCGGGTCGAGCGCGAATGGATCCGGCGCCAGCCGCGGATCGTCCCGATCGTGGAGCCGCACGACGCGAGCGGCGACGAGCTCTGGCACGCGCTCGCGCTGTTGCCTGAGCGTCAGCGGGCCGCCGTCGTCCTGCGGTACTACGAGGATCTGTCCGAGCGGGAAGCGGCCGAGGTGATGGGGTGCTCCACGCGCGCGTTGAACCAGCTCGTCGTTCGAGCGATGTCGACGCTTCGTCAACACATCCGGAGGGACGACGCATGAGCGACCTCGACCGTGACCTTCGGGAGATGTTCCAGCGTCACGAATCCGACCTGGTGGGCCCGGTCGCGACGCCCGAGCGACTCGTGCGGCGCGTGCGACGGCGCCAAGCGGGGATGGTCCTGAGCGCTACGCTCGGCGTCGTCATGGTGGTCGCGATCGCCGTCGCGATCCTCGCGCTCGGCGACGACCCGAACCAGCGTGTCCCCGGTGTCTCGCCCACGCCAAGCACGATCGCACCGTTCGAAGTGGGGCCCGCGCCCGACCTCGGGACGACCGACCTCGGCGGGATCCGGATCCCGGTGCCCTCCGGCTGGTACCTGAGCAGCCTCGACGACCATCAGGGAGGTGCAAAGGTCGCGTTGTCGAACTTCGCACCCGCCTTGACCGGCCCCGACCCGTGCACCGGCATGCCTGCCGACGGTGTCCTGCTCGTCATCGATCCGTTGATCGCACGGACAGCGGCATCCTGGCCGCCGGATCTCCGCGAGAGTCCCGCTGGGTCGCTCGACTGCGGGTCGACCCATCTGCACGCGGCCTGGACGACCGAGGGCCGCAGCTACCGGGCTGCCGTGGCCATCGGCCCCTCGACGACGACGGCCGACCGCGATCTGCTCCGTCGCACCTTCGGCACACTCGCGTTCGATCCCAGCAGCGCCGCCGTTGGCCTCGACGGTTTCGGGTACTGCTTCACGCAGCCCTTCGACGCGTACGTCGTCGTTGCGAGCGGTTCGTTCGACGGAAGGGACTGGACGGCGGCGGAGAATCCGAGTTGCGGAGACGGGTTCGATATCGCCGTAAGCGGCGGCACTACCACCGGCGGTACCGGGTTCAGCGGGCTCGGTGGGCCCACGGATGTTGTCGTCACGGACTATCTCGACCGGGGCGACACGTTCGTCCTCGGGGGCGTGCCAATCGGGGGGACTCGAGTCACGATCGATGCGGGGGGCCCGGCAGTGTCCGTCCCGCTGATCCCGCTCGCCGCCAACCGCGATGTCGCGGCCTTCGTCGCTCCGCTCGACGGCATCCGAACGGGCATCGTGGCGACGAGGGACGCTTCGGGCGATGTCCTGGCCGCGGTTCGCTTCTCGCCCGGCATGGACTGTGAGTACCGGTCGGTCTGTGCCACCGGGGTGCCCGCCGACGGCGTCGTGGCCCGGAGCCTGCCGGACGAACCCGTCGGGTGGACGCTCGAGGAGCATGAGGGAGCGCTGACGCTCGTCGACGAACGAGGAGCTGTCCTCGGGGAAGTCGCGGCGTCGTCGGGGCCTTTATCTGCCGGTACGGTCCAGCTCTCGAAGGAGGGCCAGGGCATGGATCTCGTGTTCGGCATCGCGCCCGCCGACACATCGGCGGTCTTCGTCTATCAGAGGTCGAGCCGCGAGCCTTTTGCCGCCCAGACCGTGTCGCTGCTTTACGACGGGCGCCTCGTCTATTGGATCGAGCCGGTACACAACGGCGCGCGAACCGTAGCGACCTTCGACGCCTCATGCCGGCCGCAGGCCGCGGTCGACGCCACGACGGGCAACCCGACCGCCCAGCCGTCGGTCACCAGCTGCAGCCGCATCCAGGGCGTGTGGTGATGCGCCCGGCGTTTGCTGCATGGGTGTGAGAGCGGGAACTCGTACCTAGGGAGCTGGGACGCTCGCACCCCAGTTCGGGGAATGCTCGATGTCTGCGTCGTCCGTGATCTGGATCAAGTCGCTACCGTCAGGATCGGCCGTGTAGAGGTTCTCAGCGGCGACGGCGGACACGTTGCCATCGGTGTGCACGGTGTCGTCGGTGTACATCGCGAACACGAGTCGGGTCCCGTCCGGCGACCAGCTCGGATCGAACGCGAAATACCGCGAGGTCCCCGTCCGGAGGTGGATCTTGGATAGTCCCGAGCCATCCGGCCTGACTGTGAATAGCTGACCATTCGCGGTGGTCGAAGCGATCCTTCGCCCGTCGGGCGACCACGATGCCCATGCCTGGTCGTCGTGCGGGTAGATGAAGCCGAACGGCGTGATCTGGCGAAGGCCTGAGCCGTCGATGTTCTCGACGAACAGCGCGGACTGGAGCGCGTGATCGGTTGCCCCGGGCTTGAATCGTATGAAGAGGAACCGGTCCCCATTCGGAGACATGCCGGTCGGGAGTTCCTTCGCGCCCTCGTCGGTCGTTCCGTAGGGATTGGTCGTGAGCCGGATCGGATCGCCGCCGTCAGCCTCGTTGACGCTGAAGATCCCCGGCTTGTTGCCGCCGAAGCCGCACAGGATCCTCGTCTGATCGGGCGTCCAGACCGAGCAGTCCATGTCGAATGGCGCATAGGTCATCGCGAGGAGTCTGAAACCCGACCCATCCGGGTTCACGATCGCCGGGCGGAACGGGAGACAGCATTCGCCCGATCTGTCGAGCCGAAACGTGTGACTTATCAGGATCTTGGTCCCGTCCGGGGACCACACGGGAAACGAGAAGAGCTCGGGTGGGTCGGCCAGCGACACCTGTTGAACATGGTTCCCGTCGGGATCTGCCAGCATGAGGTTCGCGGGGCCGCCATCCGGTGAGCCCTGCGTGAACACGATGCGTTCGCTCGCTCCTGGATCTCGTTCGCTCGATGGCTGGTCGACGGCGGCGGCTCCGGTGCACGAGGCCAGAAACACGAGGGCAAGCAGCATCCCGGGGACGATCGGTCGATTCACCACGTCATCCTCCTTCAGACGGCCGTGATCGCTCGCGGCAGGGCATAGGGATCCATCTCGTCATGTGTGACGCGTGACGCGTTCGGGGGACTACGGCCTATCGGGCGATCGGAGCGCGCTGCGTTCGATCAGGTCTGGCACTTGCGCATGCGCACCGTGGTACCTGCGCTGGACTCCGTGCCGGGTCGGAGGGTCAGGTCGTCCACCATGGCGGCCATCAGTGCCAGGCCACGATGCGTCTGCTCGTCGTCGTCGATGCCGTAGCGGCGGACCAAGTAGACGCCGTCGTCCTCCACGATCACCTCGACGCAGTCGTCGACGAGCCGCACCGACACGCGGATCTCGCTCGTGCCACTGTGTTGAACCGCGTTGGCGCACGCTTCCGTGATCGCGAGCTTGAGGTCCTGCACCGCCGCCGGCGGCAGATAGGGACCGGCCCAGGCGTCGACCCGACGGCGGAGCTCGCTCAGCTCGGCGCTATCGGCCGGGATAACCACATCCAGTCCGTCAGCCATGGTTCTCCACGCGGATCCCGAGCTCCGAGACCCCCGCGACGGCCAGCACCCGGGCGACGTGCGGTTGCGGGGCGTCCAGGACGACGGCCCCCTGGCCCTGTCGGGACTGTTGCAGCCGGACGAAGAGTCGGATCCCGCTGCTGTCCAGGAACTCGACCTCGGACAGATCGAGCCGCAGGTCGCCGGTGCTTTCGAACAGCGGGGTCAGTTCGGCACAGAGCTTCTCGTAGACGGCGAGGTCGAGCTCGCCGAAGAGTTTGGCACCCTGCAACCCGTCGCTTAGCTCGACGCGGACCGGCTCGTCGCTCACCCGCCCGATGCTATGACCTGAGGGGCCCGGTCACAAACGGTCTCCGCATCCGCCTGTCGTCATCAGTCGCCGCCCAGGCCGTCGAGAAACGCTCTGGGCTGCTTGCTTTGAACCGAGCACATACGCAGCTGCATGTCGCCCGTGGCTCGCGACGAGAGCGCGACCGCGTTCGGCCTCGGACCCGCGGTGGCGCAAGATGATGCCCACCAATCCCCATTCGTCTCGCAAACGTCGCCATGCTGAGTCTTCGCAACCTTCGGGCATCTCGCCGACCGGCTTCGTCAGCCCTCGCCGGAACGCCCTGGAGGCGCACGTCCACCAGGGTGTTTCAAGAAGCACCACGGTGTCCGCCCGTGCGAGCTGAAGTTCGAGCGTGTCGAGGTCGTTGCCGTCTGCGATCCAGGCGTCACCAGCAAGCACGCGACGTAGCGTCTCTCGCCACTCCTCCTTCGACGGCCTGACCCAACCCGGCTTCCACTGGTACAGGTCGAGGTGGATCACCGGCAAACCGGTCTTCGTTGATAGCGCTCGCGAGAACGTGCTCTTCCCGGACCCAGCCATCCCGATGACGAGAACGCGATGGCCGATAGCCCTTGTTGAACCTTCCATCAGGGCAGTGTCCCAAGCGACGAGTGGCTCGGTCCCGGAAGCAGCCTCCACCTCTATCAACGAACGGGGGCAACTCGATTCGACATCGCGTTGAGATCTTCCGGCGCACGATAGATCGACCGTTCTCGCAGAGATCCGGGGATTCGCCCACCGCTCAAGACGCGATAGCCCACTGGGGCCAAAGCTCGACCGAGGCGGTTGTTGTGGCCTTCGCAACCCCGCTGCCGTCGGGATTCATCGTGAACAGGTCGACGCCACCACGCGTCGAGGGAAAGCGGGAGAAGATGATCTTCGTTCCGTCCGGCGAGAAGCTCGGCGCGAAGCTGAAGGTGTCCTCGTGGCCGAACGTGAGCTGGGTGAGGCCGGTGCCGTCAGCATTGACGATGCCAACCTCGGCACCGCCATCGGGGGGGTACATCTCGAACACGATCCGCTTGGAGTCCGGGGACCAGTTCGGGATCTGGGCGTCGATGGACGGATCCGTCAACTGGACCCTGTTGCCGCCGTGGATGTTCACCGTGACGATCCGATTCCCGCAGTCGCTGGGGTCGGAGCAGGACACGACGTTCCGGTGGTAGGCGATCCGCGTCCCGTCGGGCGAGACCTGAGGCAGGTTGTCGGATGGGCGATCCACCTTGGGTCCCCCCGCCACTTCCCTCGTCAAAGGCCTCAGGCGGCTACCGTCGGCATTGATCCTCCACAGGCCGTAGCTAGTGGGCTGCGGGCAGCAGCGCGTGAAGATGATGTATCTGCCATCAGGGGTGAATGCCGGTCCGTCGTCGATCCCACTTCTGCGGTTCGGCGGGGTCCAGATCATGTGAAGCCCGGTACCGTCGGCGTCCACCTCCAGATCGCCTGTTTCCGCCCGAGCTTGGCCATGAAGATGGCGGTCGTGCCATCTGGAGACCAGTTGGCGATGAAATGGTCGTCCCAAACCTTCCGTCGATACGGCCCCGCGAGCAGCGTCTCATGAGTGCCGTCCGGATCTGCGGCGAGGATCTCCCAGCACGGACGCGCATCGGAGAAACAGATCGCCCGCGTGAACAAGATCCGCCCGTTGACTCCCGGAACGACCGCTTGTGCTGATGGACTGATCGCGACCCCCAGCCATGTCATCCCAACAGCTGCGGCAAGCGCAACTAGTCGCTTCATGTAATCCCCTCCCAGCGTTCTCGTTTGGTTACCTCACACTGGTTCTCGGCGGCGACCAGCTTGGTGAAGCTACTCCTGCGTTCTGCACGCGGTCAACAGTCCTCCCAGC
>CAWCDA010000013.1:0-23933 GCA_963794065.1 uncultured Actinomycetes bacterium | reverse complement strand
GTTGAACGCCGCAACGCCGAACGCCTCGATGTCACGCTTGCCGGTGGTGCCGATCTCCTTCTCCACCTCGAGCTCGACCGGCAAGCCGTGGCAGTCCCACCCGCCCTTTCGCCGCACGAGGTGTCCGGTCATCGTCTTGTAGCGCGGGTAGGCGTCCTTGAAGGTGCGTGCTTCCACGTGGTGGATGCCCGGCTTGCCGTTGGCCGTCGGCGGGCCCTCATAGAAGAACCACGCGGGCGCGTCGGCTCGCGCCGCGAGCGACCGGGCGAAGATGTCCGCCTCGGTCCACCACGCAAGGATCGATTCCTCGAGCGCGGGGAAGGACACCTTTGGATCGACCGGTTCGTAGCTCGTCATGGGGCCTCCCGTGCGCCGTCGTCCTCGTGGTGCGAGGACGAGGCAGGGAGCCCCGCGGTACCACCTCGCTTGCCGCGCGCACAGCCGCGGCCGCTCACCGGTCTTGGGGTTCTGCACCCCGCGACCTCGTCGCGCTCACGGGCGACACCCGCCTGCGCCTACCGCGCTCGCGGGCCATCCGCGACCGGTTCGGGCAGGGGCTCGGGGAGGATGTCGTGCGAGGGCGTGACACCGGCTCCCACCGTCCCGGCTCGCTCGTGTCGCGTTGACCTCGACGACGCGTTCCCGTCCACGCCGATGCCGAGCATGCTACACGCAGGCACGGTGACGGTCACCGGGCGTCTCCCCAGGTCGGGTCACCGCGGCGCCGACTCGAGGAGACTCCTTGCGGGGCACCTCGGGCTGGCCCTCTCGCGCACCCGTGAGCGTCGCGGTAATCGCGCCGGAGCCACGGGTGCTGGAGACCGCATCGGGACAGGTCAGAGGGCCGTCCTGTTATCCTTCGCCGCCATGGCAGTCGCCAAGCTGACGAAGAAAGAGATCGACGAGTTCGAGGCTCGCCTCCGTGCCGAGCGCACGGAGCTCAGCGAGCAACTCACCACGATCGAGGATCAGACCTTCGCCACAACCCAGTCGGATCTGTCCGGCGACGTCGGGGTGGACGACGAGTCCGCGGATGCGGGCACGGCCACGTTCGAGCGCGAAAAGGAGCTCTCGATCGAGCAGAACGTCCGCGATCTGCTGCAGAAGATCGACCGGGCGTTGAAGCGGATCGACATCGGCACCTACGGGATCTGCGAACGGTGCGGCAAGCCGATCGAGAAGGCGCGCATCAAGGCCCTGCCGTACGTAGATCTGTGCATCAAGGATGCACAGGCGCAGTCGCGCCGCTGACGGTGGACCCGGCTCGTCGACGCGGCGGCCTCCTCGTCTTCTGCACCGCCGGGGTCGTGATCCTGTTCGATCGGGTCTCGAAGACGTGGGCCGAGCACTCGTTCGCGATCCATCCGCGCGAGGTGATCTCGGGCGTGCTCACCCTGCGGTTCACGACCAACAGCGGGGGAGCGTTCAGCTTCGGGGATCGCGCCCCCCTCGTGTTCGCGGTCGCGGCGATCATCGTGTGCGTCGCGATCGCGCTCACCGCGTTCCGGGTGCGGCCGACGCTGCACGCCGTCGCGCTCGGTCTCATCCTCGGCGGGGCGTTCGGCAATCTGCTCGATCGGATCCTGCGCGGCCCGGGCTTGTCGGGCCGGGTGATCGACTTCATCGATCCGCACGTGTGGCCGGTGTTCAATCTGGCCGACGCCGCCGTGGTCTCGGGGGCGGTGCTCCTGGCGGTGCAGTCGTTCCGGGAGGGGCGTAGCGCCCCCGAAGCGGCGACCGATGCCTGAGCGATACGCGGCGGCGCCCGGGCGTCTCGACGTCGTCGTGACCACGCTCACGGGTGTGCCCAGGGCCGACGTGCAGCGCGCGATCGCCCAGGGTCACGTGACGGTCGACGGGGTCGTGCGCGCGAAGTCCTTCCGATTGCTCGGCGACGAGGAGTTGCTCGTGGATCTGGTGGTCGACCGCACGCTTGCGCCCGATCCGCGGAAGGTCCCGGTGCGGTACCGGGACGAGCATCTCGCGGTCGTCGCCAAGCCGACCGGTGTCGTGACGCACCCGACGGCGACGCATCGGGAGGGCACCCTCGTGAATCGGTTGCTCGGGATGGGCGTCCCGCTCGCGCCCGCGGGCGGCGAAGATCGACCGGGAATCGTCCATCGCCTCGATGTCGGCACGAGCGGTTTGATGATCGTCGCCAGCAGCGACGCCGCCTTCGCCGGTCTGCGGGCGCAGCTGAAACGCCACGACGTGGATCGACGCTACCTCGCGCTCGTGCGCGGCGCGCCGGAGCACGAGGTGTTCAGTGTGGAGGCTCCGCTTGGTCGCCGAGCGGCCCGGATCATCGTCGATCGGGTGGAGGGGCGAGCCGCGGCGACCGCCTTCGTGGTCCGGGAGCGCTTGCCGCGCACGGCGCTGCTCGAAGCCGCGCCGCGCACCGGTCGCACGCACCAGATCCGCGTGCATCTGCAGGCGATCGGCCATCCGATCGTGGGCGATCGGAACTACGGGGGAGGTGGCGACGAGGCCCGGCGTCTCGGTCTCCGTCGTCCGTTCCTGCACTCGTGGCGGGTGTCCTTCGCCCATCCGATCACGGGGGAGCGGCTCGAGGTCGAGGAGCCGCTTCCACCCGATCTGGCCGACGCGCTTCGGCACGCCCGCGCCGACCTGCGCCCTTGACGCCTCGATGACCTGGACGTAGGTTCGGGTCCCACCGAATCACACGCGTGTAAGTTGTCCACAGACCTCCTCGACCTGTGGAAAACATCGCCGGAAGGGCCGCGACCAGCGAAGATGACAGAGCCGGGCTTCGTTCACCTCCACACGCACACGGAGTATTCGCTGCTGGACGGCGCAGCGCGCATCGAGGCGCCGAAGTCCAACCCGACCGCCCCGACGATCTTCACCGAGGCGCTTGCCCACGGGATGTCCGCCTTGGCGATGACCGATCACGGCGCGATGTTCGGCACGCTGAAGTTCTACGCCGCGGCTCGCGCGGCGGGCGTGAAGCCCATCATCGGGGTCGAGGCCTACGTGGCGCCGGGCTCGCGGTTCGATCGCAACCCCGGTGAGAGCGAGGAGAAGTACTACCACCTGACGCTTCTGGCGCGAAACGAGGCCGGCTATCGAAACCTGCTGAAGCTCGTCTCGCGTGCGTATCTCGAGGGCTTCTACCACCGGCCCCGCATGGACAAACAGCTCCTGGCCGAGCACGCCGAGGGCATCATCTGCCTGTCGGGCTGTCTGTCCTCCGAGATCGGGGTCCAGCTGCTGGCCGGCCAGCAGGCCCGAGCGCTGGCCGCCGCGGGCGAGTACCGCGACATCTTCGGAACCGACGGTTACTTCATCGAGATGCAGGATCACGGTCTCGCCGATCAACGGGCGATCCTGGCCAAGCAGGTCGAGCTGGCGCGCGACATCGGCGTGCCGGTGGTGGCGACCAACGACCTGCACTACACGCGGCCAGACGACGCCAAGCCGCACGACGTGCTGCTGTGCATCCAACAGCAGAAGCTGCAGTCGGACCCGAAGCGTCTCAAGTTCGACTCCGAGGATTTCTACCTCAAGAGCGCCGCCGAGATGCGCGCGGTGTTCGCCGAGCTGCCCGAGGCCTGCGACATGACGCTGGAGATCGCCGATCGCATCGAGCTGCTGCCCGAGCTGGAACGCGTGCTCGTCGAGGGTGTGACCGAGTACCGGCTGCCGCGCTTCGAGACGCCGGCAGGCGAGCCGCTGGACAGCTATCTGCGCGAGCTCGTCGATCTCGGCGCGAACGATCGGTACGGGGCACCGCTGCCGACGGAGGTGACCGAGCGGATCGATCACGAGCTGTCGATCATCTCGAAGATGGGGTTCTCCGGATACTTCCTGATCGTCTGGGACCTGATCCGGTTCGCGCGAGAGCAGGGCATCCGCGTCGGACCGGGGCGAGGGTCGGCGGCGGGCTCGGTCGTGTCCTACGCCCTTCGGATCACCGACCTCGATCCGCTGCGCTACGGCCTGTTGTTCGAACGCTTCCTCAACCCCGACCGCATCGAGATGCCGGACATCGATATGGACTTCGACGAGCGGCGACGCGACGAGGTGATCCGCTACGCGACCGAGAAGTACGGGGTGGATCACGTGGCGCAGATCGTCACGTTCCAGACGATCAAGGGCAAGCAGGGGATCCGCGACGCGGCGCGCGTGCTCGGGTTCCCGCCCCGCGTCGGAGACGAGCTCTGCAAGATGTACCCGCCCGCGATCATGGGCCGCGACGAGCCGATCGACTCCGCGCTGCAGACCAGCCCCGAACTCCGCGAGGCCTACGAGCGGCAACCGGAAGCCAAGGAGATCATCGATACGGCCCGTGCGCTCGAAGGCCTGCGGCGAGAGGACTCCGTGCACGCCGCGGGCGTGGTGATCGGCGACCGTCCCCTCGTCGAGTACCTCCCGCTAAAGCTGACCAAGGACTCCCGCGACGACGCGAAGAAGATGGTGACGCAGTTCGACATGAACGGCGTCGCGCAGCTCGGGCTGCTCAAGATGGACTTCCTCGGCCTGCGGAACCTCTCTGTGATCACCGAGACCCTGCGGCACCTGCACAACCGCGGTGTCGACCTCGACATCGACCACGTGCCCCTCGATGATGCCGACACGTACGCGATGCTGCGTCGCGGCGACACGATCGGCGTCTTCCAGATGGAGTCGCCCGGGGTCAAGAACCTGATCAAGTTGCTCGAACCGGACCGGTTCGAGGACCTGATGGCGTGCGTCGCGTTGTACCGGCCTGGGCTGCTGTCGATGGGACAGCACACCGAGTACGCAGAGCGCAAGCATGGCCGCAAGAAGGTCACCTACCCACACCCCGACCTGGAGCCGGTGCTCAAGGACACTTACGGCATCATCGTCTACCAGGAGCAGGTCATGCAGACCGCGGTCGTGATGGCCGGGTTCACGATGGGCGAGGCCGACACGCTCCGCAAGGTCATGGGCAAGAAGATCCGCGAGAAGGTGGCAGCCGAGCGCGAGAAATTCGTGCGCGGCGCCGTGGCGCTGGGTCGCGACCAACGGGCCGCCGAGGGCATCTTCGAGTACGTGGAGCCGTTCGCCGACTACGGCTTCAACGCCTCGCACGCTTGCGCCTATGGGTACGTCGCCTATCAGACCGCGTATCTCATGGCCCACCACCCGGTCGAGTACATGGCCGCGATCCTCACGTCGGTCAAGGACGACAAGGATCGCAAGCCCTACTACCTGTACGCGTGTCGGGGGATGGACATCGAGGTCCTGCCACCCGACGTCAACGAGTCCGACATGGACTTCGCGCCGGCGCCCGGCGATCGTCGCGCGATCCGATACGGGCTGTCGGCGGTCCGCAACGTGGGCGGCGGCGTGGTGGCGGGCATCCTGGAGGCCCGGGCATCCGGGGGAGCCTTCACGTCGTTCGCCGACTTCTGCCGGCGGGTGGAGCCCACCTCGCTCACCAAGCGAGTGTTGGAGTCCCTCATCTTCGCGGGGGCCTTCGAGTCGCTCGGGTACACCCGGGGCGGCATGTTGCAACAGGTCGGCGAGCAGCCCGCCTTCGAGCGGGTGTCGGCGCCGATCCTCGCCGAGCGCAAGGCCGAGGCGGCGGGGCAGTTCTCGCTGTTCGGCGGGGAGGAGGGCGTCGTCGAGATCGACGAGTCGGTGCTGGTCGGCGAGGAGTTGGACAAGCGACTCCTGCTCTCCAAGGAGAAGGAGATGCTCGGGCAGTTCGTGACCGACCACCCGCTCCTAGGGGTCGAGGATAAACTGAAGGCGCAGTCGACGTGTCAGATCACCGACCTGGAGAACCGCGACGACGGCGAGCTCGTGGTCCTGAGCGGGATCATCGGCCAGCTCGCGCGCAAGTTCACGAAGCGCGGGGAGCCCTACGCGCAGTTCCGTCTCGAGAGTCTCACCGGCGGCGTCGAGGTCGTGGCGTTCCCCAGCGTGTTCGAAGCCGTCCCCGAGCTGTTCGAGATGGACCGGATCGTTCTCGTCACCGGTCGGATCGATCGCCGCGGCCGGGAGCTGCAGATCCGTGCCACCGAGATGCGCGAGCCCACGCTCGCGGCCGGCACGACGGGGCCCGGCGTGCTGGTGGTGGACCTGCCCGCCGCCGTCTGCTCGCCGGGGGTGCTCAACAAGCTCAAGACCCTGCTCGAGGGCTCGCCGGGCGAGGTGCCGGTGCGTCTTCGCTTCCTCTCCTCTCAGGGGGTCCAGCCCTTGTCGTTGGGCGCCTTCACCGTGAATGGGCAGGGCTCGCTGCTCGATGAGTTGCGGCACCTGCTCGGGCCCTCCGCGGCCCGGCTCGAGCACGAGACGGTCTGACGCCCGGTATCGTTCGCGGATGCCCTTCGCGCTCCTGCCCGCGATCGATCTGACTGCGGGCGGGCTCGGCCTTTACACGCCCGCGGGGCCGGTGGCGGTCGATGCGTTCCGCGGCGATCCGGCGGCGGCCGCGAGCGCGTTCCTCGCCTCGGGTGCCCGATGGCTGCACGTGGTCGATATGGACCTCGCGTTTGGCGACGTGGCGACCAACCTCGAACTCGTGCGGTCGATCGCGGCGCTGCCGAGGGCACGGGTCCAGGCAGGCGGCGGCGTGCGCTCCTGGGCTGAGGTCGGCGCGTTCCTGGACGCAGGGGCGTCCCGGGTGGTGGTCTCCTCCGCCGCGTTGGCTGCGGAGCAGGACGTCGCCGAGATCATCGACCGGGCGCGACCGGGCGAGGTGCTGTTCGGGATCGAGGTCTCCGAAGGTCGTATCCGCGCGCGGGGGACCGACGTTGTGGACCTCGACCTGATGGAAACGTTGGGGTGGCTTCGGGCCGCCGGCGCGCCGGGGTTCCTGGTGACGGCGGTCGGGCGCGTAGGGCGAGAGACGGGCCCCGACGTGGAGCTCGTTCGACGCGTTGCGCAGTCCGGCGTGCCCTCGATCGGCGCGGGCGGTGTGCGCTCGTTGGCCGATCTCGCCGCGTTGCGCGAGGCCGGCGCCGTCGGTGCGGTCGTGGGTCGCGCGGCGTTGGACGGGTCGCTCGATCTCGGCGAGGCCCTCGCCTGGGGTGCCGCGTAGGCCTCGATAGACTGCCCGCCCCATGGGTTTCCTGACGGACTTCGTCACGGCGCGTCGGCGTGCGCTGGCCGAACGGCCGCTGGATCACGCCTCGCTCCTCGATGCCGCGGCCGCGGCGCCGCCGGCTCGGGACCTCGCGTGGACGCTGCGGGGCTACGCACAGACAGACGGCGTCGCCGTGATCGCCGAGGTCAAACGCGCGTCGCCCTCCGCCGGGGCGATCGCGGCCGACGTCGACCCGGTGTTGCAGGCGATCCAGTACGACACGAACGGGGCAGCGGTCATCTCGGTGCTCACAGAGCCGACGCATTTCGGCGGTTCGATGCAGGACCTCCGCGCGGTGCGGGCCGCGGTGGAGCACCCCGTCTTGCGGAAGGACTTCCTCGTCGACCCGGACGAAATCCTGGAGGCGCGCGCCGCAGGGGCCGACAGCGTCCTGTTGATCGCCTCCTGCCTGCCCGGGGGCACGCTGGCCGAGATGCTCGGCGCCGCCCGTTCGCTCGGGATGGAGCCGCTCGTCGAGACGCACTCCGACGAGGACCTGGACCGCGCCCTTGCGACCGACGCGGAAGTGGTGGGTGTGAACGCCCGCGACCTCGAATCGCTGGCGATCGACGTGCCCGCCGCGCTGGCGCGACTCGCTCGGATCGATGCCGATCGGGTCTGGGTGCTGGAGAGCGGTATCCGGACCCGCGCAGACGTGTCGGCCGCCGTCGCGGTCGGCGCGTCTGCCATCCTGGTGGGCGAGACGCTGATGCGGGCGGGTGATCCCGGCGCCGTGCTCCGTGAGCTGATCCACGGGAGGGAGGCCGTATGAGCATCGCCGTGACGCCGCGACCCGATGCGCGAGGGCGCTTCGGAGCGTACGGAGGCCGGTACGCGCCGGAGATCTTGATCCCGGCGCTGGACGAGTTGGCGACCGCGTGGGAGGCGCTCCGCGACGATCCGGCGTTCCGCGGGGAGCTCGGCGGGCTCCTGGCCGACTTCGTCGGCAGGCCGACCCCGATCACCTACGCGACCCGTCTGTCCGAGGAACTCGGGCAGACGATCTGGCTCAAACGCGAGGATCTGGCCCATACCGGCGCGCACAAGATCAACAACGCGCTGGGACAGGTGCTCCTCGCACGGCGCCTCGGCAAGGAGCGCATCATCGCCGAGACGGGTGCCGGGCAGCACGGGGTGGCCACCGCGACGGCCTGCGCGCTGCTCGGATTCCCATGCGTCGTGTACATGGGGGAGGAGGACACGCACCGGCAGGCGCCCAACGTCGCCCGGATGCAGCTCCTCGGCGCCGAGGTGCGCCCCGTGACGGCGGGGTCCCGGACGTTGAAGGAAGCGGTCAACGAGGCGATGCGCGATTGGGCGGGATCGGTGCGCACGACCCACTACGTGATCGGGTCGGTCGTCGGGCCGCACCCCTTCCCGGCGCTCGTGCGCGACCTACAGCGCGTCATCGGCGACGAGGCGCGCGTCCAGTACGCAGAGCGCCTCGGCCTGGATCCGCAGTATGTCCTCGCGTGCGTCGGCGGCGGGTCCAACGCGATCGGGATGTTCACCGCCTTCGTCGGCGCGCCCGGGGTCGAGCTGATCGGGGTCGAAGCCGGCGGCACCGGCATGGAGCTCGGGCGGCATTGCTCGTCGTTGACGCAAGGCCAGCCGGGCGTGTTGCACGGCGCGCTGAGCTACCTCCTGCAGGATCCGGACGGGCAGGTGATCGAGACCCATTCGATCTCCGCAGGGCTCGACTATCCGGGGGTCGGCCCGGAACACGCATACCTGCAGGACGCGGGGCTCGCTCGATACGTGAGCGCGACCGATGAGGAGGCGCTCACCGGGTTCCAGCTCCTGGCGCGGACGGAGGGCATCCTGCCCGCGCTCGAACCCGCGCACGTGATCGGGTGGCTGGCGCGTCGCGAGCTGCCCGCCGGCTCGCGGATCCTCGTGTGTCTGTCAGGTCGCGGCGACAAGGACCTGGATACGGTTCGCGCGGCGCTGGGGACCACGTAGATGGCCGTGCTGGAGACGCGGCTCCGCGAGGTCCGCGACCGCGGCGAGAAGGCGTTCGTGCCCTACGTCACGGGCGGTTACCCCGGGGTCGACGCCGCGCTGCTCGGCGCGCTTGCGGCCGCCGGCGCCGATGCGATCGAGGTCGGGATCCCGCATTCGGACCCGATCATGGACGGCGGTGTGGTCCAGGAGGCGTCGCGCGTGGCGCTCGAGCGCGGCACACATCCCCGAGACGTGCTCGCGATGATCGCCGACGCGGCGCTCGAGGTGCCGGTCGCGGTGATGACCTACGCCAACATCGTGACGCGGCCCGGGCTCGCCGCGTTCTGCGAGGAGGCCGCCGCGGCCGGTGTGTCCGGCATGATCGTCCCCGATCTACCCATCGACGAGGCGGCCGAGCTCGAGTCGCTCGCCGATGCGCGCCAGATCGACGTCGTGTTGCTCGCGGCGCCTGGAACGACGCCCGAGCGGTACGCGGCGATCGGGTCGGCCTCGCGCGGGTTCGTCTACTGCGTCGCGACCTACGGCGTCACCGGCGCTCGCGAGTCGCTCGCAGAGACGGCACGCGAGGTGGTCGAGTCGATGCGGCCGTACACCGATCGACCGCTGCTGGTTGGCGTCGGGATCGCGACGCCGGCGAGCGCCGCAGCGGCCTGTGCGTTCGCGGACGGCGCGATCGTCGGCTCCGCGCTGATGTCGAGACTGCTCGAGGGCGACCGGGACGGGCTGCTCGAGCTCGCTGCCGGTTTCCGGGCCGCGATCGGGTGACGTGATGCGGGTCGTCGACGCCGCGGCGCTGCGCCGCGCGCTGTCGATGCCCGCGGCGATCGACGCGCTCCGGACGGCCTTCGCCCGCGAGGACCCGTCGCTCGCATCGCCGATGCGCACGACGCTGGCGACCGCGGCCGGCACGCTCCTGACGATGCCCGCCGCCGGCGACGCGGGGGTTGGCGTGAAGCTGGTCACCCTCTCGGAGTTCAACCCGCAGAAGGGGTTGCCGTTCGTCCAGGCAGCGTATGTGCTCTTCGACGTCGAGACGCAACGCCCGGAGGCCGTGATCGACGGCACCGAGCTCACCGCGATCCGAACCGGGGCGGTCAGCGGCGTCGCGACCTCGTTCCTGGCACGAGCCGACGCGTCTCGACTCGTGCTGTTCGGCGCCGGGGTCCAGGCCGCATCTCACCTCGAGGCGATGTGTGCGGTCCGCCCGATCGAGGAAGTCGTCGTAGTCTCGCGGACCGCCGCGCATGCGGAAGCGCTCGTGACGACGGCGAACGCGCTCGGGCTCGCGGCGAGGGCGGGCGTGCCCGCCGACGTTGCGACCGCCGATCTCGTCTGCACCTGCACGACCTCCGCGGTCTCGGTCTTCCGCGGGCAGGACCTCGCCGAGGGGGCGCACGTCAACGCGATCGGCGCGTCGCTGCCGGACCGCCGGGAGCTCGATACCGAAGCGATCCGGCGTGCCAAGGTCGCGGTCGAGACACGCCGCGAGGCGTTGGCCGAGGCGGGGGATCTCTTGATCCCGATCGCCGAGGGCGCCATCGACGCGAGCCACATCCAAGCCGATCTCACGGACCTCGCTCGAGGCGCCGTGCTGCGGACCGAGCCATCGGACATCACCGTGTTCAAGTCCGTCGGGATGGCCTACGAGGACCTCGTGGTGGCCCGTGCGGCGCTCGACGCCCTCGACTGACGGAACCTCAGGGCTGCTTGTTGGTGCCGGGAGCGGGGGTCGAACCCGCACGCCCTTTCGGACACAGGATTTTGAGTCCTGCGCGTCTGCCAATTCCGCCATCCCGGCCGGCGCGAGGAAGCGTACAAGCAGGCGAGGCCCGCGTACGCGACCGGATCTGCCGCGTTGCCCGGGCCGCGGCGTGGGCCTATAGTCCGCGCATCGTGCGGGTTCGCATCACGGCGGGCCCACGTAAGGAGGGATCTCACATGAGCAAGTTCCGACCCCGGGTGGTGCTCGCCGGCCTCGCGGTGCTCGCCATCGTCGGCGTGGCGTGTTCCAACGGGAGCTCGACCACCTCGGCGGCGGCGCCGTCGGGGGGGACCGGCGCCGGCGTCTGCGCGTCCACGGACACATCCACCGGTGATGCGCTGGCGACCGTCTGCTCCTCGGGCACGCTCCGTGTCGCCACCGACCCGAAGTACAAGCCGCAGTCTTGGTACGACGTGCAGACCAGCACCTGGAACGGCTTCGATGTCGACGTCGCGAACGAGATCGCCAGCCGGCTCGGCGTCACGACCGACATCCAGGCCCAGAAATGGGCCGTGATCACGGCGGGCTCGTGGAACGACCGGTGGGATGTCAGCGTGGGATCGATGACCGACACCGTGCCCCGGGAGGATCTCTTCACGTTCACGCCCGCGTACTACTACACCCCCGCCGGCATCGCGGTGTACAAGGACAACACCTCGATCACCGGCCCGGCCGATCTGACGGGCAAGAAGGTCTGCGTCGGGGTCGACACGACCTACCAGGACTATGTGAATCAGACGCTCGTGCTGGGCTCGACGGCGCCGAAGTTCGACTTCCAGGTGAGCGGTGCCGATCTGAGCACCTTCGAGACTGACACCGACGCGCTGGACAACCTGGCGCTCGGCGATGGCGTGCGCTGCGACGCGGCGATCACCGCCGTGCCGACGATCCAGGCGTTCATCGACGACGGTGGCGCGGTCAAGATCCTCGGCGACCCGCTCTACTTCGAGCCGTTGAGCATCGCGTTCGACAAGAACGACCCGACGGACAACACCAGCCTCGCGGATGCGATCAGCCAGATCGTGGAGGACATGCACGCCGACGGGACGCTCAGCTCGCTGTCGAAGCAGTGGTACAACGGGCAGGATCTGACGACGTCCGCTGCGGCTGGCTAGCCGCGGAGAGTAGGTCCGCGTGAGCGCGCAAGCGCAGTCGGCGGGGGTCGGGGCGACCCGGCCCCCGCCGGATCACGCCCCGGCGAGGTCGACGCGAGCCACGTACCTCCTGATCGGGGGGTGGGTGCTCCTCGTAGAAGGGGCCCTCGCGCTCGTCTTCCTGCCGATCCTCGTCTTCTCGACGCGCGCCGATCTCGCGCCCCCCGACATCGCCGCTTTCGGCGCCGTCGGCGTGCTGTGTCTGATCGGCGGCGGGCTCCTCTATACGCGATGGCGCTGGACGTGGTGGATCGCCTTGGCCATCGCCGTGGGAGTCGCTGCCTACCTCCTGTCGGTCGGTGGACTCACGGCCGATCGCGAGGGCTATGCGGCGGCGATCCTGAGCGCCATCGTCGTGATCTTGCTGGTCATCGGACGGCCTGCGGCGGGGGACACCGAGGCGCTTGCCCTCGCCAGCGCGCGGATCCCGTTCCGCCTCAAGGTCACGCTGGTGTGGTTCGCGATCTTCTTCATGTTGGGCATCTTCCTCGCCCTCTCACAACTCGATTTCGGGTTCATCAGCGACAACCTCGAGTACATCGCCAAGGGCCTCGAGTACACGATCCTGTTGGCGCTCGGCGCGATCATCCTGGCGACGATCCTGGCGCTCTTCGGCGCCCTGGGACGACTTTCGCGGAACCCTGTCGCCTACGGCGTTTCCGGGTTCTACACGTCGTTCTTCCGAGGCACGCCGTTGATCGTGCAGCTGTTCCTGATCTATCTGGCGCTCCCGCAGATCGGCGGCAACCTTGATCGCGTGTCCCTCGTACGCTTCCTCACGTTGACGTCGTTCGTTGCCGGCATCATCGGTCTCGGCCTGAACTACGGCGCGTACATGACCGAGATCTTCCGCGCGGGGATCCAATCGGTGGGGCACGGGCAAGCCGAGGCCGCCGACGCGCTGGGTATGAGCTATCCGCAACGGATGCGGCGCGTCGTCCTGCCGCAGGCCGTGCGTGTGATCATCCCGCCCACGGGCAACGAGTTCATCGCGATGATGAAGGACACAGCGTTGGTCGCCTTCCTCGGACAGGAGGTCACGCGCGCCGAGCTGTTCGGTCGTGCCCAACTGTCGATCAGCATCAACCAAACCAAGCGCCTCGAGTCGTTGCTGGTCGCGGCGGCGCTCTACTGGCTGCTCACCTCGATCTTCACCTTCTTCCAGGCGCGGCTGGAGCGGCGGATCTCGAAGGGGTATGTGCGCACGAGCGTCGCGACCGCGACCGGTCGGAAGCGCAGCCCGATACATCCCCGCTCCCCATGGGACGACGACGCTTCCCGAGGAGCCCGAGGACACCGGATGAGCGCTTGGAGCCGCGGCGACGCGGTCGTGAGGGTTGAGGATCTCCACAAGCGGTTCGGCGACCTCGAGGTGTTGCGTGGGATCGAAATGGAGGTGCACCGGGGCGAGGTGGTGGTCATCTTCGGCCGCTCCGGCTCGGGGAAATCGACCCTCCTGCGATGCATCAACTTCTTGGAGGACCCGACCCGCGGAACGATCGAGGTGGCCGGGATCCGTTTTGGAGGGAGGACATCGCACCCGCCACAAGCGCGAACAGATCCGGAAGCTGCGAGAGCACGCGGGGATGGTGTTCCAGCAGTTCAACCTGTTCCCCCACATGACGGCGCTCCAGAACGTCATGGAGGGTCCGGTCACGGTCAAGGGCATGAAGTCGGACATGATCCGGCCCGTGGGGCTGGAGCTCCTGGCGAAGGTGGGCCTCGCGGACAAGGCCGACCAGTACCCGATCCGCCTGTCGGGCGGGCAGCAGCAGCGGGTCGCCATCGCGCGGGCGCTGGCGATGGAACCGGACGTGATGCTGTTCGACGAGCCGACGTCGGCGCTCGACCCCGAGTTGATCGGCGAGGTGCTGACGGTGATGAAGTCGCTCGCCACCGATCTCAACATGACGATGATGGTCGTGACGCACGAGATGGGTTTCGCGCGCGAGGTCGCGAACCGCATGTGCTTCTTCCACGACGGCGTGATCCTCGAGCAGGGCACGCCCGACGAACTGTTCGATCACACGCGCGAACCGGAGACGAAGAAGTTCCTCGACGCGGTGTTGTGACGTCGCCGAGTCCGAAACGAAGCGACGGGCCGCAGCTCTCCTCGGTGTCGGTCGCGCCTTCCCCATACGCGATCGTCACCTATCGAGGGCCACGGCCCGTCACATCGAGTCTTCCGAGGAAGACCGCAGCGGAATCTAGACGCCAGGTTGAGACCTGTCAACTCACATGAAGTTTGTGTGCGCCAATGTATGTCGTCGTGTCGTGGCGTAACGATGCAGGTGGAGGGCTCGCATGAAGACCGAGAAGATCGAGGGTTGCGCCAACCCTCGATGAACGCGCGAGGGTTCGATCAGGCGACGCCGGCGGGCGCTGGCTCGGTCGGCGCGGGCATGCGCTTCGCCGGCGCGCGACCCTGCGGCCACAGCACGTAGACGCTCATCGGGATCGCGTAGGCGAGCCACAGCGTGACCTCCGCCACCGTGGGAACGGGCTGCAGCCCCAGCATCCCGGTGATCAGCGACGCGCGGATCGTGCCGGGTGCGATCAGCCAGCTGAGATCGAACGCGGAGGACTGGGCCACGTCGAACCACCCGGCCTCGGCCGCGGCATGGGCCGCCGATGCGAGGAGGCCCGCCGCCACGAGCACGAGGATGAACCCCGTCACACGGAAGAACCGGGACAGGTTGATCCGCACGCCTCCCTTGTAGATGCCGTAGCCGAGCGCGACGGCGGTCACGATCCCGAGGAGCGCGCCGCTGCCGGTCGCGCGGGGGTTGGTCGAGTTCCGGAACACCGCGATCAGGAACACCGCCGTCTCCAGGCCCTCGCGGATCACGGCGAAGAATGCGAGACCGATCAGGGCCCAGGTCGAGCCGTCCCGCAGGGCGTCATCGGCGTCGTCCTCCAACGTCCGCTTGAGGTCTCTGGAATGCCGCCGCATCCACACGATCATGTAGGTGACACCGGCGACCGCGAGGAGCGCCATGATCGCCGCCAGCGTCTCCTGGCCGCGGTGGGGGAGCGACTCGTCGATCGCCCGGAACACCAGCGCGATCCCAAGGCACAGGGCCACCGCGAGCCCGACTCCGGCCCACATCCAGCGCAGCGCGCTTCGTTCGCCGCGCCGTAGCAGGAAGGCCGCGATGATCCCGACGATCAGCGCGGCCTCGAGGCCCTCTCGGAGCCCGATGACGAACGTTGGAAGCACGTCGCGAATCCTACCCAAGGGGTCGGATTCGCGACAAAGCTTAGGATGACTCGGTGACCGAACCCCCTCGTCGGCTGTTCCTCTTGGATGGCCACAGCCTCGCGTATCGGGCGTTCTTCGCGCTGCCGCAGACCCTCGCGACCAGCTCCGGGACCGTCACCAACGCGGTCTACGGCTTCACTTCGATGCTGATCAAGCTTTTCGGCGACGAGCACCCGGACCTGCTGGCCGTCGCCTTCGATATGGGCGCCCCGACGGTGCGCCTCGAGATGGACGCCGACTACAAGGCCGGTCGGGCCGAGACCCCCGCCGACTTCCGCCCCCAGCTCGGCCTGATAGAGGAGGTGCTCGACGTCCTGCACATCCCGGTGATCCGGATGGCGGGCCACGAGGCGGACGACGCGATCGGCACCCTCGCGACCCGGGCCAGCGCGCAGGGGCTCGACGTCGTGATCGTCACCGCGGATCGCGACTTCTTCCAGCTGGTGCGCGAGCGCGTGGGCGACGCCGGCGCGATCGGCGTGCTGTTCAACCGCCGCGGCATCTCCGAGATCGATCGGATGGATCCCGCCGCGGTGGAGGCGAAGTACGGCGTGACGCCGGCGCAGTATCTCGACTTCGTCGCCCTGAAGGGCGACACGTCCGACAACATCCCCGGCGTCCCCGGCGTGGGGGAGAAGACGGCGGCCAAGCTCGTCCAGGAGTTCGGCTCCGTCGAGGAACTGCTGGCGCACACGGATCGCCTCAAGGGCAAGCAGAAGGAGAACGTCGAGGCGGCGGCCGACCGACTCGCCTTGAACAAGCAGCTGGCGCGGATCGTGACCGACGTCGACCTCGACGTCACTCCCGACGATTGCGTGGTGGGGACGTACGACCCGGAGCAGGTGCGAGGCCTGTTCACCTCGCTGGAGTTCCGGTCGTTGCTCGATCGGCTGTACGAGGCGACCGGCAGCATGAAACCGGTTGCGGAAGTCGCCGAGCTGGATCTGCGGCAGGCCTCGCCCGAGCAGGTCGGGTCTGTGCTCTCCGGCGGCGACGCGGCCGTGGTGCTTCGCATCGAGGAGGGGGCGATACGGGGCGTGGCGGTCTCGGTCGGCGGCGCGCAGGCCTCCTACGCGGATCTCCTCGCGCTCGGAGCACTCGGCACGCAGATCGCCGATCCCCGCGTCTCGAAGCGCACCCACGACGCCAAGACCCTCGAACGAGCCATCACGGCCGCGGGCGGCGAGCTCTCCGGCGTGACGTTCGACACGCTGATCGGCGCGTATCTGCTGGACCCGGGCTCGACCGACTACGGCCTCAGCGCCGTCAGCGAGCGGTACCTCGGCACCGACCTGTTGGCCGGGATCGACGAGGGCGACGGCGGGCAGCTGTTCGACGAGGACCCGTGGCGACGCACGGCCGCCACCGCGGCGACGGTCGGGCTGCTCGTCCCGGTCATGGAGGAGCAGATCGACAAGCAAGGCATCCGATCGTTGCTGGATGACGTCGAGCTCCCGCTGTCGTCCGTGCTCGCGCGGATGGAGGCTCGCGGCATCCGGCTCGACGTCGAGTACCTCGCACGAGATGGGCGAGGGCGTCCGCGACCGGATGGCGACACTGCAAGGCCGAGATCTACGAGATGGCGGGTCGGGAGTTCAACCTGAACTCGCCGCCGCAGCTTCGCGAGGTCCTGTACGGCGAACTCGGGCTGCAGCCGGGGAAGAAGACCCCGAAGGGGGAGCTCTCGACCGACGCGAGCGTGTTGGAGAAGCTGCGCGACGAGCATCCGATCGTCGACGCGCTGCTCGAGTGGCGCGAGCTCGACAAGCTGAACTCCACGTACCTGGAGGCGTTGCCGCAGCTCGTCGATCGCGAGACGGACGGGTCCACACGACCTTCAACCAGGCCGTGGCGGCGACCGGCCGGCTGTCAGCGTCCAACCCGAACCTGCAGAACATCCCGGTCCGCACCGAGCTCGGTCGCGCAGATCCGTCGCGCGTTCGTCCCGGGCGATGCCGGTCAGGTGCTGCTGGTGGCCGACTACTCCCAGATCGAGCTGCGGGTCCTCGCGCACCTGTCGGGCGACGAAGGGCTCCGTCGAGGCGTTCGACGCGGGCGAGGACATCCACGCCGCCACGGCGGCGACCGTCTTCGGCCTCCCGATCGAGCACGTCGACGGCGAGCTGCGCCGCCGCGCGAAGGCTGTCAACTTCGGCCTCGCCTACGGCATGAACGCCTGGGGGCTCGCCCAACGGCTCGACATCGCGCCCGACGAGGCGCAGGAGATCATCGACGGCTACTTCGCGGGGTTCCCGAAGATCAAGGCCTACCTGTCGGCCCAGGTCGGACGGGCGCGGCTGGACGGCTACACGGAAACCCTGTTGGGGCGCCGTCGCTATATCCCGGAGCTCACGAGCGACAACCGCGGCTCCGCGAGCTGGGGGAGCGTCAGGCGTTGAACGCGCCGATCCAGGGCGGCGCCTCGGACGTGTTCAAGATGGCAATGATCGGCGTCGATCGCGCGCTCCGCGAGACCCCGGACCTCGATTGTCACATGCTGCTGACCGTGCACGACGAGCTCGTGTTCGAGGTGTCGGCAGACGACGGTGGAGGCCGCCGCCGAGCTCGTCCGGGATCGGATGGAGCACGCGATCGACCTCGAGGTTCCGCTGGTCGCCTCGATCGGGTGGGGTCCCAACTGGTCCGACGCGGCGCCGGAGGGCCACTGATCCGTCGTTGACGCCGTTTCCGCTGGTCATCTACCATCTCCAACGGCCGCAGGGCTCCTGCGCCGCTCGCAAATCCAAAGCCGCGAGTCGGTGAGCCCGGTGTGCCAGGAGGAGAACCACCACATGAGTGATGTAGAGACCACGGCTGGCGCCGACGCGCCCGCCGCCGTACTGCCCGATCTGACGCCCGAAGAGTTGATCGCGGCGATGGAGACGTCGTTCCGCGACTTCAAGGACGGCGACATCGTCGAGGGCGAGGTCGTGAAGATCGATCGCGACGAGGTCCTGTTGGACATCGGCTACAAGTCCGAGGGCGTGATCCCGTCCAAGGAACTGTCGATCCGCCATGACGTGAAGCCCGGCGAGGTCGTCAAGGTCGGCGAGCACATGGAGGCCCTCGTCCTGCAGAAGGAGGACAAGGAAGGCCGCCTGATCCTGTCGAAGAAGCGCGCGCAGTACGAGCGTGCCTGGGGCCGGATCGAAGAGGTCATGACGTCCGGCCAGACGATCAAGGGCCCGGTGATCGAGGTCGTCAAGGGCGGTCTGATCCTCGACATCGGCCTGCGCGGGTTCCTGCCCGCCTCGCTCGTGGACCTGCGCCGCGTGCGCGACCTGCACCCGTTCGTCGGCACCGAGCTCGAGTGCGAAGATCATCGAGCTCGACCGCAACCGCAACAACGTCGTGCTGCGCCGTCGCGCGTTCCTCGAGGAGTCGCAGTCCGAGGGCCGCAAGACGTTCCTGCAGAACCTGCAGAAGGGCGAGCGCCGCAAGGGCACCGTCAGTTCGATCGTGAACTTCGGCGCGTTCGTGGACCTCGGCGGTGTGGACGGGCTCGTGCATGTCTCCGAGCTCGTCGTGGAAGCACGTCGACCACCCGAGCGAGGTCGTCGCCGTCGGCCAGGAGGTCGAGGTCGAGGTGCTCGACGTCGACCTCGAGCGCGAGCGCGTGTCGCTGTCGCTCAAGGCCACCCAGGAGGACCCCTGGAAGGAGTTCGAGCGCACGTCGCAAGCCGGCGCGATCATCGACGGCACAGTCACGAAGCTCGTGCCCGTTCGGCGCCTTCGTGCGCGTCGCCCAGGGCATCGAGGGCCTCGTGCACATCTCCGAGATCAGCCACGAGCACGTCGACTCGCCGGAGTCGGTGCTGTGCGTCGGCGAGGAGGTCAAGGTCGAAGGTCATCGACGTCGACGTCTCGCGACGCCGCGTCAGCCTGTCGATGCGCCAGGTGACCGCGCGCGCCGCCGAAGCCCAGGAGATCGAGGTCGAGGCCGAAGCCGCCCGACCCGCGGGGCCGGAGATGAGCTCCACGATCGAGGTCCCCGCCGAGATCCTCGCGGCGGTCGCCGCGGCCGAGGCTGAAGCGGCCACGCGCGTCGAGGAGTCCGTCGAGGTCGCTGTCGTCGCGGAGGCCGTCGAAGAGGCGGCGATCGAAGAGGCCGTCGAGGCGGAGACCGAGGCCGAGGTCGAAGCGGCCGTCGAGGTCGCCGTCGAGGCAGAGGTCGTCGAAGAGGCAGCCGTCGAGGCCGCAGAGGAGGCCGCCGACGAGGAGGTCTCGCTCGAAGCGATCCTGCAGGACCTCAAGCGGCGCGAGGGCCGCAACGAGTGACGCGTCGGGTGCGGGCGCCGAGGCGCCCGCACCGACGTCGTTGATCCCATGCTGCTCGTCGGACTGACCGGCGGGATCGGCTCCGGTAAGTCCACGGTGGCCCGGATCCTCGGCGAACACGGGGCGGTGATCCTGGACGCCGACGTCTTCGCGCGTGACGCGGTCCGCGGCAGCTCCGATTCGTTCGCGGCGGTCGTGGACCGCTTCGGCGCCGACGTCGTGGGTCCCGACGGCGAGCTCGACCGGTCGCGCTCGCATCCATCGTGTTCGCCGATCCCGCGGCGCTGGCGCGATCTCGAGGCCATCGTCCACCCGGAGGTGCGTCGCATGATCGCCGACGGCATCCAGGCCGAGCTCGACTCCGACCACGTCGTGGTGCTCGTGAACCCCCTGTTGATCGAGATGGGGGCGCATCGGGACTGCGACGTGGTCGTCGTGATCTCGACCGAGCCGGAGACCCAGGTGGCGCGAACGGTGGCACGTGGGATGGGCGAGACCGACGTTCGCGCACGACTGGCCGCGCAGCTGCCGATCGACGAGCGCGCACGCGCGGCCGACGTGCTGCTGGACAACGAGGGCTCGCTCGAGGATCTCGAGCGCGAGGTCGCGGTCCTGTGGACGACGCTCGCCGCGCGCGCGACGGGGGCATGAGCCCCCGTATCATCCAGCGGATGCCGGTGCGCGCGATCCTGTTCGATGCGGGCGAGACCCTCGTCCACCCGTCGCCGTCGTTCCCGGAGCTGTTCACGCGCGTGCTGGCCGACGCTGGTCATCGTCGGGACCCCGACGCCGTGCTCGAGGCCTCGCGGAGCGTATTCCACCGGTTCTCCGAGGCCGCGCGTGACAACGAGCTTTGGACCACGAGTCAGGAGCGTTCCGAGCGGTTCTGGAAGGGCGTGTACACCACGATGCTCGCGGCGCTCGACCTCGGTCGCGACGATGCCCTGCGCGACACCTTGTACGCGACCTTCACCGACCCGGCCAACTACGCGTTGTTCGACGACGTGCTGGACGCCGTCGCCTCGCTCGAGGCCGACGGGCTCGCGCTCGGCATCGTGTCGAACTTCGAGGCGTGGCTCGAGGATCTCCTCGGGTCGCTCGGCGTGCGCGACCGGTTCCCGGTGCGTGTGATCAGCGGTCTCGAGGGCGTCGAGAAGCCCGATGCCCGCATCTTCGCGCTCGCGCTCGAGCGGATCGGCGCCGACGCCGCGGATGCGGTCTACGTCGGCGACAACCCGGAGTTCGACGTCGAACCGGCCGCGCGCCGTCGGCATGCTGCCCGTGCTGATCGACCGACGAGGACGGTTCCCGGACGCGGACTGCGTTCGGATCACGGATCTCCGCCATCTGTCGGCGGCGGTGGCCGCCGCATGACGACGACCCGCCTGTTCACCCTCGCCGACGCCAACGCCGAGCTTGCCGAGCTGCGCGAGCGGCTGCCGCGGCTGCGCGAGGCTCGCGAAGGCCTGATCGCATCGAGCGCGCGGATCGAGGACGCGGTCGCCATGGACGGTGGGGGCGTCGCCGGCAGCGATTGGTTCCGCCACCAGCAGACCCTCAAGGACGAGATCGAGTATCTGGCCGAGCGCGGCATCCTGCTTCGCGATCCGGAGACCGGGCTTGTCGACTTCCCGGCGGATCGCGACGGGGAACGGGTGCTCCTGTGCTGGCGGCTGGGGGAGGACGACATCGCCTTCTATCACACCGAGCACGCGGGCTTCAGCGGGCGGCGACCCCTGTGACGCACCCCGTCGTCGTGGTGCTCGGCGCGTCGGCCGAGGAGCCGCCGCCTGGTATCGAGCCGGCGACCGCACTCGCCGATCTCCGCTACGCACCCGATGCCGAGTCGCTCGCCGGCACCATCGCCGAGGCCGAGGCGCTCTTCTTCTGGCGCGCACAGCGGGAGTGGATCGAGGGCACGCTGTCGGCCGCCTCGCGCCTGCGATGGATCCAGTCGGCGAGCGACGGGGTGGACGGGCTGCTCTTCCCGGCGCTGGTCGCGAGCGACGTCGCGTCACCAACGCCCGCGGGGTGTTCGACGATCCGATCGCCGAGTGGGTGATCGGCGCGATGCTGCGCGTTCGCGACGGGCCTGCAGACCACGATCGTCGACCAGGTCCGCGGCGCCGGGTGGAGCGACGACCGCCACCGCGAACGGCTGGCGGGCCAGCACCTCGTGATCGTCGGCCCGGGCCCGATCGGTCGGGCGACTGCCGTTCGCGCTCGGGCCCTCGGGCTCAGCGTGGAGTCGGTCGGTCGCAGCCCGCGCACCGACGATGTCCTCGGCGCCGTGCACGGGCCCGAGGGTCTGCACGACGCGCTCGGGCGCGCCGACCACGTGCTCGACGCCCTCCCGCTCACCGACGCGACGCGGCGGCTCTTCGATGCCCAGGCGTTCGCCGCGATGCGGCCGAGCGCCCGGTTCTACAACGTCGGGCGGGGCGGCACGGTCGACGAGCAGGCCCTCGTGGGGGCGCTGCAGCGTGGCTCGATCGCAGGAGCTGCTCTCGACGTGTACGAGGAGGAGCCGCTCCCGTCGACCTCCCCATTGTGGACGATGCCCAACGTCATCGTGTCACCGCACATCTGCGGCGATGTTGAGGGCTGGGAGGAGGCGGTCGTCGCCGTCTTCGTCGAGAACCTCGGTCGGTTCGTCCGCGGCGAGGCCCTCCGCAATCCCGTGGACCTGCACGCCGGCTTCGGGGTCGGATAGGGTCGGCGCATGGCGGAGCGCGTGATCGAGATCGCCGGGCTGCGCAAGTCGTTCGGCGACGTCGAAGCGGTCGCGGGCATCGATCTGCACGTCGACCGCGGCGAGGTCTTCGCGCTCCTGGGTCCCAACGGCGCCGGCAAGACGACGACCACCGAGGTGCTCGAGGGATACCTGAAGCCCACCAGCGGCACGACGTCGGTGCTCGGACACGATCCCACGAAGGGCGACGCTGACCTCAAGCAACGGATCGGCATCGTCCTTCAGTCCACCGGTCTCGACCAGTTCCTCACCGTGCGCGAGACGATCGAGATGTACAGCGGCTACTACCCGCAGCAACGCGCGACGCAGGAAGTCATCGAAGTCGTCGGGCTCAGCGAGAAGACGGACACCCGCGTGCGGCAGCTCAGCGGCGGCCAGCAGCGGCGGCTCGATGTGGCGATCGCGCTCGCGGGGGACCCAGAGTTGCTGTTCCTCGACGAACCGACGACAGGGTTCGACCCGAGTGCGCGCCGCAACGCGTGGGAGATGGTGAAGAACCTCGTGTCGATCGGCAAGACCGTGTGGCTCACCACGCATTTCATGGACGAGGCTCAGTACCTGGCCGATCGCGTGGCGGTCATGGCCAACGGCGCCATCGTGGCGGAGGGAACACCGGAATCGATCGCGGGCCGCGACCGCATGCGCACGACCGTTCGGTTCCGCCCACCCGCGGGCGCGCCGACACCTCCGTCCTGGGGACAGGTGCCGATCGGGGACGGCGGTTACGCGATCACCGCCGAGGATGCGACCCGTGTGGTCCACGACGTGACCGGGTGGGCGATCGAGCACGACGTCGCGCTGGAGATGCTCGAGGTGACGCAGCCGTCACTCGAGGACGTCTACTTGGACCTGACCGGCGGCGAGGCGGGGACGGCGTGAGCCAGGTCCTGCGTCAGATCCGATACACGAACAAGGCGTTCTGGCGCAATCCTGCCTCTGCCTTCTTCACGTTCGCGTTCCCACTGCTGTTCCTCGTGATCTTCACCACGCTGATCGGCAACGACGACGTCGACCTCGGCAACGGCGTGACCGGGAAGTTGTCCACGTTCTACGTGTTCGCGATGGCCGCGTTCGGGCTGATCTCGGCCTGCTACACCAACATCGCCATCAGCGTCGTGTTCGCACGCGAGGAGGGCGTGCTCAAGCGGTTGCGCGGGACGCCCATGCCCGCCAGCGCGTATCTCGCGGCGCGGGTCGCACACGCCGCGCTCGTCGGGTTCTTGCTGGTCGCCATCACCGTTATATTCGGCGTCGTGGTCTATCAGGCCCACTTCCCATCAGGCCTCGATGTCGTGTATTTCCTCATCAGCCTCCTGGTTGGCGCCGGGTGCTTCGCCTCGATCGGGCTCGCGATCTCCGGGCTCGTGCCGAACGCGGACGCGGGCCCGCCGATCATCAACGCGGTGATCCTGCCCTTGCTGTTCCTCTCGGGCGTGTTCATCTTCATCCCCCCGACGCGCCCGCGTGGGTGCTGTGGATCGGTCGGATCTTCCCGGTCCGCCATCTTGTGCTGGCCATGCAGAACTCCTATCTCGGGCTGCCGTTTCATTGGTCCGACGTCGTGGTGATGGCCGTCTGGATGGTCGGGGCGATCGTCGTCGCGACCCGTACCTTCCGGTGGGAACCGGGGCGGTGAGGGGCCCCGCTGCTACGCTTCGCGGGTTCGCAAGCGAGGGAGATAC
>CAWCDA010000012.1:0-81121 GCA_963794065.1 uncultured Actinomycetes bacterium | reverse complement strand
AAGTTCAACGTGAGCGGCGTGGCACATCGACTGTTACTTCGGCCAGTCCTCAGGCTCTTCTCGTGGCCGACCCCTCTACTCGGGCGGGACGATCCACCTGATCACCACCGCCTCGCTGGAGTGAGGGCTCGGTGACCGGGCGAACTCAACAGTGCCACCGTCGGCGGCCTCGCCTGCATCGGCAAGGTTTCGAAGCACTGGGTGACGATTGACCTCACCCCGTTCGTGACTGGTGATGGCGTGGTGAGCCTGCGGGTGGAGCTCGACCAACAGCAGCGGTGTGCAAGGAGGGGGCCGCGACCACAAAGTGCAGCTGATCGTCACAACCGGGTGAGGACTGGCGGCGACACTGATGGATAGTGCGTCGCCTCGTGTTCGACGGGCGAGGCGTCGTCGACAACGTGGCGCTCTTGCGCGATCGTCTCGACTCACCGGACATGCCAAACATGCCTGTTTCTCAATTGGCTATGAAGATCGCTTAGCACTCTTCGCGCCGTCAGAAGAGTTGGTGCAAGGTTCTCGTGGAGCTGGAGTTGTCCAAGGCCACCACCGTACTTCGGCGCCGCCAGATCCTGGTGTTTGGGCTAGGCGACCCTCGAGACGAAGACGCTTGTGGCGGTCCGGGCGACCCGTTCGTCCGGGCTCATCGCGTTCCGAAATAGCTCATCCGTTCCGAACCGACTGCGCACAGTTGTGTGACCAGGTCTATTTTCCTGCTGGTCCGTACGGGTGGGCCAGCCTCGGCAAGGATGGTCAAGTATCCGGTTGAAAACCTTCAAGTTGGGTCGACCCGCCGTCTATAGAACTGAGACCGGTCCAAGTTGGCACGAAGATCTTGACGGGGAGAGATAGCTCAGGAATCATTGATCTTACGAAATGAAGCAGGCGCGCTGGGGCGGCGAGTGGAGGTCCACGAGGCGCTGGCGGATCACTGGTTCAGATTGTTCGACGAGCTGGTTGTATCCTGATCCGTCCGGACCGGTCGCTTGCGATCGCCTCGAACCTGCTCGCTCATCGCGCACGCGGTGATCGAGCGCGTCATGTCGGCGGGGGACGGTCGTTGGTACGCGGACGCCGTCACCGACGCGGTGAGCTCGTCGCTCGCCAACTTCTGTTCATTTTGCACGGTGAACTCTGCTCGCATTGTACTGATGGCCTTGGTGCGTGGAACCGTCGGCACCGACGAGCCGTACCAGGCGGTCGATCGTTGTGCTGAGGCGATGGGAGGCGGCCGTCAGAGCCGGGTGTTCGACCTGCGTGAAGATCGCGACCCGGTCGGTCGAAGAGGTCACGGAGCGCGGTCTGCGACGTGGCGCATGAGGAGTTGTGAGGGGTTCTGCGGACGACTTCCTGGTTGATCCCGGGATCCAGCTGTCAGGCGTTCACCTTCGGCCTACGACGACGTGTTAGCAATTCGTTCGCGGGTCGAGGAGCCTCGCCGCGTTCATCCGACGGCAAGAACACGAAGGAAGCGCTCCCTCGGATGACCTAGTGCCAAGGATCACTTCGGCGCCGCTGAAGTTGCGGCCGTTGTATTTGGGGCGTTGCTGAACGCCTCCAGGCGGATTTCTCGGGATCTTCGCTTCGGCGACAATCCAGCGATACATGCGGAATCTTGGGAGTCGCTGTCAGGTGCGAAGGTCGCGGCCTTCATCCCCCTTCCTGGAGCGGTTCACCCACAGCGGCTCGTGCCCTTGCGCGCGTGGAGGGCAAGGAGCAGCGATGCGTCGTGTTCCTCTGCGTCCACAACGCGGGCCGCTCGCAGATGGGCGGTGGATGCAACACCTCGCAGGAGATCAGGTCGAGGTGTCTCGGGCGGCACCCTAGCGAGTGCAGCGGCGGCGGTTGAGGCGATGGCGGAGGTCGGGTCGACATCGGCGAGCTCCCGAAGCCTTGGACGGATGAGGTGGTCCGCGGACGTCATCGTGACCGACGACTCGTGCCCTATCTTCCCGGAGCGATGGATCGGAGGTCGGAGATCCCGCAGGGCTTCCAGTCGCCGGCTCGTCCGATCCGCGACGAGTTCGGCGACCGGGTGCAGCTGTGCGCGAGGTCGGTCCCGAGCCGCTCGTTCGAACTGACTGGTTGTTCGAGGATTGATGTCTGCCTCGCTGGCGTCCAGGGCACCGCGTCTTGGTGATGGCCGTCATCTGTATTTGATGTTCGTCGGCGACGGCGGGTCTGGAACTGTTCGAGAACGCCGTCGCGGACGGGCGCGGCTGGTCGCGGTACCTGGTGTTGGCTCGGTGTCCGGCGCGCACCTCAAATTCGGTGATCACTTGCTCGGCTGGAATGTGGTTGAGCGAGGCTGGCGCCTACATCGGCGCTCTCAGTCTGGCGGCTGTTGTCGGAGCGATGATCGCGAACCTGACGAGATCGACCAGGTGGCGGGTGGCTGGGGGAGGGCGTCTCACCTTCGGCCTCGCACTGATCGTGTTCGGGGTCGTCCGGTCCGGCCACGGTCGTGCCCTTCGCGGTCGGCGCATACATCGCCGCCGCGTACTCCTTCACTTCGTCTACGAGCTTCGCCAACCCGGCGGTGACCTTCGCATCGCTGGCACCACCGGTGTCTGTGCCCGGCTTCATCGCCTTCCAGCTCGTCGGCGCGGGCGATTGCCTCGGGCGATCCGCGTCCTGTATCCGGGCGCTTCGAACATCTCCGAGGTCGTAGCTCCGCACCGGAACCACCTCGCAGGCGCCGGAGCCGAAGTGAGATCGAGGTTCTTCGTGCCGCTATCGGGGGGAGCGATGCAGGGATGAGCGCGTCACTGAGGGCGCGCGAGCTCGACCCTGCAACCGACGTGACGATGGTCGCGGACGTAGATCTTGTACTTTACATCTGCGGGATCCCGCTTCATCTGAGCGGAGACACCGGACTGGCATGACCTCGCGCACGACGCGCGAAGAGATCGAAACGAGCGGGCTCTCTCGCTACGCCTCGAGGGGCCGTGCGCATCATCCGTCGTCCTCCGGACGGCGGCGCGAGGAGGTCTGTGCCTACGACTGGCTCGCGAGGACCCGCGCGGTGCCGATCGGAGCCTGCTCATCGAGGGGATCGTGAGGAGGGCGTGCATTCTTCGAACCATGGGCCGCACGTTCGCACTCGAAGAGCGTCTGGAACGCGGCCCCGTCGGCTGGATCGTTGGGGTGGCTACATTGGCCTGGAGATGGCCGAGCCAGCTTGATCGAGGTTGACCTGATCCAGCAGGCGCCTGCGGTCAGCCCCAGGAGGTGGTCTTTGATGAGGATGCTCGGCGTCGATCGGCGCCGAACTGGATCGACACGGCGTGCACGTCCACAGGATCCAGCCGGAGAATGCGCCTCGTGGTCTCGGGTGAGGCGATACCGCGGGACACGTTGTGCTCATGATGGTGAGCCGTCTGAGCTCGCTCAGGAGGTGGAGCGTCGCGCTCGGGATCCGCTGATCTTGAAGTGGATCGCCACATGGGGATCGGAACCTTGAATGTCGCAGCTGGTGATTGCGTAGGGATATTCGGACGACGGGCACCGACGCAACCTGCCTCGGCACACCGCCCACAAGGAGGGCAGGATCGCGGGCCAATGGTGGGAGGTGATCGTGAGTTTCAGGGGAAACCTTTGAGAACTAGGTTGTGAAGGTCTTTGATCTTCGCGATCGCGCCACCGGGCCTTCGGATCGCGAGGCCTCGGGTCGCCGGTATGGACCCGCATACCATGGAGTTCGAGTCGTGCATTACAAGGTCTACTACCCGGCGCCGCCAGGACGATCCGCACCACCGGGGACCGTCGAGACGGGCGGCTGGAGCCGCGGTCAGATCGCACACGTCTGGGGATGGGCGTCGATGAACTCTCCGACCTCGATCTCAGTTACTGCTGTTCGGCTTACCGCTGGTGCAGATGGCCGCCACGACTGGGTGCTGGGACACGAGTCAGGCCTCATCGCGAACAGTGCTAGGTAGTTGCGCTTTACTGATGCGACTGGCTGAGGTTCACGTTGATGGCTTGGAACGCATCCCACAAGGCGCATGTCGCGTCCCCACATCTCTCCCCGGATCCGTCCCTAGCGCCCCTACGAGGTTCTACATGGCCATCGGCCCCCGTGGGCCATGTAGAAAACCTCGTTCCACCAGGTCAAGGAGCACCCAAACGGGGTTCAGGGACGGATCCGGGGAGATTGGGGACGCGACATGCGCCTTGTGGGGATGCGTTCCAAGCCATCGACGTGAACCTCGGCCCAGTCGCGTGGCGCCACGTAAAGCGCAACTGCCTAGCGCTTTGTTCGCGATGAGGCCTGACTCATCTGCCGCACCCAGTCGTGGGCGGCCATCTGCACCGGGTCCCACGGTGAACTGAACGGCGGCGTGTAACTGAGATCGAGGTCGGAGAGTTCATCGACGCCCATCCCCGCGTAGAGCGCCGCGGCGACGACGTCGATGCGCTTCGCGATCTGACCGCGGTAGTCACCGACGATCTGGGCACCGATCAGCCGCCCGTCTCGACGGTCCCCGGTGGTGCGGATCGTCATCCTGGCGGCGCCCGGGTAGTAGACCTTGTGATCCCACGACTCGAACTCCATGGTATGCGGGTCCATACCGGCGACCGAGGCCTCGCGATCCCGAAGGCCGGTCCGCGCGATCGCGAGGTCGAAGACCTTCACAACCTGGGTTCCGAGGCTCCCCTGAAACTCACGATCACCTCCCACCGCGTTCTCGCCCGCGATCCTGCCCTGTTTGTGGGCGGTGGTGCCAAGGGGCAGGTACGTCGGTGCCCGTAGCATCCGATGCCATGTCCCTACGCAATCACCAGCTGCGAAGACGTCGGGCAGGTTCGTCCCCATGTGGCGATCCACTGCAATCGAGTCGCGGATCCCGAGCGCGACGCCCGCCTCCTGAGCGAGCTGGGAGTCTGGACGCACGCTCACCATCATGAGCACAACGTCTCCCGCGGTGTCGTCGAACCCCTCACCCGAGACCACGAGGCGCCCGTCCTTCGGCTGGATCCGGCGCACGAGCGCCGATGTGTGGACGTGCACGCCGTGTCGATCCAGTTCGGCGCCGATCAACGCCCCAAGATCCTCATCGACCGTCGTCATGACCGCAGGCGCCTGCTCGATCAGGTCAACCTCGAGCCCCCGATGGACCAAGGCGTCGGCCATCTCCAGGCCGATGTAGCCACCCCCGACGATCACAGCCGACCGAGCGCGTTCCAGACGCTCTTCGAGTGCGAACGTGTCGCCCATCGTTCGAAGAAGATGCACGCCCTCCTCGCGGATCCCCTCGATCGGCGGCTCGATCGGCACCGCGCCGGTCCCGATCACGAGCCGGTCGTAGGCACAGACCTCCTCAGCACCGCCAGCAGTCCGGAGGACGACGGATCTCTCGGCCGGGTCGATGCGCACGGCCCGGGTCTCGAGGCGTAGCGAGAGCCCGCTCGTTTCGATCTCTTCGCGCGTGCGGTGCGCGAGGTCATGCCAGTCCGGTGTCTCACCGCTCAGATAGAACGGGATCCCGCAGATGCTGAAGTTCGGGTACGCGTCGGCGACTACCATCGTCACGTCGGTTGCAGGGTCGAGCTCGCGCGCCCTCAGTGACGCGCTCATCCCTGCATCGCTCCCCCCGATCACAAGCAGGTGCGGCACGAAGAACCTCCGATCTCACTTGGGCTCCGGCGCCGCCTCCGTGAGGTCGCCGGTACCGGCACCATGCGGGACTACGACCTCGGAGGCGATGCTCGAAGCGCCCGGATACAGGACGCGGATCGCCCCGAGGGCGATCGCCGCGCCGACGAGCTGGAAGGCGATGAAGCCGGGCACAGACACCGGTGCGATGCCGGCGAACGTGTTCGAGAACATCCTGGCGAAGGTCACCGCCGGGTTGGCGAAGCTCGTAGACGAAGTGAAGAAGTACGCGGCGGCGATGTATGCGCCGACCGCGAAGGGCACGACCGTGGTGCGGCCGGACCGGACGACCCCGAACACGATCAGTGCGAGGCCGAAGGTGGCGACCGCCTCCCCCAGCCACAGACCGCCCCCGGATCGCACCTGGGTCGACACCTCGACCGCGGGCTGCCCGAACATCAGGTTCGCGATCATCGCTCCGACAACACCGCCCGCGAACTGAGCGCCGATGTAGGCGCCAGCCTCGCTCGACCGCATCCCACCGAGCGTCCGGTCGAGCAACGTGATCACCGGATTGAGGTGCGCGCCGGACACCGAGCCAACGCCCAGGATGATCGCGACCAGAGCCGCGCCCGTCACGACGGCGTTCTCGAACAGTTCCAGACCCGCATCACCCGGACTGAGCCGCGAAGCCATGATCCCGGAGCCGATGACGGCCATCACCAAGAACGCGGTGCCGATGAACTCGGCGAGGGCGCGACGGCCCAGCGAGGCAGACATGGATATCCTGAACAACCGTCAGTTCGAGGTCGACGCGCGGCTCGGGATGCCAAGCTCGCGCATCACGGCCTGCACCCGGTCGCCGAGCTCGTCGCGGATCGGACGAACCTCGGCGACTGGAAGCCCTGCGGGATCTCCGACCTCCCAATCCAGGTAGCGCTTCCCCGGGAAGATAGGGCACGAGTCGCCGCATCCCATCGTCACGATGACGTCCGCCGCTCGGACCACCTCATCCGTCCAAGGCTTCGGGAGCTCGCCCGAGATGTCGATCCCGACCTCCGCCATCGCCTCAACCGCCGCCGGATTGACTGCACTCGCTGGGTCCGAGCCGCCCGAGAACACCTCGACCTGATCTCCTGCGAGGTGTTGCATCCACCCCGCAGCCATCTGCGAGCGGCCCGCGTTGTGGACGCAGAGGAACACGACGTACGGCCTCGCATCGCTGCTCTTGCCCTCCACGCGCGCAAGGGCACGAAGCCGCTGTCGGGTGAACCGCTCCAGGAAGAGGGGGATGAAGGCCGCGACCTTCGCACCTGACAGCGACTCCCACGATTCCGCCATGTATCGCTGGATTGTCGCCGAAGCGAAGATCCCCGAGAAATCCGCCTGGAGACGGTCGGCAACGCCCCTGATCAACGGCCGCAACTCCAGCGGCGCCGAGGTGAGTGGATCCTTGACCGTCATCGAGGAGACCTCCTTCGTGTTCTTGCCGTCGGATGAACGCGCGGAGCGAGCGTCTCGACCCGCGAAACGATCTGCTCGAACGCGTCGTCGTAGGCCGAAGGTGAACGCCTGACAGCTGGATCCGGGATCGACCAGTGGAGAACGACCGCGTCCGCAGGAAGCCCTCGCAACTCCTCATGCGCCACGTCGCAGACCGTCACGACCACGTCAGGGCGCTCCGTGACCTCTTCGACCGACCGGGTCCGTGCTTCACGCAGGTCGAAACCGGCTCTGGCGGCCGCCTCCATCGCCTCGGGGCGGACCCGATCGACCGGCCTGGTCCCTGCGCTGGAGGCCGGGACCTCGTGCCGACGGTTCCACACAGCCGAGGCCATCTGCGATCGAGCAGAGTTCGCCGTGCAAACGAACAGAACGTGGCGAGCGACGAGCTTGGCGAGAGGATCCGCGATCTCGGTGACGGCGTCCGGAACCAGGCGCACGTACCTCCGACGACCATCCCCCGCCGACATGACGCGCTCGATCACGCCCGCGTGCGCGAGGACGTCGAGGTGATGAGCGAGCAGGTTCGAGGCGATCGCAAGCGACCGTGCAAGTTCGGAGGGCGAGCGGTCGGATACAACCAGCTCGTCGACGATCTGAAGCCGGTGAGGATCCGCCAGCGCCTGGTGGACCTCCACTCGCCGCCCCAGCGCTACTTCAGGTTTCATTGAGTCAATGATTCCTGAGCTATCTCTCCCCGTCAAGACATCTTCAAGTGCCGACTTCAACCGTGTCTCGGTACATAGACGGGCGCGTCAACCCGACTTGAAGGTTTTCAACCGGATACTTGACCATCCTTGCCGACTAGCCCGCCCCCGTACGGACCAGCAGGAAAAGCGATCTGACCTGGTCACACAACTGTGCGCAGTCGGTTCGGAACGGATAACGCCGATTTCGGAACGCGACTGGCCGGTCGGCCCGACACAACCTCGTCAACGGGTCGCCCGGACCGCCACGAGCGTCTCCCGGAACAGGTCGCTTGGTCTCGAGGGTCGCCTAGCCCAAACACCAGGGACCTCGGCGGCGCCGAAGTACGGTGGTGGCCTTGGACAACTTCCACTATCCGATCGACCACGACGAGAACCTGCGCCGACTGCTTCTGACGGCGCGAAGAGTGCTAAGCGATCTTCATCACCGAGTTGAACGGGCCCCGTGTTCGGCATGTCCGGTGAGTCGAGACGATCGCGCAAGAGCGCCACGTTCGCTCAGTCGACGACGCCTCGCCCGTCGACGCGAGGGATCGCGACGCGTCATCCGTCGGTCGCCGCCAGTCGATGTCACCCGGTTGTGACGATCAGCTGCGGCTTTGTGGTCGCGGCCCCCTCCTTGGAGGCGTAGTCCGCACCGTTGCTGTTGGTCGAGCTCACCCGCAGGCTCACCACGCCATCGCCGGTCACGAACGGGGTGAGGTCGATCGTCACCCAGGTGCCTTTCGAAACCTTGCCGATCGTGGCGGTCGGCGAGGCCGCCGACGGTGGTGCGTTCGCCCAGGTCACCGAGCCCTCGTTCCACGAGGTGGTGGTGGTCGGGTGGATCGTCCCGCCCGAGGTCGAGGGGTCGGCCACGAAGAGCCTGAGCTGCGCCGAGGTGACGTTCGATGTGCCGACGCCGCTCACGTTGAACTTCATCACGAAGTCCTTGATCGGGGAGCCGTCGGTCTGCAGGGTCGTGGCCGAGCCGAAATTGGACGAGGCCGAGCCCTGGACGAGGTAGGCGTCATCGGTCGGGGTGAACGTCAGCTGTTGCCCACCGGAGCCCGGCGTCGTGATCACCGCGGGCGCGCTCAGCCCCGAGCGGTTCCCGGCCGCGTCGAACGCTTCGACCGTGTAGCTGTAGGTGGTCGATGGCGCCACCGTCGTGTCGGTGTAGCTCGTCGCCGCGCCGATCGTCGCGATCAGGTTGCCGTCACGCAGCACGCGATAGCCCGTGACGCCGACGTTGTCGCTCGACGCGGTCCAGGACAGATCCACGCGACCGCTCGAGGCCGTCGCTTGCAGGTTCGACGGGACCGTGGGGTTCTCGGTGTCGGTCGAGCCACCGCCGCCCGTCGTGACGATCAGCTGCGGCTTTGTGGTCGCGGCCCCCTCCTTGGAGGCGTAGTCCGCACCGTTGCTGTTGGTCGAGCTCACCCGCAGGCTCACCACGCCATCGCCGGTCACGAACGGGGTGAGGTCGATCGTCACCCAGGTGCCGCTGTTTACCGCCCCGATCGTGGCGGTCGGCGAGGCCGCCGACGGTGGTGCGTTCGCCCAGGTCACCGAGCCCTCGTTCCACGAGGTGGTGGTGGTCGGGTGGATCGTCCCGCCCGAGGTCGAGGGGTCGGCCACGAAGAGCCTGAGCTGCGCCGAGGTGACGTTCGATGTGCCGACGCCGCTCACGTTGAACTTCATCACGAAGTCCTTGATCGGGGAGCCGTCGGTCTGCAGGGTCGTGGCCGAGCCGAAATTGGACGAGGCCGAGCCCTGGACGAGGTAGGCGTCATCGGTCGGGGTGAACGTCAGCTGTTGCCCACCGGAGCCCGGCGTCGTGATCACCGCGGGCGCGCTCAGCCCCGAGCGGTTCCCGGCCGCGTCGAACGCTTCGACCGTGTAGCTGTAGGTGGTCGATGGCGCCACCGTCGTGTCGGTGTAGCTCGTCGCCGCGCCGATCGTCGCGATCAGGTTGCCGTCACGCAGCACGCGATAGCCCGTGACGCCGACGTTGTCGCTCGACGCGGTCCAGGACAGATCCACGCGACCGCTCGAGGCCGTCGCTTGCAGGTTCGACGGGACCGTGGGGTTCTCGGTGTCGGTCGAGCCACCGCCGCCGAACGTGTACGACTGGACGTCGAAGGTGCGGCCCATCTCGTCGGTCGGCGTCACCGTGACCTGCGAGCCGTTCACGCTCACGAGCAAGAAGTGGAACACGTGATCGATAGACGTCGGTGGGGACAGACCGCCGCACGCGCTGCCGTGGCTGGTCGAGTACGACCAGCCGATCGCCGCTGCGACGGGAGCGCCGCATCGGGAGACGGGCTCGAGATCCGCGCCACCACCGCCCGTCAGGTACGTCACCGGCATCCCGGGGGCGGACGGGTTGCTCCTCGTGTAGATGTGCGCGTGCCCGTTGAATACGATGTCGACCCCGTTGGACGCGAGGAGTCCCTCGAGATTGTTGGGTCCTTGGAGCCACGTATCGGAGGCCTCCGTCGAGTTGGCGGAGTACAGCGGGAAGTGGAAAAACGCGAACTTCATCGCCGTTGGATGGGCGGCGAGGTCCGCGGCGAGCCAGCGATACTCGGGACTCGAGGTCGTCCAGTGGGTCGCGTAGTCGTCCCCGTACAGATCCGACGAGCCGACGTTGCTGTTCGCCCAGCTCGCCTCCAGGATGTAGAAGCGCGCATTCCCGACATCGAACGCATACCAGAGGCTCGGGTAGCTGGCTGACGACGTGCCGTTCGCGCAGCAATAGGTCTCCATCTTGAACGTGCCGCCGGACGTCGCGGCCGCCTGGTCCTGTGGCCAGTTCGTGAGGCCGACGCTATTCATCCCGTGGTTGCCCTGGGTCAGGAACAGCGGCATCGATCGTCCGGCCACGGGCCAGAACGACGGCCCGAAGATCCCACTCACCCCCGACCCGGTCTGCACCAGGTCCCCGTATTCGGTCTGGGTGCCGCTGTTGTACCCGTTGTCACCGGTGGTGACGGCGAACCGAGCCCCGCTCGAGGCGATCTGCGACATCAATCGGGCCTGGTCGGGATTGGTGCCGTCGGTGCCGACCTTTCCCCAGTCGCCGAAGACGGCGAACGAATACGGCGTCGAGGAGCCTGCCGGGATCTGGGATCGGAACTCGGGCGATGGATCGGTCCCGAGCAGATCCGTGCCGTTGCCGAGGACCCGGTAGCAATAGCGGGCATCCGTCGCCAACCCTGAGATGACGGCCCTCCATTGATACTCGGCCGTGGAGCCGACCGTCATCGACGTGCGGGTCGCGGCCACACTGTGCGCGGTGCAGCCCTCTGACCCTTGGAGCCCGTAGGCGACCGACCCGGTCGTCATGTCCGTCGTCGTCGCCCAGTTCACCGTGACGTTCGTCGTGACCAGGTCGGTCAGGTACGGGTAACGCCGCAGCGAAGTCGCGTCCGCAGCTGATGCGCCCGTGGCAGGGATCAGAAGGACAGCAAGGCAGACCAAGAGCGCTTCGGCCACAGCGAGGCGAAGCTTTCGACGCTTCCCTCCGGATGCGGGCGCCCCTCCTGCCATTCGGCCCCCCGACGGTTGATCGAAACCGATCCAGGCCGACGTTAGCCCCGGTGCCACCATTCCGCTATCACCCGGATTCACTACGTGACGAAGCTGGATGTGGGCGGTGGGAGGTTGGCCCCAACCCGATCCTGACCGACAACGACGGGGCCCGCAAGCGGCTTGGACGACGAGAATCCCGCCGATCGGCGGTAACGCCTCTCCGCGAAAGCTACCCCGACCTGGTCCGCGCCCCACCCTGATCGGCGGGGTGCTCGACGAGCGCGACCACGCGACTCGCCATGAACCGAGCCGCTCGAACCACCGTCCCACCGCGGGTGATCTCGGACACCTCGATGAGGTTCCTGACGGTCGTGATGTCGACCCGCCTGCCGGCTCGGGTGACCACGGCTTCGAACACCTTGACTCCGTCGCCGACATCGACCGTGATCTCAACGCGATCGCCTCGCACGGCTTCATCGTACGTAGGTCCCGCCGATCGCTCAGACCGTCGCTCGTCGAGCAGGAGGCGTACGCTCCGCGGCAGGGAGGAATGCGATGCGGTTCGGACTCGACATCCCCAGCATCAGCTGACCTGGGAGGAGCTGGCGGCCCGCGCGCGGCTTGCCGGGGACGCGGGACTCGACGGCGTATGGGTGTTCGGTCACTTCAAGGCGCTCTACGATGATCCGAAAGGACCATCCCTCGAGGCGTGGACCCTCTGGGCGGGATTAGCGCGCGAGACCTCGCGCGTCCGGCTTGGTACCCGCTGCTCCTCAGGAACGCTTCGTAACGGTCGAGGTGCCGGTCGACATGTAGCCGGGTGCCGCCGATCCCATCTAGACTCGGAACGTGCTGGTGGCAGGCAGTGGCAGGAGGTTTTCTGCCACATTTTGGCCCCCGTAGCTCAGTGGAAAAGAGCATTGGTTTCCTAAACCATGTGCGCAGGTTCGATTCCTGCCGGGGGCACAAGGTGTAGCCGATGGCCCGCTTCCGTTGGGCTCCGATCTCCTTCGGGGAGTCACCCATCGACGGCATCGACCATCTGCCGAAGCTTCGTCGTCGTCGCCCAGTTGCGGATGGTCATGCTTTGGTAGACGGGCATGGATACCAGCCGGCTGAGTTGACTCTGCGTCGCCCGGCTGGTGAGTCGTGCGAAGTAGAGCACCCCGGTCCCCGCATAAGCGCGGTCGACGCCGTCCCTCGTGCGGACACTCGTCATCGCGGTTCGTGCGGTCAGCGGCGGCCTCAGGAAGATGACGTCAGAGCGGTACCGGTTCGGATCGCTCCCGAACCCTGTCGGTGCGCGGTCGACGATCGCACGCATCTGCGTACGGTTCCGCACGACGACGCTTGCCTCGTAGTCGAAGCTCGCCGCGAGCATCCGCTCGATGCGCATCACGAGCCCGGGCAGGCCGGTCTCGCGCGAGGCGAACACTACGTTGCCGCTCTGGATGTACGTCGACACCTGAGCGAAACCGTCCGCTTCGAAACACGCTCGAAGATCGGTCATCTTGATCTGATTCTTCCCACCGACGTTGATGCCGCGGAGCAGCGCGACGAACGCGGTCATCGATCTCTGCGGCCTCGTCTGGACGTGACCAGCACGATGAGGCCGGCGACGACGCTTGCGATGCCGATCCACATCCACACGGGCGAACCGGTCATGAAGCTCCCGGTCAGCGTGCCGTACCCCTGGATCGCCCACACCGCGCCGACGACGATCAATGCGACGCCGATGAGCACCCGAACCCATCTCATGCGTCATACATATACTCCGCAGATGGATACCGACGCATTGCTCCTCTTCGTTCGGTTCCATCGTTGGGCCAATCAGCGGATCTTCGAGACCGCGGCCGAGCTTTCGGACGGCGAGTTGCGTGGCGACGCGCCTCTGGATCATGGGACAGCCTTCCAGACCTTGCGGCACCTCGTGGACGTCGACTGGAGCTGGCGCGAGTTCTGCACCGGCAACGACGTCGGCGAAGCCTACGTGTGGGATCGGGTCCCGATGGAGGACCTGGTGAGCGTCGAGACGTTTGGCGCCGAGGAAGACGCGCGTCTGCTGGCCTACGTGGGGTCGCTCGATAGCGCCGCGCTCGCCGAGCCGCTCGCCCTGGATGACGAGGCGTCCGTCCCGAGGTGGCTGATCGTGGCCCACGTCGTCAACCACGGGACGCAGCATCGGAGCGAGCTCGCTCGCTTCTTCACCGAGCGTGGCCATTCGCCGGGTGAGCTCGACCTTCTCGACGCGCGCTCCCTGTGAGGTAGGTTGCCACCCTGAGCCGCACCGAGGAGGCTTGAACACGTGACGGATCCGGGGACGAAGCGCGACCTCATGGAAGAGGAAGAGCGCCTCTGGACCGAGCTGCACGCGCTGGTGCACTCCCTGCCGCCCGCGGAGGTGGAGGCCCCCGGGTACTTCGAAGAGGGATGGTCCGCGAAGGATCTCGTGGCGCACATCGGTTGCTGGCTCGCCGAGGCCGGCGTCGTCCTCGAGCAGATCCGGTTCGGGACCTATCGCCGCGACGAGATCGACATCGACGCGATGAACCAGACGTTCTACGAAACGATGAAGGACGTCCCCTTCGTGACGGTCCGAGCCCAGGCCTCGATCGCACGCGCCCGCATGCTGCGTGCGTGGGGATCTTTGGCCGAGGACACCCCCGAGTCACAACGGTGGATCCGCAAGGCAGGACCGGAGCACTATGCGGAGCACGTGCCCAGGCTCCAGGACTGGGTCGCCTCGCTCACGCTGTAACGGCCGCACTCAGCGCCGTTCGAGCGCCGCCTGTATCTCGTCGAGGTGCTCGCCGCGGTGGTTCGCGCGCAGCGGGTTCATCGGACTCGTAGGATCCGTCGGCCACATCCGATCGAGCGGCAGCGTCGCCACGCGCCGGTCGGTCTGCTCCGCCAGCTCGAGGGCCAGCGCGGCCATCTCGCTCGGTGGGATCGCGTGGATCAGCGGGCGGGCTGCGTCGTTGATCCACGCCGGGTCATCCGGTTCTTCCTCCGACGGCGTGAACGGCAGCCCGCGCTCCAGCCTGTCCGCCAGCGCGAGGACGCGCGCGTCCCAGAACGCGACGTGCCCGAGCACGCCGGCCACCGACCAGAACTCGTTGACGGAGGTCCGAAGATCGTCCTCGTCCACCCCGTCGACGAACGCACGCAGGCGTTCCAATTGCCGTGCGTTCTCCTCGATGTAGGGGCGGTCCTCCGGCATCACGCGACCACCGCAGGCTCGGTCCAGCGCACGACCAGGTCCTCCCCTTCGACGTCCACCGTGATCGTGGCACCGTCGCGGACCTGCCCGGCCAGCAGCGCACGCCCGATCCGCGTCTCCACCTCGCGCTGGATGTAGCGACGCAGCGGCCGGGCGCCGTACACCGGATCGAACCCATCGCGGGCGATCGTGACGCGAGCCTCCTCGGACACCACCAGCTCGATCCGCCGGTCGGCCAGGCGCGAGCGCACGTCGTCGAGCAACAGATCCACGATCCGCTCGATCTCGGGCAGGGTGAGCGGCTTGAAGATCACGATGTCGTCGATCCGATTCAGGAACTCCGGGCGGAACCGATAGCGCAGTTCCGTCATCACCTTGTCGTAGGCCTCGGCCCCGATCTCCCCGTCGGCGACGTCGGCCTCCAGCAACCATTGCGAGCCGATGTTTGAGGTCATGATCAGCACCGTGTTGCGGAAGTCGACCGTGCGCCCCTGGCCGTCGGTGAGCCGCCCGTCGTCGAAGATCTGCAGGAGCGTGTTGAACACATCCGCGTGCGCCTTCTCGATCTCGTCGAACAACACGACGGAATACGGCTTGCGCCGCACCGCCTCGGTGAGCTGCCCGCCCTCCTCGTAGCCGACGTAGCCGGGCGGCGCGCCGACCATCCTGCTGACGGTGTGCCGCTCCTGGTACTCGGACATGTCGAGGCGGATCAGGTGATCCTCCGCATCGAACAGCGCTTCGGCGAGCGCGCGTGAAAGCTCGGTCTTGCCCACACCCGTGGGCCCGAGGAACAGGAACGAACCGATCGGACGGCTCGGGTCCTTGATCCCGGACCGCGCACGGATCACCGCGTCGGCGACGAGTTGCACGGCCTCGTCCTGTCCGATGACCCGCTCGTGCAAGACCTCGTCGAGGCGGAGCAACTTCTCGCGCTCGCCCTCGAGCAGACGCGCGATCGGGATGCCGGTCCATCGGGCGACGACCTCCGCGATCTCGTCCTCGGTGACCTCTTCCCGGAGGAGCCGGCCGGTGCCCTGATCCTGACTGAGGCGCTCCTCCTCCGCCAGGAGCTGCCGCTCGAGCTCGGGGAGCCGGCCGTGCCGCAACTCCGCCGCGCGGTTCAGGTCGTAGGCGCGCTCGGCGTCCTCGACCTCCTGGCGCGTCCGCTCGATCTCCTGCCGGATCCCTTGCAACTTCCGGATGGCCTCGCGCTCGGTCTCCCACTGCGCGGTCATCGAATCTGCCTGTTCCTTCAGCTCCGCGAGCTCACGCCTCAGGGTCTCCAGACGCGCCTTGCTCGCCTCGTCCGTCTCCTTGGTGAGCGCGGCCTCTTCGATCTCGAGCTGCATGACGCGGCGGGTGATCTCATCGAGCTCCTGGGGCATCGAATCGATCTCGGTCCGCACTACCGCGCACGCCTCGTCGACGAGGTCGATCGCCTTGTCGGGGAGGAATCGATCGGTGATGTATCGATGCGACAGCGTGGCCGCCGCGACCACGGCGCCGTCCTGGATCTTCACGCCGTGGTGCACCTCGAAGCGCTCACGCAGACCGCGCAGGATCGAGATCGTCTCCTCCACCGTCGGCTCATCGACCACGACCGGCTGGAAGCGACGCTCGAGCGCCGCGTCCTTCTCGATGTGCTTGCGGTACTCGTCCAGGGTGGTGGCGCCGATGCAATGGAGCTCGCCCCGGGCGAGCATGGGCTTGAGCATGTTGCCCGCGTCCATCGCCCCCTCGGCCGCACCCGCGCCCACGACAGTGTGCAGCTCGTCGATGAACAGGATGATCTGCCCCTCGGCGGCCTTGATCTCCGCGAGCACGGCCTGCAGGCGCTCCTCGAACTCGCCCCGGAACTTGGCGCCCGCGACCATCGAGCCGAGGTCGAGCGCAAAGATCGTGCGGCCGCGGAGGCCCTCGGGGACATCGCCGCGCACGATCCGCTGCGCGAGGCCTTCGACGATCGCGGTCTTACCGACCCCGGGGTCGCCGACCAGGACCGGATTGTTCTTCGTCTTGCGCGACAGGATCTGGATGACCCGGCGGATCTCGGCGTCCCGGCCGACCACGGGATCCATCTTCCCTGCGCGCGCGGCCTCGACCAGGTCCCGACCGTACTTCTCGAGCGCCTCGTAGGAGCCCTCCGGCGTCGCGCTCGTCACACGCTGGCTGCCACGCACCTGCGTGAGCACCTCGAGGAACCGCTCGCGCGTGATGCCCCGCGCGCGTCAAGAGATGGCCGGCCTGCGTGTTGCTCGCGATCATGGCGAGCGCCACGTGCTCGACCGAGACGTACTCATCGTTGAGTCGGTCGGCCTCCTGCTCGGCGGCGTCCAGCACGCGGGCGAGCGCCTGCGAGACGTACACCTGGCCCGGGGCGGCGCCGGGACCACTGACGCGCGGACGCCCCGACAGGTGCTGGTCGAGTTCGTCGCGGAGCGCCTGGACGTCGACGTCGAGTCGCGCGAATAGGTGTGGCAGGAGCGCGTCGCGCTGATCGAGCAGGGCGAGCAGCAGATGCTCAGGCTCGGCCTCCACGTGGCCGTATCGCAGCGCCTTGGTTTGCGCGTCCTGCAGCGCTTCCTGCGTCTTCAACGTGAGCTTGTTCGCGTCCAACTTCGGCGCCCCCTCCCGAGGTGCTCCGAGCCTAGACGCGGCCGGACCGATAGGTCCACCGGGGGCGACACGTCCGCTCGCCCACCGGTGGACCTACCACTGCGGTGCAACGAAAGATCAGGTCTTCGCCTCGATCTTTCCGAACAAGCCGTGGCTCTCGTCGTTGGGACCGGCCGTGAAGAACAGCGAGTCCATCGGCCCGGCGGCGCCCCCGTTGCCGAACTGCAGCGCCCAGAGGCCGTCGATCGCCATCACGTTACCGTTGCGCCGATGCAGGGTGCCGGCGAAATCGAAGTTGCCGCCACTCATCGGCTCGAACGCGTTGACCGTGCCGTCGCCGAAGTTGCCGACCAACAGGTCGCCGCCGAACGCGCCGAAGCCATCGGGCGCCATCGCGAGACCCCATGGCGCGTTGAGCACGCCCTGGCTGGCGATGCGGCCGAGCAGCTCGCCGCGCGTGCTGTACATGTCGACGAACCCGAAGCCCGCACCGGCCACATCGTCCTCGGCATCGGCGTCCTGCTTCGCGTAGGTGACCACGATGCCACCGGCAAGCGCCTGGATACCGAAGGGCGCGTAGCCGCTCGGGGATGCTCCCATCCTCGAAGGCCCCCGGGATCGCCACCGGCTTGAAATGCTGGTTGAACACGTCGACGCGATCGTTGTGGAAGTCCGTGGCGTAGAGGCGATCCCCATGCGTCGTGGAGGCGATCGCCAGTCCCTTGAAGATCGCGTCGTCGCCGGACATGTCGACGACCTTGAACGCCTTGGTGGACGGAGCCGGCGGCGGTACCGCTGGGTTCCATCCTCGGATCGTCCCGCCCTCGGTCGCAAACAGGAACAACGACGGCGCGGCGTCACCCTCGTGGTGCACGACGAACCCCAATCCACCGTTGAAGACGGCGCCCGTCGGTGCGTCGGCCACGCTGACGATGAGGGACAGCGGGGTTCCGGCGCCGTCGTACAGGGTCGAGGTGTCGGTGCCGTTGTTGGCCACCCACCACGGGGTGGCCGGACCGGCCACGAGCCCCCATGCGTTCACGAGGTTCGGATCGAGCTGCGCGGCCACGCCCGGCTTGTCCGACACGAGCCGGGATAGCTGATACCTGTTGTCGTCGGCGGTCCGCTGGCTCGGCGACCCACTGCGTGCGGCCGCAGACGTCACCGACGCGCCAAGCACCATCACAAGGGCTACAGCGCAGGATGTCACGACAGAACGATGTCGCATCTTTCCCCTCCCATCATCGAGCGTTGCCCACCGCGCCCGGCTCCGGATCCGAGCGACGAACGATGGATGGAATACGGACGGCACCGGCGGTCGGTTCGTCGCGCATCCACCGAGGTGTGGAGCGATGCGCCGAACCAGCGAAGCGAACACCCCGCGCCAGGCATCTGAGTCGTAGAGATGGGTATGGGACGGATCCGACGATGAGCGTGGATGGCGCGGGCGCGCTTGAGGGCATGACGTCGATGCCCGCGTCCAGCCTCGCCGGCCTCTACGAAACGCACGTGGGACGGGCGGTGGCGCTCGCAACGTTGCTCACGGGCGACCGAGCGATCGCCGAGGACATCGCGCACGATGCCTTCCTCCGGGTCGCGGGCCGGTTCCGGGATCTCCGCGACCCCGGCGCCTTCGGTCCCGTATCTCCGGACGACCGTCGTGAACATGTGCCGGGCGCGGGCGCGCCGCCTCGACCGCGAGCGCGTCCTGCTGCGCAGCCAGCCCCGATCGGACGCGGTGGAGCCCGACACGGGGGCCGAGGATCGAGACGAGGTGTGGAGCTTCATCGAGGCGCTGCCGTACCGGCAGCGAGCCGCGATCGTCCTGCGGTATTGGGACGACCTGTCCGAGGGAGAGATCGGTCAGGTGCTGCGGTGTTCTCCTAGGGCGGTGAACGCCCTGTTGTCACGAGCACGGGCATCACTTCGAGATGGCATCGGAAGGAGCGAGGGATGAACACGTTGGAGGAACGGATCGCGGAGGCTCTGCAGCGCCATGGGCAGGTGTTCCACCAGCCGATGCCCAAGGGCACGGTCGCGCGCGTGCGGGGTCGCCAGGTGTTCATCTCCGTCGGGACCGTCGCGGCCGCCGCGCTCGTGGTGGTCGGCGCGGTCGGTGTCCTGTCCGCTTCCCCACGCGCCTCGCAGGCAGGCTCGCAGGAGACCGTCCCGCCACCGTCCGGCTTCCTGCCCCGACCCCAGAGCAGCGCCGGCGGCGCCAACGACGCGGCCGCGGCGCCCACGAGCCTCTGGATCACGAACGGCGACACCACGGCCCACGACACGAACAGCACCGTGCCCTACACCGAGCAGGTCGATGGCCAGGAGGTGTACCTCACCACCCAGAAGAACCCGGTGGCGATCGGACACGTGAACGGCGTGGAGTGGAGCCTCGCCGCCTACGACACCCGCGCATACGCGCGGCGACGCCTTCCCACGGTTCCTCGGTGGGGCGTGCGGTGACCTGATGGTCGGCGATCAAGGCGAGTACGGAGGCATGGCGTTCTGCCTGCACACGGGCGAGACCGGGGCCGACGCGGCGTTCGCGATGGCCGGATTCGGCAACAACCTGGATCGACAGGCAGACCCGATCATCGGGTACGCCGGCCTCGTCGACAGCCGGGTCGCGACCGTGGAACTCCGGCTCGCGGGCGGGGACACCACGACGCTGCCCCTCTACGACGCCCCCGCCGGCGTCGGCGCGCGGTACTTCGAGGTCTTCGTCCATGCAGGCGACAGCGGGCGCATCGTGGCCCTGGCGGCCGACGGATCCCAGCTCGGTTCGGGCGGACTCTGCCTCGACACGCCGCATGGCGCCACCAACACCGGCTGCGGCCACGGGCTCGAGGGCGTGAGCTCCGTCGTGTCGACGCTGTCGCCACCGCCCGCCGGGCCCTAACCGGACCCGCCGACCAGATAGGTACGCCAGCGCACGGACGACTCCTCTTCGAGAGGGAGATCGAGCGTGCCGTAGCGCTCGAGGGTCCATGCCCTGGCCACCTCGATCGCCCGCCGCAGCTGATCGTCGGGCACTCGCCAGGTCCACGAAGGGCTTCGGCGGGCGATCTCTTCGAGGACGTCGGCCACGGTCTCGAGCTCCGGGTAGGTGAACGTGGAGACCGGCCCCTGCGCCGCGCCGGCGGCAAGGAACGCGGCGTCCAGCGTCTCGTCTCCCTCACGCCCCATGTCGAGGCCCACGTGATCGGCCTCCGGACCGAGAACGGTGCGCATCTCGAGCCACAGGTCGAACCACCGATCCGCGCCTCCACCGGCGTCGATCAGGATGACGCCCCGGCCGACGACGCGGCACAGCTCCGCGACGGCGGTTCGCCAGTCGGCCATGAGATGCAGCACGTGGCGTCCGTACGCCGCGCCGAAGGCACCATCTGGAAACGGGAGGCGGGTGGCGTCCGCCCGGAGCACGCGTGGTGAGCCTTGGGTCCCGGCCTTCTCAACGAGCTTCGCGAGCATGGCGCTGGACAGGTCGATCCCGACGACATCGATCCCCCGCCCGACGAGCGGGATCGCGAGCGCGCCGGTGCCGACGCCGATCTCCAGGACCCGCCCGCGCCCACCGACCCCCGCCGCGACGATGTCCAGCGTGCGCCCGGTCGCGGTCGCGCCGACATCGCGCGTCGCGTCGTAGAAGCCGGCCGCCCGGTCGAAGTTAACGGATGCCTGGTCGTGGCTCACGCCACGCAGGCTACGTCGAGCGGCGTCGACTCATCCCGCCATCGCCTCGGCCGTCGTCAGCACGCTCACCCGGTTCGCGAGCCGCTCGGCGGCCAAGAAATCCAACAACGCCGTGAACTTCGCCGGCTGCACCGTGTAGGCGCCGCAGTGCGCGTCGCAATACCGGTGGAACACGAACTGGATCCAGAGGCTGTGTTCCGATGCCTGGACGCCGGCCTCGGCGTTCAGCACGTACTGCTCCATGGTCGAGAGCTTCGTGGCCTTCTTCGGGTTTGGCGGCGTGCGGGTCGCGTAGGGATCGGCCGGCGGCAGCGTCTCGCCGATCTTGTTCTTGCCGACATGGATCGAAACCCCCGAGACGGTGCGGGCGCTGTCGTACCCGCACCCGGCCACGATCGCCTCGCTGTTCGCGTCGTAGGACCCGAACGGGTAGGCGAAGGACGTCACCGTGAAGTTCCAGGTGGAGCCCCAGCCCATGAGCGTGGCACGGTCGTTGCACACCTCGGCGGTGGCCTCGGCGCTCGACAACGGCTGGATGTTCGCGTGATCGACCGTGTGCCCGCCGATCTCATTCCCCGCCGCGGCGAGCGCGCCCAGCTGCTCCACGCTCAAGTGATCGGAGTCGCCGATGAAGCCGCTGTTGATGAAGAACGTGGCGTGCATGTGGTGGTCGTTCAGCGCCTGCAACGCGCCGAACTGATCCACGGTGCCGTCATCGAAGCCGATCGTGACGACCACCACCGGCGCCACGAGCGGCACGGGACCCGAGGCGCCGGCGGCCACCACCGGTTGTGCCCAGCCGAACGATGCGACGAGCAGCGCGATCGATGCGCCGATCGTCGCCCGGCGTGTCCGTTTCCCGTGCATGTGTCCTCCCTCTAGCGGAGACCAGCCATCTGTCTCGCGAACGCGAGCGGCGAGCTGGCCGTGAGGTCGATCGCCGGCTCCACGGTGGAGAACGACTCGACGTTGTCTCGGAACTTGGCGCCACCCCCATTGAACGCGGCGAACGTGTCGACCCCGTTGGGCGGACACGGCACCATGTTCGTGAGCGACCCTTGATAGAGCGTGCCGTTGGGCCCCTCCACCGCCGCGCCAGCGAGGATCGGCGGCGTGCCGTCGAGCGAGCCCACCAGGTTCGTCACCTGGTGTTGCATGCAGTGCGGGAAGACGAACCCGTCACCGACGATGAGCGATGTGCCCCACGCGTTGGCGCCCAGGATGTTGCCGAGCCAGCGCACGCTCCAGTCCGCGTAGCGATCGGTGCCGCTGAGCTGGTCGTACTCACTTGCCATCACCGACAGCCCGGCGCCATGGGAGGTCGTGTCCCACGTCGCCCAGGGGAAGCCGAACTCGAACGGGTCGGTCGCGGCCTGCGCCAACGCGCCGTCCAGCGCCTTGGCCATGTCGGCGAGGAGCGCCGCTCGGGTCGTCTCGAGACCGGTTGGGTCGCCCGCCGCCTCGATCGCGCGATACAGATCGAAGTGCGCGAACCCGGAGACGTCGTAGAGGTTGAGCGTGTCGCCGGCGTCGAACGGGCTCTGCATGTACTGCGAGGCCCAGTGCGCGGCGTCGCTGAGATAGAACGACGACGCGTGCGGCACGCCCGCGGGCAGACCTGCCGCGGTGGTCGCTATCGCGAGCTCGGTGGCGCCGAGCTCCATGTCGCTCAGCCACTCGTCCTCGGGATAGAAGCTGAACGGGATCACGGTGAGCAGGTCGCCCGACGGTGCGGTGTCGGCCAGGTCGTAGATGTGCGCCCCCGCGAGCAGGCATCGGTTCGCGAGCTTCGTGTTGGTTGCGCGGAAGACCTGTGAGCATTCCGCGAACGCAGCAGCCAGGCGTCCGGCGAGGTTCGGGCTGATCGGCGCGCCGGCCGGCGCCGCGCGGAAGACCGGGCGGTTGCGGATGTACCGGTACTGCGGGTCGGTGCCGCCGAACGCGTCGTCGTCTTGTGGAAGCCGCCAGATGTCGTGGTCGCCGGTGATGTTCGCGTTCCCGGAGCCGATCCCCACTTGGTAGTAGAGCGTGGAGGTCTTGTCGTTCCATAGGCGCAGGAGGAACTGCACGCCGAACCTTGACTCCGCGGTGAAGTCCGAGGTCGACGATCCCGCACCCATCTGCGCAGGGAAGTCGCGGACGCCGGCAAGAAGCATGTCGACCGTGTAGCTCGTCGTCTGGACGAACTTGATGTAGTCGCCGGCGTCCCACCACCCGCCGGACGCGTCGATCGTCTCCCCCAAGGGCGACAGGTCGCCCTTGAAGCGGCCGCTCGAGTTCGCGTGGGGGGTGAGGTAGGTCTCCGCGGTCTTGTCGTTCAGATGGGCGGGCGCGGTGCGCAACGCCGACGGGATGTAGTTCGCGCCGTCACGCTCGTTGCCGTAGAAGCTCAATGCGTTGGTCAGCGGGTCCGCGTAGAGGTCCGTGCCGGTGGCGATCCGGAAGGCAGGCGAGGAGGCAGGGAGCGGGCCCGCCACCTCGATCGTGTAGCTGCCCGCAGTCGAGAAGGCATCGAAGTCCAAGGGGTAGACGTGCGTGTAGGTCTTGCTCCACTTGCCGAGATCCGCCCCGACGCTGCCCGTGAAGACGACGGAGCCGCCGGCGCGGAGGGTGAAGGTCGCGCCCGTCTCGACGTCGGTCGACATGAGGTAGGCGCGTTTCGAGGCCGAGTCCGGATAGCCCACCTGGTTGACGCGGATGAACGCCGAGCCAGCCGGCGCGGCCACCGACGGCTGCAGGTTCGGGAGCACCACGTACGCGAGCGGCAACAGCAGCGCCAGCACCGTCGCGCGACGGAACCGTCGCCTGGGTTGCACCGAACCTCCCGGGGGCCGGGCGGGCGAGAAGGTCGCCCGCGAGGGTTGCCCGATCGTAGGCCGCGGCGCGGCAACCGGTCAATGTCGGAACGTCAACCCGTCCGCAGCAACGCCAGGGCCTCGCCGGCGCGAAGCACGTCCTCGGCCGTGGCGCCCGCGGGCATGTTGAAGATGAGACCCTGCAGGCCCGCGTCAAGGAAAGTCTGCCCCTGCTCGGCGACGCTCGCACGATCGCCCCATATCAGACGCATGGCGAGCCCGGCGTCGTCGACGCCACGTGCCTCCTGCCAGGCCCGGCGCCGACGATCCGCGTCCTCGGCGGTCTCCCCGACGATCAGCGTGCCGAGACGGGTCGCCACGATCTCGGATCGATCGCGACCGACCGCCGCGCAATGCTCCTCGAGCACGTCGAGCTTGTGACGGATCGTCGCGACATCCCCGAACCCGTTCCACATGTCCGCGTAGGTCGCGGTCAGCCGGAGCGTCTTGCGCTCGCCACCCCCGCCGACCAGGATCGGCGGGCCGCCCCGCCGGATCGGCTGCGGCACGTTCATCGCGCCCTCGACGTGATGGACCGAGCCTTGCAGTGTTGAAGCGGGCTGCGTGAACATCGACCGGCAGATCCGAAGCGCATCCTCCAACCGTTCGAACCGCTCGGCGGCCGGCGGCCACGTGTAGCCGTAGGCGCGCGACTCCTCCTCGTTCCACGCCGCGCCGATCCCGAGGATCGCCCGACCCGACGACACGACGTCCAGTGTCGTCACGACCTTCGCGAGGAACGCCGGGTTGCGGTAGGTCACCCCGGTGACCATCGCGCCGAGCTGGATCCGGGCCGTGCGCGCGGCGACGGCGCCCAGCAGCGTGTAGGCCTCGAGCATGGGGTCGGTGTCCGGGCCGATGTTGGCGATCTGGTGGTAGTGGTCCATCACCCAGAAGGAATCGAAGGAGGCGGCCTCGGCCGCGGTTGCGATCTCGGCGATCCGCTCGAAGAGCCGATCGTCGGGGACATCGGCGAATGTGAAGCTCGGCAGCTGCAATCCGAGGTGCACGGTCCCTCCCATCTGACGACTACGCGACGTCGCCGGCGTGGCGCCCACGGATCGGCCCACGCGGATCCGGGTTGTGCCAACCGCCGTCGCCGTCGATGAGCCGGTCGGCCTCTCGAGGCCCCCATGAACCGCTCGTATACGGATGCACGGGCGTCGCGTCACCGAGGATCGGGTCGACGATCTCCCAGGATCGCTCCACGACGTCCTGCCTGGAGAAAAGCTCCGCGTCCCCCTCCATCGCGTCGGTCAAGAGCCGCTGGTACGGGGACGCCTCCTCGGCGATGTGGTGATCGGCGACAAGCTCCACATCCTGACCGACCATCCGATCGCCGGAGAGCTTCGTGCGTGCCCCGAGCGAAATGTCGACGTCGGGCCCCAGACGGAAGACGACGTGGTTGGGATGCGTGGCGTCCTCCCCGAACACGTCGCGCGGCGGCCGCTTCAGCTCCACGAGCACCTCGGTGGCGGTGACCGCCATCCGCTTGCCCGCCCGGATGTAGAACGGCACGCCCGCCCACCGCCACGTTTCGATCGACAGCCGCAGCGCGATATAGGTCTCGACCGTCGAGTGCGGATCCACGCCCGGCAGGCCGCGATACCCCTCGAACTGGCCGCGGATCACCTCGCTTGGCTCAAGCGGCCGGATCGCCTGCAGGAGCCGGATGCGTTCAGTCAGGAACACGTCGCGGTCGAAGCCGCTCGGCGGCTCCATCGCCACCAGCGCCAGTACCTGCAGGAGGTGGTTCTGCACCACGTCGCGGATCGCGCCCACCTGCTCGTAGAACGCGCCGCGCTGACGCACGCCGAACTTCTCGGCCATCGTGATCTGCACGCTGTCCACGTAGTTCCGGTTCCAGATCGGCTCGAGGAACGAGTTCGCGAACCGGAAGTACGCGAGGTTCTGTACCGGCTCCTTCCCCAGGAAGTGATCGATCCGGAAGATCGCGTCCTCGGGGAAGACGCGCCGGAGCACGGCGTTGAGGGCGTGCGCGGACGCGAGGTCCCGACCGAAGGGCTTCTCGATCACGACGCGCGCGTTCTCCGCGCACCCCGCACCCTCGATGTGCTCGATCACTTCCTCGAACAGCGCCGGCGGGATGGCGAGGTAGTGCAGCGGCCGCTTCGCGCCGCCCAACGCATCACGGAGACGCGCGAACGTGGCGGGGTCGGTGTAGTCGCCATCCACGTACTCGAACAACGACGTCAGCTTTGCGAACGCGGCGTCGTCCACCCCGCCGTGATCGTCGAGGCTGGCGCGCATCCGCTCGAGGAGCCGTTCGCGGCTCCAGCCCGAGCGAGCAACGCCGACCACCGGCACATCGAGGTCTTTGGCGCGGACCATCGCCTGGAGCGCGGGGATGACCTTCTGATAGGCCAGGTCCCCGGTGATGCCGAACAGCACGAGGGCATCCGATCGCCCGTTGTCTCGCTTCGATGTCCCCTGGTCGCGCATCCCATCAGGCTACGGCCTCGTTCGCCTAGCATGGTGCCTCGGAGAGAAGGAGCTGGCCGTGACGACCGATCGACCAACGCATCTCGGGATGGTGGGGCTCGGCCGGATGGGTTCGAACCTGGTCCGCCGCCTGACGCGCGACGGCCACCCCTGCGTGGCGTACGACCTCGATCCCACCGCCGTGGAAGCCCTGCGCCACGAGGGCGCCACCGGGGTCGACTCGCTCGCGGCCCTCGTCGCGGCCTTGCCCGCCCCTCGCGCCGTGTGGCTGATGCTGCCGGCCGGCGAGATCACGGAGCGCGCGATCGCGGAGCTCGCCGGCCTGGTCGAGCCGGGCGACACGATCATCGACGGGGGCAACACGCACTACGTGGATGATCTCGCGCGCAGTGCTCAACTCACCCCGCTCGGCATCCACTACGTCGACGTCGGCGTCTCCGGCGGCGTGTTCGGGCTCGAGCGCGGCTTCTGTCTCATGGTCGGCGCCGAGGACGACGTCTTCGCCAGCCTGGAACCGTTGTTCGTCTCGCTCGCGCCCGGCCTGGAGACGGCGACGCGAACACGGGGACGCACGGGGTCGCCCGCGCCCGCGGAGATGGGCTACCTGCACTGCGGGCCCGTCGGATCCGGGCACTTCGTCAAGATGGTGCACAACGGGATCGAATACGGGCTGATGGCGGCGTTGGCGGAGGGGCTGAACGTGCTCCGGCACGCCGATGCGGGTATGCACGAGCGTGCGCGCAACGCGGAGACCACCCCGCTCGAGCATCCGGAGCGGTATCGATTCTCGATCGACGTCGCGGAGGTCGCCGAGGTGTGGCGGCGCGGGAGCGTCGTGTCGTCGTGGTTGCTCGACCTTGCCGCCGCCGCCCTGCACGAATCGCCGCAGCTCGACGGTTTCGCCGGTCGGGTGAGCGACTCCGGCGAGGGCCGATGGACCGCGATCGCCGCGATCGAGGAGGGCGTGCCGGCACCCGCGCTGTCCGCGGCGTTGTTCGCCCGGTTCGAGTCGCGCGGCGAGGCCGAGTTCGCCAACCGCGTGCTCTCGGCGATGCGCAAGGAGTTCGGCGGGCACGCAGAGCAGCGCTCGTGAGCCCCGATCCCGCCTCGGTTCGCATCTCACTCGACGTCCAGGCCGATCCCGAGCAGGTCGCGCGCCGCGGTGCGTCGCGTCTGGCGGCCGCGTGCCGCGCCGGCGCCAACGCGCGTGGGTCCTGCTCGATCGCCGTGTCGGGCGGCACGACACCCTGGGCGATGTTCGCCGCCCTCGCCGACGAGGACATCCCTTGGGAGGCCCTCGGCATCTGGCAAGTGGACGAACGGATCGTGCCGCTCGATGACGACGCTCGTGGCCTGGCCCACCTGATCGCCGCGCTGCCCGAGCCGGGTCGCTCCCGCATCCGGCCGATGCCGGTCGACGGGATCGATCCCGCCGACGACGCGGCCTTGGCGGAGGCCGCCGCGGGGTACGCGGCCGATCTGCCCGAGCGGTTCGACCTGATCCACCTGGGTCTCGGATCCGACGGTCACACGGCATCGCTGGTACCCGGAGACGCGGCGCTCGGCGTGCGGGACCGCGACGTGGCGATCACGGGCGCGTACCAGGGCCGGCGGCGCATGACCATGACGTTTCCCGTGCTCGATCGGGCGCATCAGATCCTGTGGGTCGCGACCGGCGCGTCGAAGACACCGGCGCTACGGTCCCTCCTCGATCGCGACCCGTCCGTGCCGGCGGCGCGCGTCGCGGCGCCGGTGCAACGGGCGATCGTCGACAGTGCGGCCTGGGAACCAGGGTCGACGTCGGAGCGTCACCCTGCCGCGGGTTCCAGTCGGTAGACCCCTCCCGCCAGAGAGAGCACATACAGCTCTCCTTCGGCGTCCTGGCCGAAGGAGCTCACGGCGTCCACCGTCGGACCGAGCTCCTCATGGACGATCCGATCGCCCTCGACCCGAAGCCCTTCGAGCGCTCCGAGGCAGAAGTCCGCGAACAGATAGGTCCCCACGAGCGCCGGGATCGCCTCGCCCCGGTAGACGTAGCCACCGGTCACCACGCACCCACCCCCGCTGTGCGGGTAGTCGTACACGGGATCGACGGCGCCGGGCGCCGAACCCCCCGCCAGATAGGGATGCGACCCCTCCCGCACGTTCCAGCCGTAGTTCTCACCGCCGCCCGAAGACGCCGGCTGTCGGTCGACCTCCTCCCACGCCGATTGCCCCACGTCCCCGATCCACAGGTCGCCGGTCTTCCGATCGAACGAGTAGCGCCAGGGGTTGCGGAGACCATAGGCCCAGATCTCGGGCCGAGCACCGGGCGTGTCCACGAAGGGGTTGTCGGCGGGGACGATGTAAGGAGCATCGTCGGCGGGCTCCGGGTCGATGCGGAGCATCTTGCCGAGCAGGGTGCCGAGCGACTGCGCGTTGCCCTGTGGGTCGCCGCCGCTGCCGCCGTCGCCGAGGCCGATGTAGAGGTAGCCGTCCGGTCCGAACACGAGGTTGCCGCCGTTGTGGTTGGTGTAGGGCTGGTCGACAGAGAGGATCGCACGCGCGGAGGCCGGATCCGCGCGATCGCCGGTCATCCCATACGCCACGATGCGCGTATCACCGTTCACGTCGGTGGAGTTCACGTACATCGTGGCGCCGTCCGGGGAGAACGTGAGCCCGAGCAGGCCCTGCTCGCCCCCGAGCGAAACCTCGCTCGACACGTCCAGGACCGGGGTCGGATCCACCTCGCCGTTGCGGATCGCTATGACGCGACCGCCCTTCTCGGCGATGTAGAGAGCGGGATCGTCGGGCCGGACGGCGAGGGCAACCGGCTCCTCGAGCGTCGCGACCCGTCGGAGCCGCAGCTCCGGGACGCCCGGGCCACCTGGACTCGGCGGGACCGACGTGGCCTCGACGTTCGTCGACGCCGCAGTACAGGCGGTCAGGACCGCGAGCGCCACGAACGGCGCTGCGACCCCGACCCGGCTCATTCCACGACGCTACACGGCGGTGGAGCGACGGTGCCGTTCCAATGCCACGGCCGCGAACACCAGCAGTGCGAGCAGAGCGAGCGCGATCGCCTGCCACGGCGCGACCCACCCGGCGGAGACCGGTGCGGGCTCGGCCGTGCCGCCGATCGCCGGCGCGGCGGCGATCCCCGGCTCGATCCGCGGCTGGGGAAGGACCTGGACGACGGGCCCGCTGGCGGTCGTCGAGACACCGGTCGCCATCCTCGGCCCGCCACCGACCACGACGGCGCCGACCATGCCCGGATGCCAGGTGCACACGTAGGGATAGATCCCCGGGCGCGTGAACCGATACGTGATGTGCTTCCCGACGTTGAGCTGGCGGAACGAGCCCCACGACGCGTTCGCGCCCATCACGGTGTGCGGCGTGCTGTCCGCGTTGAGGAACCGAACCTCGGCGCCCGGGTGCACCCGAAGGATCGTCGGGCCGAAGCAGAAGTCTCGGATCCGCACGGTGTCGCCGCGCGCATCGCTCACCGGTCGACCGCATCCCCCGCCACCGCTCGCAACGGCGGCGCCGCCGGGGAAGGCGACCGCCGCCACCGTCGCGACCACGATCGCCGACCAGATCGCACCTCGTCTCCATCCACGCATGCCGCCCCCCTTGTCCGCCGCCTCAGTCGACAGACCGGGCCAGACCGCGGGAAGTTCCGGGGCGCGAGGGAACTTTCCGGGACAGGAACCGGTCGGTACGGCGTGACGCGGACACGTCTAGGCTGTCGTGGCGGAAGCCACTGAGGGGGGCCGGATGCACGATCCGGATCCACGCACGGTGCAACGCGCACGCGCGGGCGATCTGCACGCCTTCGAGGAATTGGTGCGCACCTATCAGGGCGAGGTCTACCGTTTCGCCTGGCACCTCACGCGCGACCGCACCCTCGCGGAGGATGTCACACAGGACGCGTTTCTGCGCGCGTTCCGGTTCATCCGTGGCTACCGGGGCGAGCAGCGCTTCGGCTCGTGGCTGTTCGCGATCGCGCGTAACTGCGCGATGGACGCCCTGCGCGCGCACCGCGTCGCACCCACGGACGCGGAGCCGGCGGCCCGCACCACGGCCGATCCGAGCGCCCGCGTCGAGCTGGAAGCGGCGCTCGCGGCGGTCTCCATGGAGCATCGGGAAGCCTTCCTGTTGGTCGAGGTGTTCGGCCTGTCCTATCAGGAGGCGTCCGACGTGCTCGGCGTGGCGGTGGGCACCGTGAAGAGCCGCATGTTTCGCGCCCGCCGGGCGCTCTGCCTCGCTATCGCCGGCGACGAGGAGGCCACGAGGTGAACTGCCGCCACGTGCAGCCGCTCGTGTCCGCGCGGATGGACGGAGGGCACCTCTCCTCGGTGCAGCGGGCCGGGGTCGAGGCCCACCTCGCGACCTGTGCGACGTGCCGCACCTTCGAGGACCGATCGGCGCGCGTCCGGACCGCGGTGCGGATCCGGCCGGCGGAGCGGGTGCCCGATCTCACCGAGGCGATCATGGCCGGGGTGGCGCACGAGGCGGCGCGCGGAGCGCGCAGCCACGTGCGCCGTCCGAGGTTGCACCGTGGCCTCATGCCGGCGATCGCTGCCGCGATCGCCGGCATGCTCGTCGGGACCCTCGTCGTCGGCGGCCCCTGGCGCGCCGGGCCGCCCGTGGCGTCCGCCGCATCCATCGCGCAGGCGATCCGTGCCGCCGCGCCGTCGGTGAGCGCCTTCAGCGGGACCTACCTGATCGACGAGCACGGATTGGACCAGTCCGTGCCGGATCGACAGCTCCGGATGGATGTCGCCTTCCTGGCACCGCAGCGATTCCGGCTGGACGTTCGCGACCTGACCGCATACCCGTCCCCGGCCTGGACGCCGACCGACCTCACCTACATAGAAGACATGCCCGCCACCTATCAGTCCGGGCCGACCGGGTGCCCGGCCACGCTCCCCCCGGCCGACTGCCCGACGACCCGGACGATCATCTCGCGCTCGTCTGCCTACTCCGCGGCCGCACCGTTGCCGGCCGATCTGATCGTGCCGCTCGCGACCTTCGGATCGACGGACGGCGTCACGGTGGTCGGCCGGGAGGACATGGACGGGCACACGACCGAGCGCGTCGAGCTCTCCTTCGCCCGCGCCGCTCCGCTGTTCCCGTTCCTGCGGCTCGGCGGCACGTGGCGCCCGATGTTCGAAGGAGACCGGGTCGTGCTGTGGCTGGACGCCGCCGGGTGGTATCCCGTGCGGTTCGAGGTCTTCCCGTCGACCGATCCGGCGCGTCGAGCCTGGGAGATGCGCTTCGGGCTGGCGCACGAACGACCCGACACCGCGATCATGGACGTGAACCTGCAGTCGGTCTCGAGCGAGCCACCCGATCCCTCCCTGTTCTCGATCGCCGGCGCTGAGCCATCGGTGGAAGTGCCGCTCGCGGACGCGGCGCGCCGTCTCGGCTACGCCCCGGCGATCCCTGGCGACACGGGGCAACTTGATCTGACGTCGGTGATCGCGCCGACGAACGAGGGACCGGCCTCCCCCAGCTCGGTGCTCGTGTACACCGCGGGCCTCGACTACCTGCGGATCAGCGAGGACCCGTCCTGGACCGGGCCGGGCCCGTTCGGGCCCATCGACGCCACCGCGCAGCGGATCGAGCTGCCCGGAGGCGGTGCGGCGCTCTACGAACCCGCCGGCGACGGACTCGGACGGCGTCTCGCGATCCACGCAGGAGGGACCGACCTCTTCCTCGAGACGAACCTGCCACGCGATGAGTTGCTGTCGATCGCCGCAACGCTGCCGGTCCGTGCGCGACCGCTCCCGGAAGCCTGGCGATCCGCGCGCGCCGGAGCGCTCACGATCGAGCAGGTCCCGCCCGCTGAGGCGTTGGGCGATGTGGGGCTCGCGTCGCTCCCGGACGGCTTGCCCGCCGGCTACGTGATCGCCAGCGCCACCCGGACCCTCGACCATCGCTCGGCCGTCGCGACGACGATCGCGTTCCGTCAGCGCGAGACCGACACCGCAGGGTCGCCGATCACGCTGCATGTGTCCCGACCGGCCGCGGCGCCGCACAGCACGGCGCCGGACCAGGTGCTCGTCGCGATCGGGAGCACCACCGGGCGCTGGACGCCGAGCGACGGGCTCCTGGAGTGGGAGGCCGGCGGCTCGACCCGATCGCTGCAGGGCGATGTCGGGCTCGGCGTGCTGGTGGCCATCGCCGCGTCGATGACCAGGTCCTCCTCATGATGCGGCGATGGGGCCTGATCGCCGCGGTGGCCTGCGTCGGTCTCCTGGCCGGCGCGACGGTGACCATCGCCGTCCAGCCGGGCACAGAGGCCCCCGAGCTGCCCGCGCGCGCCGAGGCCATCCCCGTGTCGGACGCCGCGGCGCCCTCGACCTTCCTCGTCTGGGTCCCGCGGGGGCTCCCGGCCGGGTTCGCGGCCCGGATCGACAGGATGGCAAAGGTCGCGGCCACGACCGTCGTCGCGGAGGACGACGTCTGGCTCCGCCGATCCTGGAGCGCGGCCGGCGAACTCGTCGACGATCCGCCGCCCACGTATCGGATCCCCATAGATGCCGCCGCGGTCGATCCCGCCACCTTCGCCACGTTCGTCCCGCCGGCCGACCGGGCGCGCGTTGCCGCGCTCGCCGACGGCCAGGCGATCCTCGGCGCGACGTCGGCGGGACTGCGTGGGCTCGGTCCCGGCGCCGTGCTGGCGATCGGCGATCGCCGCATCCGGATCGCGGCCGTCCTGCCGGACGAGCTGCTCGGTGCCGCCGAGCTCGTGGTTTCGAAACGGACCGGCGCGAGCATCGGGATCATGCACGACCGATACGCGCTCGTCCAGCCTGCCGCGGGCCGTCGGATGACGGCACCCGCTTTCCGAACGCGGCTAGAGCCGTTGTTGCCGACGGCACTCGGCGTGAACCGTGCCGTGCAGGTGCGCGCGCCCGGCCAGACGCCGTTCTTCCGGGCCGGAGACGCCGTGCTCCCGCCGGTCATCGTCAAGAGCCTGTTCGGTGAGTTCGCGGCGCGTCCCGGTGCCACGCCTGGCACCATCGAGATCGATCCCGAGTGGATGTCATCGCACCTGGTCACTACGCGGCTGCCGGTCCTCGGCCGGGTCACCTGCAACATCGGCATCGTCGACCAGTTGCGCCGCGCCATGACCGCAGTGGCGGCCGCCGGCTTGTCTCGGACAGTGCGTTCGTTCAACGGGTGCTTCGTGCCACGCCACATCGGCTGGAGCGACGAGAACATGCTCTCGTACCACTCGTGGGGCATCGCCTTCGACGTGAACCTCGCCACCAACTACCGGGGGCAGACGCCGCATCAGGACCCGCGGCTGGTGCGCATCCTGGCCAGGTGGGGGTTCCAGTGGGGCGGCACGTGGATCGTGCCCGACGGGAACCACTTCGAGTTCCACCGGACCGCGGCGTGACGCGGGCTATCTGGTGGGTCGGTTGCGGCGGGAAAGCGCGTCGATCGTGACCGCCCCGAGAAGCACGAGGGCGGTGACCATCGAACTGGGTCGACGCGTCGAACCCGACCAGGCCCATACCGTTGTAGATCGCCGCGATCACGATGCCGCCCAGCACGCCGGACACGGCCTTGCCGCGGCCCCCGAAGAGGCTGGTACCGCCGATGACGGCGGCGGCCACCGCGTAGAGCACGAGGGTGCCTCCGTCGAACGCGGTCGAGATCGAGCGCCCACGCGAAAGGTAGGCCACACCGGCGATCCCGGCGGTGAACGACACCAACATGAAGGAGATCGTGCGGATCCGCGCCAACGGGATGCCTGCGCGCCGGGCGGCCTCCGCGTTGCCACCGATCGCGTACACGTAGCGTCCGAAGCGCGTCCTGCCGAGCAGATAGGTCCACGAGACGAGTACGGCGAGTACCACCAGCACGACCCACGGCACCCCGTACACGGGCGTCCTGATCCCTCGGTTCGTGTTGCAGAGCAGCACGATCAACACACCGAACACCAACACGGCCACGATCTTGGCCAGCGTCAGCGTCGGCGGGGGCGCGGTGAGACCCGCCGTACGCCGTCGGGCGTCACGACGCCAGGTCATGATCCCGAAGGCGCCGACGATCACGAGCATCACGATCCATCCCGCCGCCCTCGACAGGTTCCCGCTCGAGATGTCGTTGATGACGTTGCTCTGCACCAAGACCGTGCCGCCGTCGCCCAGAATCCGGATCATGACTCCTTGGAGGAACAGCAGGCCGGCGAGCGTCACGATGAACGAGGGCAGCCCGATCCTGGTGATGATCGTTCCCCACAGCAGCCCGATCAGGGCGCAGACCACCAGTCCGGCTGCGATCGCGGCCCACCACGGCCACCCGACCGTGGGCTTGGCGAGCTCGGCGATCACGACGGCGCTGAGCCCGGCGACGTAGCCGATCGAGAGGTCGATCTCGCCCAGCAACAGCGCATAGACCTCGCCCATCGCCAGCAGCGAAAAGACCGCCCCCTGGACCAACAGGTTGACCAGGTTCCCCGCCGTCAGGAAGTGGTCGTTCATCGCCTGGAACAGGATCGACACCAGCAACAGGCCGGCCACGACCGGCAGGATGCCGGTCTCCCCGCCACGCATCCGCGCGAACGACGCCTTCAGGTACTCACCGACCGAGTTCGCGACGAGCTCGGAGGGAACGCTCGTCGGGTCGAGCTCCACGTCCTGCTCCGCGTCGGGGGTCGGGACCGGCTCGTCGACGGTGGTCATCGCTCCGTCGTCTCCCCGTTCGTTTGCTCCCGCGTCGAGACACCGGTGGTCATCAGGTCGACGACGATCTGGGTGTCGATCTCCCCGATGGGGCGTACAGCGGCCATCTTCCCGAGATGCAGCACCGCGACCCGATCGGCCACCTGGAAGACGTCGTTCATGTTGTGGGACACGATCAGGACGGCGAGGCCCCGATCCGCCAGCCTCCGCACGAGCTGCAACACCATGGCGGTCTGGGCGACGCCCAACGCGGCGGTCGGCTCGTCCATGATGACGAGCTTGGAGTTCCACAGGACGGCTTTCGCGATCGCGACCGACTGCCGCTGGCCACCGGACAACGATGCGACCGGCTGGCGCACCGACCGCACGGTGGTGACCGCGAGACTGGAGAGCGTCTCTTTCGCGGCCTGCTCCATCGACTCCTCGTCCAGCGACCGCTCAGCGCACCCGCTCGCGTCCGAGGAACATGTTCTGAACGATGTCCAGGTTGTCGCACAGCGCGAGGTCCTGATAGACGGTCTCGATCCCGAGCGCGGCGGCGGCGCGCGGCGTATGGATGTCGACCCGCTCGGCCGCCCACCACATCTGGCCGCTGTCGGGTGCGTGGATCCCCGAGATGCACTTGATCAGGACCGACTTGCCGGCGCCGTTGTCACCCGCAAGCGCGGTCACCTGGCCGGCGGGGATCTCCAGATCGATGTTCGACAGCGCCTGGACCGCGCCGAACCGCTTACCGATGCCCTCCAGGCGTAGGAGCGGGCCGGCGTGCTCGACCTCGTCGGGAGCCCGGGAATCCGTGATGACGTCGCCCGTCGCGATCCTCCAGTCGTGCGAACCACGCGTGACCGGGCCGCCGATGTCGGCGGCCCGGTCAGCGTCGTTATTGCGGCTAGCTTATCCCCGCGGCCTGGCAGGCGCTCTGCACCTGACCGGTGCAGACATCCTTCGCCGTCGGGCCCACGCCCGTCGTCTCGGAGTCGGCCAGCACGTCGGCCACGCCGTCGGTCTGCACCCACACCGGCACGGTGTACACCGATGGGATGTCCTTGCCGATCTCATCGTCCTTGGTTGTCGAGTTCACCAAGGTCGAGGGTGGCGTGACGCCCGCCCGAAGGTAGAGCGCGAGTGCGGCGGCGGCCTGGGCCTCCGCGTGGAACGGCTTGTAGACGGTCCCGCACTGGTAGCCCAGCAGGATGTTCTGCAGGCCGACCGGAGACGCGTCCTGGCCCGTGGTGGGGAACGTGTTCGGCTGGATGTTGTTCTTCTTCAGGATCGAGATCACTGCGTTCGCGTTGTCGTCGTTCGGCGTCACGACCGCGTTGATCTCCGGGTGCGCTGTGAACTGCTGCTCGAACGTGGTCGCCGCGGTCGGCGGATCCCACGTGCCGGCGGGCTCGCCGACCTTCGTATAGGTCTTGTCGCTGAAGAGCGGATCGAGCACCGAGTTGTAGCCCTGCGCGAACAGCTTCGCGTTGTTGTCCGTCGGGGCTCCGTCCATGATCAGCAGGCTCGGGTCCTGCACCTTCCACGCGTCTATGCAGTCGACCTCGCCCTTGCCGATCAGCTCGCCGACCTGCACGTTGTTGAAGCTGACGTAGTAGCGGTCCGCGGGACCGCCGGTGACCAACCGGTCGTAGTCGATCACCGCGACGCCCTGCGACTCGGCCTTGGACTCGATCGCCGCGCCGCTGCCGGGGTCGATGGGATCGATCAGGAGCACGGACGCGCCGGCGTTGATGTCGGCGTCGGCCTGGGTCTGCATCGTCTGCACGCTGCCGTGGGCGTTGTCGATCTTGTACTGATCGGGGGTCAGCCCCGCGGCTTCGAACGCCTTCGCCAGGAACGGCGCGTCGTACTGGACGTATCGCGTCGAGGTCGTGGTGTCGGGCAGGAGCACCCCGACAAGCCCGCTACCCTGCGCCGCAAGACCTGTCAGCTGCTGCATCACCGCGAAGTCGGCGGTGAAGTCCGCGGCGTTGATCTGCGGCACCTCTCCGCTGCCGGACGACGAAGCGGTCGACGAGGAGCTCGACGAGTTACTACATGCTGCCAAGACAAGCGAAAACGCCACCAGTGCAACGACTGCTGCCAGTGGCCTGCGGAACTCTGACATATGGTTCCTCCTCCAGTGCTTCTTCCGTCCGCCTAATGTGCGACGTTCGCCGCGATGGCACAAATCCAGCCGATGGCACAACGGCCCGGATCGCTGCCAGACACGGCGGTTCGCCCCTACCCAGGAACTACGTGGAAGAGTACCCCTCGGGGTTGCTTTCGGGGCCGCCAGGCAGCTGAGCTACCAGTAGCGAGCGGTGCCCATGCAGATCACGGCGATCGTGACGAACACCAGGTTGAGCTTCGCGTACGTGGTGAGCTTGGCCTGGAGCTGTTGCAGCCGCTGACCCACCTCGGCGACGGCGGGCCGCCGGAGGCGGCCACCTCGCCGGCCAGGGCCATGAACCGGCTTGCGGTTGGCCGCGTCGCGAGCAAGCCGATCAGGAACGCGGTGATCGCGCTCAGCGCGCCCAGCGTGATCCCCAGTCCGAACCCCTGTTTCGCGAAGTCACCCAGGCTCGCTGCATCGTGCCAGTCGATCCAATACAGGACGAGGCCGGCGACGATCGTGACCCCCGCGAGCTCGAGGAGCCGTGTTCGGGAGCTTGCGTTTCGCGACGAGCTCCGTCATGAACGGAGCGCCCGCCGGCCCGACGCTCTGCGCGCTCGGCTGGATGAACACGACGAACAGGTAGACCGAGCCAACCCACCAGACGCCCGCGGTGATGTGGATCAATCGGAACACCAGCACGGTCCAGTCGGTCGCCAACATGGGCTCGAGCGTAGGCCCGTTCCGACAGCCCTGCAAGGAACGACGGTTGCCGCAGTCCACCGGGTGGTCGAGACTCGGATGGGTGATCACCGAACATGCCTACCCGTGGCCCGACCTGCCCCGCGAGCTCGAGATCCAGGCGCTCGCGTTCATGCGCATCGCCTGGGGCGGCGACGAGCCCTTCCGTGATCGGGTGCACGAGGGGCCAGGCTCGGTGCACTTCGTCCGGGCCGCGGGGAACCTCCTCGTGAGTCACGTGCGTGTCTTCCGCATCGAGAAGGAGGTCGACGGGCGGACCCTCCTGATCGGCGGCGTCAGCGGCGTGCTCACGTATCCGCACTTCCGTGGTCAGGGGCACGCCTCGGCGCTGCTGCGCCGGGCGGCCGAACACATCCAGGAGCGATCATTCGACATCGGGATGCTGTTCTGCGACAAGGAGATGGAGCCGTTCTACGGTGGTCTGGGCTGGCGAGCGCTCGATCAGGCGCGCGTGGTCGTCGAGGAAGACGCCTGGGAGGGCGAGGATCTGATCATGGTGCTCGGCGACCCCTCCGTCCTGCCGGACGTGCTTCGGCTGGAATGGAGCTGGTGATGGCGCTCCCTCCGGAGGCCGACGAGCTGTTCCGCGTTCCGCCGAGCGGCTTCATCGCGGCCCGCAACGCGCTGGTCGCCCGGCTCCGCGAGGAGGATCGCAACGACGAGGCGGCCGCCGTGCAGGCACTGCGCAAGCCGACCGCCGTGGTGTGGGCGCTGAATCAACTGGCGTCGCGCGACCCGGATGGGCTCGCAAGCCTGTTCGAGGCCGGACGCGATCTCCGGGCGGCGCAGCAGGCCGCCGTCGCCGGCAAGGCGTCGGGGGCCGAGGACCTTCGAACGGCCACGGACGCGCGACGTGCGGCCGTCGCTCGTGCCCGAGACTCGGCGATCTCGACCCTCCAGGAGGCCGGGCTCGGCGCCGGGCAGGCCGACGCGATCGCGACCGCGCTGGAAACGGCCTCGACCGACGCCGACGCGGGCGCCGCGCTCGCCGCCGGCACGCTCCAGCAGGCGCCGACTGCCGCCGCGGGCCTGGGCTTCGGCGATACTTCCGGTCTGACCCTGCTTCCCGGCGGCGGGACGGACGCCGATCGCGAAGCTCGACCGGCGCGCGACGCGGCGCGCCTCCGCAAGGAACGAGACAAGGCGCGCGCCACGGCCGCAAGCCGCCGCACGGCGGCGGACCGGCTCGCGCGCCAGCTCGCCGACGCGCGCGAGCACGTCGAGCGTCTCGAGCGCGACCACGCGGCGGCGGAATCCGCGGCGCTCGCGGCCGAAGCCGAGGCCGAGCGTGTGGAACGAGATCTGGGGCGCTGAGACCTACACCTGATGGTGGAGCGGCCGGGTCAGGCTCTCCATGACGCGTTGAGCGAGGGACCGGTCCTCCCAGTCGTCGGGGGTCACCGCCTCGCTGCGTTCGAGGTCGCCGTCGAACTGCTCGTCGAGCGTCGTCACCACCGCGGGGTCGAGCACCACGAGGTTGATCTCCTCGTCCAGCTCGGTCGAACGAGCGTTGATATTCGCGGACCCCACCATGGCGAGGATCCCGTCGACCGTCATCACCTTCGCATGCAGCATCGACGGCTGGAAGTTCCAGATCCGGATGCCATGCTCGAGCAGCGCGGCGTACGTGTCCTCGCCGGCAAGTTGCACGAAGCGTTTGTCGGCGTTCGGTCCTGGCAGGAGGATCTCAACGCGGACACCGCGATCGGCGGCGGCCGACAACCGCTCGATCATCGCCTCGTCGGGCACGAAGTACGCCGTCGCGATCCGCACTCGTTCCTCGGCGAGCTGCAGCAGCGCGTTGAACAGGGTGGAGATGTCGCTCATCCCCGCCTCCGATGCGCCGCGCACGCACTGGATCACCGAGGAGCCTGGCTGCTCTTGCGCGGGGAACCGATCGATCGAGGAGTCGAACAGCACGTCGTCGGTCTCGACCCAGTTGTCCAGGAACGCTGCGCGGAGCCCGTCGACCGCCGGTCCGAGGACCTTGAAGTGGGTATCGCGCCACTCCGAGGCGTCGCGCGCATCTCCCTGCCATTCGTCGGCGATCCCCACGCCGCCGGTGAACCCGATCGATTCGTCGACGATCACGACCTTGCGGTGGGTCCGGTGGTTCATCTTGGTCGGCTCGAAATGCTTCAGCGGCCGGAACCACCGCACCTGCACGCCAGCGTCCTGCATCTGATCGACCAACGGGCGCTCGATCGGGTGGCATCCCCAGCCGTCCAACAGGAGGCGCACGCGCACGCCGGCGCGCGCGCGTTCCGACAGCGCGTCTGCGAAGCGTGTGCCGATCTCGCCACGCCAGTAGACGAACGTGAGGAAATCGATCGTGTGTCGGGCTTCCCCGATCGCCTCGAGCATCACGGGGAAGATCGCGTCCCCGTTGCGCAAGGTGTCCACGCTATTGCCCTCGGTCATGGGGACGCCGACGATCCCCTCGAGGGTGCGTCGCAGGGTCAGGGTTCGATCATCGGTCGACGCCACGCTCATCGCGAACTCAGCGTCGCCGGTTGCGCGTCGTGCGCCTTGGCGAGGTCCTGCGGCGGTGCGGCGCCGGCCCGAACCGCTTCGAGCTGTGCGGACAACGACGCTCCGTAGAGGAACGCGACCGACGCCGCCAACGCCCAGAACATCAGCGCGACGATGCCCGCCAACGGCCCGTACGTCGAGCCGAACGTGGAGCTCAGACCGAACAACAGATCGAGCCCGGCGGTCACCGCGAGTAGCAGGACGATGGACACCCCGGCGCCGAATGCGAGCCAGGACCAGGCGGGCTGATGCCGCTTCGGGGCGTGACGGAACAGCAGCGCCGTGCCCGCCCCGAGCAAGACAAGGGCGAGCGGCCAACGCACGAACGCCCACACGGTCGCGCCGGCGGACGAGCCGATCGACGAGCCGATGTCCCGGCCCAGGGCGAGCGCGATCACCGCGACCACCAGCAGGACCCCGGCGCTGAGCGCCAGGAGGATCGCGCGTCCGTACTTGTGCAACGTCGGACGGTCGCGCTCGACGCCGTAGATGCGGTTCAGTGCGCGTTCGATCTGACCCATCAACACGGCGCCCGTGAACACGGCGCCGATCGTTCCGAGGATCAACGCGAGCGGGTGCGACGAGCCGGCCTGCCGGGCCTGTCCTGCGGCCTCGGTGAGCACCTGCCCGGTCGGCCCGGGCACGACCGTTCGGAGGGTGTTCACGATCATGTCGCGCGCGCCACCCGCGCCCAACAGACTGATCAAGCCCACCAGGGCGATTACCCCTTGGACGAAGATCAGCGTCGTCGCGTATGCCATCGAACGCGCGTGGCTGAACCCGTCCGCCCATCGCAATCGCATGAACGCATCGCGCATCAGCGTCCACCGTCCCGCACGCGCCAGCGTGTCCTTCGCGTCGTCGCCCGTCAGGCGCCAGGTCTCCGGAACCTCGTTCGCGGTGCTCATGCTGTCTCCGTTTCCGGCACGCAGACCGTGATCGCCTTGGGCTTGACCTTGGTCTTGATGTGCCTGGTCGTGCCGCGCTCGCTGCCGTCGATCTCGAACGGCAGCGCGGCTTTCAGTTGTATGTCGAAGGATGCGCCCGTCGTGGTACGGACGAACGGCGATCGAGTGGGATCGCTGACCACCGATCGCGACAGCGTGCGGAGCCAGTCCAGGCCGCTGTCCGCGGTGATCACGCCGATGTCGAGCACACCGTCGTCGGGGCGTGCATCGGGGAACGCCGAGATGCCGCCGACCACGTCGCCCACGTTGCCGATGAGCACGCAGCTTGCGCGATCGTCGAACCAGGTGTCGCCGTCCACCTCGATGCGCATCCGGGCGGGGTCGCGATCCAGATTCCTCGCCCCAGAGAAGACGTACGCAAGCGACCCGATCCGATCCTTCAGCCCGCCCGCTTCCGCGTCGCGGATCATGAAGGCATCCAGCCCCGCCCCCGCCATCACGCCGAAGTGCTCGCCGTTGGCTCGACCGAGATCGATCGCGCGCCGCGCGCCGTGCAGGCCGATACGCACGGCCTGTTCGAGATCCGCTGGGATGCCGAGATTCGTCGCGAACAGGTTGGCCGTACCCGCGGGCAGGATGGCGACCTCGACGCCGGAGCCCGCGAGCGCGTCCAGTGCGCGCTGCACGCTGCCGTCGCCGCCCCAGACGAAGACGAGGTCGGCTCCGTCCTTGCGCAGGCGCCGCGCCGCGTCGGGGATCCGTTTTGCCTTCGTGACCTCGACCCACGGCGGGTCGTCGAAGCCATAGCTTGAAAGCGTCTGCCGCAACGCCGGCAGGCCACCGTCCAGCGATTTGGCCGCGTGCGCGAGCACGGCGACCGCCGTCATGCGGACACCCCCGGCTCCAGGACCCGATCGGTCGGCTTCTGTGACGGCGCGACCGGATGCTCCCGGGACGCGACCGCCGTGCTGACGCGCGCGACCACGACCGCGCAGAGCAGGCTGCCGGCCGCGAGCAACACACTGGCGAGCACGTCGGTCGGATGATGCATGCCGCGATACAGCCGTGAGAGCGCCACGAACACCGGCACCACGACGGCGATCAAGCAGCACAACGCACGGAGCGCCCCCACGTCGGTGAACGCCCAGACGATGATCGCGATGCTGATGTACAGGACGAGCGCCGCGGCCGTGTGTCCCGATGGGAACGACGACGTCGGCGGCGCGACGTCGAGTTGCGGCACGCTGGGCCGTGGCCGGCTGATAGCCAGCGTGGTCGCGAGGAAAGCGCCGACCTCGATCACCAGCCCGGCGGCAAGGAACCCGACCGCCTGCCAATTCTTCGCGATCGCCAACACGATCCCCACCACCAGCGCGATCCCGATGACCACGAAGGTGGAACCAAGCATCGAGCCGATCTCGGTCACGCTGTTCAGGGTCGTCGTTCGCTGCGCGACGAACCACGCGGAGATCGAGTGATCCCACGCTCCCACGCCTTCGGGGAGAAACTCCGCAACCAGCAGGAGGCCGAGCCCGATCAGGACCGTGGCCATGACGACCCACCCGACGACCGTCCCCTCGGCCCACCCCCGGACGGGGCCGTGGAGGTGGCGCGCGGTGCGCGTCGCCGGGCCGTCCGGAGCGGGGTCGAGGATGGTTCGAGGGCGGGTACTTCCGTGGAGCTCGCGTCGATTCCCGTTGTCATTCACGTGCGGTCGTTTCCCTGCAACACCCCGTCGGGTAAACCTCGCGCTCATCGAACCCGCTCTCGGAGGCACCGATGGAGATCCTTGGAGTCGTCGCCGGCATCAGCCTTCTCGTCGGAGCTCTCGCCGCGCTCGCCGTGCACGCCGCGCCTCGATCCGACCCCGCGCTCACGGCGAGTCGCGCTCTCGGCGAGGAGCTGCGCTCGCACTCCTGGATCCGCCGGTTCCTGCGCTCTCGTGTGGAACGGGGTGTTACGACGGGGCTCGCGCTCACCGTGGGGCTGGTCGCCACCGTGGCGGCCGGTATCGCGCTCGGCATCCTGGTCTACATGGTGCGGACGCAGACCGGTCTCGTCGGGATCGATCGAGCCGTCGAGCGTTGGAGCGATCCGCGCATGACCGCCGTGTCGATCTCGGTCCTGCGCCTCCTGACGGGGCTGGGCGCGACCATCACCGTCGCGATCGTCGGGATCCTCACCGCCGCGTATGCGTTCTGGCGCTGGCGAAGTCGATCGATCCCGCTGTTCTTGGCGATCGTGATCGTCGGTCAACTCGTTCTCTCGAACCTGATCAAGGGGGCCGTACAGCGTGCCCGGCCCGACCTGCATCCGCTGGCGGGGTTTACGGGGCCGTCGTTCCCCAGTGGACACACGACCGCCGCCGCGGCGACGTTCGCCGCCGTCGCCGTCGTCCTCGGTCGTGAGGGGCCTGGCATCCGACGGATGATCCTGGGGGGGATCGCCGCGGCGCTTGCGGTGGCGGTGGCGTGCTCGCGGGTCTTCCTCGGCGTCCACTGGCTATCGGATGCGATCGGAGGGCTGGTCCTAGGGTGGGCCTGGGTCGCGCTGTGCGCCGTCGCGTTCGGCGGCCGGATCATGCGCTTCGCCACACCGGAACAAGTCGCTGCCGGCTCGGGACCCAGGTTTGCCGACAACGCCGTCGGGGCAGGAATGCGCGAACGCGAACGGAAGGAGACGTCGTGACGGAGCGCACAGAGCAGCGAGGCGATGGAGAGATCGGCACCTGCCACGTGTGCGGCCGCACGTTCGCAACCCAGGAGGAACTCTCCGCGCATCTGATGGATGACCACGACGGGGAGCTCCTGCCGGTCGAGGATACCGAGTAGCGAGCTCAGATAGTCCCGCTGAAGGTGTCGCAGTCTCCGGCGTTTCCCGCGCGGTAACCGGTCAGGAACCAGGTGGTCCGCTGCTCGGCGGACCCGTGTGTCCATGTCTCAGGGTTCACATGGCCCTGGTACTCCTGCTGGAGCCGATCGTCACCCACCGCCGCCGCCGCACTCAACGCATCGGCGACATCCTGATCGGTGATGCCGGTCACGAACCCGGTCGAGACCGCGTTCGCCGCCCAGACGCCTGCGTAGCAGTCCGCCTGCAACTCCAAACGGACCGAATCGCTCTCGGGCCCCGTGTCGGTACCGTCGACCCGGTCGAACGTTCCTTGCAGATCCTGCACATGATGGCCGTACTCGTGCGCCAGGACGTACGCCTGTGCGAGAGGACCGCCGCGCGCCCCGTAGGTCTGGGTCAGCTCGCGAAAGAACCCGAGGTCGATGTAGACGTGTTCGTCACCGGGGCAATAGAAAGGACCGACCTGGGTGGTCGCCGTGCCGCAAGCGCTCGAGGTCCGGTCCGTGAACAACACCGTTTTCGCAGGCCGGTAGCCACCGAGCGCGTCGGTCCAATACCCCTGGATGCTGTTCACGTAGGCCACGATGCGGCAATCCTCCTGCTGCCGAGCGTCGGCGCCGGTGCGACAGGTCGACAGGTCCGACGCGCTTCCGCTCTCTTGGGGCGCCGAGCCGCCCGATCCACCTTGGACCAGCAGCAGGATCACGGCGACGATCAGCCCAACGACGCCGCCGCCGATCGCGACGGGGCCACCGGCTGACATCCCACGGCGATCCGAGATCTGTCCGGGGTCGAGGCGAGCCCTCCGTCGGATGCGCATCGGCGCTCGATACCCGCTTCGCTCGAGATCGAACCTCCTGCAGAGGTTTGCGCCCCTGCAGAGATGGGAACACGCCCGACCATGGAGGTCGATGCGGCGTGCTGAAATCCATGTGGGCCTCGATCCAGGGCGACCCCGTCTTCATGCGACGCGTCAACGGCTGGCTGACGATCTTGTGGCTCGCCATGATCCCGATCTCGATCGTGACGCACTGGATCAGCAGCGTGACCTACGTCGCCGCGCTCTCGTTGTGGGCGCTCGTGTCGGGCCACTGGGCGGCGTGGCAGGCAGCGCGCGTCGAGGTGAAGCAGCAGGAGGAGGAGGCCGCCCGGGACGAAGAGGATCTCCCCGGCGACATCGTGGAACGCATCGTGACGGACACCGAGATCGACCGCGGGGAGCGGGCCAGCACCCGATAGCAGGTGGTTTGCACATTTCGAGAACGGGGTAGACGAGCCGGATGACCAGATATCTGTGTGTGCATTCATCCCACCGCCGAGACGGCAAGCGCGTTCCCGTGGATCTGACCGACAGCGTCCGACTCGAACGGTCTCTCGTACCGCGCCCCGCCGTGTACCTCGCCGTCACCGAGGACCTGGTGGAGGAGGCCCTTGCCCTGCCCGGGCCCTCGGTCGACCGACGGAGGAAGATCGAGCAGTTCATCGCCGGGGAAGCCGAACCCACGAACCTGCCGGTCGTGCTCGTATCGGCGCGGTCGTCCGATCGCACACGCGGTCGATACGAGTGGGACGACCTGCGGCGCGACACGTCGCTCTTGGACCGGCTCGCGGCCGGCCCGGCCGGTGCGCAGCCGGGGGGCGACCCGCACGACGACGTGATCCTCTTGGAGGACGACGGCCGTCATGCTGGCGGCGACCCCGGTAGCAGTACCGGCGTGCTCACCCGGACGCAGCCGCGGGTGCGCGTGATCCCGCAGGGCATCTTCGATCTGCACGAGCTCGCCGCTCGTATCGCGATCGCAGGCACCGACGAGGAGGCCGTGATCGATGCGATCCGGACCGCGCCGCATGCTGCCGTCGGCGAGGTGATCGCCGATGCGCCGTGGCGCGTGATCGTCCCGTGTCCGGTCGTCGAAGCGGCGGATCGGCCCCACGCGGCCCTGTTCACCGGGTTGGAGGGTCGAGAGCCCGCGGTGATGTACGGAACGGCGGCCGGCGGCCTCGACGCATCGGTCGAAGAAACTGCCCCGGAGGATCTGTTCCCGAGCGCCGAACTTGCCCGCGCGGAACGGGGCACGGCGTGGCTGGTCGCTGCAGAAGTGCTGGTCGCGACCGCCGTGCTGCTCTGCGCGTGGGTCTCCGGCGGGCTCGCGGTTGCCGCCCGGGATCACGCCGTGTGGCTGGAGGTGTCGCTCTTACTCGCGACCGCCGCCATCGTGTTCGCGGCGCTGCCGTGGTTCGTCACACGGGACCCCGAGGCGAACGTGAACGACACCTTCGACGTGCGGCGCCTCTACTCGAGTCGAACCGCGCTGATCGGGTGGGCGTCTGCGATCTCCGTCGTGCTCTTTGTCGTCGCGCTCATGGTCGGCGTGGCTCCCGTTCTCGCGACCGACGTCGCGGCCACCTCGAGCACCTCGGTGACGTTCGAGACGGCCACCAGCCCGGTGCTCGCGACGATCCAGGTGGACGTGGCGAACGCCGATCCGGACGCGACGATCTCCGTCGACGTCCAGTCGTTCACCGCCAGCGACGCGGCGCCCTCGGTGCTGGCGAATCGGGTCGCCTTCGCCTCGCAGGATGGGACGGCGAGGGTCGTGCAACAGATCGCGATGCCCCCAGCTGGTCGCTACCTGACGATCGCTGTGGCCGCGGGGGACACGCCCCTGCCGACCTGCACGCCGACGACCACGTCCACACCCGGTTGCACCATGGTTGCGATCCCGGCGTCGGACACCGGCGCGACGACGAGCGCCTCGAGCTCGTCGAACGCCAACGCCACGATCGTGGCGCCTTCGATCACCGCTCCCTCGCCGGCCGTCTCGGTATCCACGACCCCATAAGGCACGAGCCGACGGCCGTCAGCTCACAGGACCCGATAGAGGCGCCAACGGCCGGGCACGCCCTTCAACTCGTGCTGCCTGCCTCGTCGAATGTGAGCCCGGACCCGGCGACCAGGTCGCGCACCGTCTGGGAGACCAACACCTCGGATGGACCGGCGCTCGCGGCGACCCGTGCCCCGGTGGAGACGGCAAGCCCGGCGACCTTGCCGTCGATAACCTCGCACTCGCCGGTATGGATACCTGCGCGGATCTCCACCCCGATCTCGCGGACGCGCTCCGCGATGTCGAGCGCGCACCGGATCGCACGAGCAGGTCCGTCGAAGGTGGCGTAGAAGCCGTCGCCCGCAGTGTCCACCTCGGCGCCCGCGAGGCTGCGGAGTGAATCACGCACGACCGCATGATGTCGCTGAAGGAGATCCTTCCAGCCTCGGTCCCCCACGGCTGAGGAGCGCTCCGTGGACCCGACGATGTCCGTGAACAGCACCGTCGCCAACATGGTGCTGAGCGCCGGTGGGGGCCGTTGCACGCCGATGAAGTCCTGGATCTGCTCGATCCACGGCACGCGATCCTCCTGGGTCCAGGCATCACCCGGCATCGCCCGGACCTCCGCCGCGGGCATCTTTGCCGCGATGTACTCGGCGCGGTCGACGGCGCCCTCCCTGCCCTCGTGTACGAGCAGCAGCGTCGGTGCCGCTACTGCCTCCAGCACGTTCGTGACGTCGATCTCGGCCCAGATCTTCACCATCCTTCTGGCAACGTCGGGCGTGCACGAACCGCGTGTCCACTTCGGCATATAGGAGGCGAATCCGGGAGGGAGGACGTTCCCCGAGGCTTCCTGCTCTTCCTCGAACGCCCTCCCGTATGCGTCGGTCCCCCACAGGTCGATGAAGTCGAGCTCGCCTTCCAGCTCCTCCCGCGTGACGCCCCAGGGGAAATCCTCGGCCCAGGTGTAGCGAGGCGTCGGCTCCAGCCAGACGATCGCGCGAGCGAGCCGCGGGCGCATCGCCGCGGCCAGGATGTTGACCGCGCCGGTGGCGAGGACCCCATAGAGCACCGGTCGACGTACGCCGATCGTATTCAGCACGGTCATCATGTCGGACACCCGGGTCTCGAGCGTCGGCAGATCGACGTCGCGGCTCGATAGGCCGAGCCCTCGCGGGTCGTGCGTGATCACCCGGGAGAACGAGCAGACGTCACGCAGCCATTCGATCGAGTAGGGGTCCTCCCATTCCAGGTCGATGTTGCCCGGCCAATCGGATTGCCACACCACGTCGATCGGACCGTCGCCGTCGACCCGATAGCCGAGGTAGACACCGTCGTCGGTCTTCGCGTAGCCGAACCTCGAGGTCCCCGTCACCCGGCGATACTCCTTCGGCGGTCACTGGTGCGCAACCTCGCCGACTGGCCCGGCCTCTGCTCAGGTGCCGTGCGGCGCACGGACACCGAAGAGCCCGGGCCTCCGGCCGGGCTCTTCGGCGGCGCGACGTCGTGGTTCAGTGATCGTTCGCGTGGCGCTTCGCAGCGTCGACGTTCTCGTCCACCTTGTCCTTGGCTCGCTCCGCGGCGCCCTTGATGGCGCCGCCGGCCTGATCAATCTTGCCTTCACGCTCCAGGTCCTTGTCGCCGGTGAGATCCCCGACGGCCTCCTTGGCGTGACCCTTCGTCTTGTCGATCTTTTCGCCCATCATTGCCCTCCTCTGTCGATCGGTTGGCGTGGGGCCGAACGGTCGGCGAAGGAACGCCTCGCCGCCCGCTCGGCCCCCACGTCTTTACGAGCGCGTGGTCGCGTCGTCGTCCACGAATACCCGCTCGTCGGCACGAGCCGGCGTCGCCGTCCTGGTGGGCGTGTTGCGCACCACGACCGGGGGCTCGGTGGCCTCCGCACGGGTGAACGCGCCACCGATCATCCCGCCGATGCCCGCGGCGATGAACCCGCCGAGCAACGTCCAGAACGTCACCCAGAGGGTTCCGTCGCTGCCGGAGTCGACGAGCCTGGTTGCGGAGGTCGCTTGATCGGCGAGTCCCTGCAGGCCGAACACGTTCAGCAGCGACGGGACGCCAACTGTTACGGCGACCAGCATCAACAGACCCCACAACGTGAAGCCGTGCAGCATGCCCGGTCCGACCCCGCGAACCCCCGACAAGTATCCCGTGAGGATCCCCGCGACGAACAAGGACGCCACGGCCGAGATCCCGATGTACCACCGCAGGTTGTCCCGGATGGCGCTCACCTCGGAACCGTAGGCGAGCGCGAGCCACATCGCCGACAATAGCAACAGCATCGCCAGCCCCAGGACCAACCCTCCGAACACGGCGCTCCACTTCAACAACGCCGACGGCATCCGATCGGTTGTGTCCCCATACATCGTGTCTGCTCGCATATCAATTACCTCCTTCGACGCTCGATCCACGTCGTCGGCGTCATGCCTTCCCGCCCGAAGACGGCATTACACATCCGCTACGTCCGGGGAGGGGGCCAACTCTCGACGGAGCCGTTGCACGGCCTCACCCGTGTCCTCGCCCATCGCGCGCGCGCCCCTCGACGTGTCATCCCGAACCTGCGCCGCAGTCTTCTTCATCTCATCGCCCATCGAGCGCGCGGTGTCCTTCGCCACGTCGCGAACCTGGCCCGCAGCCTGAACCGCGTCGCCCTGCACGTCCTTGGCGGTCGTCACGGCGCGATCGCGCGTGCCTCGGAACCATCCGATCATCTGGTCGTACCGCTCGCGGCCTGCGCGGGTGCCCAAGATGTAGGCGCCGCCCCCGATCAGCAGCAGCCGCAGGAAACCGCGGCTCCGCTTCGTACGGCCAACGCTGCTGCTCATCGCGTCCGCGAGCGCACGGCGAGCCTCGCGCTCGCGGTCGAGTTCCCCGTGCAGCGCGTCCACCTTGTGCTGGAGCCGCCGTTGCCGCCAATCCATCGAACGCTCGCGCAACGCTGCGCGCTCGTCCCGGATGCCTTCTGTGATTCCCGTCGCTGTGTCGAACATGCGCCCGGACCTCCCGTTCCTCGCCACGTGACTCTCACGCCGCCGAACGTGTGTACCCAGTCGCGTCGTGCGGCATGCACGGCTTGCCGCAGCCGGGGGCGCTGCCGCAGGATGGACCGATGGACACCCGCGCGTTGCAAGCCATCACGGGTGCGCTTGCCGCGGCCTCCTCCGACGGGGAGATCGCCGACATCGCCTGCGCCGGGGCGATGGCGTCAGTCGATGTGTCGGCGGGCGCCGTGGTGCTGATCGAGGACGGCACGATGATCATCGGCGCGGTCTCCGGCTACCCGTCCGAGATGATGCCGGCCCTCCGCTCTCCGATCGAGGATCGAGACGGGTTCCTCGAAGCGGTCGTGCACTCCGGCGAGTCGGGGGTGTTCGGTTCACAGGACGAGATGATCGAGCGTTTCCCGGACCGCGGCGAGCGCATCCGATCGCTCCCGTACCACGCCGCGGCCTTCATCCCGATCCCCGGGCGAGGGGGCACGCAGGGTGTGCTCAACGTGATGCGCGCCGAGCAACGCGCGTTCGATGCGGACGAGCTCGAGATGCTGGCGACCATCGCCCGGCAGTCCGGTGTCGCGCTGGAACGCGCCCGGCACCTCAGCGAGCTCGAACGGGCGCTCGTGCGCGAACGGGCCCTCCAGTCGATCTCTGCGGGGCTCGCACGCGACCGGACGATGAGCGAGATGGCCGAAACCCTCCTGGAGAGCCTCGGATTGCTCGGTGCGACGATGGGCTACATCGGCACGATCGAGGGACCGGACATCGTGATGCTGGCCTCCCGCGGATACCCCGCGGCGGCGTCGGAAGGTCTCGCCCGCATCGCGGCCGCCGGCGGCCCCGTCGCGGACGCCATCGCGCGCGGGGCGCCCGTCGAACTGACCTCACGGGACGAGGTCCGCGACCGATACCCGGAGCGCGTCAAGGTGGCCGAGGAGCTGGGGGTCCAGGCGAGCGTCGTCTTGCCGGTGATGGTGCACGACGAGCCGGTCGCGATCGTGGCGATCAACTACACCCAGCCGCGTCGCCTGGATGAGCCGGAATGGGACCTGCTCGACGCCATCACCGGCATGTTCGCCCAGGCGCTGGAACGGGCTCGGGCCTACGAGGCAGAACTCACGACCCGGGGCGCGCTGGAACGGGCGATGTCCCGACTCGGGCGCCTGCAGAGTGTGACGGCGGCGCTGACCCCACGCCTCCGCGCCGACGAGGTCGCCGACACGATCACGACCCAGGTGATGCAGTCATTGGGTTCGACGAGCGTGGCGTTGTTCGTGCCGGTGGGTCCCGTCCTGCTACCGATCGCCCGGCAAGGCAAGAGCGAGGGTGTGTGGGACGGCGCCGACCGCATCGAGCTCGACGCGCCACTCGCGGTCGCCGAGGCGTTCCGCACCGGTCGCACCGTGTGGATCCCGACGCGTGTGGAGTGGCGTCGCCGCTACGCGGATGCGCCGCCTGGCTACCACCAGCAGACAGGATCGGTGCTCGCGGTGCCACTCGTGACGGAGGGCGAGACCGTGCTCGGCGTGCTCGGCCTGCTCTTTCGCCGGGAGCACGCGATGCAGCGCGAAGAACGCCAGCTGGCGACGACGATGGGCCAGCACGCCGCACAAGCCTTCGAGCGCGCCCGTCTGTTCGAGTCGGAGCGCGAACTCGCCGACCGCGCCCTGCGATTGCAGGGGGTGGCGGCCGCCTTCGCCGCCGCGACGAGCACGACCGAGGTCGCCGACGTCCTGGTCGGGGTGGGGGCCCGCCTCCTGCAGGCACGCTCCGCGACGGTCGGCGTCGTGGATCCGGAGGGCTCGCAGCGAGTCTTGCGGCGCTCGGGCCCGCCCGATCCGCTCGACGCGGAGCGCTGCATCGAGCTGAGCATCCGATGGCCGGGCGACGACGCGATCGCGTCGCGCGGCAATGTGTGGATCCGCGATGTCGAGGACGCGCGTCGGCGCTACCCCAAGACGATCGATGACGGGGCCCTCGACCCCACGGTGTGGCTGACCGTCCCGCTGCTGAACGAGTCAGGCGCGATCGGCTTCGCCCATCTGGCGTTCGAGCCACCCGGCCCGGGCGAAGAGCTGCAGGGCGCCCTCGCGACGTTGGTCTCGCAGGCATCACAGGCGATGGACCGCGCGCGTCTGTTCGGCCAGGAGCAGGAGGTCGCAAGCGTCCTGCAGCGCAGCCTCTTACCGCGGGATCTCACCCAGACGCCCGCCTTCAGCGTCGCGGCGCGGTATCAGCCAGGCGCGGAGCATCTCGAGGTCGGCGGGGATTGGTATGAGGTGATCGCGCTGACACCGCATCGGCTTGCGGTCGCGATCGGCGACGTTGTCGGCCGCGGGCTCGAGGCCGCGGCGGCAATGGGCCAGCTCAGAAGCGCCCTCCGAGCCCTCGCGCTGCAGGATCTCGGTCCCGCCGCGGTGATCGACGGGCTCGAGGCGTTCGCGGAACGAACACCGAACGCTGCCATGTCGACGGTGGTGTACGGCGAGCTGGACGCGGACACGGGCGAGTTCCGGTACTGCATCGCGGGACATCCGCCACCGCTCGTGGAGACAGGCGGGAAGGTCGACGTCCTCGAGGATGGGCGCTCGCCGTTGCTCGCGGCGGGCGCGACCGGCGTCCGCACGCAGGCCAGCGTCAACCTTGCCGTCGGGGCCACGTTGGCGCTCTATACCGATGGTCTCGTGGAGCGGCGAGGCGAACTGATCGACCGGGGCATCCAGCGGCTCGGCCGGGCGCTGGCCGCGACGGCCGCGCTCGACCTCGAGACCCGCGCCGACGAGATCGTCCTGCGCATGTTGGACGGCACGGAGCAGGATGATGACGTCGCGCTGCTGTGCGTGTGCCGCTCGGCGGTCGCGGCGGATCGCTTTTCCGCGATCCTCGAATCGGACCCAGCGGAGCTCTCGGGCCTTCGCGCCCAGCTCGGCGGATGGCTGCGGCGCAGCAAGCTCGACGAGTCGGAGATCGAACCGATCATCCTGGCGACGAACGAAGCCGTCGCGAACGCGATCGAGCACGGACGGCGAGGCCAGCACCGTGTGGGGGTCGACGTGTGGACCGGCCCGTCGTCGCTGACCGTCGAGGTTCGCGACCGTGGGGTGTGGCGCGACGAGCCCAGCGAGCCCGATCGCGGCCACGGGCTGCTGCTGATCCGCGCCTGCATGGACACGATCACGATCGAACGGTCCAGCGAAGGGACCACCGTGCGCATGCAGCGCGCGATCGGGCCCGGTCGCGCAGGGGCCTCTGTGGACATCCGCGGCGTCGACGGTGCGAGCGCGGTCACGTAGGGTGGCCGCACGCACCACACGTCGCAGTGCGAAGGTTGAAGGGCACGGTTGATGACGTTCTCCATCGAGGAAGGGCAACCACGCACGTTCCGGCTCGAAGGGGAGCTCGACGTCGCCGAGACGGACAACTTCCTGACCGGGATCGGTGACCTCAGCGGGACCGGCGACGTCGTGCTGGAGCTCGACGAGCTTGCATTCATCGATAGCAGCGGGGTCCGAGCGCTCCTCGTGTTAGCCGATCGATTGCCCCCGGACGACGTGCTCGTGTTGCGCAACGTGGCTCCCGCCGTGCAACGGGTCTTCGATCTCGTGGCGCTCGAGGCGACCCGTCCGGCGATCCGCATCGAAGGTCCCGACGCCGGGGCCTGAAACGCGCCGAGGGCCCTCCACTGATGCGGAGGACCCTCAACGCGCAACCGTTCGTGATTTATTCGAACGGACCGTAGTACGACGAGATGTCGTTGCGGTACGTCGTGTCGCGGTAGATCGATGCATCGAATTCGGGTGAGCCCTTGATCCGATCCTTCGTGAGGTTGAGCCACACCTCCCGGTTCTCCAGATCGACGCGGCTGATCGCGCCCGCCGGGATCAACACCTTCTTGCCGAAGATCCACGGCCCGGTGTCGACGACGATGTAGGAAGCCCCCACGTCGTACGTCGCCTCGTCGATCGAGCCGATGTCGCCGTCGGTCGCGTGCACGTCGAACCCCTCGAGGTCGGTCGTGTCGCCCAACCCGGTCCGATACGTCCAGACGTCGGTCATGAACGTTCCTCCTTTCGTGCGTTTCTGTTTCCAGGACTGTGCGCCAGCATCATTCCCGGAGGATCGGCGCGCGAAACTCACTCGACGTCGAGGCGGATCGGCGTCCTCGGCTCCCAATCACGCAGGGCTTCCGCAAGCTTCACGATCAACGCCATGCCTCCGAGCAGCTCGAGCCAGCGCAGCAGCGGATGTCGGCGCAGGACGGGGACCCGCATCAGCAGCGGCACCCCGATCACCACTCCGGCGGCGGCCGCGCGGCGCATCGTGCGCCCGGTGTCCGAGGCGAGGAAGCGTTGCACCTCCTCGGGCGACAGCGTGACGCGACGGCGGGTCCTCCGGCTACTCCGTGTCGATGACATCGCCGCGTCGTACCCGCTCGGGGGCCGCTCGAACCACCTCGCGGCTCGGTTCGCGTGCCCGCCCGCTGGGTACGGGCCTCTCGTCACCGGTCCGATCGCGGCGACCGCCCGGTCGCCCGGCCGACGAGGAGGGATCCGATGGAGCTCGATATGGTCTGGACGATCCGAACCTCCGACGGGGGCGCCACAGGCCTAGAGTTCGCACAGGCGCGCATCGAGGCGCGCCACCGCTCGATCCTCGTGCACGCCTCCCCGACCGCGATCGACGTGGACGTGACATCCAGTGGCTCCCGACTGATCGCGATGGGCCGCGACCTTCGAGGTGACGGAGCCGCCCCGATGTCACGGCTGCGGATCGAGGGCCTCCGGATCACCCGCACGGACGTATGGCCTACGGACGTCGACCTCGGCACCGTCGTCGTCCTGCACGGAGGCGAGGCCGGAGACCTCCTATCCTGGGAGACCGATGAGGCGCGCCTGCACTGGACGTGGAGCCTGCGGTTCCGTGGACGCGGGGATCGGATCAACGAGCGCCGTCTGGACCCGTCGCGGCGGCGCGCTGACGTGCACTGACGTCACCGGGCTCGAGGGTATATACGCGATAGGCCTGGCGTAGCACAGCCTTGGCCACGTTGCGCACCGGGACGCCACCGGGCGTCTGGCCCCACTCGGTCCCGCGGTGGGCGTGCCCGTGCACAACGAGGTCGGCCCCGGCCCGATCCACCGCCTCCGCGAACAGGTAGCTCCCCAGGAAGGGGAAGATCTCCCGCGGCTCGCCGAACAGCGTTTCGCGGATCGGCGCGTAGTGCAGGAGTCCGATCCGTAGATCAGCCCGAACATCCGACAGGAGTCGCTCGAACGCCGTGGCCATCTCGATCGACGTGTGGGCGAAGGCCTTCATCTCGACCTCACCGAACGGGGCGAGCGACGCACCGACGAACCCACCGCCGAAGCCCTTGGTGCCGACGACCGCCAACGTCGTGCCCGACACATCGAGGTGCCACGCTTCGCCCTCGAGAACGACGATGCCGCCGCGCTCGAGCTCGCGCCGCACCGCCCCCGGGTCGCCGTCGTGGTGATCGTGATTGCCGAGGACAGCGACGATCGGGATCGGCACGTCCGCGACCTCGCGGGTCAGCACGCGCGCCTGCTCCGGGCTACCGTGCGTCGTCAGGTCACCCGCCAACAGCAGCAGATCGGCGCGGTCTGCGATCCCATCGAAACTCGGGCCGATCGAGCCCGCCGAATCGAGTCCGACGTGCAGATCGCCGACGGCGGCGACGCGGATCACGTGATCCGCTCCGCGCCCGGCGGCGGCTGGAAGCTCGCCACCTCCGTTCGGTTGTCCGTCTGCAGGTCACCGACGAGCTCGGCGAGGACCTGGCCGACGGCCGCGCGCCGCGCCTCCGTCGGCACCACGCCGGTGACGACGACGCGATCGCCGACGATCCGCACCACCAATTCGGGCTCGAGGACGCGGGGGTCGACCGCCAGCGCGTGGCGGAGCGCCTCCTCGTCATAGCCGGTTTCGCGCTCGCTCACCACGATGCCGCCGGTGCACTGAGGGCGCGCGGTGATTCGTCGCCTCGTCGTCCGGGCTCCACTACGAGCCCGGCCAGCAGCGCGACGGCGCGCGCGGGCACGAGCAGGTCGACCGATTGCGCGTACAGCAACAGGGACAGGACGCGTCGAGCCCCGGCCGGGCGCGCGCGTGCGATCAGGTAGTCCCAGTCGAGGTCGGCGCGACCGATCACGCCGATCGCGTCGTACCAGTAGCGGAACGTGTCCTCGCTCGCGGCCACCGCCTTCATCACGATCAGATCCTCGGCCGGCAGGACCCGCACCGTCAGTCCTTTGAACGTGGCGGTCTCCGCCCGAGCAAGCATCTCCTCGTCGAGCAGGATGTCGTTGTGGGAGCGCGAGATGATGTCGACGACGACGCCGTGCTTCTTCGCTTTGGAGAGCCAATGCTGATGTTGCACCCACGTCTCGAACCCCGCGTCAGTGAGCGTCGCCAGGGCCTCGCCCGCGTCCTCGGGTCGCACGAACAGGTCCACGTCGCGGGTCCAGCGCGGACGTCCCCACACCGCCGAGGCCAGGCCGCCCATGACGAGGAAGTCGATGCCGCCCGCGATCAGGGCGCGTTGCGCCTCGTCGAGGGCGCGGAGCAGACACGCCTCGTCGGCGTAGTCGTATCCGTCGGGGTGTTGCGAGGTCATGGGCGTTCCTCCTCGGTCCGGACACCGAGCCTCCTGGCTCCGTGTTCGAGCCTCGCTGCTACCCCGTCGGGGGACGATCTAAGCCCCGAAACGTTTGACCCCGCCTCGATCGGGCCAGGAAGGGGCGCATGGCACGCCTCCGCCGCTCGGACCCGAACGCCCCCGGTCTCTCGCGCATACGACACGGGCGTGGCTTCAGCTACCTTGACGCATCCGGGGCGCGGATCGAGGACGAGGCGACGCTGGCGCGCATCCGTGCGCTCGCGATCCCGCCCGCCTGGGAGAACGTGTGGATCTGCGCCGACCCCGACGGCCACCTGCAGGCTACGGGCACGGACGCCGCCGGTCGACGGCAGTATCGCTATCACGACGTCTGGCGTGAGCGACGGGACCGCGCGAAGTTCCGGCGACTCGAGGCGTTCGGCGCCGCGCTCCCCGACCTGCGAGATCAGGTCTCGGCGGATCTGCGCACACGCGGCTACCCGCAGCCCCGGCTGCTTGCGGGCGCTGTGCGGCTGCTCGATCGCGGCGCCTTGCGCATCGGCTCCGAGGAGTATCAGCGCCGCAACGGCTCCCACGGTCTCTTGACGTTGCGTCGCGATCACCTCCGGATCAGCGGGGAACAACTGCAGCTCCGCTTCCCTGGGAAGTCCGGCGTCGAGCAACACGTACAGGTCCGCGACGCCGCGTTGGCTCGCCTGCTTCGCGGGCTCCGCCGCGCGCACGATCTGCCGGAGGTGTGGGCCTGGCGGGACGACGGCGCGTGGCGACCGGTGCGCGGCGCCGAGGTCAACGACTACATCCGCGACGGGCTCGGGGACGCGGCCTCCGCGAAAGATTTCAGAACTTGGCACGCGACCGTGTTGGCGGCGACGACCCTTGCGGGCCATGACCCGGCCGAGGGGAAGCGCGCGGTCACAGTCATGATGCGCGAGGTCGCCGCACAGCTCGGGAACACGGCGGCGGTCGCGCGATCCTCCTATGTCGACCCCCGCATCGTGGATACGTTCCTCGACGAAGGGCGGACGGTCGACCTCAACGGCGCCTCGTCACCCGAGGAGGTCGAGGCGGCCGTCCTGGCGTTCATCGGCGAGCATTGAGCTCGGCGCCTCCCCGCGCCATGCGCCCCAGCGGCAGCCCGAACCAGCACCACACCAACACCGCGAGGGTGCATGCGACCGCGATCCAGGCCGCGGTCTCGCCGTACAGCAGGTCAGCCACCAACAGCGACGCCCCGCCGAGCGCCAGGGCGAGCATCACCAAACCCGCGATCGCGAAGCGGTTCGCCGAGGCGAGCAGTCGCTCCTTGTCGCCCTGTCGGAACCGCAGCCGATGGTACGCGGAGGGCGCCATGAGGAACGCCGAGGCTAGAAGGGTCACCACGAAGATGGCGAAGTAGATCGCGTCCTGCACGTCGGTCAGCGAGGAGAACCGGCTCGAGAACGGGATCGTCAACAGGAAGGCGAAGAGCACCTGGACGCCCGGCAGCGCGACGCGCAGCTCGTTCAGCAGCTCGATCAGCTCTCGGTCGACCCGCTCCTTCTCCGTCTCGCCCACCGCGTCAGGATTCCCCGACGGCGGCGACGGAAACACGGTTTGGAGCGTTCGGGTCGCGGGTATCCACCCTCGCATGACGACACAGGTGCGAGACGTGATGGCGAAAGAGCCGAAGACCGCGGGCCCGGACATGGACGCGACGAACGCGGCCGGGCTGATGGCGTCCTACGATATCGGGGTCGTCCCGATCGTCGAGGGCGACGGTGCGGTGGTCGGACTCGTCACCGACCGAGACCTCGTCGTTCGGGTCCTGGCCGACCGCCGCGACCCGATGACGGTCCCGTTGAGCGAGATCGCAACACGGCGATCGCTGCACACGATTTCCCCCGACGCCACGGTCGACGAGGCCCGCCAGCTGATGGCGGCGCACCAGGTGAAGCGGCTGATCGTCACCGAGAACGACGCATTCGTCAGCGTGATCTCCCTCGGCGACATCGCCCAGTCGACTCCGTCGATGCAAGATGTCGGGGAGACCGTGCGCGAGATCACCGAGTCGCCGGCAACCACCGAAGGTGCGTCGTGAACGCCCATCTCATGCATTGCCTCGCGTGCGATGACGTGCGATACGTCACGCGAGATCGGGCGTTCTGCGCCTGCGGGCGCTCATCCGCACGCCGGGTCGAGGACGGCGTCGTGTTGGTCGGCCCCGGCCGGATCTTCGAGGCGGGCCGCGCGGAGCCCAACGTGCGGATCCTCCGCCCATCCGTCGCTGTTTCGATGTGAGCCTCGGGGCTCGCGCCCCTTTTCAGAAAGGATCGCCCATGGAACTGATCGCAGCCGTACACGGTGCGACCGCCACGCTCCTGTGGATCATCGCCGCGGTGCTGGTCATCGCGGGTATCGTCACGATCGTGCGAGGGGGCATACTCTTCGGCATCATCTTGATCGTCGTCGGTCTCCTCGTGGGTCCGGGAGGCGTGAGCATCTTCGGCTAGCCTGGGAGCTCTATGTCGCTTCCGCTGGAAGACTATGCACTGATCGGTGACACCCACACGGCGGGCCTGGTGAGCCGTGCCGGATCCATCGACTGGCTCTGCCTCCCGCGGTTCGACTCCGGCGCCTGCTTCGCGTCGCTGCTCGGCGAGGTCGATCACGGCAGCTGGGAGCTCGCGCCCGAGGGCGAGAGCAGAGCGGCGCGGCGCCGGTATCGCCCCGACACGCTCGTCCTGGAAACAGACCATCGCACACCCGAGGGCGAGGTCCGCGTCACGGATTTCATGACCCCCCGTCACGGCCAGGCACGCGTGGTACGCACGGTCGAAGGGATCCGTGGCGCGGTTCCGATGCACACGGCCCTTCGCCTGCGCTTCGACTACGGCCTCGCGGTCCCGTGGTTGCGACCGGGCCGCCGCCACATCACCGCCGTCGCCGGCCCCGACGCGGTCGATCTCTACAGCGACGTGCCGCTCGACGTCGTCACGGGGATCGTGTCGTCGCGGTTCGTGGTCGGGGCAGGCGACCGTCTGGCGTTCACGCTAACGTGGCACCCGTCGCACCAGCCCGTGACGGCACGGATCGACGCGTGGGCCGCCCTGCGCAGCACCGTGCGCTACTGGACCGCGTGGGTGGCTCGATGCACGTACCAGGGAGAGTGGCGCGATCCGGTCGTGCGCTCGCTCATCACGCTCAAGGCGCTGACGTATCGGCCCACGGGCGGCATCGTCGCGGCGCCGACCACGTCGCTGCCCGAGCAGCTCGGGGGCCCGCGCAACTGGGACTACCGCTTCTGCTGGCTCCGCGACGCGACCTTCACCCTCTACAGCCTATTGATGGCGGGCTACGTCGAGGAGGCGGAGGCATGGCGCGAATGGCTCCTGCGCGCGGTCGCGGGCGACCCCCACGACCTCCGGATCCTCTACGGTCTCGCCGGCGAGCGACGATGCCCGGAGTCCGTCCTTCCGTGGCTGCCGGGGTACGACGATTCGGGGCCGGTGCGCGTCGGCAACGACGCGTCGGCGCAGTTCCAACTCGATGTCTACGGGGAGGTCCTCGACCTCCTGCATCAGGCGGCGCGCGAAGGACTGCCGCACGAGAGCGCCGCGTGGGACATCGAGACCCGCATGCTCGACGCGCTCGAATCCCGCTGGCGGGAGCCCGACGAAGGCATCTGGGAGGTGCGGGGCGGTCGGCAGCAGTTCGTCCACTCGAAGGTGATGGCCTGGGTCGGGGTCGATCGCGCGATCCGCGACGTGGAGGTGTTCGGCTTCGAGGGGCCGGTGGACCGCTGGCGAGCGCTCCGCGCCGAGATGCACGACGAGATCTGCCGAGAGGGTTTCGACGACTCGCTGGGCGCCTTCACGCAGACCTACGGCGATCGGTCCTTGGACGCGTCGGCTCTGATGATGCCGCTCGTCGGGTTCCTCCCGATCGAAGACGGCCGGGTGGCGGGCACGATCGAGGCGATCCAGCGGGAGTTGATGGTCGATGGGTTCGTCCGACGCTACGACACCGAGACGGGCATCGACGGTCTGCCCGGCGGCGAGGGAGCGTTCCTGCCGTGTACCTGTTGGCTGGCCGACTGCCTGGCGCTGCAGGGCAGAGATCTCGAGGCGCGGGCGCTCTTCGAGCGCGTCCTGGCTATCCGGAACGACGTCGGGCTGCTCTCGGAGGAGTACGACACGCGGCGGGAGCGCCTCGTCGGCAACTTCCCGCAGGCGTTCTCGCACGTGTCGCTGATCGGCACCGCCCGCAACCTGACGCGTGGGCACATCGGTCCGGCGGAGCGCCGGCGCAAGCCGCCGCGCCGTCGCCTGCGGCCACGCACCTCCGTACGCCGAGACCCGTGATGGGCACCCTCGAGGAGCTCCGCGCGCGTCTGGGCGGGGCGGCGATCCTGCTCGACTTCGACGGCACGCTCGCACCGATCGTGCCCCGTCCGGAGGACGCCGCGCCGCTTCCCGCCGCCGCCGCGACGCTCGCCTCGCTCGCGCAGCGGGCGCGTGTGGTCGCGGTGATCACCGGGCGCCCGGCCTCGTTCGTCCGTCGGGTCCTGCCGGTGCCCGCGCTCGAGGTGATCGGGGTCTACGGCGCCGAGGCTGCGCCGCCGCTGGACGATGGGGTGCTCCGTGCGGTGACGGCGGCGGCTGCCGCGGTGCCCGGCGCGACCGTCGAGGACAAACGGGTCAGCGTCGCGGTGCATGTTCGCGGCGTGGACGACGCTGCGGCGATCGCGGCGGTCGAAGAGGCGCTGCGGACCATCGCCGCGGACAACGACCTCGTGTCGTTCGCCGGGAAGCGCGTGATCGAGATCGCGCGGCCCGGCCCGCGCAAGGGCGGCGCCGTCACGCAGATCCTCGATCGCCATACGCCGGAGGCCGCACTGTATGCGGGCGACGATCTGGAGGACGCCGATGCCTTCGCGGCACTCGAGCCCCTCCGCGACCACGGCGTCCCGGTCCTGCGGATCGCCGTGCGAAGCTCAGAGACCCCCGACTCCCTCCTCGCCGCGGCCGATCTCAGCGTCGAGGGCCCGGAGGGCCTCCTCGCGATCCTGGCCGGTCTGTGACCCCCGCATCGCCACCGACGCATCGAGATCCCGAAGCTGCGTCGTGAGCCAACGCACCGGGTTGCGCGCGAGGACCGCGCGGACGAGCCCGCGGCTCCGCCGCACGCGGTCGTCGCGGGGGAGCTCCAGCGCCGTCGCGATCGCCGCCGCGGTCTCGCCCACATCGAACGGATTCACGGCGATCGCGTGTCGTCCGAGCCGTGCGAACGCACCCGCGTTGCGCGACAGGACGAGCGCCCCCTGCCGCCGGTTGACGAGCGGTCCTTCCATCGCCACGAGATTCATCCCGTCGAAGATCGGGTTCACGAACAAGACGTCGTAGATGCCATAGGCGGCGACCGCTCGTGCGTAGCTCTCGTCGGTGCGCACGTGCACCGGGGTCCAGGTGGACGTGCCGAAGGTGTCGTTGATGGACGTGGCCATCTCGAGGCACCGGTCCCCGTACGCGCGGTACTCCTCCATCTCCGAACGCGACCGAGGCAGCAGCGCAAGGAAGATCACGCGCTCGTGCCACTCTGGGTGCTCCTCCAGGAACACGCTGAAGGCCTCGAAGCCACGCACGATGTTCTTCGACAGATCGAGCCGATCGACACGCACCAACAGATGCCGGTCCCCGCGCAGCTCCTCGAGCTCGCCGCGGATCGCGACGACCTCGGGATCGCTGGCCGTCGCGCGAAGCGGGGCGGGATCCAGCGAGACCGGGTAGGCGCGCACGAGCACGGTGCGGCCCTCGAAGTGCACACGACGACGCCGGACGTCCACCCGGGCGTCGCGCAGCGTGTCGCGCGCGCCGAGGAGGAAGTTCTCGGCCCATTGCTCCGCCTGGAAGCCGAGCACGTCGGCGCCGAGCATGCCGCGCAGCAGCTCGTCGCGCATCGCGCCGGGGAGCACGCGAAGGTACGAGGGGGAGGCGAACGGCGTGTGCGTGAAGTGCGTGATCCGCGCGTCCGGCTGCAGCTCGCGCAGGAGCCTCGGCACGAGCGACAGGTGGTAGTCCTGCACCAGGAACACCGGGTCGCGCGAACCCTCCTTCGCGAGCGCCTCGGCGAAACGTCGATTCACCTCACGGTAGTCATCCCAGATGCGACCGGTGCCCGCATCCCAGCTGGGGAGATACGAGAGGTCGAAGAGGTAGTGATGCAGCTGCCACAAGACCCGGTTCGACAGTCCCTGGTAATACCCCTCGTACATCTCCTCGGGGATGTCGACGAACGCCGCATGGCCGGCGGGTTCGACGGGTACGCGCTCTCCCGCGGCCGCCACCTGGCGATCGCCGTCGCTCATCGCCGCGGCGACCCACGTCGCGTCGCTTTCGAAGAGCACCCCGGCAAGAGCCGTGACGAGGCCACCCGAGCCCCGCCGGGCGACCAGCCGACCGTGCTCGGTGTCGAAGGAGATGGGCCCGCGATTCGAGGCCACCACCAATGGTGACTCGAGCGCCGCGATCACCATCGGTCGGCGCACGCTCGCGCGAGCCGGTGCCCCTCCTCACCCACTTCGCTCACGACATAGGCACGGGCTGCGGGCTCGGCTGGGGTGGGGCCGGCGGCGCGGGCGTGGGCTCGGGCGCCGGCTCCGGGTGACGTCCACGGCGAGACCCGACGAGGGACTTGATCAGCCCGAGCTCCTCCGGGGGCGACAGGACACGAGGCCCCTCGACCTCGGCTGGCCGCCGGCCGAGCGCGATCTTCGGACGAGGCTCCGTATGGATCCAACAGCATTCATCGGGATTGTAGGACGACAGCACTGTTGCGCACCCGTCGGCGGCACAGACGCGACCCGGGCGGAACCTTGCCGTTCGCGGGCGGCCACCGGGCTCGCTCGCAGACAGTGATCCGCTGGGCCGCAAGATCTCCGCTGCTTCCATGACGCATTCCCCCTCGTGGGCGCCGACACATGACCGGCATCCGTCGAGGGGAGGTGTTCCCCGCTGCACCCGAGCCCAAACGGGTTTCCTGCGTCTAAGCGTGGGTAGAGAGGCTCGATGGATCGAGGTGCTTGCGCAACGGGAACGACTAGTCGGGCACGGAGGACAGCTGGAAGCCTCCGGTGGGATCGACCTGGATGTCGCCCAGACCCGACAGCAGCGCTCGACGATCGATCTCCTCGCCGACGATCGAACGGATCGGGCCGACGCCCGTCGCCCGTAGGGTCCAGCGTCCCTCGGTGGCGGCCAGGGTCAGCTCCAACGTCGGCTCGCGCGCCTCGACGGCGTTCGCAAGCAGCTCCGTGGCCGCCAGGCTCAGCGTCTCCACATCCACCTCCGGCAGACCCAGCGCGGCCCCGCTCGAGCGGACGAAGGTTCGCACCGTCACCCCCAGCGCGGGATCGGACGGCACGCGCAGCGAGTAGCCCGCTTCCTCGGCGCTCATGCGAGATCCTCTCGCCGGCCCAACGGCGAGACGATCTGATCCAGACCAGTGAGCGTGAGGAGTCGCGTGAGCGAGCCCTCGGGCGGGGCGATCACCGCGAAGTCGCCGCCACGCTCGCGGACGTGCTTCAAGGCGCCGACCACCGCCCCCAAGCCGCTCGAATCGATGAAAGTCACGTCCGTCAGATCCAGCGCGATCTTGCCGTCGCCGACCTCGTGCAGGTTCGTGCGCAGCGACGGGCTGGTGTACAGGTCCAAGTCGCCGCTGACCGCGATCACCTGCCACCCGCGATAGGTCGTAACGTCGATGCCGAGTTCCACGCGGACCTCCCACTCGTCCGGACGCACGCCGGATGCCTCCGCAGCGTTCCCCGCGAGCGCTCTTACTATACGCAGGCACATGGTCTCTTCTGAAGAACCGATCGTCGTCGCCGGCCCCGCCCGCGCCGAGACCGTGGCCTTGCTGCGCTCCGTCGCGGCCAGCATCGCGGCGCGCCGAGACATGGACGTCGTGGCGATCGAAGAATTCCGCATCGCGGTCGACGAGGCGGCGACGCTCCTGTTGCTCGGCGGCCGGGCATCGCGATTAGAGATGTCGATCGTGCCCAGCGCCGAGGCGGGCGTCGAGGTACGGGTCCGCACGGATGCCGACGGAACGGCGTTCCACGTCGACCGCGCGACCTCCTGGCCCTGGCGGGTCATTCGCCAGCTCACGCGCGATGCCGAGCTGTCGGTCGAGGACGCCTGGGCGCAGGTCGCCTTCGTCGTGGGCGAGGGACCGGGGGGATGACACCGGACCAAACGGTCCGCGACGCCGAGGATCCGGTCATCGCGGCACTCTTCGCACGGCTGCCGGATCCCTCGGCGCGCGAAGAGCTGGCCGAGCGGTTCCTCCCGCTGGCAGAGCACCTCGCACGGCGCTTCGGCGGCCGCGGGCAGCAGCACGACGACCTGGTGCAGGTCGCGAGCCTCGGCCTGGTCAACGCCATCGACCGATTCGATCCCGAGCGCGAGGTCCGCTTCACCACCTTCGCCACCGCGACGATCGTCGGGGAGCTCAAGCGGTACTTCCGCGACCGCGGGTGGGGCGTTCGCGTCCCGCGCAGCGTGCAAGAAGCGACCATGCAGGTGAACCGTGTGATGGCCGACCTGTGGCAGGAGCTCGGGCGTGCCCCGACGGTCGCCGACGTTGCGGCGCGCACCGACCTCACGGAGGAGGCCGTCTTGGAGGCGCTCGAAGCGTCACGCGCCTACACAAGCGCATCGCTGGACGAGCCGGTCGGCGACTCCGGCGCCGTCACAGGCGACCTGCTCGGCGACGACGACGCTCGCTTCGAAGTCTCGGAGGAGTGGCTAGCGATGGCGCCCAAGCTACGACTGCTGTCGGCGCGAGAACGGCGGATCCTGTACCTCCGCTTCTTTCAAGACATGACACAAACGGAGATCGCGGCGGACATCGGCATCTCGCAGATGCATGTCTCGCGGCTCCTGAGCCAGAGCCTGGCCAAGCTGCGCGAGCAGTCCTGACGCGTTTGCGCCCCTTCACGCAAGGGTAGGCGCCAGCGGATGAGCGAACGAACGGAGGAGTTGCGCTGCCCGATCTGTGGCATCGGCGTCGTCGCCGACATCGCGTTCGATCGCGACCCGATGCACGCCCAGAGCGAGCCCCGACAGAGCGCCGAGACCATCGAGGTGACCACCTACACGTGCGGTCATCAGGTTCCAGGGCGGTCGCTGGCCGGCGCCGACGCCGAGGTCCTGGACGTCGAGCGCCGTCAGTCGGAGGACACCGTGACGCCGCCGGAGCCTGAGGCGTGAGCGAGCAACGGGCGCCGAGCATCGCCGCGTATGAGAACGGGCCCTTCCTGGTGCGTGGTCCCGTCGAGATCTTCGATGAGGCGGGCGAGCCGATCGAGACGCACCGCTCGACCATCGCGCTCTGCCGATGCGGCCGGTCGTCCATCCGTCCCCTCTGCGACGGTACGCACGCGTCAGGGCGGGATCGACGCGAACCGACGCCTTAGGCCGCGCGCGTGCTACCCGGCTCGAGCAGGCTCGTCGCCCCGCGTCGCCAGGCGTCGAGGAGCCAGCTGCCCGCTCGATCCTCGAGCGCGAGCAACGCCTCCGCCCCGAACCGCACCTCACGGTCCAGCGCCGGCTCGGCGCTCACCAGCGCCCCCGCCACATCGCGGGCAGCGAGGGCGCCGTGCACCGCATCGGCCTCGACGTGCTCGTCGAAGTAGGCGGTCGCGTCTCGGTCTGCTCCCAGCCGGCGCCACCCGTTGCCGTAGCGGCGATTCGGCGTGCACGACGTCATCTCGAACGCAGCGAGGTGGCCCATCGCGGCGCCGCGCAGCCGACGATGCAGACCGAACAAGGACATGAGGTTCACGGTCGCCAGGGTCGAGCCTGGCAGGCGGTCGACGTAGGCGCCCGGCCGATCGTCGAGGTCCGCGGCCCGCATCGCCGAGGCGAACATCGCGGCGTGCACCCACGCCGGGCTGCCCCCGCCGTACTCATCGGCCTGGATCTCGACAAGGGCCGCCTTGGCATCTCCGCGGAGTCGAGGGATCACCCACGTGTGAGGGTCAGCCTCCTTCAGGTTGTACGCGGACCGGTGCACGAGGAACTCCGCGAACTGGCGCCGATCGGCGTCGCGTTCGAGGAACGTCGACAGCGCACCACCGGGTCGGCCGGTGATCACCGCCAGCGCACGTTCGATCTGGGCCGGCTTCAGATCGGGTGCCGGCACGATCCGGCGGAGCGCTGCTTCAAAGGTCTCCTCGAGAAGCCCGCGGAACGCCAGGAGGGACGGCTCCCACTCCCATCGCTCGTCCACGCCGCGAACACCCGTGTAGTGCAACTCGTAACAGGCGTACAGGGCGAGATGAAGATCGTCGTCCTCCACCGCCGTGTCCGGTGGCAGCGACCGTACCCAGGCGCGGGTGTGCGCGAGCTGACCGGGCGACACCAACCGTGGACCGCCACGGGCCCACGCGGCGATCAACTCGGCGCTGACCGGACCTCGCGGCGTCGGCATAGGCATCGCGTCGCGGCTCCGGCCGGTGGTCACGTCTCGAGACGCGGTCATCACCATGCCTCCGGTCTACCCGGATCGATCCACTCCTACCCCTCTGGTTTCGTCGACCGCCTCCTGGGTACACATCGCCGTGAGGCGGGTGCGAGCTCGCGGCCGGTGACGATCCGGGGGGAGGGTCGCCGGCCGCAGCTCCCCCACTCATGACATCGGGTCGAGCGTGGAAGCCACGTGTCGAGCGACGAGAGGAGACGTACCGATGTGCATGTCCTGTGGCTGTGGACAGCCGAACGAGCAACACGGCAACACCGACAACATCACGTTGGCCCAGATGGAGCGGGCCGCGAAGGCGGCCGACATCGATGTCGAGTCGGCAGCGGACAACATCCATGCGCTCGCCAAGCAACTGCGCGACTCCGGCTGATCTCCGGGCAGGGTTGCGCTGGACCGATCCATGGAATTCGACACCTTCGTCATCGGCGGCGGCGCGACCGGATCGGAGGTCGCCTTCCAACTCGCGAGGGCGGGCGCGGGTCGTATCGGCCTGGCGGAGCGACACCTCCTGGGTGGGACCTGCAGCCACGACGGATGCGTCCCGACCAAGGTGATGCTGCGCGCGGCCGCGCTCGCCACGAACGCGCGCCGCGCAGGCCGGACGGGCGTACGAGTCACCGGCGTCGAGGTCGACCTGCCCGCCGTTCGCGAGCGAATGCGAACCGTGATCGACCACGGCTCCGGTCAGGGCGCGACGCCGTTCGCCCGCGCCGGCATCGACGTGTTCGAACAGGAGGCGCGCATCATCGGGCCGCACGAGATCGAGCTCGCGGACGGCTCGATCCTGACGGCGGCGTCGATCGTCGTCACGACCGGTTCCGAGCCGATCCTGCCGCCCGTGCCGGGCCTCGTCGATGGGCCTGTCTGGACGAACGTCGAGGCGATCTGGGCGCCCACGACGGTGCCTGCCTCGCTCGCGATCGTCGGGGGCGGCGCGATCGGTGTCGAGTTCGCACAGATCTACGCGCGGTTCGGCAGTCGGGTGACCGTGATCGAGGCCGCACCCCACATCCTGCCCGCCGAGGACGAGGACGTCGCTGCCAGCATCTCGCCTGTCCTCGAGGCCGACGGGATCGAGCTGCTCGCCGACGCGTCCGTCGAACGAGCCACCCACGGCGCCGAGGGCTGGGAACTGGTGGTCGGGCGACAGCTGATACGCGCGGAGGAGCTCCTCGTGGCGACGGGTCGGAGGCCGAGATTGGCCGGCCAAGATCTGGTGGCCGCGGGTGTGGAACGCACCGAGGCGGGCGCGCCCGTACTCGACGACGTCCTGCGAACGACCGCCCCCGACATCTGGGCGGCCGGAGACGTCACCGGTGAGCTCCTGTTCACGCACGTCGGCACGTACGAGGCCGGCATCGTCGTCGAGAACCTCTTGGGCGGTCACCGAGCCCGCGACTATCGGGTCGTGCCGCGGGTCACGTTCTGCGACCCGGAGGTAGCCAGCGTCGGACTCACCGAGCGAGCGGCGCGAGAGGCCGGCCTGGACGTGCGCGTCGGGTGTGCACGGATCGCGGACAACGAGCGTTCCATGATCGACGACCAGGAAGCGGGAATCGTCAAGATCGTGGCCGATGCGCGGGGGCGGATCCTCGGAGGCCACATCGTGGCGACCCAAGCCGGCGCGATGATCCATGAGATCGCGGCGATGATGCGCGGCGGTATCCCCCTCGAGACGGGCGCGGCGACGATCCACGCGTACCCGACCCTGTCGTCATCGCTTCAGGAGGCGATGCAGCAGGCGGCGCGACTCGTGCCTGCCTGAGGTCGCGGCGATCGCTATCGCCGCAGGGCCCGCTCAAGCTGTTGCTTGTTCATCTTCGAACGGCCCTTGATCCCTCGCTCCTTCGCCTCGTTGTACAGCTGCTCGAACGTACGGCCGCCGGGACCGCGGTGGGATCGGAGCCCGCCGCGGCGTCCCGAGGAGATGTCGTCGGTCGAACTCCGGCTCGCCGTCCGTGCCTCGCCGGCGCGCGCCCGCTCCTTGTTCACCGTCCGCGCCGCGATCTCCTCGGCGAGATCCTCCGGTCGACCCTGCTCTTGGAGGCCGTCCTTGATGTGCTCGTATTGCCGTTCCCGCTTCGCGCTCCACGCTGTACGGGGCATGAGACCACCTCCCGCGTTCTGTGTTCGAGATCCGGATGACGTCTACCCGCGCCATGCGGAACGGAAACGCGAACGCGAGTGGCGTCGGCGACGCGCGGCAAGGCATACTGACCGCCGCCGGAAGGAGGGTGCGATGGGATGCCTGCTGATCATCCTGACGGGGTTCGCCCCCCGTTTGGCGGCCGTCCTGTACTGGATCCTCCGTCCGGAACGTTGGGACAAGGCGTTCGACGGCTCGTGGGTGTGGCCGCTTCTCGGCGTGATCTTCCTGCCGATCACGACGATCGTGTGGGTGCTCGTGGCGCCCGGCGGCGTGGCCTCGTTCGACTTCCTGTGGCTCGGGATCGCGGTGTTCCTCGATCTGGGCTCGACCGCGCGTTCGGCCGCTCGCCGCAACGGCTGAGGCCGCCGGATCATCAGCCTTCGTGGAACCCGGCGTCCTCGTGGCTCCCGTCGCAGAAGGGCTTGTTGCCGGAGTTGCCGCATCGACACAGCGTGACTCGGTTGCGCACCTCGTAGGGCGTGCCGTCGGCGGCCACGACCCTCACTCCACCGCGCACCCAGAGCGGACCGTCACGGATCACGCCGACCGAGGGCGCGTAGTCGAGCTCGTCGCGCGACGCTGCGCCGTCGGCCTCGGTGACCAGCCGCCCCGAGGGACACAGGGACGACATATGGCGGATCCTCGCCGCGATCTCGGGGTCCGCCGCGTCGGCGATCATCGCCCACACGTTGCGGAACCGGTCGCCGCAGTATCCGGCCCGAGTGCACAGCGTGCGATCGTCGAACATCGTCAGATCGCCGCCGTGGTACGGGTAGGCGCGGTCGTCATAGGCGCCGCGATCGGCCACCTCGGTTCCATCGAACGGCTCACGCTCGTGCGTCGCATCACAGAAGGGTTGGCGCGACGATCGCCCGCACCGGCAGAGCTCGTAGGGGGCCGTCGGTGGCTCGAGCGGAGCGTCGGGCTCCCAGGCGATCGGCTCGCCATACTCCGTCTCGACCTGCCCCGTGCGCACGAGCGGCACGTCGCCGACCACCCGGTAGGGGCCGTCCGCGGTCACCTCGACCCTGGGCTCGTCGGTCATCCGCAGAACCCTACGTGGCGCCGCTCGAGAACGCGACCCGGGGCTAGCGCGCGGCACGAGAATCGGTCTAGTGTGCTGGCTGAGACCATCCCCGATCCGAAAGGCACCGCCACGTGGGAGTGCTGCTGATCCTGCTGGGTATCGCGACGGCCGGCGTGCTGGCCGATTTCCTGATCGAGAACGACGTGGCCACGGCGGCCACGCAGTCGTTCTCGCTGTTCGGCACCACGATCAACCTGTCGGTCCCCGCGCTGGTCGCAATCGCGTTCGGTCTCGGTGTGCTCGCCGTCCTCTTGATCTTCGCGGGTGTCCGCCGGTCCCGCCGGGCGCGGCGTCACCTTCTCCAGCAACGCATCGAGGACCTCCAGGATCAGAACGCGCGGCTGGCGACGAAGCGGAACCTCGAGGCCGTGATCCGAGTTCCCGAGTCCGAACCGGTCGAGACCCCGCCGCCGCCCGTGGACGTCGTCGAGGAGGACAAACCAGCGTCCATGTGGTGAGCCGCGAGGCGTCAGACCGCGGCGGTATCGTCGGCTCATGGCGAAGCTGAGCGCCACCCAACGAGCGAAACTCCCGGATCGAGCGTTCGCCTACATCGCCCCCGACGGCAAGCGATCGCTGCCGATCAACGACGAGGCCCACGTGCGCAACGCGCTTGCGCGCTTCGATCGGGTCCGCTTCGAGAGCGACGAGGCGCGCGATCGAGCTCGGCGTCGCCTGCTGAACGCGGCCAAGAGACACGGGATCGTGCCCGTCGGGTTCGTGACCGGGCAGCTCCGGTCCGAACGGCGCTCGCCTGACCTGTCGAGCCTGCCCACCGGCACCGTCACGTTCCTGCTTGCCGACATCGAGGGCTCAACCGGGTTGCTCCGGCGCCTCGGCAACGCCTACGCCGTGGTGCTCCGCGATGTCCGGGCGCAGATCCGCTCGTGCGTGCGGCGAAGCGGCGGCTTCAAGGTGGACGCGCACGGCGACGAGTACCTCGCGGTGTTCGCACGGCCCGGCGCCGCCATCGAGGCCGCGGTCGAGATCCAGCGCGCCCTGGCCCGGCACGCCTGGCCCGCAGGAGCCGAGGTGCGCGTCCGGATGGGCGTGCACACCGGCCGGCCGACGCTCACCGACGACGGATACGTCGGCCTCTCGTTGCACACCGTCGCGCGGATCTGCGCGGCGGGCCACGGCGGGCAGATCCTCGTCTCGACGCGAACGCACGGCGCGCTCCGGTCCCCGCTGGCCGGCGTGCGCCTCGCCCCCGCCGGCTCGCCGGCGCTCGCGGGCATGCCGACGCGCGAGCAGGTCTACCAGGTGCGCGCCAAGGGCCTGCGCACGCGGTTCCCCGCGCTGCGCACGTAAGCGTCAGTCGCCTCGCAGCCGACGTGCGAGCGACCCGAGGAGCGCCCAGGCGGCGCGCGGCTCATCGGCGAGCATCTTCCGGAGCTCGTCTCGGTGCAGCGCCAGACACGTGGTCGGCGTCACGGTCTGCACGGTCGCGGTGCGGGGGCGCGTGTCGAACACCGAGACCTCACCGAACACATCACCCGGCAGCAGCCGCCCGACGGTGCGACCGCGGCGTATGACCCGCGCCTCGCCGTCGAGCACCACGAACATCGTCTCGCCCTCATCTCCCTGGCGGACGATCGAGTGCCCCGGCTCGTAGTCGAACACCCGCATCCCGCCGAGTAGCTTGCGCCGTTGCCGTTTGGACAGTGCGGCGAACAGCGGGATCGTTCCGAGTACTTCCAGGTTGGTCGCCATCCGATCCTCCGCCGCTCAGGAGCCCGAACGCTACCCCACTCGAGCCGACGCGGTCGAGCCGGCGGCGGCCAGCAGCGCGCCGATCGCCGCCGCGTTGCCGGCCGCCTCGTCGACGGCAAGGTGCTGCGGCGGCTCGAGGCCGCGGATCGCGCGGTGGATGTGCCGGATCGCGGGCGTGAATGACCGCTCCCCGTCGGGCACCGCCGGCTCCGAGACGACGTCGTCGTCCCGGACGAGCACCAGCGTGTCACCGGCGTCCGGATGGAAAGGGTTCGTCATGCGGATCTCGCCCTCGGTGCCGAGCACGCGCGTGAACGTATCGTCGGCGCTGCGGAACCCGCACGACAGGAGGAGCCGCCGCTCGCCCGGAAAGGTCAGCGCGCCCCAGAGCTCGAGGTCCACCCCGTCCGCCCACACGGCGTCGGCGATCGCGCCCGAGGAGTCCGGCTCGGCCTCGAAGACGAGCCGAGCCAACCGGATCGGGTAACAGCCGACATCCTGCGTGGACCCGCCCGACAGCGATGCGAGCAGGCGCACGTCCTGCGGGTCGTCCAGCGAGAAATGGAACCGCGAGGACACCTCGCGCACCTGACCGATCGCGCCCTCGTCGAGCAGCGAACGAAGCCGCCGCACCTGCGGATGGAAGGGAAAGACGAACGCTTCCCACAGTGGGCCGGGCGTGCTCGCCGCGACCGTCAGCACCCGCGCCGTTTCCTCGGGCGTGGCGCACAATGGCTTCTCGCAGAACACCGCCTTGCCGGCTTCCAGGGCCGCGATCGTCCACTCGGCGTGCAATCCGTTGGGCAGCGGGATGTACACGGCCTCGATCGTGGGGTCCTCGATCACCGGGCGGTACCCCTCGACGCCGCGGGTGATGCCGTGCTGCGCCGCCCATCTCGCCGCACGGGCGCCGTCCCGGCTCGCCACGGCGGCCGCCTCGCCGCCGCCCGCCTCGGCGAGTGCGGGCAGGAAGGCGCTCGCCGCGATCCCGGCCGTCCCGAGGATCCCCCACCGCACACGCTCGCCTCTCTCCATGCCGCGAACCTACCGCGAGCGGCCTGCGGGTTGCTATGGTCTGGCACTCCCCCCATGAAGACCGCCCGCCTCGTCCTCGCCGCGCTCGCGTGCCTCGCGCTTGCCCAGCCGACCGCCACTCAGGCCTCGGCGCCGAGCCTTTCCGGCTTCCCCCGCCTCGATACCGCGCGCCGCCCGCGCGACCCGACCGCCGATCGTGCTCATCGTGTTGGAGAACCACGAGTTCGGCTCGATCGTCGGCTCCCCGTCTGCGCGCTGGCTGAATCGCTCCTTCATCCGCCGGGGCACGCTGTTCACGTCCTACCACGCGACGCATCACCCGTCGTTGCCGAACTATCTGGCGATGACGTCGGGCACGACGAGCGGCTGCCGGAGCGACACCTGCCCTCGTCGGACCTACAGGACGGACAACATCTTCCACCAGCTGTCGCACGCGGGGATCGGGTGGGCGGGCTGGATGGAGTCGATGCCCTCGCGCTGCACGCTCAACTCGAGCGGCTCCTACGCGGTGAAACACAACCCACCCGCGTATTACGCGAGCTTGTTCCCGCGGATGTGCCGCGCGCGAGATCGTCGGTACCCCGGCCACCTGCCGTCGCACCTTCGCCCGTTCACATTCGTGTCGCCCAACGTCTGCCACGACATGCACGACTGCTCGATCGCCGCCGGCGACCGGTGGCTGGCCGCGCATGTCCCACCGCTCTGGAAGCGGGGCGCCGACGTCATCATCACCTTCGACGAGGGCTCCAGCGGCACCGGGGGCGGCGGGCGCGTCATGACGGCCATCGCCGGCCCCCACGTCCCGCGGGGCCGTCGGAACCACAAGTCGTACAGCCACTACGGGCTGCTGGCCGGTCTCGAGCACTGGTTCGGCCTGCCCCGCCTGCATCGAGCGGCGACCGCCCGACCACTGCCGATCTGAGCGGAGGTATCGTCGACCTCTCGACAGGGAAGGTGGTCCAACCATGCGATTCGCCGGATGCGTTGCACTGATCACGGGCGGGACGTCGGGCATCGGCGAGGCGACGGCCCTGCAGTTCGCGGACGAGGGGGCTCGCGTCGTGATCACCGGGCGCAACGAAGAGCGGGGCGCGGCGGTCGTGGCCGCCATCGCCGGCCACGGTGGCGAGGCGCTCTTCGTACGGGCCGACGTCCGGATCGCCGAGGAGTGTCGCCACGCCGTCGAGGCCACCGTCGAGGCGTACGGCCGACTCGATGTCCTGTTCAACAACGCGGGCGTCTACGTGGCGAACGACACGATCGCCTGTTCCGAGGACGAGTGGGATGCGCAGGTCGACACGAGCTTGAAGGGCGCGTTCCTGATGTCGAAGTACGCGCTGCCTCACATGGTCGAGCGAGGAGCCGGATCGATCGTGCATTGCGCGTCGGGGTGGGGCTTGGTCGGCGGGGAACGAGCCGTGGCCTATTGCGCGGCCAAGGGCGGGATGGTCGTCATGACGAAGGCGATGGCGCTCGACCACGGACCGCAAGGGATCCGCGTCAACGCGATCTGCCCCGGCGATACGGACACGCCGATGGAGCACGAGGATGCGCGAGCGCAGGGCATGACCTGGGATCGGTACGTGCAGGACGCCGTCGCGGGTCGAGCGATCGCGCGGATGGCAACGCCCCGAGGAGATCGCCCGCGCAGTGCTGTTCCTCGCCAGCGACGAGGCCGCGTACGTGACGGGGGTCGCGCTGCCGGTCGACGGTGGCGGCGTTGCAGGCTGACCGACGTAGGCTGGAGCCGAGCGAACAGGAGGGCGCGACATGGCAGACCAGTCCAAGCAGGCGTGGAACGAGGTCGGGAACCGCTTCTCGTCGGTGGGGAAGCGACTCGCCGACGCGTATCAGGCGGGCGCGAAGGAGGGCGAAGCCTCCACGAAGGAGACCCAGCGCAAGGTCGAGGAAGTGGCGCGGGAGATCGGCAACCAGCTCGATCGCGCTCTCGACGCGCTGGATGCGACCATGCGCGATCCGGAGGCCCGGACAGACCTCAAGATCGCGTTCGGCGCGCTCGGCAACGCCATCTCCACATCGGTGAACGAGGCGGCGGAGGCGGTCAAGAGCCGGGGCTCGGACACGGCTGAGCCACCTCGCCCCGACGAGGAATGAGCGCGGCACCACCGCGAACCCCTTTCGACATGGGGGCGGGCCGTCTCGAGGCGTTCAGTGACGCCGTGATGGCCGTCATCATCACGCTGCTCGCCTTCGAGCTGGAACCGCCGGCCGAGGTCTCGCGCGTCGCGATCCGCGCGGCGTTGCCCGGTCTGTTCATCTACGTGCTGAGCTTCTTGTTCATCGCGATCTACTGGAACAACCATCACCACCTTTTGCGCGCGACCGACCGGATCAGCGCGGCTGCGATGTGGGCGAACATGCTGCTGCTGTTCTGTCTTTCGCTGATCCCGGTGGCCGCCGAATGGATGCGCACAGCCGCGCACGATCAAGCCGACCCGCGAGGACCGGCGGCGTTCTTCGGCATCGTCGGCCTGGCGGCCGCCCTCAGCTACACCTGGCTCGTCCGCTCCCTGATCCGTGCGAACGGACGGGACTCGACCTTCGCGCAAGCGATCCACACGGACCTCAAAGGCAATCTGTCACTCGGGCTCTACGCGGCCGGCGTCGCGCTGGCGGGCGTCAGCGCCTATCTCGCCTACGCCTGCTACGCAGCCGTCTCCGTCATCTGGCTGGTCCCCGATCGCCGCTTCACACACGCACATCACGAGCCGCCCGGTCAGGTGACGTAGGCCGCGAGATGCTCGCCGGTGAGGGTGGACCGGGCGGCGACGAGGTCGGCGGGCGCGCCCTCGAAGACGATCCTTCCGCCATCGTGACCGGCGCCCGGCCCGAGATCGATGATCCAATCGGCGTGGGCCATCACCGCCTGGTGGTGCGCGATGACGATGACCGACGTGCCGGCGTCGACGACCCGATCGAGCAGGCCGAGCAGCTGGTCGACATCGGCGAGGTGGAGGCCACTCGTGGGCTCGTCAAGGACCAACACGCCCCCCTCGTCGCCAAGCTTGGTTGCGAGCTTGAGGCGCTGCCGCTCGCCGCCGGACAGCGTCGTGAGCGGTTGGCCGATCGTGAGGTAGCCGAGCCCGACGTCGGCGAGCCGCTCCAGGATCCTGTGCGCGGCCGGGGTGCGCGCCTCGCCGTCCTCGAAGAACGCCGCCGCCTCGGTCACGGACATCGCGAGCACCTCGCTGATGTCCCGGCCCCCGAGGTGGTAGTCCAGGACCGACGCCTCGAACCGCTTCCCCTGGCAGTCCTCGCAGGTACTGGCGACGGTGTTCATGAAGCCGAGCTCCGTGTAGATCACGCCGATGCCGTTGCAGGCCGGACAGGCACCCTCGGAGTTGGCGCTGAACAGCGCCGGCTTCACCCCGTTGACCTTCGCGAACGCCTTGCGGATCGAATCGAGCAGTCCGGTGTACGTCGCCGGATTGCTCCGCCGTGAACCACGGATCGCGCCCTGGTCGACCGACACCACACCCGCTCGACCGGAAACAGAGCCACCGATCAGCGAGCTCTTCCCCGACCCCGCCACGCCGGTCACCACCACCAGTATGCCGAGCGGGATGTCGACATCGACGTCCTGCAGATTGTGGAGACTCGCGCCACGCACCTCCAGCGCGCCCGATGGCGCTCGGACCGATGGCTTGAGGGATGCTCGATCGTCCACGTGGCGCCCGGTGAGCGTGCCGCTTCCCCGAAGCCCGTCGACGGTGCCTTCGAAGACCACCTGACCACCGGCGGCACCGGCGCCCGGGCCGAGGTCGACCGCGTGGTCGGCGATCGCGATCGTCTCCGGCTTGTGCTCCACGACGAGCACGGTGTTGCCCTTGTCGCGCAGCTGGAGCAGCAGGTCGTTCATCCGCTGGATGTCATGCGGGTGCAGACCGATCGTCGGCTCGTCGAAGACGTACGTGATGTCGGTCAGGGAGGAGCCGAGGTGGCGGATCATCTTGGTGCGCTGGGCCTCGCCGCCCGACAGCGTCCCCGACGGCCGATCGAGCGAGAGGTAGCCGAGCCCGATCTCCACGAACGAGTCGAGGGTCCGCTGCAACGCTTCGAGGAGCGGCGCCACCGACGGCTCGTCCAGGCCACGCACCCACAGCGCCAGATCGCTGACCTGCATCGCGCAGGCGTCGGCGATATTGACCTTCTTGATCTTCGACTCGCGGGCCGCCTCGCTCAGACGACTGCCGTCGCACTCGGGGCAGGTCGTGAAGGTGATCGCCCGCTCCACGAAGGCGCGAACATGCGGCTGCAGCGCATCGACATCCTTGGACAGCATCGACTTCTGGATCCTGGGGATCAGCCCCTCGTACGTCAGATTGATGTTGTCGACCTTGATCTTCGTCGGCTCCTTGTACAGCAGGGCGTGTCGCTCCTTCTTGGCGAACGCCCGGATCGGCTTGTCGGGGTCGAAGAAGCCGCAGCCGCTGAAGATCCGCCCGTACCACCCCTCGACGCTGTAGCCGGGGACCGTGAGCGCGCCCTCGTTGATCGACTTGCTCGCGTCGTAGAGCTGCGTCAGGTCGAAATCGGTGACCGAGCCGCGGCCCTCGCACCGGGGGCACATGCCGCCGAGACGGGAAAAGCTCGCCCGCTCCGTCGTGGTCCTGCTCCCGCGTTCGACGGTGATGGCGCCGGCGCCCGTCACCGACGGGACGTTGAAGGAGTACGCGTTGGGCGGCCCGATGTGTGGCTTCCCGAGTCGGCTGAAGAGGATGCGCAGCATGGCGTTGGCGTCGGTCGACGTGCCGACGGTGGAGCGCGGGTCGGTGCCCATCCGCTCCTGGTCGACGATGATCGCCGTCGTCAGCCCGTCGAGGACGTCCACCTCGGGCCGCGCCAGCGTCGGCATGAACCCCTGGACGAACGCGCTGTAGGTTTCGTTGATCAAGCGCTGCGACTCGGCGGCGATCGTGTCGAAGACCAACGAGCTCTTGCCCGAGCCGGACACGCCGGTGAACACCGTCAACCGACGCTTCGGAAGCTCGATGCTGACGTCCTTGAGGTTGTTCACGCGTGCGCCGTGCACGCGGATCAGATCGTGTCGATCGGCGGCGTGGGGCACGGGAACGTCCCGGGCCGTCAGCGCACCGCTTGCTTCACGAGCGACGTGATCTTCGCCTCTTCGGCCGCGGTCAACTCCATGAGCGCGAACGACGTCGGCCACATGCCGCCCTTGTCGAGGCTCGCCTCATCGCTGAAGCCGAAGGTCGCGTATCGGGACTTGAACTTCTGCGCGTCCTGGAAGAAGCACACGACCTTGTCGTCCTTGGCGTACGCGGGCATCCCGTACCAGGTTCTCGGCGCCAGGTCGGGCGCGGCGCCCATCACGAGCGCATGGACACGCTTGGCCATCTTCCGATCCGGCTCTTTCATCTTGGCGATCGCCTCACGCAGGAGGCGCTCGCCCTCCTCCCGGTTCTCGGCGGCCTTCAGCTCCTTGGCCCGCTGTTTCATCGCGGCCCGTTCCTCGGCGGAGAACCCAGAACCTGCGGACGAGTTCCTGGGGGCGCTTGTGCGCTTCGTAGACGTCTGCGCGGTCTTCTTCTTCGCTGGCTTCTTCTCGGCCATCGCGGATCCCCCCTATGTGTTGCCTACGTTCCGGCCGCTCGATCGACGGTCGGTTCTGGCCAATCGTGCCACGTCGCGTCCGCATTGCCCAACGCGGAGGAGACCCTTCTAGCTGCGACCCGCCATACGGTGCGACGCAGCGGCCGCCGCATCGATCACCTGGCGGGCGAGGCGCGCCACATCGCGGGTCGGCAGTCGGTAGGCGGGTCCTGACACACTGATGGCCGCGACGGCGATACCGTCGACGAGCACCGGCGCGGCGATCGTCACGAGACCGTCCTCGAGCTCGCCCGCGCTCGCCGCGTAGCCCTGTCGACGGACCTGGCGCAGCACCTCGGCCAATCGGGCCGGGTCGGTCACGGTGCGCGCCGTGAGCGCTTCCAGTGGACGGCGGATGAGGTGCTCCCGGGCGCGCCGGTCGCCGAAAGCCAGCAGTACCTTGCCGCTCGAACTGGCGTGCACCGGGCTGCGACGACCCACCCAGCTCGCCATCACGACCGTCTGCGCCGGGGTGACCTGATCGACGTAGACGACGTGGGAGCCGTCGCGGATCGCGAGATTGACGGTTTCGGCCGTGACGGTCGACAGGTGCTCGAGCTCGGGACGCGCCTGGCTGACGACGGGCAGTCGGTCCACCGCCGCGGCCGCAAGCCCGACGATCCGGGCGCCGAGGCGGTAGCGCCCCGTCGTTTCGTCTCGATCGATCAGGCCGGCGGCGGCGAGCGTCCCGAGCAGGCGGGACGCGGTGGAAGGGTGCACCGCTAGGCGCCTCGCGATCTCCTGGACGCCGAGCCCCTCATGGTCGGCGCCCAACAGATCGAGGACCGTCGCGACCCGGTCCGCAGCCTCCGTCGTCCGCATCCGGCCCGACCCTACCCGTTCACTCGGCTGTTGCCCAGAGGGCAATGGTGGCCTTGTGCCCCCCGATAGGTCCCCATAGGTTGCGGCCGTGATGCGAGGGGGCCGGCCGGCGATCGATCCCACACCGACGTTGCATGAGGACCTCGGCGTGGCCATGGCGGCCGCCGACGCGGCGGCCGCCGTGACGCTCGCGTGGTTCGGCGACCGGTTGCCCGTGGAGCTCAAGGCCGACGACACGCCGGTGACCGAGGTCGATCGCGCGGCGGAGCGAGCGATCCGCTCGGTGCTCGCCGAGCGGGCGCCCGGCGACGGCATCCTCGGGGAGGAGGGGGGCCGCACCGCCGGCGACAACGGCCGGACCTGGGTGATCGACCCAGTCGACGGCACGAAGCTCTACGCCGAGGGCATCCCCCTGTGGACCACGCTGATCGCGCTGCAGGTCGACGGTCGCTCGGTGCTCGGCGTCGCCGATGCGCCGGCGCTGTCCGTGCGCTACCACGCGACGCGCGGCGGTGGCGCGTGGCGCGGCGACCAGCGGCTGCGCGTCTCTGCGATCGACACGCTGGCGGAGGCGTTCCTCGGCCATTCGCCCCTCGAGGAATGGGCCGGCTCGGGCGATGAGCGCCACCTCGTCCGGCTCGCCGGCGTGGCCCGCCGCACACGGGGGCTGAGCGACGCCTGGGCGCACCTGCTCGTCGCCCAGGGGTCGATGGAGGCGCTGGTGGAGCACGAGCCCTGCTTCCCCTGGGACTGGGCTGCCACCGAGGTCATCGTCGAAGAGGCCGGCGGACGTATCACCACACTGACGGGCGCCGAACCGGTGCCCGGCGGCACCCTGTTGGTATCGAATGGGCGCGTACACGACACGATCGTGACCGAGCTCGCGAAGGAGGGAACCCGATGAGGTCCGGACGCACCAGAGCGCTCGCGGGCATCGCGAGCATCGTCGTCGCGGTGTTGGCGCTCGCCGGTCCGTCGGCGCATGCGCAATCGACGACGCCGAGCGGCGACGAACCGGTCATCCTGCGGGTCGGGCTCTCGTCGGATCTGACCACGGACAATGTGTTCGCGGTGAGCGCCGGCAGCGACTACACAGTCGCGACGACCGAGTACGACATGTTGCAGAAGTTCTCGGTCGCCGACGCGACCGCCGCGCCGAGCCTGGCGACCGGCTGCGATCACAACGAGGACTACACGCAATGGACGTGCACCTTGCGCGACGGCCTGCTGTGGAGCGACGGCACGCCGCTCACATCCGAGGACGTCGCATTCACCTACCGCTTCGTGATCGACAACAAGATCCCGCAGTACAAGAGCTACTTCCCCGGCAACCCCGTGTTCACGACGCCGGACCCGCACACGTTCGTGTGGACCGCCGACGAACCGACGTTCGCGCCGACGATGCCTCCCTGGGTCTACATCGTGCCGGAGCACGTCTGGTCGCAATACAACGGCCAGTCGCTGAAGGACATCCGCGCCGTCTCCGGGATGAACCCGGTCGTGAGCGGTCCGTTCATGCTGACGAGCTGGAACCACGGACAGGACTTCACGATGGATCGCAACCCCAACTTCTGGGGCCCCCCAGCCGACGGTCGACCGAGTCGTCTATCGGATCTACACGAACCAGGAGGCGATGATCCAGGCGCTCAAGAACAACGAGATCGACATCGCC
>CAWCDA010000011.1:0-19913 GCA_963794065.1 uncultured Actinomycetes bacterium | reverse complement strand
GACGTGCCCCGCGCCTACGAGGTCGAGATGGTCACGCGGACGGAGCTCGCTCGGGGACACGCGACCGGGCCGCCGCCGCAGGTGCACCTCTCCCAGATCGTCGAGCACGGCCTGCGGCACCTTGCCTGGTTGGTGCGCGAGGACGACGCGATCCACGAGGCGCTCCAAACGTGGTCGACGGCGCTCGCGCCCTACGCTCCGGAACCGTTCCGAGCCTTCGCGCACGACCCCTTGGCGTAGCCGCCCGTAGACTGCCCGGTCATCGGACGAGAGAGGTATCGATGAAGATCCTGGTGGTCGGATCAGGCGGTGTGGGCTCGGCGTTCGCGCCGATCGCGGCGCGGCGAGACTTCTACGAGCACATCGTGTTCGCCGACTACGACGAGGCGCGAGCGGGCAGCGTCGTCGATCGATACGACGCCGGAACGGGTCGGTTCAGCGCGGCGCAGGTCGATGCGTCCGATGCGTCGGCGGTCGCCGAGCTCTGCCGTGCCCGGGACATCACCCACGTCCTGAACGCCGTCGATCCGCGGTTCGTGATGCCGATCTTCGACGGTGCCTTCGAGGCGGGCGTCACGTATCTCGACATGGCGATGTCGCTGTCGCACCCGCACCCGGAGCAGCCCTATGCGCTCCCGGGGGAGAAGCTGGGCGACGCACAGTTCGCCAAGGCCGCCGATTGGGAGGAGAGGGGCCAGCTCGCGCTGGTGGGGGTCGGGGTAGAGCCCGGTCTGTCCGACGTCTTCGCGCGATACGCGCAGGACCACCTCTTCAGCCAGATCGACGAGGCCGGCGTGCGCGACGGTGCGAACCTCGTCGTCAGCGGCTACGACTTCGCACCCGGCTTCTCGATCTGGACCACGATCGAGGAGTGCCTCAATCCCCCCGTCGTCTGGGAGAAGGAACGCGGCTGGTTCACCCTGCCTCCGTTCTCCGAGCCCGAGGTGTTCACCTTCCCCGAGGGGATCGGCCCGGTCGAGTGCGTGCACGTGGAGCACGAAGAGGTGCTGTTGATCCCGCGTTGGGTCGCCTGCAAACGTGCGACCTTCAAGTACGGCCTCGGCGACGAGTTCATCGAGGTGCTCAAGACGCTGCACAAACTTGGGCTGGACAAGACCGAAACGGTCACCGTTCGCGGCCAGCAGGTGAGCCCGCGCGATGTCGTCGCGGCGTGCCTGCCGGACCCGGCCACGCTCGGCCCCCAGATGAGCGGCAAGACGAGCGCCGGCACCTGGGTCACGGGCACCGGCACCGACGGCGCTGCTCGCGAGGTTTACCTCTACCACGTGGTCGACAACGAGGAGACGTGGGGGCGGGATCAGGCCCAGGCCGTCGTGTGGCAGACGGCGATCAACCCGGTGGTGGCGCTGGAGCTCCTCGCCAACGGCGCGTGGTCGGGGGCGGGCGTCCTCGGCCCGGAGGCGTTCGAGCCGGTCGCGTTCTTGGACCTGCTCACCGAGTACGGATCCCCGTGGGGGATGGAGGAACGCACCCCCGCCATCTGACCCCTGAACCCCGTTCAGGGGGTTCCTCAGGTACAGCACCCCGCGAGCCGAAGCCTCCTAGACACACACCACGGAAGGCCTCACGCATGGCACTGCGGGCTTCGGAGACCGGCCCTCGAGACGACGGCGCATTCGCGCGGGTGACCGCGGGGATCGAGCCTGGCTCGCTCCTGGAGGCCACCCCGGAGTGCCTCGTCGTCACACGCGCGGACGGTCAGATCGTCTACGCGAACCGCCGCGTCGAGCAGCTCACCGGATTCCGGCGCGAGGAGCTCGTCGGAAGCACGATCGAGCTGCTGATCGCCGCCGATGTGCTTGCGCTCCCACCGGATGCGCGCACCGAGGCCCTGTGCTGTCGCAGTGGGGCGGCGCAGTTCCCCGTCGAGGTGAACGTCGGCGCCATCGACGCCGGCGAGCCCCTCCTGGTGGTCACGCTCCGCGATCTCTCAGAGATGCAGGCGGGTCGCGACGCGCAGTTCGAGGCCGAGGCGAAGTACCGCGCGCTCGTCGAACATATCCCGGCGGTCGTCTACCTCGACCCCGTGGATGAGAACGACACCTCGATCTACGTCAGCCCGCAGATCCGCGACCTGGTCGGCATCGAGCCGGAGGAATGGCTCGCCGACCCATACGCGTGGCGTCACCACGTGCACCCCGACGACATCGACCGCGCCTGGGACGAGTACCAGGAGGCCTACAACGGCCACGCCACGCTCAACCACGAGTACCGGATGGTGCACGAGGACGGGACCGTCCGCTGGGTCCTGGAGCAGGCCTTCCCGATCGACGACGATCACGGGAACCCGTGGCTGATCCAGGGCGTGATCTTCGACATCACGGAGCGCAAGACCGCGGAGGAAGAGGTCGCGTTCCTCGCCTATCACGACAAGCTCACCGGCCTGCCGAACCGCGCCCTGTTCGAGGAGATGCTCGAGAGCGCGATCGCGCGCGGCCGGCGCAACGACACCGGCGTCGGCGTGCTATTCCTCGACCTCGACAACTTCAAGATGGTCAACGACTCCCTTGGCCACCACGCGGGCGACCTCCTGCTCGCACAGCTGGCCGACCGGCTGCGGACCTGCACGCGCGACACGGATCTCGTGGCCCGTCAGGGCGGTGACGAGTTCCTGTTGCTGCTGAGCGACCTGGATCGCGCGACGGAGGATTCCGTGGAGAACCCGGCGCTGGCGGCGGCCGAGGTGGTCGCCGGGCGCGTTCGCGCTGCGCTCGCCGACCCCTTCGATCTGCACGGGACGCACTTCTTCGCCTCGGGCTCGATCGGCATCAGCTTGTTCCCGCAGGACGCGCAGGATGGCGAATCGCTGATGAAGAACGCCGACGCCGCCATGTATCGGACCAAACGGCAGGAGCCCGGCGGGTTCACGGTCTTCCAGACCGGCGATCACGACCCGGCGCACCGACTCTCGCTCACGACGCGGCTGCGGACAGCCGTTCGTGAGGAGCACTGGGTGCTGCACTGGCAGCCGATCGTCGACATGGAGACCGGGCATGTGGAATCGCTGGAGGCGTTGATCCGCTGGCAGGATCCGAAGGGCGGACTCGTCCCGCCGTTGGAGTTCATCCCGCTCGCGGAGGAGCTTGGCCTCATCGAGGCGATCGGGGACTGGGTGATCGCGGAGCTCGTTCGTCAGCAGTCCGAGTGGCGCACCGCGGGTCTCGATCTGCGGCTCGGATTCAACCTCTCGCCCCGGCAGCTCTGGTCGGCGCGGTTGGCGGAGAAGATCATGGGCGCCCTGCGCGCGGGCGACGTGGACCCGCGGTGCGTCACGGTCGAGATCACCGAGTCGACGGCGATGGCCGATCCGGATCGAACGCAGAAGATCCTGTCGGACCTTCATTCATGGGGCTTCACCCTGGCGCTGGATGACTTCGGAACCGGCTACTCGTCGCTGGCACGGCTCAAGCACATGCCCGTCGACGTCTTGAAGATCGACAAGACGTTCGTGCGCGACGTGCACAACGACATCGGTCAGGCGAGCATGGTGCGCGCCATGATCCAGTTGGCACAGGGTCTCAACATGGTGCCGCTCGCGGAGGGCGTGGAGACACCCCAGGAATACGAGTTCCTGCGCGCCAACGGCTGTCGGCTCGCGCAGGGGTTCCTGTTCTCTCGGCCGGTGCCGGCGGACGAGGTCCCCGAGCTCGTCACGCGTGCGGCAGGCCTCCTGCCCGTTGTCTCCGGCAGCTGACCCGTAAGCTTCCGCGCACCATGCGTCGCTCCCTGCTCGTGGCGATCGTCGCCGCCCTGCTCGCGTTCCTCGTCTCGCTGCCCGCGGGCGGGACGCCGCAACCGCGCGTGCGCGACGTCGGCCCGATGGTGGGGTTCCGCCGTCACGAATCGAGCTACACGGTCGCGGTCGCCGACGTGAACGCCGACGGCTGGGACGACGTGTTGATCGGCCATCACGGATCGCGCCCCGCCGAACTGTTCATGAACCAGCCGCAGGGCAACACGACCCTCGGCTTCGAACCCGTGATGCGTCTGGTCGACACGCTGCATGAGCGTCCCGATCGTCACGGCTGTGTCTTCGGCGACCCGAACGTGGACGGCCTCCTCGACATCTTGTGCGCGAAGGGTGCCCAGCAGGGCGTGGCCGAGAAGTGGAACGAGCTGTGGATCCAAGGACCGGCCGGCACCTGGACCGACCAAGCACACGCCTGGGGTGTCGAGGACCATTGGGGGCGGGGTCGGCACCCCGCGTGGATCGATCTGAATCACGACCGCTACCCCGACCTGTTCATCGGCAACGACACGCCGCGCCAGGACCAGCACACGACGCCGAACCGCACGTACGTGAACGTCGGCGGGACGCACTTCCGCGAGGTCGACATGGGCATCACGCGCCAGGACGGATCCATGTGCGCGCAGGTGGCGGATGTGAACGGCGATGGATGGGACGACATCCTCTTGTGTGGCGACGACCAGATCTTCCTGTACCTGCGCCGGGGCGATCGGTTCGTCCGTGCGAACGACCGATTCGATGTGCCGACCGGTCCGCTGGCCAACGGCGCCGAGATCGTCGACGTGTCGGGCGACGGGATCGACGACCTGGTGATCGTGCATCTGGACTCCCTCGAGATCCGCCTTGGCGGTGCGGACGGTCGCTTCGGCACGCCGGTGTTCACGCAGGCGCTCGAGCACGGCCACGGGCTGGCGATCGGGGACGTCAACGGCGACGGCGCGCCCGACGTCTATGCCGTCGACGGGTGTCGCGACCGCGTGAACGCACCGGACGTGCTGTTGCTCAACGGCGGGGACGGGACGTCGTGGACACAGGTCGATCCGCCCGCCTTGCCGCCCGGCGCCCTCGCGGGCTGCGGCGACACGGCTGCGATGGTCGACTTCGATCGCGACGGGATGCAAGACATCGTGGTGCTCAACGGCGGCGGCAACGCACAGCCGCTGGACCTCGACGGTCCCGACCAGCTCCTGACGCTCGGTGACTGGCGACCGCTCGGCTGATCAGCCGAAGGAGGACCAGGGCTCCGGTTCGGACCAGGGCCACGGGTTCAGCACCATGGGAGGCTGCGGATCCTGCGAGAAGTCGAACGCGCCGAGGACGGGGTTGGCGATCCGCTCCCGGACCGTCGGGCGGGCGTCCGGTCGCGACATCGTCGCGGGGTCGAGGCGTTCGCCGCCGAGGAATCGGTCCTCGATCAACCGCAGGTACGAATCGAACGACAACGTCGTGTGATCGATGTAGCCGGGCTTCGTGTACGGGCTGATCACGAGGCCGGGCACGCGCAGGCCGTACCCGTTGCCGTCGACCCGCGGCGGCACGACGTGGTCGTAGAACCCGCCCCAGTCGTCCCAGGTCAGGAAGATCGCCGTGGAGTCCCAGTCCGGGCCCTCCATGGCGGCGTTCACCAGACGCGTGACATAGGCCATCCCGGTCTTGATCGTCGATTTGCTGCGCGGGTGCTCGCTCGTGACCGACGTCGGCGTGATCCACGACACGGCGGGGAGGCTCCCGTCGGCGGCGGATGCCAGGTAGTCGTCGACCGGGCGCACGTTGTCCTGCACCCCGTCGGCTCGCTCGCCGTCCCAGAAGCTCGTGAAGCCGGGCAGGACGTTCCGGTTGTAGGCCGTGCCGTAGGCCCGCCCCTCGGGGTCGTCGCACGGTGGGTGCTCCCAGCACGTGTGATTGCCGATGTAGAACCGCCACGGCACGTGCTGCTCGTCGAGCAGCCAGGTGATGTCCGTCCACGCGTAGACGGGCGGATGGCCGTAGTCCCAGCGGTGATCGCCCTTCAGGTTGATGTCGCTGCGACAGCTCATCGGGTCGGTCGTGTCGGGGCAGTACGCGGACCAGCCCGAGACCAGGAACAGGTGCGAGGGCAAGGTCCAGGAATCGACCGGCGCGAACATCGCGTCCTGCAGCGCGTAGTGATCGGCATAGGCCCAGTAGTTCGGGATCTGCTCGCGGGGGAGCGTGCTCATCACATCGGGTTGGCCGTCCGGTCCGATCTTGTCCGGGCATTGCGGCTGGTCGGGGACGGTCCAGCAGTAGCCCTCGCGGGGCTTCAGCGAGGCGATGAAGCCGTCCATCTGGCCGCCGTGCACATCGCGCACCGCGTCGCTATGCGCGTGGGGCCCGCCGTCGAAGTCGAACGAGTGGCTCAGGTAGGGCGGCACGCAGGCGCCCTGCTGGAAGCGATCCGGCACGCACACCGCGAACGAACCGTCCGGATTCGTCGGGATGCCGTCGGCACCGGGATAGGTCCCGAAGTAGTGATCGAAGCTGCGGTTCTCCTGCACGATGAAGATCAGGTGATCCAGCTTCTGCACGCCGTGTGCCTCGATGCCCCGCGCGGATTCGGTGGGCGTTGCGGACGTGGTCGAGGCTCCCGTGCACGCGGCCGCGACAACCAGCGCGAGCACGCCGATGGCGAGGGTCCGACGGGGGGTACGCACGGGCGCGGAGTCTAGCGGCCGGACCTCAGAACGAGGGGTACGGCTCGGCTTCCTTCCACGGCCAGGGCTTGAGGATCAGCGGTGGGTTGGGGGCCTGGCTGAAGTCGAAGGCGTGCGACAGCGGGTTCGCGGTCCGCTCGCGAACCGTCGGGCGGCTGTCGGGCCGCGACATCGTGGCGGGGTCGAGTCGGTCGCCGGACAAGAACCGGTCCTCGATCAGCTTGAGGTAGGAGTCGAACGACAGCGTCGTGTCGTCGATGTATCCCGGCTTGGCATACGGGCTGATCACGAGCGCGGGCACCCGCAGCCCGAACCCCATGGCGTCGACACGCGGTGGCTTGACGTGATCGTAGAAGCCACCCCAGTCGTCCCATGTCAGGAAGATCGCTGTCGAGTCCCAGTCCGGCCCTTCCATCGCGGCGTTCACGAGCCTGGTGACGTACGCCATCGCGGTCTTGACCGTGCTCGGGCCACCGGGGTGGTCCGAGACGTTGGAGGACGGCGCGATCCACGACACCGACGGCAGGCTTCCGTCGGCGGCCGAGGCGAGATACTCGTTCACCGGGCGGACGTTGTCCTCGAACCCGTCGCGCTCGCCGAAGCTCGTGAACCCGGGCAGTGGGTTGCGGTTGTAGCTTGTGCCGTAGAAGTCGCGGCCGGGCTTGGGGCACGGGGGGTCGTCGCACGTGTCGTTCCCGACGAAATAGCGCCAGGTCACCTTCTGCTCATCGAGCAACCACGTGATGTCGGTCCAGGCGTACAGCGGCTTCTCGCCGTAGTCCCATCGGAGGGAGGAGTTGCTCAGGCTGATGTCCGAACGGCACGACATCGGGTCGTTCCGATCGGTGCAGGCCGCCGACCACGCGGACACCAGGAACAGGTGCGAGGGCAACGTCCAGGAGTCCACCGGCGCGAACATCGAGTCCTGCAGCACGTACTGGTCCGCGTAGGACCAGTAGTTGGGGATCGCGCGACGGGGCTGGGTGCTCATGACGTCGGGCTGCCCATCGGGACCGAGCTGCACGCCGCATTCGGGGCGCGTCGGATCGCTCCAGCATTTGGTCGGCCGTGGCGGCAGGGAATCGATGAAGCCGTCCATCGCGCCGCCGTTGATGTCGCGCACCGACGCCGGGTGTGTGTGCGGCCCGCCGTCCTGGTTGTCGGAGCTGGTCACGTATGGCGGCAGGCAGACCCCGCCCTGGAACTTGTCCGGCGCGCACACCGAGAACGAGCCGTCGGGATTCGTCGGGATGCCGTCGGCGCCGGGGTACGTGCCGAAGTACTGATCGAAGCTCCGGTTCTCCTGGACGATGAAGATCAGGTGGTCGAGCTTCTCGATGCCGCGCGCCGCCGATGGGCTCCCTGATCCGGGTACGGAGGAGGTGTCGCTCCCCGATGTGCACGCGGCCACGACGACCGCCGTCGCGATGGCGAGCAGGAGCAGACGGCGCAGTCGCATGGCCGCGCAGTCTATCGGCGCGCGCTCAGAACAACGGGAACGGCTTCGGCTGTTTCCAGGGCCACGGATCCAGGATCAGCGGCGGCTGCGGCTTCTGTGAGAAGTCGAAGCCGTTCAACAGGTCGCCGGCGAGCGGCTCGCGGACCGTCGGTCGCGCGTCGGGCCGGCCGTCGGTCGCCGGATCCAGCCGGGCCCCGCCCAAGAACCGGTCTTCGATCAGCTTGAGATAGCTGTCGAACGAAAGCTCCGTGTCGTCGATCGAGCCGCGCTTGGCGTACGGGCTGATCACGAGACCGGGCACGCGCAGGCCGTAGCCGTTGGCGTCGACCGCGGTCGGTGGCACGTGGTCGTAGAACCCACCCCAGTCGTCCCAGGTGAGGAAGATCGCGGTGGAGTCCCAGTCGGGCCCGCGCATGGCCGCGTTGATCAGCGTCGTGACGTAGGCCATCGAGGTGCGGATCGTGCCGGGACCGGCGGGGTGATCGGACACGCCCGAGGCCGGCATGATCCAGCTCACCGCCGGCAACGTCCCGCGATCGGCCGCGGTGAGGTATCGGTTCACCGACAGCAGGTTGTCGTCGATGCCACCGCGCTCGCCGTCCCAGAAGCTCGTGAAGCCGGCGATCGGGTTGCGCGCGAACGAGGACGAGTACAACGGATGGCTCGGCCGGTCGCACGGAGGCTCCCAACACGTGTCCGACCCGATGTAGTACGCCCACGAGACGTGCTGTTGATCGAGCAGCCAGGTGATGTCGGTCCAGGCATAGACCGGGTCATCGCCGTACTCCCAGTGATGGGAGCGCTTCTTCATGTTCAGATCGGTTCTGCACGACATCGGGTCGGTTCGGTCTGGGCAGTACGCGGCCCACGCCGACATCAGGAACAGGTGCGACGGCAACGTCCAGGAGTCCACCGAGGCGAACATCCGGTCCTGCAGCACGAACCGGTCCGCGTAGCGCCAGTAGTTGGGGATGGCGCCGCGTCGCAGGGTGCTCATCACGTCGGGCTGACCTTGCGGGCCGAGCATCGTGTCGCACATCGGCTGGGTGCGATCGACCCAGCACTTCTGGGCGCGCGGGGGCAGCGAGGCGATGAAGCCGTCCATCGCGCCGCCGTTCACGTCGCGGACCGCGGACGGATGATCGTGGGGGCCGCCGTCGAACTCGATCGAGTGGCTCACGTAGGGCTTGACGCACTTCCCGTGTTGGTAGGTGTCGGGGACGCACACCGAGAACGATCCGTCGGCGTTCGTCGGGATCCCGTCGGCGCCCGGGTAGGTACCGAAATAGTGATCGAAGCTCCTGTTCTCCTGCACGATGAAGATCAGGTGTTTCAGCGAGTCGAGCCCGGGTCCCGCGCTCGCGGCCGGCGCCGGCTCGGTCGCGGTCACCGCGCGCGTGCAGGCCGCGGCGACCACCGCGATCGCGACGAGGGCGAGCAGGGGACGGAGCGACCGGCGGCGCGGCATCGGACGGAAGTCTAAGTGACCGGGAACGCGCTGGTCGTCCGGTACGATGCCGTGTCATGACCCGTCGGTATGACGCCTCCGAGTTCGAAACCGCGTGGGTCGAGCGCTGGAACGACGAGGGCCTGTACGTGGCCGTCGATGACCCCGCCGATCCTCGTCCGCGTTTCTACGCGCTCGACATGTTTCCGTATCCGAGCGGGGATCTCCACATGGGCCATGCCGAGGCGTTCAGCGGCGGCGACGTGGTCGCCCGCTATCGCGCGATGCGTGGCAACAACGTGCTGCATCCGATCGGCTGGGACGCCTTCGGGTTGCCGGCGGAGAACGCGGCGATCAAGCGCGGTGTCGCGCCCGGGCCCTGGACGCTGGCGAACATCGATCAGCAGGCGGCCTCGTTCAAACGGATGGGCATGTCCTTCGACTGGTCTCGCCGGCTGGCGACGTGCGATCCCGACTACTACCGGTGGACCCAGTGGCTGTTCCTCCGGTTCCTCGAGGCGGGCCTCGCCTACCGGAAGGAGTCCCCGGTCAACTGGTGCCCGAAGGACGCCACCGTGCTCGCCAACGAGCAGGTGATCAAGGGCGCCTGCGAGCGGTGCGGCACGATGGTGGAGCGCCGCAACCTCACCCAATGGTTCTTCAAGATCACGGACTACGCGCAGCGCCTGCTCGATGACGCCGAGGGCCTCGTCGAATGGCCGGAGCGTGTCCTGACGATGCAGCGCAACTGGATCGGACGATCCGAAGGCGCCGAGGTCACGTTCACGATCGAGGAGACAGGCGAGGAGATCACGATCTTCACGACCCGGCCGGACACGCTGTGGGGTGCGACGTTCTTCGTGTTCGCGGCCGAGCATCCTGCGGTGCGGCGTCTCGCCGAGCTGGCCGGCAGGTGGGACCAGGTCGAGCCGCTTGTACGAGCGGCCGAGCAGACGTCGCTCGTCGATCGCGAGGCCGCCGACACGCGAGAGGGCGTGTTCCTCGGCGTGCATGCGGTCAACCCGGTCAACGGGGAGCGGATCCCGTGCTACGCGGCGCCGTACGTGCTGATGGGGTACGGGACGGGCGCGATCATGGCGGTGCCCGCGCACGACCAGCGTGACTTCGAGTTCGCGAGACAGCACGGCATCGAGGTCCGGGTCGTCGTGCAGCCTGAGGACGGCGAGGCGCTCGACGGGACGACGATGACCGAGGCATTCGCCGCCGACGGCGTGATGGTCGCCAGCGGACCGTTCGATGGCCGTTCGACCCCGGCCTCGATCGGCGAGGTGACCGCCTGGCTCGAGAGCCAGGGGCGCGGGAAGCGCGCGGTCAACTTCCGGCTGCGGGATTGGCTGATCAGCCGTCAGCGGTACTGGGGCCCGCCGATCCCGATCGTGCACTGCCCGACGTGCGGGGAGGTCGCGGTGCCGGACGACGAGCTGCCGGTGCGGCTGCCCGAGGACGTGGACTTCCAGCCGGGGGGAGAAAGCCCGTTGGCCCGCCACCCGACGTGGAAACACGTCCGATGTCCGTCGTGCGGCGGCGAGGCGCAGCGCGACACCGATACGTTGGACACGTTCGTCGATTCGAGCTGGTACTTCTTCCGGTACTGCTCGCCGGGCTACGAGGACGGACCGTTCCGCCGGGAGGACGTCGACCGGTGGATGCCCGTCGGCCAGTACACCGGCGGGGTCGAGCACGCGATCCTGCACCTCCTCTACTCGCGGTTCGTCACCAAGGTGCTCTACGACCTGGAGATGGTCGGCTTCATCGAGCCGTTCCCGCGCCTGATGAACCAGGGGCAGGTGATCTACGACGGCGCCTCGATGTCGAAGTCGAAGGGCAACATCGTCGAGCCGATGCCGCTCGTGGAGCGGTGGGGAGCCGACACGATGCGGCTGACGATGTTGTTCGCGGGCCCGTTCGAGGACGACATCGACTGGAAGCTGATCGCCCCGGCCCCGGACAAGCGCCCCGGCGTACATCAGTGGCTCGGCCGTGTGTTCGCGGTGGTGAGCGATGCGGTCGCGACGAGCGCAGAGGCGCCCGAGGCGTTGACGCGCCTGACGCACAAGACGATCAAGGGTGTGACCGACGATGTCGAGCGTTTCCGGCTGAACACGGCGATCTCGAAGCTGATGGTCCTGACCAACGAGATGCGCGCCGCATTGGACGCCGGCTCGGGCGCGGCAGCGGCCGCGTCCGCGCTCGTCCAGCTGCTCGCGCCCCTCGCACCCTTCGCCGCCGAGGAGCTGTGGCGCGTCGAGCTCGGCAACGAGGCCTCGGTGCACCGATCGTCCTGGCCGACCTTCGATCCGGCGCTCGCGGCCGACGAGTCGGTCACGCTGGTGGTGCAGGTGGACGGCAAGGTGCGCGACAAGCTCGAGGTGCCCGCCGACATCTCCGAGGCCGACGCGCTGGCGGCCGCGCACGCGAGCGCCGGCGCGAACCGAGCCCTGGGAGGCCGGGAGGTCCGCCAGGAGATCGTGCGCGCGCCGAGGCTCGTGAATCTCGTCACCCGCGCGTAGCCGCGGGCTACGACAGCCGCTGGAACGCGAGGTCCGACACGTCGATCACGCCGCTGGCGACGCGGTCGAACGCGAAGGTCACCGATCGGATGTGCGTGAGATCCACACCCGTGAAGTCGGCCAGCGGGAACCGGATCTGGTTCATGATGAGGTGCCCGCTCGGACGCCGCCGCCCGGTCAGCTGCATGCCGAGCACATCGTTGCCGACGTCGGCCGCGGCCAGCGATGCGTGCGCGCCGTTGATGTCTTCCAGGACGATGTCGAAGTCCTGGAAGTCGGTGCCGTAGTTGGCGTTGTAACCCGGGTTCATCATCGTGCGGAACGTCAGGACGTCGTAGCTCGACACGTCGCGCGAGCCGACCGGCAATGCGTAGCCGACCGAGGCGCCGCCCGCGCTGGCCGCTGACCAGCCGAACAAGCCCTCCTGCAGCCCGGGGCCGACCGGACCGAACCACGACCAGGACCGATGGATGTCGTAGCCGCCGAGCTGCCCGGGAACGCAGGGCGTGTCATAGACGTTCGAACACCAGCCGTAGACGCCCACGTCCGACACCGTGACGGCGGTGCCGAGCTCGCTGGTCGTGAGGTCGGCGGGGCGGTCGAGTCGCGCGAGATCGAGCCGGCTCGCGGGACCGTCGGGAGCGAGGTAGCTCACCGCCGTTCGTGCGGGCTTGATCGAGTCCGGGGTTCGCTCGCCCGTCCAGAGCTCGCCGGGCGCGCTCTCGCCGCCGGTGAAGCGCCGGAAGAAGCTCACGATGTAGGCGGCCCCGACACGACGCTGGGCGGTCTCGGTGAGCTGGCCGGGGCAGTTGTAGGCGTCGTTGAACGATCCGGGATAGCCGGAGGAGGGCGACCACACGGTGTTGAAGAAGTTGTGGTTCGCCTTGAAGACGGTGACGGTCGCCTTCGGGGTCGGGTCGCCGGCCACCGCGTACCGAGAGTCGTCGAAGAAGTGGATGCCTTGCAGGTCCGACACGTCGCCGTCGCAGTCGGGCAACATCACGCCGAGCGCGACGTTGTTGACGGTGACGCGCGTGAAGTCCACCGGCGCGAGCGCGAGGACCGCGTCCAGTCCGTAGGGAACCGCGCGCTGTTGGTCGACGAGCGCGTTCCAGACGGCGCCCTCACCACCGCGAGAGTGACCCATGACGCCGGTGCGCGACATGTCGACCGCTCCCACGAAGGTCGTGCCGAACGGGTCTCCACCCACCGTGTTCCACGTGTTCCAGAGGTCGAAATGCTTCTCGAGCAGGAGGCCGCGTTGGCGCATCCCGGTGTCCGGGACCTGGTTGCCGAGCACGTTGACGCCGTTGCCGCTCACGCTGGCGACGATGTAGCCATAACTCGCGAGGCGTTTCGCGATGTAGTCGTACCCCTCGTAGTTGGGCAGAGGCTTCCAGCCGTCGGGGCACGGCCACGAGTACCCGGCCCGGTCTCCTCGGTAGCAGGCCGCGTGATTCCCGTGGAGGAAGAGCACCAACGGATACGGTCCTGCAGACAGATCGGTGGGGTAGTGGACGTCTGCGCGCAGTTCCACGCGCCCGCCCAGCCCCGCGGGCTGGAAGGCCTGATCGCCGAAGTCGTAAGCGGCGCGGGTGACGTCGAAGGGGCCGGGCGCACGCGAGCCGAGGTCGCCGTTGCCGAAGCCCGGGTAGCGGGCGTTCTCGAGCACGGTCTCTCCCGAATCGGGGCCCGAGCCTGCGCCAACAGTGATCCGTCCCGTGAGCACCGACGGATCGGCCGTCACGGCCAGCAAGGCGTGACCGGTGGGCGCCGGGATCCCGTAGGCGACCGGCGCACCGTCGGATCGCACGACGTACCGGAGGGCCCGGGGACCATACGACCCTTGCAGCCGAACGCGATACACGCTGTCCGTGCCGGCCGAGACCTGCTGCGCACCATCGAGCGAGACCCGGGTGACGCTGAGCCCATCCCCGGAACGAACGACCACACCTTTGGCATGCAGCGCGTAGGAGATCGTCGGCGCGGCCAGCGTCGGGAACTGCGTGGCGACACGCGCCTGGGCGGTGGAGGCCATCGACCCCGCGAGGATCAGCGCGATCACAGCGGCGAGCATCCGTTGGAACGATGGCGAGCGCATGGCCCTCCTTCGGGTTGTGGGCCGAGTCTATCCCCGCAAGCGAAACCCTGCTCGCGTGTTCACGCCTCTCGGACCTCCACCTCGATCCGCTCGATCGCATTGTTCAGATAGCCGCCCGTGTTCCACGCCGGGTCGTCCGGCTGGACGGCGCCGTCGGCGTCGGTGGCACGGCTGCAGACCGTGTGGCGACCCGGAGAGGCCTCCCATTCAAAGGACCACGACCGCCAGGCGTGCGGTTGGGGGACCGGACCCAGGTCCGCGTCGTTCCACGTTGCGCCGCCGTCGGTGCTGACCTCGACGCGAGCGATCGGCGCCGCTCCGGACCAGGCTCGACCGGAGAGAGCAACCGATCCGGCGTCGAGGATGCGTCGGCGGGGCAGGAACGAAGGGAATCCCGGGAGCACCATGAGGCTCCGCACGCGCATCGTTTCGATGGGCGTTCCCGGATCGTCCTCGCTCTCGCGCAGTCGATAGCTGGTCATGTTCTGATAGCCCGTGAAAGGGCCGTCGAGGACTCGGATCCTGCCGAGCCATTTCACGTGGGCCATGCCGTACCACCCGGGCACGATCAGCCGCAGCGGGAACCCGTGCTGCGGCGGCAGGGGCTGCCCGTTCATCGCGTAGGCGAGGATGAGATCGGGTCGGGTCGCTTCGCGCAGCGACAATCCACGTTCGTAGTCCTGCTCGACGTCGCCTTCGAGACCGTGGTCGAGTCCGGCGAACGCGACATCGACCGCCCCGGCCCGTGGCCCAGCCTCGGCAAGCAGCGGGGCGAGGGGCGTCCCGGTCCACTCGGCGTTTCCGACCGCGCCCCGCAACCAGGGTTGGCTGATCGCGCGAGGCTCCAGCAGCACGCGCCCGTTGCCCGCGCACTCCAGGGTGACCTGGGCCGTGACGGAGGGCCGGGCGCGCAGGTCCTCGAGGGCGATGGTGAGGGGACGTTCGACGTGCCCGTCGATCGTCAGTCGGAATGCCTCGGGATCCACATCGGGGATGTCGTAGTGGGTCAGCAGGTAGTGCAGGCCGATCGGTGTCACGTCGTAGCGGAGCGCCTCATGCGGCATCGCGTGGTTACGCGCCGCGAGGTCGAGCTCGTCGACGCCGATCGTCGTGTCCTCCACCTATCCCTCCTCGACGTCGTGGGTATACCAGGTCGTGCGCCGACCCATCGCGACCTGCGATCCGATGTGACGCGTTTCACCAGAGGATCAGCGCGGGGCGCATACCGTCGCACGCATGAACATCCGCGAACGACTCGATGCACTGTCCAGGGAGCTCGCCGGTCTCGTCGTCGTCGTCGTGCTTCTGCTCGGAGGAGTGGGGTTCTGGTACACGCGCTCGCTGCCCCGACCGATCGACATCGCGACGGACGCCGCACCACTCGCGGCGGCGCAAGAGCCGACGCCGTCCCCGACGATGCTCGCCGCGGTGTCCACGTCGGCCTCGCCCAGCCCCAGCGAGACCCTGATCGTCGATGTCGCCGGCTGGGTGCGCAAACCCGGCGTCTTCGAGTTCCAGCTGGGCGATCGCGTGATCGATGCGGTCGAGCGCGCCGGGGGTGCCCGCGACAACGCCGATCTCACGCTGCTCAACCTCGCGGCATCGCTGGTCGACGGGCAACAGATCCTCGTCCCGAAGAAGGGCTCACAGCCGCCCGGCACGACGACCGGCAGCACGGGCACGACCGGCACGCCGGGAACCATCGGGACGCTCGTCAACATCAACACGGCCGACGAAGCCGCGCTGGAGACGTTGAACGGCGTCGGCCCCGTCTTGGCGGCGTCGATCATCGCTTACCGCACGGAGCACGGACCGTTCACATCGGTCGACCAGCTCGATGAAGTGTCCGGCATCGGCCCCGCCACGATGGAGGACCTCCGTTCGCAGGTGACGGTGTGAGGCACACGTGCAGGGCTGGGGCACACCGCTGGCAGCCTGTGCGTTCTGGGCCGGGCTGCTCGTCTGGGACCGCCGGCCCGCCTCGGTCGCGTCGTGGCCGTGGTGGGCGTGGCTCCTGCTCGGCGGCCTGGCGCTCGCCTCCGCCTGGGCCGCGGCTCCCGGTCGGCGCCGCGCCGATGCGTTGCGCGTGGCCGGGCTCGCTCAGAACGACCACCCGTCGGTAGCGGCGGTCGCCGCCACCGCGCCGGATCGCCGTCGTGGCCCCGCGGTCGCACTCGTGCTGCTGATCGTGGGGCTGATCCTCTGCGGGGTCGGATGGGCAGGCCTCGGGGCGGCGCGCATCGAGGGTTCGTTGCTCGCCCGGCTTGCGCCCCACACGGTCACGGTCACGGGCACGCTGCGAGAAGACCCGGAGCCGAGCCCCTACGGCTGGCACGCGCTGGTCGACGTCGGGCGCGTCGAGTGGTCGGGCCGAGCGGCCGCCGTTCGGGAGACCGTCTGGGTCAGTGGGAATGACGACGTCCCCGTGGCGGTCCGCGGCGACCAGGTGCGGATCGAGGGCACGCTGCAGCTGCCCGACGATCCCGGTTTCGCGCAGTCGTTGGTGCATCGCGGGCTCGGGGTCAGCGTGCGGGCGTTCGACGTCGAGCGACTGGGCGGCGCGCCGGCGCCGTTCATCCGGTTGACCCAGGTGGTGCGCGCGTTCGTGGGCCGCACCATCGAACGGATCTTTCCGCCCCGCGAGGCCGGCTTGCTCCTCGGGCTCGTGCTCGGCGACGCGTCGCAACTCGATCCGGTCACCACCCGCGACTTCCAGACGACCGGCCTCGGTCATCTCCTCGTCGTCTCCGGCGAGAACGTCGCCATGGTGCTGGCTCCCGTCGTTGCGTTCGCGGGCGCGTTGCGGCTCGGCCCCCTCAGCCGGTTCGCGATGGGGCTCGGCGTGGTCGTGCTCTTCGTCGTGCTCACGGGGGCGGAGCCCTCCGTCTTGCGTGCGGGCGCGATGGCGTCGCTGGCGCTGATCGGGATCCTGCTGGGCAAGCCGAGGGCGACGGGCACGATCCTGGCGGCGGCGGTCCTTGCGTTGCTCGTGCTCGACCCCTGGCTGGTGAACGCGATCGGCTTTCAGCTGTCGGTCGCGGCCACGGCGGGCATGGTCACGCTGGCGACCCCCCTCGCCGAGCGATTGAGCAGGCTCATACCGCTGCCCGCGGCGATGGCCTGCGGTACGACGATCGCGGCTCAGCTCGGGGTCACCCCGTTGCTCCTGTTCCACTTCCACGAGGTGCCGGGCGTCACGATCGCGGCGAACCTCGCGGCCTTCCCGGCCGTGTCGCCAGCATTGCTGCTCGGGATCGCGGCGTCCGCGTTGGGCCTGGTGTGGCTGCCGCTGGGGCAAGCGGTGTCGTTTCTCGCCCGGATCCCGATGCGCTATCTGGAGATCGTCGCCTCGACCCTGGCAAAGGCGCCCATCGCATGGATCACGTCAGGCGGCGGGCCATGGGTGCTGATCGTCGGAGCCACGGCCTTCGTCGCGATCGCGCTGTGGATGCGCACCGGCTGGCGCCCCCCGCGGCGGGCGGTCGTCGTTGCGATCGCGCTGACGCCGCTGGTCGTGTGGCAGGCGGCGGTCGGCGCGGGGCCGCCGGCGGGGCTGACGGTTCGGATGCTCGACATCGGTCAGGGCGATGCGATCCTCATCTCCAGCCCGGCGGGAGCCACCGTGCTGATCGACGGCGGGCCCGATGAGGAACTTGCCGCGCAGCTGCTTGTCTCCTACGGGGTGAAGCGGTTGGACGCGGTCATCGCGACACACCCCCATGCCGATCACATCGCCGGGCTGCCGCAGATCCTCGCCCGGTTCCCGGTCGGAGTCTTCTTGGAGCCGGGGTGTCCCGACGCCACCGAGCTACAGGCGTCCTTACATCAAGAGATCGAGGCACAGGGCATCCCGGTCCGGGCCCCGCGCACCGGCGACACCGTGACCGTCGGCGATCTCTCGTTCCGGGTGTTATCGCCGGACCGGTGCTGGGACGGCTCCCACTCCGACCCGAACAACGACTCGATCGTGTTGCTGCTCGACGACGGCGCCGACTCGATGTTGTTCACCGGCGACAGCGAGGTTGAGGCGCAGCAGGTGCTGCTCGACACGGGTGTGCTGACCGACGTCGACGTACTCAAGATGCCGCACCACGGCGGCGACACTTCCCTGCCGGAGCTCTTCCCGGCGGTGTCGCCTGAGGTGATCGCGATCAGCGTCGGACAACCGAATCCGTACGGACACCCCGATCCGAACGCGCTCGCGGAAGCGGAGGCGACCGGTGCCGCAATCTGGCGGACCGACGAACACGGCACGCTCACGATCACGTGGGACGCCAACGGCGAGCCGCTCGTCAAGGGTGAGCGATGAACCTCGCTTCGGCTCGCCTGGTTGAGAACTCGGACGGAGCTCTTATGCCTGCTCGTCCATCACCCGGTACAGGCGCCAGCGGTCGGGAACGCCCTTCAGCACGTGCTCTCCGGCGTCGTCGAAGGCGAGGCCTGACCCAGCCGTGAGGTCCTTCACGGTCTGCGAGACGACGACCTGCGAAGGGCCTGCCAGCGCCGCGATCCGCGCACCCGTCGTTACAGCGATGCCGCCGACCTTGCCGTCGATCATCTGGCATTCGCCTGTGTGCACCCCGGCCCTGATCTCGAGCCCCAGCTCGCCCACCCTTTTCACGACATCGAGCGCGCAGCGGATCGCCCGCGCGGGTCCGTCGAACGTCGCGTAGAAGCCATCGCCTGCCGTGTCGTTCTCCACACCGCGCCAGTGCTGGAGCCGCTCGCGAACGATCGCGTGGTGCCGATGCACGAGATCCCGCCAGCCAGCGTCTCCAAGCGCCGCCTGTTTCTCGGTGGAGCCGACGATGTCGGTGAACAGCACCGTCGACAGGATCGAATCCATGCCGATGTGTTGAGGTTCCAGCCCGACGAACCGTTGGATCACCTCCAGTCGAGGACGCGCATAGGAGTCGAAGTCACCCTTTGACCAGAGGTCGCCATCGTCCGCATCAAAGATGTGGAGTGCTGCCTCCGGCATGATCGACGCCACATACTTCGTGATCTCGACGTGATCGCCGTCTCCTTCTTGCGCCAGGAGCAACGTAGGGACGTGGACGGAGGGCAAGACTCCCCTGACATCGGTCTCCCACCACGCCTCGGTGAGTTCGATCGCGACGTCGGGTGTGCACGTGCTCGCGCTGATCCTCGCCATCGAGCGCATCTCGGCTTCGGAAGGCGCCCCTCCGTGATCAGTGGCGAACTGGTCTGCGAACGCCTTGGCGTACTCCAGGGTGCCCCAGTGCTCGAGCGCGCGTCGCTCGTACTCCACTTCTTCGCGTCCCCACCCCCAGGGGTAGTCGGGTGCCCAGAGCGGCCGAGGGTTGGGGCTCCACCACACGAGGGCCCGAACAATTTCGGGCTCGGTAGCCGCGAGCAGCACGCCCGGCGCCAGAGCTTCAAGGAAGCCGCCGATCACCGTTCCGGTGGATCCCGCAGCATCGAGCACCGTTCGGAGGTCGGCAACGCGAGTCTCGAGGTTCGGCACCGGGACGTTCCTGCTCGACAGGCCGATGGCTCGCCGATCGTGCAGGATCAGTCGCGCGAATGAGGCGAGCCCCGCGTGCCACGCGTTCTCCCAAGGCGATTCCCAACCGAGGTCGGCGTACGAGCCACCCAGCCAAGCGATGTCGATGGGACCTTCCCCCACCACCTGGTAGGCGATGTAGGTCCCGTCGTCTGTCTTCGCGTAACGGGTATCGGGATTCTCCACGGCCGCATCTTCGCCTTGCCCGCTTCCAACGGGCAAGTTGGACGTCCCCTTCAGCGAGACATCCGGGCCGGGAGCGCGCCGGGGGAAGACGCATATGGTTGGGGGTGCCGGTGGTAGAAGCCTTCATTCGGACAACCCAACCCGTACGGACACCCAGATCCGAACGCACTCGCGGAAGCGGAGGCGACCGGTGCCGAGATCTGGCGGACCGACGAGCACGG
>CAWCDA010000010.1:0-28695 GCA_963794065.1 uncultured Actinomycetes bacterium | reverse complement strand
CACTGCCGCATGCAACGCCGCGTCCATCGCGGTGCCCCCGCGTTCGAAGGCGGAGGCGCCGGCCCGGGTCGCGGCCGTGTGCGGGGTTGCGATCGCCCACCGGGAGCCGTCTGCGCGGAACGCCATGGCCGCAGTGTGTCATCTCCACCCGAAGGAGGCTCGATAGGATGCCCGGCGTGATCCGACGAAGTTGCGTCGCGCTTGGTATGGCAGTGGCGGTCCTTTGGCCGGCCGCCGCCCTCGCGCAACCGACCACGAGCGCAGAGCCTGCGGACCAGGTCGTGCTGTCCGGGGATGTCCTCGTGCCGCGCGGCGCGGTCGTGGGCGAGGTGGTCGTCTTCTCGGGGAGCGCGACGATCGAGGGGGTGGCGCAGGGCAACGTCGTCGTGCTCGACGGGCCGGTCACGATCGCCGGACAGGTGGGCGGGGACGTCATCGCCCTGCACGGGCCGATCCGACTGCTCGCGACGGCCCAGGTCACGGGCGACGTGCGCGCGGGCGGCAACCTCGTCGCGGTCGACGGCGCGCAGGTGACGGGGGAGGTCCGTCGCGACGTGAGCTTCACCCTCTCCGGTCCGGCGGACGTGCTCGGCTCCCTGCTCGTCAGCGCGGCGATGGCGATCTCGATCCTGCTCGTCGGGTTGCTGCTGATCCTCCTCGCGCCTCGGGGAGCGGAGCGCACCGCCGAGGTGATCCGAACCGCTCCGCTCGTCGCCGCGGGGTGGGGGCTGGTCCTCGCGATCTGCGTCCCGATCGCAGCGATCGCCGCCGCGGCGACGATCGTCGGTCTGCCGCTGGGGCTGGCGCTCCTGCTCGGAGCCGGGCTCCTCTGGCTCGTGGGCCAGGCGGCCGTGACGTTCGCGATCGGACGGCTCGTCGTGCGGGCACCTCGTCTCGGGTAGGGGCGCTGTTCGCGGGTTGGCGATCGGCGCCGCGATGGTCTTGTCCCCGGCGGCGACTGGTTCGATCGTGGGGCTCGGCGCGATCCTGGTCGCGGCCTGGCGTGCCCGGTATGGCGCGGGCGTCCTTGACTCCTCGGAGGCCACGCCGGGCGCCATGCGCGACGCGGACGCCCACCGCAACCGCCGGTGACGGTGCCGGCGCTGGAGGGCCCAGCAGAACGACCCGCCGACATGCCACTCGCGGAGGATTAGACGCATGTCGACGTTGCTGCTGCTCGGCTCGGGGGAGTTCGAACTGTGGAGCACCGATGTCGAACGACTCGCACTGGCCGGCGCCGACGGGGACGGCAGCGTCGAGTCTGCCCACCGCAAGCGCCTCCGAGGGCGATGCGGTGTTCGATCGATGGGCCACCATGGGGCTCGACCACTACGCCGACGCGGGTGTGACCGCGGAGGTCCTACCTGTCAAGGTGCGCGAGGATGCCTTCCGCGACGATGTGGCCGCCCGCCTCGACCGCGCCTCGACGATCTATTTCTCCGGAAGGGAAGCCGAGCAAGCTCGCCGACGTGCTGCGCGATTCGCCGTTGCTGGCGGCGATCCGACGATCGATCGACCGCGGCGCGGTCTACGCCGGGTGCAGCGCGGGCGCGATGGTCGCCAGCCGCGAGCGCAACGCCGAGGGTCGCGGCGGCACGTCGTGGTTGTTCGGGCTCCGACTCGTGCCGCACGTCTCGTTCGGCGTCCATGGGATCGCGCGGCCCGCATCCCAGGCGTGCAGTGGTGGCTCACCTCACGCCTGCCGGAGGACACCTGGTTCGTCGGGATCGACGAGCGCACGGCGATCCTCGGGGATGGCGACGGGTGGACGGTTCACGGGTTCAGCGGCGTGACGATCCGCCACGGCGGGGAGCTGGCCGGCCGAGACCGCGCTCCTTCGTCACCGCCTAGGCAAGCAGGTAGCGGCGGGACATCGGGACGGTCTGCGTCGGCTCGCACGCGAGCACGCGTCCGTCCAACGTCACTGTGCCGTCGACCGGCGAGATGGCGAGGTCGCGCGGCGCGGCGGTGTTCCAGGTGAGCGCGTCGCGGGCGATCCCGCGTGTGCCGCGAACCGGGGCCACGCTGCGAGCCGTCGTCTCCGCGAACCCGGCATCGAAGGCCGCCTGCGAGACGAACGTCGTCGCCAGCCGGGCGGGAGCGCCGCCGAGACCGCCCCAGTCCGCGCCGTACCGCGTCGGTTCCGCCCCGTGCACGCTCGCGTTGCCCTCGCCCATCGCGCTCCACGCGACGACCCCGCCTTTGATCACCATCAGGGGTTTCACACCGAAGTGCGTCGGCCACCACAAGACGATGTCGGCCATGCGTCCCGCCGCGAGCGAGCCGACCTCGCTCGAGATCCCGTGCACGATCGCGGGCTCGGAGGTGCACTTCGCGAGATAGCGGAGCACGCGGTCGTTGTCGTCCGTCGAGTCGTCGTCGGCCCACCGCTTCATCGCATCGGCCAGCTGGAACGTGCGTCGCAGCGTCTCGCCGATCCGCCCCATGCCCTGGGAGTCGGAGTTGACGATCTGGATCGCGCCGAGCTCGTGCAGCGGCCCCTCCGCGGCCATGGTCGCCGGGTGCACGAGCTCGAGCGCCGCGGCGACGTCCTCGGTCAGGGCGGGGTTCCCTTCGTGGACGATCAGCTTCATGTCGAGCTGTTCGGCCGCGGTGGACGGGCCGTACGGGAGCGTCGGCGTCGTCGAAGAACAGAAGATGTTGGGCTCGCGCACGAGGCCGAGCGCGTCGGGGATGTGGCCGCCGCCCGAGCCTTCCACGTGATAGGCGTGGATCGTGCGGCCGGCGATCGCCGCGACCGTGCCCTCCAGCTCGGTGGACTCGTTCAGGCTGTCGGTGTGCAGGCACACCGCGATGTCGTGGGCCTCGGCGGCGCGCAGCGTCGCGTCGATGATCTCGGGATAGGCCCCCCAGTCCTCGTGGATCTTTAGGCCGACGGCGCCCGCTTCGATCGCCGGTTCGAGGCCTCCGGCGACATCGGTCCGCGCGCTGGGCTGGAGCCCCAGGTTCACCGGAAGGTGTTCGAACGCCGCGTAGGTCGCGGCCATCCGTTCGGGGCTCCTCGAATCCCGCGGTGATCAGCGTGGTCACGCCGGCAGACAGGGCGACGGGCACGAGCCGGGGCGACAGCAGATGCACGTGCGAGTCGATGACGGCCGGCGTCGCGATCAGCCCGTGACAGGGGATCGGCCACGTGTTCGGACCGATCGTCAGATCGACGCCGTCGGTGATGTCGGGGTTGCCGGCGCGACCGATGCCGGCGATCCGGCCGTCCTTGATGCCGAGATCGCACTTCACGACGCCGAGCAGCGGATCCACGACGATCACCGAGCCGATCACCGCGTCGAGCTCGCTCGCGCGTGTCGCCGCGTCGTGCTGGGTCATCCGGGAGCGCCAGTTCTTCGCGTAGCCCCACAGCGCCTGGTCGCCCGGCTCGGTCAGATCGCGTTCGATACGGATCCAGAGGTCGGTGTCGGCGAGGCGCACGCGGTCGTCGGCGGTCGGGCCGTGGCGGAGCGCGTGCTCCTCGCGGCTGACCCGGTCAGGCATCGCGCGTCCCGCCGAGCGCGACAAGCGTGACCTCGCGGGTCTCGCCCGGCGCCCAGCGCATCGAGTCGCCGGCGGGCAGGTCCAGCCGGAACCCGCTCGCCTGCTCCCGATCGAAGGACAGGCTCGGGTTCGCATCCCAGAACGGGAAATGGCTCGAGATGCGGATCGGACGCTCGCCGGCTGTTGGTCACGCTGATCGTGCGGCGCTCGCGATCGGGGACCAGCGCGACGTCGCCCTCCCCGAATCGCACGCCCGGCTCCCCGGAGCCGAACGGCTCGCGAAGCACCACGAGCCTGGTGCCCTCGTCCAGCAGGACCTCGAGCCTGATCTCGGGGATCAGCTCGGGGACCCCGTCGAGCACCGGCGTCGCCGAGGCGACTCCCGCGGCCGTGTCCAGCACCTCCTGCCAGGAGGCACCGCCTCGGGCGGCCAGGTGCATCTCGTCGCACAACAGCGCGACGGCCTCGGGGGCGTTCAGCGCCAGCCCGCGATCCAACGTCGCCCGGGCGAGTTGGGCGGCGTTGAAGATGCGGAGCCGATCGTCCTCGGTCGGGTTCAGCAGCACGGGCGCAGCATATGCGAGCCACCGGGAACCCTGACGGCGGCCGGTGCGTCCAACGACGATCAACCGGAACCCGGAAGGGGGACCCCATGAACGCACGAACCGTGGCTCGGGCTGCCGTCGTCTCGGTGATCGCCGCAACCGTGCTGATGGGCGGCGCCGCAAGCGCGCTGGCCTGCGGCGGCTTGATCGCACCGAACGGCACGATCAGCCTGACACGCACGACCACCCTCGCGGCCTATCACCGCGGCGTGGAGCACTACCTGACCTCGTTCAGCTACGCGGGCAAGGTCGAGGGCTCGCTCGGCTCGATCACCCCGCTGCCGGGCGTGCCGACGAAGATCATCAAGGGTGGCGACTGGACGCTGCAACGCCTGGCGATCGAGGTCCAACCGGTCGTGCCCGGACCCGTGTTCGCCGCCGCAGCGGTCGCGGAGGACACAGCCAGGGTGCTGATGCGCGCGAAGGTCGACTCGCTCGACATCACCGTGCTCCAGGGCGGCGCCGTCGCCGTCGGCAACTGGGCGCGGGAGCATGGCTTCTTCCTGCCTCCGGACGCGCCGGAGGTGCTGGCGTTTTACGCGGACCGCAGCCCGATCTTCATGGCGACGCGGTTCAACACGGAGCGCGCGGCAGCGCAGGGGCTCGCCGAGGGCGAGGGGACGCCCGTGCACGTGGTGATCCCGACCCCGAACCCGTGGGTGCCGCTGCGGATCCTGTCACTCGGGCGGTCACCGCAGGACCTGATCCAGGCCGACGTCTTCCTGCTGACCGATCGGAAGCCGTCGATGCTGCCGCAGGCGCTCGCGCCCACTGGTAACCCGGACCAGCAGGGCATCGTGCAGGAGCGGAGCGAACAAGCATCGGCATCGCTGATGAACGACCTGCGCTCGGACAGCCGATCGAAATGGATCCCCAACGGCCCGATGTGGTTCACCTATCTGAAGATCGACGCGCCGGCCTCGACGATGACCCACGACCTCGCGATCGATGCGAGCGGCTTCGGGCATCCCGATCCGATCGCGGCCGGTTACCCGCCGGGGTCGGTGCCGGTGCCCGACCCGGCCGCGGCGCGGTCGCTCCTGTGGCTTGGCGCCGGGCTGGCGATCGTCGCGCTGTTCGCGCGGCGGCGGATCCAGCAGGCGGGAACGGCTCGATGAGGCGCGGGGTGGCGGTCGCGGCGGCGTGTGCAACGTTGCTGCTGGCCGCGGGGTTCGCGGCCGCCGCGACCGCCACCCCGGACCACGTGCGGACGGTGACGGTGACGATCCACTTCTCGCGCTTCGACCCGGCTTCCCTGCAGGTCGCGCCCGGCGAGACCGTCCGGTTCGTGGTGACGAACACCGACCCGATCGACCACGAGTTCCTGGTGGGCGACGCGTCGATGCAGGCCGTGCACGAGGCGGGGACCGAGGCGCACCACGGCGCGCGGCCTGGCGAGATCTCGGTCCCCGCCGGCGCGACGGTCGAGACGACGTTCACGTTCCCGACCGAGCTCGCGCCGGGGTGGGAATTCGCGTGCCACCTGCCCGGTCACTACGACTTCGGGATGCACGGGCCGATCACACTCGGCTGAGCCCTGGAGGGTCGTGGTAGCGTCCGCCGCCATGAGCGAGCGAGCGGACCTGATCCTCGTCGGCGACGTCTACACGGTCGACGCGGCGCGGAGCTGGGCCAAGGCGGTGGCCGTCCGCGGCGATCGCATCGTGGCCGTCGGCTCCGAGGCCGACGTCCGCGAGCGGGTCGGCACCGCCGAGGTGATCAACGGTGCGTGCATCGTCCCGGGGTTTCAGGACGCACACATCCATGCGGCGTTCGCCGGGCGGATCCGTCGCCACGTGAATCTGGACGACCTACACGATGTCGACGACTACCTCGCGCGCATCGCGCACCACGCGGCCGCGCACCCCGACGAGGAGTGGATCGTCGGCGGGGGATGGTACGCCCACTCGTTCGGCGCCGACGGGCCGCATCGCCAGCAGCTGGACGCGATCGTGCCCGACCGGCCCGTCTACCTGATGAACACCGACACGCATGCTGCGTGGGTGAACTCGCGGGCGCTCGAGCTCGCCGGCATCACGGCCGCGACGCCCGACCCGTGGGACGGCTACTACGTCCGTGACGCAGACGGGATGCCGACGGGGTGTCTACAGGAAGGTACCGCCTACTCGTTCTGGTCCGATCACATGCCGGCGGACTCGGTCGAGGACTGGATGGAGTCGATCCGCGTGGCGCAGCGCTACCTCCATGCCCTCGGCATCACGGCGTGGCAGGACGCCTGGGTCCGCCCCGATCTGTTGAAGGCCTATCGCGAGCTCGACGACCTGCACGAGCTGTCGATGCATGTGGTGACCGCGCTGTGGTGGGACCGACACCGCGGGCCCGAGCAGATCGACGAGCTGATCGAGCAGTACAACTGGGCGAACGGCGGCAGGGTCAACGCGCGGACGATCAAGATCATGCTGGACGGCTGTCCCGAGAGTGCCACCGGCTCGATGCTCGAGCCCTACGAAGGCCATTTCGGCGAGGAACGCGATCGGGGACTGCAGTTCGTCGAGGAAGGGGCGCTCGCCGAGGCCGTCTCGCGGCTCGACGGCGTCGGGTTCCAGATCCATCAGCACGCGCTGGGGGATCGGGCGTTCCGTGCGGCGCTCGACGCCGTCGCGGCGGCGCGCGCGGCCAACGGCTGGAACGACCACCGCCATCACATCGCCCACCTGCAATTGCCCGACCCCACCGACATCCCTCGGATGCGACAGCTTGGTGTGGTGGCCAACATCCAGCCGTTGTGGGCCTGTCCGGATCCGATGATCGAGACGCTGACGCGCCCGCGCGTCGGCCCGCGCGCAGATCACCTCTACCCGATCGGCGACGTAGTGCGCAGCGGCGCGGTCGTGGCGATGGGCAGCGACTGGCCGGTGACTACGCCGAACGTCTTCGAGGAGATGCAGGTGGCCGTGACACGCCAGGTCATCGCCGACGGGCCTGGCGCGCCGGTGCTCGACGCGTCGCAGCGGATCACGCTCGCCGAGTCGCTGGCCGCGTTCACGCGGGGGAGCGCATACGTGAACCATGACGACGACGCCGGCAGCATCGTGGAAGGCAAGCGTGCCGACCTCGCCGTGCTGGACCGCAATCCCTTCGCGGGCTCGGTCTACGAGATCGCCGATACGAACGTCGCGGCGACGCTGGCGTCAGGGCGCGTCGTGCACGGCGGCTGAGCCTACGCCGGCCGGGCGACGGTGATCTTCGTGCCGTTGCTGTCGGCCTCGGGGTCGTGATTGTCGGCCGCCCGGTAGCCGTAGCCCGTCGCCTGCACGATCGTCACGGTAAATAGCGCCGAGGCTTTCGAGCGCGCGAACCGCTTGTCCACGGTGCAGCGTCCGCCGGCGCCCGTGGTGCACGACGCGGTCGTGTTGCCCGTCCAGATGCCCGTCACGAGCGCGCCGACGACCGGGGCGTGGTTCTTGTCGTGGACCTCGATCGTTGCCTTGGCCCGCCAGCGGTTCGACGTGACCCACAGACTCGATCGATCGAGATCGCCAACGTGCACGCTCGGCGCTGCCGTGCCGGCGATCGGCCCGGTGAACAGGTCGATCGCGAACGAGCCTCCGGAACCGTCCCCGCCATCGGCCGGGTACACGGTGATCGTGTAGGTGCCGGTCTCGGTCGGGGTGAAGTGCAGCGTCTCCTGCCGACCGGCCGTGCACTCGTCGCCTGCCGGGCAGGTGCTCGACGCAACGTCGAAGCTCCCGGAGAGGGTGGCATCCAGGTCCGGCGAAAACCCGTACTGGAAGCAGCCGAGCGGACCGAGGTCGATCACGCAGATAACCGATCCCTGCGTGGTGATCGTCGCCGCGATCGGCACACCGAGGTCATCGGCAGACAGATCGAAGGTCGTGGACCAGCTGCCGTTGTCGGCCACGCTGCCCGTGATCCGTCGATGCAGCGGGAACGGCGTGGATCCGGTCGCACCCGCCGCTTGCGCAACGGCTCCATAGGCGTCGAGCAGGCCCGCTCCCCAGTCGTTGTCCTTGCCTGACGGCCCGGCATCGAACGCGGTGCCCTCGATCGCAGACCTGATCTGGCTCTGCGTCCAGCCGGGTTGAAGCTGTCGCAACAGCGCGGCCGTGCCGGCCACGAACGGGGTCGCCATCGACGTGCCGCTCTCCACGACGTAGGTGGAGGTGGAGCCGGCCTTCGCGGCGCCGACGGTCACCCCGGGTGCGACGACATCGGGCTTGACCCGATCGTCGATCGTCGGACCACGGCTGGAGAATGTGGCGAGGTACGGCCCTTCGGACCGGTAGAGGGAGTCGCTCTGCGCCGACCACTCGGCGACTGCTCCCACGGTGATGGCCGTGACCGCGGACCCGGGTGAGGTGATCGTGCCGGGTCCGTCGCCGCTGTTGCCGGCCGCCGCCACGACGATCTTGCCCGCGGCCGTCGCCGCATCGACCGCTGTGGACAACGCGTCCTGGCCGTCCGATGGCACGTCGGAGCCGAGGCTCAGCGAGATCACGTCGACCTTCGCCTTCGCCGCACACCACTGGACGCCCTGCACCGCGAGGGAGTCGTCCCCGTACCCCGTCGAGTCCAGCACCTTGACCGCTGCCAGCGCCGCATCGGGAGCGACACCCTTCATCCGCCCGGCGATCGGACCCGGACCGACGCCGTCGCCGAGCGCGATCGAGGCCACGACCGTGCCGTGGCCCATGTCGTCGTAGGGGTTCGCCTTGCTTCCGATCAGGTCGAGCCAGGGGATGGGGCCTTTCGAGTCGAGCTGCTCGTGACCGAGGGCGACGCCGCTGTCCGGGATGCAGATCATCACGCCCGCCCCCGTGGCGCCGAAGGACTGGCGGGCGGCTGTGACGCCGTAGTCGTCGTTCGAGGCGTCGTCGAGCGCGTGCACGGCGAAGTCCTGCTCGACGCGCAGCACGCCCGGACGGTGCGCGAGCGACCGGATCTGCCCGTCGGTGAGCGACGCTGCGAACCCGTCGATCAGCGAGAACGTCGCCGAGACGTGGTTCGCGCCGAGCGCGCCGCGAGCAGACAGGAGGGAAGCGCGGTCGGCGAACGTGACGACAACATCTCGGCGCCCCGCCGACGAGTGCTCGAGCCGCCGGTCGAGCCCGTCGGAGATCCGGTTGCCGTCCGTGTCGGCCAGACCCGCACGAGCGTGCGTGGCGGGGGGAATGGCCGGCCGTTGCTCAGGCACCTTGGCCGAGGCCGGCGCCGACATGCCTGTCGCCACGAGACCGAGGACGAGTACAGCCAGCACGCCGCGAGTTCTGATCGTCACCTGGAGCCCCCTGATGCATGAAACGCTTCCGGCGGAGTGTCCCACGAGGGTGCCTCTCGGCACGATAGGTCCTTGGGCTGTTACCGGCGGCATCCGTCAGGGCCCGCTCGGGTCCCCCGGACGTCCGACGATGCGCCTCAGGCCATCCAGGCGTCGATGCGCTGCTCGACCTCGCGCAGCCGGATCACGAGTTGCTTCATCATCGAGAGCGCGACCGCGGGATGGGAGAGCAGGAACGCCTGGAACTCGTCGGCGCCGATCTTGATCGCCTCGACGTCCTCCTCGGCCTTCACGGTGGCCATGCGCGGCCCGGGAGCGAGCAGCGCCATCTCCCCGAAGAAGTCGCCCGGCTTCATGATGTGGAACCGGCCGCCGACGTCGACCCGAGCCTGACCGGTGGCGACCACAAACATCGCGTCGCCGGCGTCGCCCGACTCGAAGATGGCGGTGCCGGCGGCGAACGACATCCGTTCGCCCGCCTCAAGGATGCCGTTGGCGTCCTCCGGCGTCAGGCCTTTGAACAGGCCGGTCGACAGGGATGGGGCGACGCTCATCAGTTCCTCCGCGGTGGTAGGGCCGCAGGCAGTCTACGGGCGGCCGGTGAGCTTCGCGGAGAGGCGGCGCCACCAGGACGGCCGGGCCCGTTCGGCCTCGTGAACCTGGCGTGCCTGTTCCTGCTCATCGCGGCGCCGCTCCGCCCCGAGCTGCTGGTTGACGTCGGGTCTCGGCGTTCCTGGTCCGGTGAACGAGCTCATCGCTCAAGGCTACGGCACCACGCTGCACGAAGCCAGATGGGAGCACCTGTATCCTTGCCGGCGTGAGGCCGCTCGACGGACCCCACGAGCCGGATGAACGGCCGGCGTGCTGGCGATGCGGCCGTCCCACCTACGACCCCGACAAGCGATCGGTGCCATGGGCGCGGGCGGTGGTAGGCGGGCGTCAGATCCTGATCTGCCCCTCCTGCCAGGTGGAACCGGGTTGGGCTGATGGCCTGGACCGGTGCGTCTCGTGCGGCGCGACGCGGCTGTCGATCCAGCTCGGCGATGTGGTGTGTCGAGCGTGCGGTCACACCGCGCAAGCGGGCGCTTAGCTCAGCTGGAAGAGCGTCGCCCTTACAAGGCGAAGGTCGGGGGTTCGAGCCCCTCAGCGCCCACCATAATCGCGGCTCGCTCAGCGGTTGTGAAAGCGAGCGTCGTCATGGTGAGAGAAGGCTACGCGACCCGGTTTGACGTGCCCGGAGAAGAAATCGCAGCGTGGGCGCTCCATCCTTTACGGGAACTGGTTCCCCGAGGCTCGTCATCTCCGTCAGCTGGGCTTCGAGCGTAGATTCCTGCGGCCGGGATGAGCCGCGTTCGTGTGCGGTCACTCGGTGGGCCGTGGGATCGAGGACGACGGCCGATCGTTACGGCCTACGTCGGGGCCGCGCCCCAGTCGACAGCCCCGAAGATGGCGCTCGAGGTGATCTGCACCACGTTGCTGCCGTCCGCGTCCATCTCGTAGACCTCCCTGAAGTCGGTGCCGAATCCCGGAACGACGTGGTTGCTGAGGAAGACGATCTTCGTGCCGTCTGGCGAGAACTGCGACCAGCCGTCCTGATAGCAACACCCGGCATCCGTGAGCCGAGTCATGCTGCTTCCGTTGACGTTCATCCGGTAGATCGACGTGGGCAGCGGTCCGCGGCAGTTGTCGGTGACCAGGAGCGTCGTGCCGTCCGGAGAGATGTCGTTGAACTGAAGCCTCGCGTCGGCCGAGACGAGCAGAGTCTTGCCGCTGCCGTCCGGGTTCATGGTCCAGAGCTCGCAGATGCCGCCCGAGTCCCCGAGCGCGCCGTAGATGATCTGCGATCCGTCGGGAGTGAACTGCGGTCTCTCGTGAGTGACCGTCGCGCCAGTGAGCTTGGTCATCCCCGTGCCGTCGGCGCCGATTACGAAGATCGCGGTGTTGCCCGTCCGCGGGGAGTAGCGCTCGAACAGGATCTGTGTCCCGTCGGGGGACCAGACCGGTGAGCCGTCACTGGTCGTGGGGTCGTGGGTGACCTGCCGCAGCCCCGAGCCGTCGGCGTTGATGGTCCAGATCTCGTCATCACCTGTTCTGTTGCTGTCGAACGCGATCTTGGTGCCGTCGGGAGACCAATTGACGGTTCCGGCCCCGTGTCGCCGGAAGTGCGTGATCTGTCTGATTCCCGTTCCATCCGGCTTCATCGAGAAGATCTGCCAAACGCCGTGCTTCTCGAAGGTGTAGGCGAGCCGGCCGTTCATGCCGGGGTATGTGGCGCGGGCGGGGGTCGCCGCGGCGAGCATCGAGAGCAACACGACGACGGATCCAAGAGAGCACGCGCGTCGCAACAAGGTTGCTCCTCTCATCCGATGCTCACCGCGGACCGCAACGGTTGCCACGCTGCGTTGGATGCCTTGCGGATGACCCGGGTGATCCCCGTGCCGTCAGGATTCATCGTGTAAAGCCAGTACTTCGAGTAGTCCGCGTTGTAACGTTCGAAGACGATCTGGGAGCCATTCGGTGCGTTCACGGGCTGGAAGTCGTGACGTTCACCTGGTGCGGTGAGGTGCACAAGCCCCGTCCCGTCTGGGTTCACCGCCCAGATCGCCCTCGGGTAAAAGGGGTGATTCGTGAAGACCAGACGCGAGCCGTCGGGCGCCCAATCCGGAATCCCGGCCCTGAGCTTGGGCGGCGTGACGAGTTCCACGTTCGAGCCGTCGGCGTTCATCACGAAGATCCCGGCACCCACGCCCCGCCCGTAGAAGACAGTGAACGCGATCTTGGTCCCGTCCGGCGAGTATCTCGGCCAGAAAGCCTGCTCTTCGGCGATCGGAACCGTGAGCCGATTCATCCCGGTGCCGTCGACGTCGATCGTCGCGACCGCGCACCTGCCCTGATCGGCGGGGGGTGGATCGTCCTGGCAGCGCGAGAAGAGGACCTTCGAACCGTCGGGGGAGAAGCTTGGGGTGTGATCCGTGAACCACGGGTCGGGGAACAGGCGGCGCAGGTTCGACCCGTCGGCATCCATGATCCAGATGTGGTTTTGCTGCTGACGAGCGTTCGCCCGTTCGAACACGATCTGGGAACCATCCGGTGACCATGCGGGCCACTGCGCTAGATGGTGCGGAGCAAGGTGGGTGAGTTGCCTGATTTCAGTGCCATCCGGATCCATCGTGTAGATCTCTCCACCGAGGTCGGGTCGGACGAAGGCGATGAGGCCGTTCGCTCCGGGGAAGGTCGCTTGCGCCGGCTCGGCTTTCGCGGGCACCAGCAAAGCGGCGACGACGACAACGACAACGAACCATCCTTGCGGTGCTGCCTCGCCGCGGGGGACCATCGCGAACATGCGCCGAGGTGGGCGCCGTTCACGGTTACCTGGCTTCATGTCAGTCCTCCTCGGCCAAAGGGCCCGGGGTCACTTGAAGACTTCTCCTTACTCTTCACAGACCCCGGGAGCTCACGAGGTTCAACCGCCATCGACCGTTCGGTGCCACACGGTCACGGCGTAGTTCCCGACCGCCCACGCGAAATGGCCTCGACAGCGCGAGGAGCAATGGTTGCGCATCGTCGCCTCGAACCTCAACGTTTCAGCATCGACGCTGTAGTGGAGGGTCGCGATGGGGCCACCATTGGCGCCCAAGACGATGAAGGTGTGGCTATCGACCAGCTCGAAGCATTGGCAGTCGTCTGCCAGGCGCTGGCCTTGATTGGTGATCACCGTGCCGTCCGATCGGAAGGTGTGAGTTCGCGAGAAACTCTGGGACCCCCGACACAGATCCCCGCCGTTGGCCGGCTGCGTCGACTCAGGCTGCAACCCGTCGTTGACGAGCCACCGGGCAGCCAGCTCAGGGATGCCGGCCCGCTCGAAGCCTCGAAGGAATGCGTCGCACGTGATCTCGCTCTGCCAGGTCCCCAAGATCATCTGCTCGGGTGAAACGTCAGGTAGCGGCGACGGGGTCGCGGCCGGTTGGTGACGGCCCGGATCGCTGAGGTCAAGGACACGAGGAGTCGCGACGGCGACGATCGCGATGGTCGCCGCGATCGCGATCGCGGTTGACGTCCTCCGGAATATCAGACGGCGATGCCCTCGCTCGCGAGCTTCGTCCAGGCGGGACTCGGTATCGCTCTCGATCGCAGACATCGCCCGTTGGAGCTCTTCGCGCAACCTAGCGTCGATCGACATCGGAGACCTCCTCCCTGAGCAGATCGGCGAGTCGTCGGCGCGCGTTGAAGACGTGCACCTTGGCGGCTGCATGTGAGCATCCAAGGATGTCGGCGACCTCGGGTAGCGGCCGATCCTCGAAGTAGAACAACGCGACCGCCGCACGCTGCCGGGCCGGCAGTTGCTTGATGGCGTTGAGCAGATCGAGGTCTTGACCCGCGGGTGCCCGGGTCGCGTCGACTCCTTGCTCGAGGGCCATCCGGCGCCCCTCGCGTCGCGCCGATCTCGTCGCGATCCGGATGGCGACCCTGCGTACCCACGCGCCTGGCTGTTGGTATCGCGAGACCTTTCGCCAGTGGGTGAGGAGCTGGATGAATGCCTCTTGGGCGATCTCCTCCGCGCGTTGCCGATCGTGGACGATCAGGTATGACGTGCGAACGACGTGTGGGAACTCGGCCCTGTAGAACGCCGCGTACTCATCTTCGAACCGCACGGCTCGCTCCCGGGCACGCATCAAGTCTGGCGCCTCTTCGCAGGCTGCGCGCCACGCGGAGCTCACGCTACTCCCTCCCCGGAGGCCCCGATCCGCGAGCATCTCGGCTTGGTCGAGCGGCGGGCCATCCATCCCTTACACAGGCCTAGCGACGACCAAGGGTTCATGTCCATAGGCATCGAAGCGAAGATCGTGGGTCGAGCACCTTTCCGGATGCCGATTCTGCATAACACCCGCATAACAACTCACAGGTACTCCCGGGTACTGAGAGGTACTCACGCGTACTCGATCTGAGCGCCACAACGCTCTGACCTAAGGGTTCGTCTCGCCCTTACAAGGCGAAGGTCGAGGGTTCGAGCCCCTCAGCGCCCACCACGAACGCCTCCCCGGTTCACGGGGTTGGCTCCGCGGCGGAACAGTAGTTGGAACGTTCGGCAACGGTGGGCCGACGTTATCGACACGCTCTCGGCTGTATCCGGACTTGCCGACCGTGGTGCGGATGTTCGCCGAGATCTGGGCCGATCGGCGCTTGGACACGGGCTGCGCGTCCGCTTGCGGCCAGGTGCATAGCCAACACCGAGCCACTGTGGGGTGTTATCCCGTTTCTCCCGCGCCGATGTCTGCAGGAAGCAATGAGAAAACCAGGTTATCGACGCGCCGGCCGCCGACTTCCGCATATGACCGAAGAACGCCCTCTTTCACGAAGCGGCTCCCGACTGCCACCCGCTGGGATCGATCGTTCAAGGGCTCGATGAACACGGAGAGTCGGGCGAGCCCCAGCTCGCCGAGCGCCCATCGGGAAACCAGTTGCACAGATCGAGTCGCGAAGCCCTTTCCTCTGGCCTCGGGCAGGAGCCAGTACCCAACGCTCCCACGCCTTGAGTCCGCCAGGTTCACCCAGACGTGTCCTTTGCAGGCATCGTTCTGATCACAAATGGAGAACGTAGCGCCAGTGCCTCGGTTCCACCGCGTCCGGTTGAGTTCCAACAGTTCGTGTGCCGAATGCTCAGGTGGGCCGAACCATCGGACGACGTCCGGGTCAACGATGCCTCGTTCGATCGCGGGCAGGTCTTGCTCGCCAGGCACTCGAAGGACGACCACGCCATCGCTCAGGGGCTGACTGGGAACCACGAGTTCCACCCCACAAGGTTAGGGCTTTGCCGCCATACCAGGGCGAGGGAAGGGATGGAGACGCGTTCGCCGTGAAGGTGACGCCGATCAAACAGATGGGGCGATCCATACAACATCGGTACAACGACGCAACTGAACTCAACGACACTCAACCGACCTCGTGATGCGGAGTTCCGGGGCTGCGAGCCTCTGACCTGCATGTTCGTCTCGCCCTTACAAGGCGAAGGTCGGGGGTTCGAGCCCCTCAGCGCCCACCGATCTACCTGCAGGTTTGTTCCTTCGTGATTCACCGGCGACTCGCCTGGTGCCACTTTTGGTGCCACTCGCCAGCGTACACTCGCAGCCGTGGACTGCATCGTCTGCGGCTGGCAACGCGCCACGAGCGGCGATCGCTGCGATGCGTGTCGGATGTTCCTGCGACGGCACGGCCGCGACAAGGAGCCGCAGGAGGTGCAGCGCGGCTGGGAGCGTGCGATCGACAAGGCTTTCGACCTGAAGGGCTGACGCTAACCTGCGGCGTCGATCTCGGCCAGCATGCGAACCACCTTGCGCCGCACGTCCGGGTACATCGTGAGCGTGTCGATTCGAGAGGACGTCTGAAGGACTGGAGCTAGCCCATCCGAGGAACACGACGCCATGGTGGCAAGCGGGTCAGCGATGGTTCCTTCGCTCTGTCTCAGTTGGGCGGGGTGCCCTGAAGGAGCGCATCCCGCAAGGCAACGATGCTCGGTGGGTGCTCGCAAGGCCCGTACACCACACGCGTTCGATCAACGAAGAGCACCTTCATCGTCCATCCCATCTGACAGTCCTTGGATGGCGTGTGCGCGGGCCAGGCGACCGGCGATCCGAGCGCAGCCGTGAGGGCTGACCTGGGCAGGCTTAGGCACGTGCTGATTCCAATCATCCGCTCGGGATGCGGACAGAAGTAGCCGGGCGGGCCTTCCGGATATGGATACAGGTACAGCGCCGATATGGGTCCGCGCGATAGCGGAGCCACAGAAGAAAGGGCTGAGGGCGATGCTGAAGAGATCGGCTCTGATGCGCTCGTGCAGGAGCCAGCCGAGAGCGCGATGACGGCGGCGACGAGTGTTCGCACGAGCTGTGTCCTCACTCTCGAAAGTATGCCTTGAAGACGGTGGGTTGTGACCCATGGCGCTTCGAGGTCCGCAGCGGGTGTGCAGCCTAAGCGCTAACTCGCAGCGTCGATCTCGGCCAGCAGCCGCACCACCTGACGCCGGACGTCCGGGTACATCGTCAGCGTGTCGATCACGTCGGCCCACCCGTCGCCGTTGGCGTCGCCGCTGGCCCTTTCCTTAACCTACGGTTGTCCATTCGCCTACCTGACCTTTGTGGTGGCCCGCGTAGCGTCCCAGTATGCAGGGCTCGATCGTCGAGTCCGGCGCGGAAAGGGAGGAGCCGGAATGTCGATCACGAAGCTTGCTGCTGTCGTCGCGTCGATCACGTTGTTCTTCGCGTTGGCGATCGCGGCCCCGTCTGCGGCGCAGACCAGGGCGACGGTGACGTCAGGCCACTGCACCAACAGGAGCACGTGGAAGTTGACCTTGAAGCTCGACCACGGTCGTGTGGAGGCAGACGCGGAGCTGCAAACGCCGAAGTCAGGTCAGCGCTGGAGTGCCGTCTACCGTGATAACGGAACGGTGTTCGGCCGCGCATCCAAGCTGACGCAAACCGATGGATCTTGGAGCGCGACCCGTTTCGCATCGAACGCGAGCGGCGCGGACCACATCCGCGTCCGAGCGAGGAACGCTGCTACCGGCGAGATCTGCCGAGCCACCGGCACGTTCTAGCCGGTTGGGAAAGGCGCACAGTGGTCGGGGCGCGCAGCCCCGGTCACTGGCGCGTCCACTGTCGGCCCACCCGTCGCCGTTGGCATCCCCGTAGCGCAGCAGTTGTTGGGCGATCTCGTCACGGTCGTCGCGGATCAGGACTGTGCGAAGGTGGCCCCGCGTTGAGGGCGAGAGTTGCAGCAGCAGGTCGCGGAGTCCGTTCACAAGCGCAGGCTAGCGAACAGCAGAGGGGCCGGTCCGAAGACCGGCCCCTCCCAACCCTGCTACTTCGAGCTAGCTCAGGGATTACATCCCTGTACGGTTGCCGGCTTGCCCGTCGCAAAGCCGACGACGACGGCACCATTGCGCAGTACGGCCGTGATCGACCATGTGATGGTAGGCCCATTGGGTGTAAAGCCTTGGAGGAAAATCGTCTCTGCCACGCCAGGACTGTCCGGCGTCGTCGTCGAGGTTCCGTCGACGGTACCGTTCGCAGTCAGCGTCCAGTCGACATCCGTGACGGTCAGTTTCTTCCACGTGGCCCTCACGGCGATGTCGCAGGCACTGAAGCTCGTGAACGCCACCTTCGGCGGGGGACCGCCAGCGAGGCCAGGCGTCGCACCGACGCCCACGAGCAGCACCGCCGCTACAAGGAGGGTCGACGCCCACTTCCAACTATGAGCCTTGCTGCCTTCAACCCGATGGAAGAACCCGCGATTCCGCATGACACGACCTCCCCTTAATCCGAGACGGCACGGGCCTTCCGCGTCGACGCCTTTGCTCATCGGTTAACCCACCCACGCAGGAGCATCCGACCTCGCCTAGCCCGGTCCGGAGACGCAGGCACGGATCGGAAGGTATCCCCCGTTGCGCATCTGGTCAAATCCGCACACGGCGCAGTAGGCCTCGGACCCCAGGGGAGGTCCGCGAGCGATGAGCGAAGGGCGTCATCCACATGACGAGTGCTAGGCGATGATTCCGACAGCCCGCTCCTCGGCTACGGCCACCCGTACAGCGCGACCATCCGCTCCCACACCCGAGAGACCAGGAGCGCATCCTCTCCGGCCTCCAAGGCCCGGTACTCGCGAACGGTGAGGCCGAGCAGCCACGCCGCACGACACTCCACCGTGTGTTACCGAAGCCCGTGCCAGCTCCACTCCACATAGGCCCAGGCCTCGCCAGTGTGCGATTCCGACCCACGCGGTACAGGGGCTTGCTTTCGGCGTTCGGGACGCCCAGCTTCCGGGCGGCCTCACGCGCGAGCTCGATCTGCTCGTCCATGGTTGGCGGGGTCTCCGGGTCGCTCTTGGCGAAGCGCACCTCGTACTTGTGCTCCATACGCGAACCGTAGCGAAACGGTCGACAGCCGTGGGTCGCCGGTGGCATAGGGTTGATGCTCGTCTAGACATCCCGAGGCCTTCGTGCATCCATGGTTCATGCAAGCAGAAGGTGAGGTCGTGCGTCTCCCCACCGGACGTGCCGATCACGGGGCCCCGTTCGGCACGTTCGTCGAGGAAGAGCACGTCATCCGGGCAACTGAAAGCTTCAAACGTCATGCGGGACCGTGCGGGCGCTGATCGACTAGCTCACGAGGAGGAATGAGATGAAGGATCGACTTGGACGGGGCAGAGGACAAATGAAGATGAGGTACGCAGCCATAGCCGGCGTGGCGACCGTCATCCTGCTGCTCGGCGCGTGCGGGGGCGACGACTCGTCTACGACCACGGCCGGGTCGTCTACGAGCCCGTCGGGGGCAGCCGGGGCAACGACCATCGCGAAGGGCGAAGACGTGGAACTCATCGGGGACACCGGGCTCGCGGGCCAGACGCTGAACATCAACGCCGAGGAAGTGAACGGCGAGGTGACGGGCGAGTTCCGGGTCAACGACGTCGTGGTCAGGGTCGACTGCGCGAACACCGACACCGACGGTGTCGTCATCCTCGGCGGCGCGGTGACAGCTGATCCCGGCGCGAATGTTGGCGTTGGCGAGCTGCTCGCCCTGATCATCAAGGAAGGCGACCCCGACAGCGTCGCCCTCTATGGCAATGACACTGGCGCAGGATCGTGCACCGAGCTGCTCAAGTCCCTCCCCGACAAGAACAGCGTCTTCGCCGACGTCGAGGACGGCTCCGACATCCAGACCGGCTGACCGGTAGCACTCGCCGTCGTCACACTTCGAGGCTTCCTCATCACGTGCCCCTGTCGAGTTGGCCTAAAGCTGCCGCATCCCTGCGCGACCTCGGTTGCGCCCACGGTTCGAGACGCTTGCCAAACGTCATCCCACGCGCACCTCGTACTTGTGCTCCATGCGCGAACCGTAGCGAGACGGTCCTCAGCTGCGGGTCGCCGGTGGCATAAGGTTGATGCTCGTCTAGACATCCCGAGGCCTTCGTGCATCCATGGTTCATGCAAGCAGAAGGTGAGGTCGTGCGTCTCCCCACCAGACGTGTCGATCACGGGGCCCCGTTCGACACGTTCGTCGAGGAAGAGCACGTCCGGCTATTCAAGGCCCTCTACTTCGTGACTGGCAGCCGTGAGGAGGCCGAGGACCTGGCCCAGGAGGCGTTCCTGAAGCTCTGGGAGCGCTGGGACCGCATCGAGACGATCGAGGATCCCACCGCCTACCTGTTCGGGGTGGCGCTCAACGGGTTCCGGATGCGACGCCGTCGCGCGAGGATGGCGATCCGTCGCCAGCCCGCGCCACCCGAGCAGCGCGACGGCGTACCTGGAAGCCGAGATGCGCGAGGACGTGCGTCGGCTGCTGCTCGAGGTCACGCCACGACAACGGGCCGCCCTGCTGCTTGTTGACCTGCTCGGCTATCCCGACCGAGCAGGCCGCCAGCATCCTGCGGGTCCGGCCGTCGACGGTGCGGAACCTCGTCAGTCAGGGCCGCAAGACGCTGCGAACGACGGAAGGGGTGCGGGATGCCTGACCTGAATGAGGTGTTCCAGATGTCGACCCAGAAGGTTCAACCCGATCGAGGGTTCACCGAGCGGCAGGAGTTCCGTCAGCGACGCCGGATGCGGAACCGGAAGATCGGCGCGTACGCCGTCGTCGCGGCGATCTTCGTTATCGCGGCGATCGTGATCGCGGAGGTCCTGAACGGACCGACCCCGGTCCCCGCGAATCTCACGCCGACAGAAGACCTCGGGATCTTCGCCCGGGTCGCGGGTCGGATCGTCTACATGGACGAAAGCGTCTGGGCCGCCGACCCGAGCGCACCCTCCCGTTCGGCGCTGGTGCGCCTGGACGTCGAGGACGGGCAGCCCCTCGGCTGGTCGAGCGACGGCACGGAGCTGCTGTTCAGGCGTGAAGATCCGACCGACCACACGTATCCGTACGACGCCTACCTCTACATCGTCCACGCCGATGGGACCGAGACCCAGCTGAACGGGGACGCGATGCTGACCTGGGACGCGACGATCGCGCCCGACGGGTCGCGGGTCGTCTTCGCCGCCGCCGACGGAATGATCAATGACATCACGCCACTCCCCGCTGGCCTGTTCGTCGTCGACGCCGAAGGCGGTCAACCGGTTCAGATCACGCAGGAAGGGGACTACCCGACCTTCTCGCCCGACGGGACGCAGATCGCGTACCTGACCTACGGAGAGAGCGAGGGGCACCTGTGGGTGGCGGACGCGGACGGCAGCGACGCGCACGAGATCCTCGCGGACAAGGCGAAGGTGCTCGACGGCGTGACCGGTCTGCAGTGGTCGCCGGCGGGCGACCGCATCGCGATGGCGAACAGCCGTCAGGGCAGCCTCGCCATCTACATCGTCGCCCCGGACGGATCGGATTTCACGAAGGTGATCACCGGTGGGTTCAACCCGTACTGGTCGCCCGACGGGTCCCAGATCGCGTACCTGGTGCCCGGGGGTTCCCACGGCTTGACGATCGCCGATGCGGACGGCTCGAACGTCCGGGCGTTCGGGTTCGCGGCCTCGGGTCCGTGGCATCCGGGCGAGGCAGCCGAGGCAGCCGGCCTGACGACCCTCGCGAACGGCCTAAACGTGGAACTCGTCGGGTACCGTGGGCTCGCCGGCCAGACGCTGAACATCAACGCCGAGGAAGTGAACGGCGAGGTGACGGGCGAGTTCCGGGTCAACGACGTCGTGGTCAGGGTCGACTGCGCGAACACCGACACCGACGGTGTCGTCATCCTCGGCGGCGCGGTGACAGCTGATCCCGGCGCGAATGTTGGCGTTGGCGAGCTGCTTGCCCTGATCATCAGAGAAGGTGACCCCGACAGCGTCTCCCTCTATGCCAATGACAGTGGCGCGAAATCGTGCACCGAGTTGGTCAAGTCCATCCCCGACGGCCTGCTCACCGACGACGGCAACTTCGTCGACGTCGAGGACGGCTACGACATCGAGACCGGCTGACCGGTGGTACTCGCTGTCGTCACACTTCGAGGCGTTGCGGACGGCGTCACTCACGCATCCCATAACTGCCGATCAGTGCGCTCTGATCCAGCGCCTTCCGGTGCTCCGCGATCGCCGATGCGGACGGCTCCAACGTCCGGGAGTTCGGCTTCGAGGCCTCGGGTCTCTGGCATCCGGGCGAGTCGCTGCCCGAACTTCGCCCGGCTGTAGCGCCGGTCTGGTCCCCAGTGCAAGAGCGCGACGCCCTGACCGTTCATCGCGGGAGGACGTGGGAAGACCCCCACGACGCCCCCGTGGGTTGGGTCGATGTGACGCTCGTGCGCTACAGCAACGCTGACAACGAACCCTATTGGGTCATCGAGCTGGCGGCCAGGCCACCACGGGCAGCGGGCCTCGAACCGGGGCAGTTCATCGCCTATGGCCTGGTGTTGGACACGACCGGCGACGGGGTTGCGGACTACCCGATCGGCATCGATAACGACGCGCCAAAACGAGGCGACTTCCATGTGTGGGTCACCGATCTGAGGACCGGCGAGGCCGACGAGCAGATCGGGCCCCCCTACGGCCTTCCTATCGAGTTCAGTCACCCTGACGAATGGAAGCCGGGCGATGGTGACAACCCCCGCACGCTGGTCTTCACTTTCCTGACCGGCACCGGCTCGGCGCCTGCGGATCTGGATCCGGAGACGGTGAGTTTCTGTGCGTGGGCCTCCGCGAGCAGGGGCGGCGAGGTCTTCGCCTCGGACTACGCCCCGGACACAGGTTGGATGACGAGGACATGACCGCCTTCCGATGCGCTCGAGTTTCATAACGATGACGGACCGTGCTCGGCGCCAGGCTTGATGACAGAAAGCGAATGAGATGAGGGATCGCCTTGGACGAGAGGGCAGACGACACATGAAGGTGAGGTTCGCAGCCGTAGCCAGCGTGGCCACCGCTATCCTGCTGCTAAGCGCGTGTTGGGGCGGCGACGAGACATTGTCGAAAGACAGCCCTGCCGCGCCGGATCTGATCGTGCACAACGCCGTCGTGCTCACGATGGATCCCGACATGCCCAAGGCCTCGGCGCTCGCGGTGACCGGTGATCGGTTCGTGGCCGTCGGCAGCGACGAGGACGTTCTTGCCTTGGCCGGGCCCAGCACGACCGTGATCGATCTCGAAGGCAATGCCGTCACCCCGGGGTTCATCGACTCGCACAGTCATTGGATCGGTGATCGCGAGCTCTACGGAATCCACCGTGCTCGCAGAGCGATCCAGATGGCGCTCGAAGGCGGATGGACCAGTCTCAACGAGATGTTCGTCAACGACTCGAGGCTCGAGGAGCTCACAAATCTTGACGCCGCGGGCGGCCTCCGTCTGCGCGTGAACGCCTACCTGCCGGTCAACTACGGGCCGCACCAACGGTTCGGGATGTGGTTCTCGGACCACGCACCAGGTGAGGTGGTTGGGCCGAGGCTGCGGCTCGCCGGAGTGAAGTTCTTCATCGACGCGTGCGGTTCTCGGACGATGTACATGACGACAGGGCGGACGAACGACCCGACGCGATTCGGGAACTTCCATTGGGGGCGTCACGAGCTCCGGCGAATGGTTCGACGCGTCCACGAGGCTGGATGGCAGATCGCCGCACACACATGCGGCGACGCCGCGACCGACGAGATCCTCGACGCGTTGGATCTCGCGTTCGGGGACGAGGGCGGTCGGCCGTTCCGGGCCCGGCTCGAACACGTGGTGGCGCTCCGCGACGACCAGTTGCGTCGGATGCGCCAGCTGCGCGTCCTACCGTCCTTCCAGCTCACGTGGGTCGACACCAACTGGGCGCCGAGCATGCAGCGCGTGTTCGATCACGACCAGCTCCAGCTTATGGGACGCTGGCGGGATCTCGCCGAGCGCCCGCGATTGCACGCGATTGGAAGCACCGACTCGCCGTACGGCGAGAGCTACCCCGACCTCGAACCATCTACCGTGATGGATGCGCTCTCCTCGGCGACCACACGGATCGCGGAACCGGGGGACCACCCGCCCCGATTCATGCGCGAGCAGCGCCTTGGCCTCATTCAGTGGATCCGCCTGCTCACCATGGGTGGCGCGTATGGGATCTTTGCCGAGGACGACCTCGGAAGCGTCACGCCCGGGAAACTGGCGGACTTCGTCGTTCTCTCCCCGGACCCCCGTCACGTACGTGTGAGGCTGCTCGACAACGTTGACGTGGCCCTCGTCTTCGTCGGTGGCCTGCTAGAGGTTTGTGCTCCCGGCTACGAGGCTCTCTGCCCTTTGACCTTCCGCGCTCAGCCGTAGCGGCAAGCCGTTGCGGCTCTCAAGCAGGGCGCCCCAAGGTTTGGCCTGGCTACATCCGTCAGATCTCGCAGCGGATTCCGTCGCGATCGCCGCCGTAATCCTCGAACGGCCCGTCGGACTCCTCGGCCAAGACCGGCACGACCTCCGCGGCTCAAGCGCGCGTGCTCGATCCAGAGCTGTACTCGGGCACTTCTGAGGGTTATGAGGTCACCTGTGGCCGTCATCTTCAGGTCGAGACGACCTTCAGCGGGGTACGCATGACCAAGTCCTCTCCGGGTGGTCGGAGGAGGCCGCAAGCAGGTGGCTCCGATCATCGCTCGCCTCGCAGAAGAGCATCCTTCCGCTTGGTCATCCGCACAACACTGGTACAACGACGCGACGGAACTCAACGACACTCAACCGACCTCGTGTCGCCGAATCTTGAAGCTACAGGGCTCTGACCTGCAGGTTCGCGTCGCCCTTACAAGGCGAAGGTCGGGGGTTCGAGCCCCTCAGCGCCCACAAGAAAACTGCAGGTCAGCGTCGGCTACGGGCCTCCTGAGTCGGCGGTACTCGCTAGGCTCCTTGTTGCGGTGCGGAAAGTGAATCGAGAGGAGGGGCATGAGCGAATCGATCACACCAGCGCGGTTCCACGAGTTGGACTGGAGGGTCTTGGCGTACGCGGCCTGCACGCACTTTCGGACCACCTCGTTGGCCGAGGGGGTGGCGCTCGCAGGAGAGATCAGCAGGCTGAGTGAAGCCGCAGACCGGGAGCCGGATGTGGACCTGCGGTCGAGGGGCGTCACCGTTCGTCTCAAGGTGAGCGACAGCGGTGAACTGAGCGAAGGCGACCTTGCACTCGCAGCCGACATCTCGGCGGCCGCCCACGAACTCGGCGTTTCCGTCGACCTGACGGGCCTGCAGTCGTACCAGATCCTGATCGATGCGCTCGTCATCGATGACGTGATGCCCTTCTGGGCCGCGGTCCTCGGATACGTGGAGGGCGTCGAGGTATTGATGGACCCACACTTCGAGGGACCGATGGTCTGGTTCCAGCAGATGGACGCTCCGCGGCCCCAGCGCAATCGCATCCATGTTGATCTGTACCTACCTGAAGACCAAGCCAAGGTCCGCGTGGAAGCGGCCGTGGCTGCCGGTGGCCGCGTCGTCAGCGACGAACACGCACCGGACTGGTGGACGCTTGCCGATCCCGAGGGCAATGAGGTAGACGTTGCCCCCTGGCCGGACCGGGGCTAGACAAGGCGTTGTCGCGACCCTCGCTACGCTTGGCGTATGCCTTCGTTGGCCGCCTACCCGCAGATGATGCGCCGAGATCGGGAACGGCCCGGTGTGAAGGAGGAGCCATGAAGTGGATCACCCGGGAAAACGCCAACGTGGACCGGATCGCATGCCCTTGGCTGATCCGGCGGTTCATCGATCCCGACGCGGAGTTCGTGTTCGTCGCGAGGGATCAGGTACTCACCGTCGCCGCGAACGAGGGTGGCCACTCCTATGACGCGGAGGGAGCCGAATACACCCATCGCGACGGCAAGTGCTCGTTCGACGTGCTGATCGACGAGTTCAACCTTGCGGGCGACGCGGCGCTCGTGCGACTAGCCGAGATCGTGCACGCCGCCGACGTGTCCGAGGATCGCGATTCCTCACCTGAGGGCTCTGGGCTCTACGCGATAGCCCATGGCTTCGCGCTCCTACACGGGACCGAGGACCTCCGCAAGATCGAGCTGGAGACGCCGATGTATGAGGCGCTGTACGAGTGGTGTCGCGAAGAGACGGCGTGACGTCGCTCGGCCGCCTGCCCGAACATGGTGCGCCGAGATCGGGAACGACTCGGCCTCCGCGAGTGTCGCGCAGCATGGCTGCGCGGTCTCACGGTTCGCGAGTACCGAGCATTGGAGGCGGGGGAGTACCCCCTCCTTGGTCTCTCGGGTGTGGGAGCGGATGGTCGCCCTGTTCGGGTGGCCAGGCTAGGCCTCAGTGCTCGCCCAGGACAGGAGGCTGTCCCCATTGCGAGGGATCGCTGGAGCGGAAGAGGTAGTCGGCCTTCGAGTAGCGCGAAGCACGCCCGCATCTCGGGCAGCATTCCATCTGTCTGTTCATCCCGATCTGCGCAAAGATGCTCGGCTCCATCTGCACGGAGGACGGGAAGATGCGCCCGCAGCTGGCGCACACGAGGGTCAGCACTTGGCGGTCGCTCGGCATGAGGCTCCTTGGGGATGGCCGTGGGATGCACCGAAGCCCTCGGGTCCGGGGCGAGGGGTCCCCGGGCCTAAGGGCTTCGGTGTGCTGCTGCCTTAATTGGGCTTCAAGCCCCTACGGTTCTTCGCGAGCAGCATCGACCCACAGTCCGTGTCCCCGCATCGGCCGATGGCCGCGACCCCCAATCAGCCGATACCCAAGGCTGGGTAGGTCTTTCGTCGGCTCTTGACGTGCCTCAGGCCACGGACGACTTTGAGTGAGACTCGGTTGCCTGTGTGCCCCCTGGCCTTCTTCGGCTGTCCGGGAGCGGATGGTCGCGCTGCACGGGTGGCCGGTGTGAGATTCGCCGAGAATCACTGGAATGTGACATGGCAGCAGACAGCGAGAATTCGCTTCCCCCAACACATGCACCGCCAGTTGGTCGACCCGCGTCGCGGTTCACGACAAAGCAGATCGTTGCGGCCCCGGTTGCGATCGTCGTTCTCGCGGTCGTCGTTGGAGCGGTGACGAACAAGACGAAGGGGTGTGTCGACGCCGACCCGCAAGCTCTTCCAGGATCGAGCCGGCTCGTCGATGCTCGGTAAGTGAACGCTGCCGATACCGCGGCTACACCTACATCGAGAGTGCCTGCCGATCCGGACGCCGGCTTCGACGTAATGTGCCAGTGGGATTCGACGGTGAGAACGGTCGAATGGGCATCTCAAAGCGCAGCCCGCCGCCGTCACCGTCGAGGACACCCGTGAGGTGAGAACTAGACGCTATGAGGCAGTGTCGCTGTATTCGCTACCTCGTCTTGCAAGGCTGATCGGAAGCTCGCACGTCGAGACCCGACTAGCGGCCGATGCTCCTTTCACGGGCCAACCGACTTCCACATCGACCTCATGCTGCCGACTGGGCTGCCGGATGCAGAAGGGCGGACCTTGCACTTCGAGGTGGTGTCTCTCGATGGTGGCGCGGAACTCCTCAAGCGCCTCTCGGATGAACGAGGGCAGTCTGGACGCTTCCATCCGACCTCGCCGGCTTAGGACGCGTTGCTGATCGGGACGCGATGCCGGCACCCATCCATATGCGCGAGAGGATGGCGGGCTCGACGCCTCGACATCACCGGACAGGGTTGTGGAGTGATTAGGGACGAAGCGCTCCAACTTGCTGGACGACATCTCCACCACTCCCTCATGAGACGGATCCGGTCAAGGCGACATCGGCCTCCGTACGTGGGGTATCGATCACCTCGAAGCAGCGGGCGACGGCCCCTCGAACACCATGGATCCCCAAGCTGAGATCGACGAGTCCATCGAAGCTGGAGAAGACGCTTTGAGCCAACAGGTACAGCGATATCAGCGTCCCGATCTGACGTGTCCCTACGAACGCTGCCGCGACGACGACGGCGATGGGCCCGAGACTGGCGAGGCCGCCCGATCCCTGGAGGTTGATCGCGCGAAGCCAGCCGAGCCGCACTTCAGCGGTCATCAGACCCTCCGCGGCGCTCCCGAAGCGGCTCGTTGCTTGGGGATCCGTACTGCGGACGAGCTCGCGCGATACGGAGTTGGTCATCTTCTCGAGTTCTTCCTGTCGGTTTTGGCCGGCGGTCGCGACCGGCTTTTGCATCCACCGAGTGAGGAGCCAGATGCCCACGAGCGCTGGCGCCACCACGACCACGGACCACGGCTGCAGGAGCTCGATCGCGACGAGCGCCATGCCGAAGGAAACCAGCATCATGATCCCGCTATCCAGCAGGTACAGCGTGACCTGCTCGAGTGTTTCGGCGTCGGAGATGAAGCGGGAGGGCAACCCCGTGACGTCCTGTCCCGCCTGCACCCGGAGGATGGCACCCTCGAACATATGGGTGCGAAGGCTCAATGACAGCCGTCCCGCGTTCCGCGCGTACATCCCCTCGGAGAGGATGTAGGCGCCCGACGCGACGCAGATCGCAACCACGATCACTCCGGTGAGGACGACGGCCTCCGGGACGTCGTCCGACTCGATCAGAGCATCCACCAGCGCTCCGAGGGCGAGAGGAGGAACCAAGCCGACGAGAACCCCTGTCACGGTGAGGGCCACCATCGCCACGACTCCCCGCCGGATCGGTCGCAGCAATCCGATCACGCGACGCCATGGGATCGGCATCGGAGCGGTTGTCGTTGCACCAGCCATTTCAACGCCTCGCTGTTCCACGTCCGCACCCGTCAGCCCCTCTGGACGAGGGATCGGCGGAGAGGCGGCCCGGACGGTGCCGCAACCTCGAAGACCCGCGGCACCGCCCGAGCTCGGGAAGAGCGCTTACCTGCCCTTCTCCTTCCCACGATCCTCCTTCTTCTTGAGGATCGGGTCCTTCCTCTTGTCCTTCCCCTTCTTCTTGTCAACCACAGAACTCACCTCCTTCCCAGACCAAGAGCCACACGACCCGGCGTTGCCGCCGATGGATGGCAAGGCGAGCGCCTGGGAACGGCGGGGTCGACGGGTCGCATCCGAACGGGTGGGCGCCGTCGAGTAGTCCCTGAAGGGCTATCGATTGATCGCCTCGATCGCGTGCTGCCATCGTGGCCTCCTAGCGACCTCGCCACCTCTGTCAGTGTGGATCCGGCTTCCCTCCATGCAGAGGGGCTAAGGACCCTGTTCGTTCGGGCCCGCGGTTCGCGCTGACGGCGCAAGGTGGAAGCGCAGCGGGCATGTGCCCAGTCTTCGCCGGCGGCCGATCTCGATACTGGGCCAGGGCCATCCTGAAGGAATGTTCGATGCTTGCGGTGCCAGCTGCCTCAGTTGGTGATCGTGACGCCAGGCTGCCAGCAGCGCGTAACAAACTGCGTAACAACGCAGGGGTATACCGCGTCACACGAAGGTACTCAGTGGCAGAGCGAAACCACCGTGTAGCTGTT
>CAWCDA010000009.1:0-20155 GCA_963794065.1 uncultured Actinomycetes bacterium | reverse complement strand
CTGCAAAGCGAAGCTCTCCCAGGCGAGTGGATCATGCAATACGCCCCTAGGTCGCGCGTGCCCGCGTCGAGCACGTTTAGGCCGCGTACCAAGATCCAGTCAATGTGCTTGCCCGAGAGGTCGGGCACCTTCAGATCGATGGCGCTGATCACGCCCGGCGTGCCCCAAAAGTCTCTGAAGGATCGGGTTCTCCGAAGTGGCGTTCAGGTCGCCCATGAGAATGGCCGGCTCTGGCTGGGCGAGAAAGAGCTGCGAGACCATCTCAAGCTGGGCCGCCTGATCCTCATGGCGAGCGGTGTGCGTGATGATGACGGTGAGCTGTTTGTCGCCGAGATGGACGATGGTCGCGTTGCGTCGCGAGCCCTCGGCCGACGACGGCAGGGGTGTTCGCTGCCAAGAGTGGACCGGCAGCTTCGTGAGCATCGCGTTGCCGAAGGCATCGTGCCAGTACTGCCGCTCGGAGGCGAAGAACTGGCTGGTCATACCCGTCATCGTCGCGAGTTGAGCCGATTGGTCATCGCCTAACAGCGGATCGGAGACCTCCTGCAGGCCGACGAAGTCGAAGCCGCGGAGGGTCTCGCCCGTGAGCTGAAGATTCTCGCCACCGGAGCTATTTCGGCCCGTATGGATATTGAAGGTGGCAACGCGGATAGTCTCGGGCAATGCGAGGACATGTTCCTGGCCAACTACGGCGACACCCTCACCGACGCCCCGCTCGATGAGCTGGTCGAGTCCTTCCGGGCGGATACCGCGACCGCAGCACTCCTTTCCGTGCGGCCGTCGTACTCGTTCCACGTCGTCGAGTCCGACGCGAGCGGCTGGAGTGACATCGCTCCGTGACGTCGCGACGGCCGACCTCTGTGTGAACGGCGGGGGCTTCATGTTCCGGAAAGAGATCTTCGACGTCCCTTGGGATCCGGGGGCGAGCTGGTCGACGGGCCGTTCGCCGCCCTCGCGTCGCAGGGGCGTCTCGTCGCCTAACCTGACGAGGGCTTCTGGGTAGCCCTCGACACGCTCAAGGACCTCGAGCTGCTGCAGCGCCTCGAGGCAGATGTCCTCGATGTGGATGATCGGGCGCCACGGCGTGCCGTCGCTCTTCGTCGCACGGCCCCGGTCGTGTGCGCCCGGCCGTGGGCCGTATGGCGGCATCCTGCGTCAATCAGACGGCCGAACGGCGCCTCGACCAGCTCATCGCCCGGCTCGATGACGTCGAAGACCTCCTTGCGCAGCGTGAAGTACCCCCCGTTGATCCAGAAGTCGGAATCGAGCGGTCGGACGAGGCGCGTGACGCGCCGGTTGCCATTGGTCTCGACGATGCTGAACTGGTAGTTCGCCGGGCGAACGGCGAGGAACGTGGCGGTCGCGGTATCCGCCCGGAAGGACTCGACCAGCTCATCGAGCGGGGCGTCGGTGAGGGTGTCGCCGTAGTTGGCCAGGAACGAGCGTTGTCCGGCCGCACCACTCTTGCCGTCGCGAGTCGGTCGCGGGGCCCGTTTGATCAGACGGCGGCGGTCTCGGCGCCCGCGCCGCCGCTCCGGCCGCCGCCGTCGTGGACCCCGCCGCTATCCCTGCGCGAGACTCGATGCGCTCGAGCCAGCTCTCCCGCCAGTAGGGAAAGATCGCCCGCGGGCAGGCGAGATGGTAAGCGGCCGTGCAATACGCGCCCTCGAGGATCAAGCAGTCGCTTGTCAGTCGGCGCATCCGGCCGGTCCGCTCGTCGATCAGCCGCTCCACACGGGTCCGAACGGTCGCTTCCGTGCCGCAGTAGCGGAGCATCTCGGAATCGAACGACAGGCCGCGAGCGTGGTTCGTACGATCGAGCGTCGCCTCGATCTCGGCACGGCTCCGCACCCGCACGCGATCGCCTGCCTGCAGCCCGAGCGCGCCACGCGGCGCCTTCTCCTGTCGCCCGTGCACGAACGGGATCGAGCTGCCCGTCAGTCGGATGTGGACGGCCACAAACAGCCAGCGGACGAGGTCCGCCAACGACCTCGACGACGCCTGCATTGCCTGAGCGGACGTCGCGGACGTATTGGCCCGGCTCCCACCAGCGCATGGGAGTCGAAGCGCGGAGGACCTCCGTCGCCTGGCATGTGTAGACAGGGTCGCCGGTCGCGGCGGCAGTCGCGCTCCGGAGCGTCGCGGCCGGACGCATCTTCGTCCTCGTGCGACGCCGTGCGCACCAGAGTCGCGGCCAGGAGCATCTCGCGGGTCGTGCCAGCCCCACGCTCGAGCGCCGATGCCGAGGTGGATGCGACTTCGGGGGCTGGGAGGGCGTCCGGTGCGGCCTCGACCCGCTGGAGCCATGCCTCCTTCCAGAACAGGAGGCACGCGGCCTGGCACCCGCCGTGCGCCTCGCCGCCGCAGCGCAGGTCGGCGAGGTGGACGGTTCCGGTCAGCCGTCGATGCGGGCCGGGGCCGATCGTGTCGCAGGTCTTGTCCGCGCGCCGGTACACCTGGACTTCGCGGCCGCACTGCTGGAGCATCTCGGGCATGAACGGCATCCCGTCGAGGCGTCCGTCGGCGTCGAGGGTCGCGAGGATCTCGGCTTCGCTGCGCACGCGGACGACGTCGCCCGCGCGCAATTCGCGGTTCGTGTCGTAACTGGTTCCCACGCGTCCCTCATCCCGAACCACCCGACGGCGTGGCGCATCGTACCGCCGGTCGCCTCCGTGCGCTGGAGGCGACCGCAAGGGGCAGGCACGTCCTGGGCGGCGCCCTCTCGGCGCCGGCCCGGCGTCCCGACCGTCTATCCTTTGGCCGCGAGCCGCGAGACAACCGACGAGGCGTCACCTCGCGCCCGGCCCGCATGATCCGGGCATTGAGGTGATGGCGCATCCGTGGTGATCGGTCTGCCGCCCGGCATCGGGCCTGTTCCTCGGCATGTTGGACGTGGCCCGTGGGTCCTCGCGGTGGCCGCAGCGCCCCTCCCTTCGGCGATCGGCGTGACCGAGGTCCCGATCGACGTCCTCGTCGGCGTGGCGGCGCTGCTCGTCCTCGGCGTCGTCCTGGCCGCGGTGATCGTCAGGCGGCGTATGACGTCGGATGGCGCTGCCGACGCGCAGGCGGCCGAGCATGAGCACGGCGATCGGCGTCGCATGGGAGTGGTGCGCCGTCCCTACGGCGCGCCCCGCGTGCAGCCCCTCGGCATCCACGCTCTTCCAGGATGGCGGCCGCACCGGCCGGCCGTACTCGGGTCGCTGCCGGAATTGCTGCCGTTGCTCGGGCTCGGGCTGGTTGTCGGCGCGTATTTCGTCACCCGCTATGACGGGCGATGGGCCGAGAGCGACTCGGGTTCGATGACGCAGGCCATTCGGTCGCTCGTCTCGACGGGCCACTTCGAAACTGGCGCGACGAACCTGTACTCGAACGGGTTCGGCTATCAGGTGGTGTCGACGGCGATCCTCGCCTTCACCGGCCTCGATGTCGTCACGCTCCAGCAGCACCTGTACCCGCTCATCTCGGCGGTCCTCGTCGTGCCGGCCTGGGTGCTCTATCGCGAGCTCACCGGCAGCGGCCGGATCGCGGGGCTCGCGACGCTCCTCTTGCTTGTCGCGCCGGAGTACGTCTTCTCGATCAGCCGTGCCAGCCACGAGCGGCTCGACCGGGCGTTCATGTTCATCGCCGTGTGGCTGCTCGTCCGCAGCGTGCGCAAACGAAGCGACCCGGCGCGGTTCAGGATCCACCTGGCCCTGGCGCTCGTCATGGCGTACTCGCTGATCTGCACGAACGCGTTATTCGGCATGTCATTCGTGCTGGCGATGGGGACGGCGTTCGCGATCGCGTGGCTCGCGACGCGCCTGTGGCCGGCGGTCCGGATGGCCGCAGCGGACGCCTCGAGGCTGCTCGGCTGGACGACGGTCGCCGCCGTCGTGATGATTGGCCTGGTCACGCTGATCATCTATCCGCCGATCCTCTACAGCATCCGCGCTTTGAGCGTCATCCCCGGTGCCCTTGCGGACCTCGTCCTCAATGGCGGCGTGAGCAAGAACCCGTACGCGACCCTGTCGAGCGCGTGGGTAAGCACGGGGATCTTCCTGCTCCTCAGCGCGGCGAACTTCGCGCTCCTCGCGACATCCGTGCTGATCTGGATCTGGATGGGCTGGGGCTGGTTGCGTGGCCGCCCGCCCCCGACGATCGGCACCTGGATGCTCTGGATCCTGTTCGCGGGGTTCGCGTTCCAAGGGGCGGCCGCGATCGTCAGCGACCGGACCGGCGCGCTCCAGGGCAACGCCCAGTACCGGGCATTCTCGGTCTTCGCTACGCTGGCCGCGCCGCTCGTGGCGTACGCGGTCGCTCGCCGTCCCAGGCGGCCGCTCCGGCCGATCCTCGTCGCGCTCGTCGCCTTCGCGGCCGGCACCACCTACCTGAAGGCCACGCTCGACCCATTCGCGAGCAACCGCTGGCTGTTCTACACGGATGCCGAGGTCCAGGGGCTCCTCTGGGCGGACGCGAACCAGCGTGGGAGTCTGACGTGGATCGGTGACGACGATCGCTTGGCGGGCGCGTGGGCGATGGTCGTCGGGAACGTGAGCGCCGGCAACGGTTGGGACGTGGGCGCCCCCAGCGCGACGACCCACACCTTCCTGGTGTCCGAACCGATGAGGTTCCAGTTCCACCGCCTCGGCCTCACCCTCCCACCGCTGGCGAGGGCGAACGTCGTCTACGACAACGGTTCGGTCACGGTCACTCGGACGAGGTGAGCTGGGCCTCGGCGGGGTCGTCAGTTGCCGGGCGGGCGATGAGCGACTCCAGCACGAGGGCGGCAGCCACGATCGTGTTCGCGAGGAGAAACCCTAGCGAGGTCCCGTTTGCGCCGCCGTACGAGGCGAACAGGGTGCCGAGCACGAGCGCGCCGCCGCCGGTGACGCCTGTGATCAGGAGCACGCGGCGCATCTCCCGGTTGACGCGGGCGCGTGTGAGGTACAGGAGGACAATGCTGAGCGGCAGCGCGGCAAGGCTAAGGAGCCTGAGCGTGACCACGCCCTCGGACGCATAGAATGAGCCAAACAGGCTGAGCAGCACCGGGGCGCTCGCACACCAAAGTGCAGTCGCGGGCACCATCACGAGAAGCGTCAACCGGAATGCGCGCTGGAAGTGCTCGCCGATTTCACCCCCGGCGTGACTCCCCTCCGCGAGCAGCGAGCTCGCGATCGCGGTCGGGATCGCGACAAGCAGGCTCGCGATTGACCACGCGACGTAGAAGTACGCGTTTGCTTCCGCGCCGACCGTGGCGAGCACGACGAGCGGCAGCAGCAGGGCCGGGGCGGACCAGGCGAGATCGCCGAGGTAGTTGCCCGCGGAGTAATGGAGGAATCTCCCCAGCCGCAGGAGGCCGAAGTCCACCCGACGGGCGAGGTTTGTCCGGAGCCACCACGCTTGGACGGCGACGGCGGCGACCGTGCCAAGGAGCCACGCGACCAGGATCCCGAAACCGAGGCCGGCGGCCGCGATGGCGAGCACGCCGACCACTCCGCTTTTCACCGCACCGTGCGCGATCCCGCCGATCAGCGCCGGTCGGGTGTCGCGTGCTCCCACGGCCACGAACACGAGCACTGTCGAGGCGCATGTTGCCGCCGCGAGCGCGGCCAACCCCGCCGCCAGCACTGGCAACGGGACGAAGCCCACGAGCTCCGTCCCCCAGATGTCAAGCCCGGCGACGAACAGGATGCCGCCGATTGCCCCGGCCCCGGCGCCCGCGGCCACAACGGTTGTAGCGAGCACCGCCCGATCGTGCGGATCAGGTGGCGCAAATCGCACGAGCGTGTAGGGCAGCCCAAACTGGGTGAGGCTCGCGACGAACACGGCGGAGCGAGATCGCCGCCGACGCGAGCCCGACCTGCGCGGCCGGATAGAGCCGGGCCGCGAGCGCCCAGAACAGGAAGCCGAGCGCCGCCGCCAGCCCGGAGTTCACGATCAGGACGAGCGCATTCGAGTACAGCGGCCGGCGGGCGTGTGCCACCAGACGGGCGAAGCTCGAGTCGGTCACGGGCGGCGGAGCAATCGGGCCCACGGGCGCCTCTGCTGGGATCCGGTGGGGGAGCGGAGCCAGACGTCGTCCAGCTGGTCGCGACGCCCCGAGACCAGGCCATATCGGCCCTCGCACCCCAGATCGGCGCGGGCTCCCCTGATTTCGAAGAGCGCACGAGAACCTGCCAAGATCCTGTTCGAGATCGCCTTCATCGGCCCGCCTGGTGGACGAGGAGCGTCCGGAACCGAGCCGCGACGGCCTGCCACGACGGCCGGCCGGCCGTGTAGACCGCGCCCGCTTCGCCGAGCCGGCGCAAGACGCGACGCGGATCGGCGGCATCGCCAACCGCCGCTGCCACCGCCTCGAGGGCCCCGTCGGCCCGGTCGACCCATACGATCGCCTCGCATGCGCCGAGCTCCGCGAGCATCCCCGGCAGGCGCGTGGCGACGACCGGACGCCCGAGCTCGAGGTATTCGTCCACCTTCGCTGGCACGACGAGCCGCATCGGAGCCGCGCCTGGGTCCGATACGGAGAGGCCCGCATCAGAGGCCGCGATGAGTTCCGGCATCTCGCTCACCGGGCGCCGTCCCAGCACCACGACCCGGTCGCCGCGCTCCGGTTCCGCGGCGATCGCGGTGAGCTCCTCGAGGAGGTCGCCGTCGCCCGCGATCACGAGGCGGTAGCCCGCGAACCGGTCGTCCGCGGTCAGCTTGCGTGCCAGTTCGAGCAGGCCCGAGTGATCGTATAACCAGCCGATGAACAAGAGCATGACCTCGTCGTCGCCGACGCCGAGCCGCTCGCGTACGCGTCGGACGAGTACCGAGTCAGCCGGGCGGCGGTCGAAGCCGTTCGGGATGTACTGCATCCGCGACGGACGGACGCCGAACCGGCGGACATACGGCCACATGCCCCGGTGCCCGACGACGACCGCGTCGGCCGAGCGGAGCAGCGTCGCCTCGACAAGCCGGGCGATCGGCGCGAGCGCCTGCGGCTCCGCGAGTGCGTGGAGCACGTCGAAGATGTGGAACACGAATGGCACGCCATACGCCGCCGCCACAAGGCGGGCCACGAGGGCGTTCGAGAGGCCATACGCGACAACTACGTCGGGCCGGCTCCGCCGGAACGTGCGCAGGAGCTCGAGGCGTGCTGGCGAGCAGCCAGGTGGGCCGCGCTAGACCCGGCACCCGCAGCATCGCCGGCCGCACGACGATGAGCCCCGAGCCCGCATGGAACTTCGTGACGTCCCGCGCCTCGAGGCGCCGCTGGAGGAGTGGCCTGCGCCCCCTGCGGTTCCACAGGATGTCGTGGTCGAGGACGAGCACCTCGTCGCCGGCCTTCGCCATCGCCTCCAACATCCGGTGATGGAGAATCGGGTTGCGGGCGATCCAGTCCGTCTCCTGGACGACGAGGATCCGGAGGCTGGGCCGCTCGGCGCGCCCGTCGTCCTCGAGGGGCGGCTGCGGTGTGGCCTGAGCGAAGCGACCGTCAGGACGTCGCAGACGGCCGGGCGCGGACCTCGCCGCGGACGTCGGGCGCAGCCGCTCGATAGCCGCGCCTCCCCATGCAGGTTCCTTGTTTTCGGGCGCTGCCGACGATTGGCCCATGCTCACTCTTCTGCAACCACGACGTATGGCCTGACCGTCGTCTGGCGTGGCCGCCGCGGCCGCGGGCTCGTCGCTGACGCGATGGCTGATGCGGCGAGCGGGCCCCCGAGTCAACCCGCGCGTTTAGCGGCAACGCTCGTCGAGACCCCGTACAGGGCCTGGAATTGTCGGCGCGACACGTTAGCGTGGGAGCCGGAGTGTACGCTACCGGCACGCCGTGACCATGGTGGGGTACCCGGAAATCGCGGCATGTGCCAGCCGTTGCGGTGCGAACCCGCACCAGGGGGGACGGCTCGCGCGGTGGACGACCGGGAGAGCCGGCACCAGATGAGGGTGGTCGTGGGGAGGGAGATGTTCGCAGGCAAGCGGATCCTCATCACAGGTGGGACGGGGTCGCTTGGTCAGGTGCTCGCCCGCCGCCTCCTGACCGGCGCGGAAGGCATTCCCAGAGCGTGTCACGGTGTTCTCCCGCGATGAGGCCAAGCAGCACTACATGCGGCTCGACTTCATGCACCGTCGCGCGGCGACTGACGAGATCATCTTCGAGCACTCGCAGCGAGCGGCTGAAGTTCGTGATCGGCGACATCCGCGACTACCGAACGGTCCGGCGGGTCCTGTCGGACGCCGACGTCGTGTTCAACGCGGCCGCCCTGAAGCAGGTGCCGAGCTGCGAGTACTTCCCATGGGAGGCGTCCCGGACGAACATCGAGGGCCCGGTGAACATCGCGGCCGCGATCGCGAGGGCGGACCTGCCGGTGGAGACCGTCGTCGGGATCTCCACGGACAAGGCGTGCAAGCCCGTCAACGTCATGGGCATGACGAAGGCGATTCAGGAGCGCGTGTTCATCGACGCGAACTTCACCGTCCCGCGACTCGGTTCATGTCGCCCGCTACGGCAACGTGCTGGGCTCGCGGGGCTCGGTCGTCCCGCTGTTCCTCGATCAGATTGCGGCCGGCGGCCCGGTCACGCTCACGACGCCGGGACATGACCCGATTCCTGCTGACCCTGGACGACGCCGTCGACACGGTCTTCGCCGCGGTCGGCGCGGCCAAGCCGGGCGATACCTACGTGCCGCGCTGCCGGAGCGCACGGATGACTGACCTCGCCGCGTCCCTGATTGGCGGCCGGAACATCGAGCCGTCGTGACCGGGATCCGGCCCGGCGAGAAGATCGCACGAGATCCTGATCTCGGAAGAGGAGGCCACGCGCACGGTCGACGCTGGGTCCGGTTACTACGCGGTCCGCCCGATGCTCCCCGAGCTTGCGGCCCCGGTCGCGAACCGCGGCGCTGACCGGCGACTACGGCTCGGCGAGCGACGCTATGGAGGGCGAGGAGCTGGCGCATTCCTGCGCCGCCGGATCCTCCCGAGGCGCTGCGGGGCGGAGGCGTGGCTGGCGCGATGACGCGAGTCCTCACCGCTCCTCGGGACGCGGCCCGAGATCATCCGCCTCTCGCGCGTCATCGAGCGGCTCGACGGCGCGGCCGATCACCGCCTCGTGCACACCGGCCAGAACTTCGACGACCGCCTTGCGGGCCTGTTCTTCCGCGAACTCGGGGTGCGCGAACCGGATGTCCAGCTGGGCGTCCGGGGCACCGGGTTCGGCGATCAGGTCGGCCAGATCCTCGCCGGGTCGAGATGCTGTTCGCGGACGAGCGCCCGGATACGCTGCTCGTGCTCGGCGACACGAATACCGGCCTCGCTGCCTTCGTCGCAAAGCGGATGGGGATCCGCGTGGTGCACATGGAGGCCGGCAACCGCTGCTACGACGACCGCGTTCCCGAGGAAATCAACCGGCGGGTCATCGATCACTCCAGCTCGGTCCTCCTCCCGTATACGCACAGGAGCGCGGCAAACCTCGTGCGGGAGGGCATCGAGCGCCACCGGATGTTCGTGACCGGCAACCCTATTCGCGAGGTCCTCGACCATTACTCGGACCGTATCGCGGCCGCGACGCCGTTCGAGGACCTCGACGTGGAGCCGGGTGGCTACTTCCTCGTCACGGTCCATCGTGCCGAGACCGTCGACGAACCAGCACGCCTGCAGTCGCTCGTCAGCTCGCTGAACGCCGCGGTCGATCGATTCGGGATGCCCGCCGTGGCGTCACTCCACCCGCGTACCGCGGATCGGATGCGAGCGTTCGGGATCGACGGCGGAGCGGTCAGGTTCGTCCCGCCGCTTGGGTTGTTCGACTTCGTGCGACTCGAACAGGCGGCGCACTGCGTGCTGTCTGACAGCGGCACCGTCCAGGAGGAGTGCTGCATCTTCGGCGTCCCGACGGTGACGCTGCGCGACGTCACCGAGCGGCCTGAGACCGTGGAGTGCGGGAGCAACATCCTCGCCGGTGTCGAGGCGGACCGGATTCTCCCGGCGATCGACTTGGCGGTGCGCTCTCGCGGGACGTGGACGCCGCCCGCTGAGTACCTCGCCACGAACGTCGCGGACGTCGTGACGAAGATCGTGCTGGGGATGGCGTGACCCGCGTCCTCGTCGTCGGCGCCACCGGCATGCTCGGGCACGAAGCCGTGCGTGTGCTCGCGGCCGAGACGGAGGTCTGGGCCGCCTGCCGGGATCCGGGCGCCCTGCCCGATCTGGGCGTGCCCCGCAACCGCGTCCTCGGCGGCCTGGACGCCGGCGACGGCGCCTCAGCTGCTTCACTCCTGGACAGTGCCAGGCCGGACGTCGTCCTGAACGCCGTTGGGATCGTCAAGCAGCTCGCTGCCGCCCACGCGGCGATCCCGTCGATCGCAGTGAACAGCCTCTGGCCACACCTGCTCGCCGAAGCTTGCGCTGCGCGCGGAGCACGCCTCGTCCAGGTGAGCACGGACTGCGTGTTCAGCGGCGTCCGCGGCGACTATGGCGAGGAGGACGGTCCCGACGCGCAGGACCTCTATGGCCGCAGCAAGCTCCTCGGCGAGGTCGTAGACCGCGACGACGTGCTCACGATCCGCACCTCGATCGTGGGCTGGCAGCTCGGGCAGCCGACGGGCCTGCTCGGATGGTTCGCGGCCCATCGGACCGAGCCGCTCAAGGGCTTCCGGCGCGCGATCTTCAGCGGCCTCAGCACGCGAGCGCTCGCCGAGGTCGTCAGAGACGTGGTTGTCCCTGATCCGTCCCTACACGGGCTGTGGCATGTGTCGGCAGACCCGATCGACAAGGACTCGCTGTTGCGCCGACTGGCCACACGGCTCTCGTGGGACGTCGACCTGCGTCCCGTCGATGAGCCGGTGATCGACCGCTCCCTCGACAGCTCGCGGTTCCGGGATCGCACCGGCTGGCGGCCGCCCAGCTGGGACACGATGCTCGACCAACTCGCCGCGGAGTGGCTGGCGACGCGCTGACTGCGCGTGCAGGTGGTCCCTGGCACGGCTCGGCAGATGTAGGGCCGGCAGCTCCGGCGCCCTAGCGGGCGGGCACCTCCAGGGGCACGGGCGAGAGGGCCGCACGGAACACAGCTCGGTAGGCGGCGTCGAGCGCCGGGTCCTCGAGGATCTCCCGTCCGAACCTTCGCGCGCCCTCGGACCAGACCTCGTACTCCGCCGCAGTCATCGCAACGCACGCCCGCAGGATGGCCGCGAACGACTCCGGCTCGCCGAGCGGGACGTCCCAGCCCGCACGTCGAGCCTCGAGCCCCCGCCAGGGGGTCTGGTCGCTCACGAGCACCGGGCATCCCGCAAGCAGCGCCTCGACGATCGCGTGCCCGAAGCTCTCGCCGCGCGTAGGCAGGAACAGGAGGTGGTGGCGGCCAAGCACGCCCGTGACCTCATCCGGAGGCACCGCACCGCGGTGCGCGAGCCGCACGCCGTTTGGCAGCACGGTGGACAACGCCAGGCAGTCCGCCCAGTACGCGCCGTCCTCGATCGGGCCGTACACATCGAAGGTCACGTCGCCCTCGACCTCCCTGAATGCGCGGATCGCGAGGTCCAGGTTCTTGATCCGGGCGATCCGCCCGAGGAATGCGACCGCGAGCCGCCCCGGCTCCTTGGGCGGGCGCTCGCCGGCGTCGCCGGGGGGCACGGGGAGGTCACGGGCCACGCGGACCTTTGCCGCGGCACCGAACTCGCGGCGGACGGCCGCCGCCTCTTCGTCTGTCGCCGCGTGCCACACCGCGCCGTGGGTGAGCCCGAGGAACCGGGCTGCGGTCAGCACGAGACGTTTCCTCATCCCCTTGAAGGCGAGCGCGTGGGGGTCGAGCTCGCCACGCGGGGCGATGACCAGGCCCCGCCGGGAAAGGAGGCCGAGGCGCCTGAGCAGCAGGGGCAGCAACCCGAACTGGACGGAGAACACGCTGTTCACGTAGAGGACGGCATGCGGCGTCCGGCGAATTGCGAAAACCACGCCCAGGGCCGGGTGGGCGCGGGTGTCGACGTAGCGGACGGGGCCGTCAGCCGTCGGGATCCAGTGGTCCGGCGTGATGCCGGGCAGCCGCTGAGTGCTGCCGAGGTCGCGATCGCGGGTGATGACGCGGAGGTCGAACTCCCCGGCGAGCAGCCGGACGATGCCCGGGATGCTCCGGGTAGGCCCGCCCGCGAGGAACGCGGGGGGATAGTAGCCGACGAGCGCCAGGACGATCGGGCGGGGGTCGCCCGGCGCGGCGGCGGGCCGGGTCATTCCTCCTTCTTGAGGGCCCCGGCTGGCCGGGGCCGGCGCTGCCGGGCGGGCTTCGCGCGCGCGACCTTCTGCTGCGGGCGCACCGACTCGACCGGCGCCTGCAGCGTGGCTGGCCCGTGGGCGGCGCGTCGCGTGCCACCGTCCGCCGCGTGCGCGCCGTCGACCGCGATCTCACGTGTCAGCGCGGTGACTGCACCCATCACCCGACGGTTCTTCAGGTGCAGGTTGAGCACGATCAGCAGCACGATCGACATGCCGAGGACGAACAGCAACGTCTGGCGTCCGTCGAGGCCGAGCGCGACCCCGACGGACGTGGCCTGGTCCGGGAACCAGGCTGCCAGCAACATGGAACTGGTGACCAGGACGATGGCTGCCCCGACGAGCGGGCTGCCCTTCCTCTCGAGCACGCCGTAGATGAAGATCGCGGCGAGCGGCACGGAAAAGAGAAACTCGTCGATCACCGCTCGAGCCGTCCCATCAGGAGGTCTGCGAGGATGGCGACCATGCCCGTTGATTGCTGGCCCTTTGCAAGGGTCTCCGGCGTGTAGTCGATCGTGACCGGCACCTCTACCCAACGGAGCCCGCTCTGGGAGATCTGGTGGAGGATCTCGGAGGCGTGCGCCATCTTGTTCTGGTGCAGCTGGATCGCCGCCGCACCACGACGGGTCATCGCCCGCAGGCCGTTGTGCGTGTCGGTCACGTGCATCCCGGTCGAGATCCGGGTGAACCGGGTCGCGGCGGTCAGCAGCAGCCGCCGACGAGCGGGCGCATGGACCGCCGTGCCGAGGAACCGGCTGCCGAGCGCGTAGTCGGCGTCGTGTTGCATGAGCGCCTCGAGGAGCACGGGGATGTCGGTCGGCCGATGCTGTCCGTCGGCATCGAATGTGACAATCACGTCCGCCCCGTCGGCGAGCGCCCAGAAGATCCCGGTCTGCAGTGCGGCGCCCTGGCCGAGCGGGATCGGGTGACGGAGCACGGTGGCCCCCGCCTGACGCGCCGCCGCGCCCGTGCGGTCGCTCGATCCGTCGTCGACCACGACGCATGCGTACCCACGCAGCACGAGGTCCTGCACGACGCTGCCGATGGACCGCGACTCGTTGAGCGCCGGGATCGCGACGACGACGCGGCCCGTCTCGCGCGGCGTCGGCGCGAATGTGGGGACCATGGCACGGATGCCGGTCGGCCTCGCTGAAGCAACCATCTCAGGCAGGTGCGAGGCCGCGGCCGAGGAGGACGGTCGCGAACGTGATCCAAGCGACCCCCAACAGGACGACCGCGAGGTTCAGGAACGGGGAGAAACGGCCCGGGACGGGCGCCGACACGTTGCTGGCCACGGCCTTTTCGAAGAGCGCGATGACCAGCGCGAGCGACAAGACGAGCATCACGCCCGCGACCAGAGCAGGATCGGTCGCCGAATTCGCGGCGACCAAGGGCGCGACCACTAATAGAGCTCCTCGGTGGAGGGCCGCGCCGACTACCCCGGATATCCCGGCGGGGGGGTCAGAGTCTACATAGCCCGTTGGTCCCCGTCGATAGGGTGACCAATCGGTGTTGCGGAATGGCACCACACCATCCAGCAGGTCGCAACAGAGCTGTGTCGAGCGACCGCCCCAAGTCGAGCGACTCCCCGAAATCCAGCGACCCCCCAGTCGAGCGACTGTCCCAGCATCGCGGCAAAGCGTCAAGAGCCAAATGGACAGACTGTGTACGTTCGGCCACGGCAGCTGACACGCCGGGGGCGACAACCATGGCCGGTAGACTGCACCACATGACCAACCGGGCAGGGGAGCGCGACGTCGCCCCGGCGCGGCCGAATGTCGAGACGACCGTGACCCCGCTCATCGGTGAGAGCGGCAGCCTGCGGCCAGCCATCAAGAGGCTGGCTGGCATTCCCGATCTTCCCGACCTGGACCTCCTGCTCGTGGTCGTCATCATGGCGATCGCAGTCGTCGCCGCCTTCGTCGGGGTGCCGGCGACGATCCGGTTGCCAATCGCGCTTCCTGCCGCCATCCTGCTGCCCGGCTATGCGATCGGTGCGGCGCTTTTCCCCCCGGGCGAGCTCGATGCCGCTGAACGGGCTGCGCTCTCGTTCGGCCTGTCGCTGGCGCTCATCGTGGTCGCGGCGCCGGTGATCAACCTGACGGTGCCGGGCCTGACCGCCCCGCTCGTCGTCACGGTCGTCGCCGCCGTCACCGGGGGGAGTGCCGGCGTCGCGTGGTTGCGCCGCCGACGACACCCTGGATCCCGCGTCCCTCGGCCTCGTACTGCGCGGCCGCTCGCGGCCCGGCCGGTCATTCGCCGCTCGACGATCGGTGTGGCCGTCGTCGCGATCACCCTCGGTGCCTATCTCGTGCTTCGCGTCACCAGTCCACCCACGGAGGCAACCGAGCTCTCACTCATCGGGCCCGACGGCGCGATCGCGAGCGTGCCCGCGACCGCGGTCGTCGGAAAGCCGGTCGAACTGACCGTCCGCATCGCCTCACACGAGCCGGGCGCCCAAGCCTACCGGATCGTCGTCTCGAGCGATGGCAGGCGCGTCGCCGGGCGCGACGGGATCGTCGTGGACGACGGGGCATCCCAGGACGAGACGATCCGGTTCGGCCTCAGCACGGCAGGCCAGGGACAGGTGGTGCGGGTCGAGCTCTACCGTGGCGAGGAGGCAGCGCCATACCGCGCGCTCAGCCTGGTCTTCGACGTCGTCAATCCGAGGCAGTTGTCGCCCGGACCGGGCGGGTCAGGCTCGCCCGGCGCGCGTTCCTCGGCCTCGCCCGGCGCCTAGCGATCCCGCTTGACGGCATCAGGTGCGCCCCCATCGAAGGATTCCTCGAGGGGCTGGGTCGTCCGTAGTGAGGACTCAGGTGCTCGACGGCGGCACGCCCGCCCGGCGCTCCGCGACCCGGACGTGTCGGACGAGGTCGAGCCGATCCACGACCGCCATCATCGGCCGCAATATCAGGCCCGGACACCAACCGAGCACCCGGAACGCCATGCGCACGGGGCGCCAGCGACTTGACGAGCCCAGCGCCCGGACCTCCGGAACGTCGTATAGCGCAAGCACGCTCCGGGCGCCGGCAGCGTCACCGGCCTGAAGGCGTAGGTACGCTCCGCCGAGGATCAGCCGGTCAAGGAACGCCAACAGGCAGCGATCGATCTCGCGGCCCGGCAGGACGCCGGTGGCCCGTGCCCGGTCGAAGATCTCGACGACCGTGGCGATCGCTCCGGCATCGTAGGGCATCGTCTGCGTGGCGGACGCGCGGTGGACGGAGTAGGCGGAGACCACCGCGGGCAGGCACCGCACGCCGTGCCGTGCAAACAGCCGGACCCACAGCTCGAGGTCGATCATGTTCCCGAAGCGATCGTCGAACATTCCGGCCTCGACGACGGCCTCCCGGCTGATCACCACGCCTGGAAACCACGCGAAACCGCCCGCGAGCAGCCTCTGGAGCGCCTCGCCTGGAAGGAGCCGGGTGTCGGCGTTGAAGCGCTGACTTCGGCGGATCCTCCCGGCGTCATCGACGGCGTCCACGCCGAACAGCAGGACCTGATCCGGGGCCGGCGCGAGGTCGAGTGCAGCCAAGATCGCGCCGATGGCGCCGGGCAGCAACCGGTCGTCGTCGGCGACGAACATGACGTAGTCGCCGCTCGCCGTCGCGATGCACTGGTTGAGATTCCCCGAAATGCCGATGTTGGTGGCGTTGCCGAGGTAGCGGGAGGCGCCCGGCCACGCCGCGAGCGCCCTTCGGGACGCCTCCTCGGACACGGCCGGCGAGTTATCGGACACGACGACCTCGATGCCTTCGACCGCATCCGAAGCGGCTGCCACGATGGACGCGATCGCGCGGCCCACCAGCCCCGGGCGGTTGTAGGTCGGCACACAGACGCTGAGACGGACGCGCGCGACCGGGTCGCTGGACGCGAGCGCGGGCGCGAGGTCAGAGCGGCGCACCCCCGGCGCGGGCGTTACTCGGTCCGTCGCGACGTCCACCAGTCCTGCGTGGCCGTGGCCCCTCCCACCCTCGATGGTTCCGCCGGACGTTCGCCGGCCATGTCCTGATGCGGCTGCCGCCGATCACCCTAAGACTTATGGCCAGACATGGGAGACCCAATCGTCACCCGGTGATGCGTCCGGGCACCACCAATGGCGCAGTCGCTGGACGCGTCCGGAGCCGCTCGAGGCGCCCGGTCAGGGCGAGTACACCCGGAGGTAGTCGACATCCAGGGTGAGGCTGCTGGGCGTGGTGCCGTCGGCCCGGTACCCGGTCGCGCCGATGGCGAGGTTGATGATGGGATACATCGCGGTGGTCGGGACGTGCCCGGTGAGCGTCGCGATCTCGGTACTGTCGACCTTCACGACGAGCGCGGTGGGTGTCCAATCGAGGCGCCACACGTGGAAGTCCGTCGTGAGGTCCGCGCCTGCGTTCCAGGCCGCGTACTGGGGCGAGCCGCCTGCGTAGTGGTTGGTCGCGATCGCGACGTCCGTACCCGAGCTGCCGTTGACGGGCGCGAGCCCGGGGCCCGGGAGCGCCTCGAACACGTCCACCTCGGGCGGCGTGGCGACCGTGCCCTCGGGGAGCAGCCAGAAGGCCGGCCATACGCCCGCGCCCTTGGGGTAGCGGATCCGCGCCTCGAACGTGCCGTAACGCTGGGCGAAAGTGCCGTAGGTGGCCATCGCCGCCGAGGCGTACATCCGGCCGCTTGGGGTGGTCTTGCGGACCGCTGTGATCGAGCACAGGCCGTTGGCCACGCTCACCTGGCGGAGGTCGCCCATGAAGTCCGAGTCGAACCCGAAGCCCGGGTCGCCCGGCCCGTACAGCGCCCGCATCCCCGCGTCGACCCCCGAGCCGTTGCACTCGGCGGCGAACGTCAGCTGCGATCCGGGTGGGGTGATCCAAGGGACGGAAACCACGATGACGACCGCCGCGACAGCCAGCCGGCGGAGCCGGACGAGCATTGGACGGCTCCCACCTCCGGTTCGCTGTTGAACGTCGGGTTACCGGCGCGAATGATACCCGACGGATCGGCTGAGCCGCCGACGCCCGGGCGTCGATCGAGATGCGAGAACCGCTCCATCGCCACGTCGGCATTCAGCCGGTGACGCCCGGCTCAACAGGAAGGTCAAGCGTTCACACCCGATCGAGGCAGACGAGTTCTACGACCAGGAGATCAGAATCCCACCGTTCATGGTGGCCGACCCGCAGCCATGCCGTTCCAAGGGCCCGATGTCGATGCCTCCGCGCCGGGCAGGTCTCGTCGGTCGGGTCTGCTAGGGCCTCGGCGCATCACGCGCGGAGCCGGCCGCGACCGTGACTCCCGGAGGCTCTGACCCGGCGAACCACTTGGAGTCGATCCAACCACGACATGAAGGGGCGAACCACGGCTGTCGGACACCGGACGAGCACAGTGAAGGTCAGTCGCACGGGCATCCACGCCAGTGATGGCCCAAGGGACCTGACCGACGGCAGGTCGAACAGGTCCATCTTCTTCCGCCCTTCTGTCAGATCGCCCGATCGCAGATCGAGATACGCCGTGGCGAGGATGATCGAATGGATGTATCGAACCTGACATCGATTGATCGTCTCCGCGGAGAGGACCCCGGTGCTACGTGCACGTTCGAAGATCTCCATGAGCTTCGCGACAGCATCACCATCGAACGCCGTCGACTGGGTGGCCGAGCCGGCGTGGGCGGTATACGCACTGATGGTTCTCGGAACGCAACGTACGCCGTACCGCGAGAACAGCCGGACCCACATCTCGATGTCCGTCGCGTTCCCGAGACCAGCGTCGAACGGGCCAACGGCAGCGTACGCGTCACGGCTGACCACGACTCCAGGGAACAAGGCGAACCTGTTGTCCGATAACAGGCCATACAGGGCACCGCTCGCGCCAAGCGACACCTCACGCGGGAATTCCTGCCGCCGGAGGATGCGTCCCGCTGCGTCTACGGCCTCCACTCCGAACAGAATCACCCGGTTCGGGCGTATCCCGATCGGCCAGCGCGTCAAGGATCGCCGGCACGGCGCCTGGCAGGAGGCGGTCGTCGTCGCATACGAAGAGGACATACCGACCCGACGCTCGTGCGATGCACTCGTTGAAGTTGGCGGAAATGCCGACGTTCTGCGGGTTGCCAACGTAGAGCGAAGGTCCTTCCCACGCCTCGAAGAGCTTCGCGGCATGCGCGTTCGGAGACGTCCGGCGAGTTGTCCGAAACGACGATTTCGACCTCGCGCTCGCGGCCCGACACGGCCTGAACGATCGAGTAGATGGCCCGTTGAACGAGGACCGGACGATTGAAGGTCGGGACGCAGACACTGAGCGTGGGTTGCGGACGTCCGGGATCGTACCCGTCGGATCCCGGGCGCCCAGGCGTGTCGGGGGCCATCCGGTCCGTCAGGCCTTTCCGTGTATGGTTGGAGAGGTCACCGATCACGCAGGTCTGCCTTCCGCTCTGACCCGCCGCCGCAACGGGACTGCGCGTTCAAGCGAGCGTATCAGCATGGCCCTGATCGCTACATAGAGATCTGTCCCGGCAAGCGACCTGAGGTCGTGGGGCATCGGACGGGCTTGTTTCCGCGACAAGCAGGTTACGTCAGCTGAAACCATCTCCAGGTACGCCGAACGGGCCACAAGCAGTAGGCCGACCCTCAGGCTGTGATGGGCGGGCGGCGATCGGACGGACAAGCATGGGCGTGATAGCGGCGAGACATCGCACGGTGGCGAAGACGACCGCGATCATCGTCGCGCTCCATTCTTGGCTCAGGACCCAAGTGGAGCCGTCCCCGACCCGCCTTGTCGTCGTGGTGATCAGGGCGTGGACACCCGCACGTAGTCGATGTCCATCTTGAGCGTGCTCGGCGTGGTGGCATCGACCCGGTAGCCGGATGCGCCCATCGCGAACGTGAGGATCGGGTACATCGCGGGCAGTGTCGGGACCTTGTCAGCGTCGTTGAGGACGCCCCGCAGGATGCCGTCGACGTACACGCTGATGGTCGTCGGCGTCCAGACCATCTTGTGGACGTGCCAGTCGCCGGTCAGGTCTCCGCGGGCGTCGTAGTACAGGAAGTACTCCGCCCCGTTGACCGAGTTGAGCCCGCACGACAGGTAGTTGAGCCCTGACCCACCGCCGGCGCCTGACGGGGCTGGAAAGGCTTCGAAGATGTCCATCTCGGGCGGCGACGTCGGCGCCCCGGGTGCGATGAGCCAGAATGCAGGGAAGACGCCTTGACCAGCCGGATAGCGGATGCGCGCCTCGAACGTTCCGTACCGCTGGGCGAACGCGCCATTGGTACCGATGGACGCCGAGTCATACGTCCTGCCGAGGGAGTCCGGTGCGTGCTTGGTGGCGGTGATCGTCGCGTAGCCGTTCGCTACCGAAACCTTGCTGGTGTTGCCGAGGAAGTTGGAGTCGAGCCCATAGCCCGGATCACCCACTTGGTAGGTGGGCTTCCACACCCCAGTGTTCAGCGTCCCGCCATTGAACTCGTCGTCGAAGGTGGGCGTGCCACTCGCCTGCAGGGGCGGGGTCGGAGTCGGGGTCGGCGCCGGGGTCGGTGCCGGGGTCGGTCCGGTCGCGTCGGCGCCGGGGTCGGCACCGGGGTCGGCGCCGGAGTCGGCGTCGGCGTGGGGGTGGGGGTGGCAGCCAGCGTGGTGAAGGTGAAGTCGCCGCTGACGGCCAGGGTGCCGAAGGCGTTGGCCGACTTCACGCGGAAGTGGTACAGCCGCCCCGGCGTCAGCCCGGACAGGATCTGGTAGTGGCTGTCGTAGTTGAACGTGTTCTCGGGCGTTGAGAGCGAGCCGTAGGTGGTGGTCGTCCCGTACTCCACCTGGCCGGTGGCGTACTGGCTCACGTCCCACGCGATGCCGGCGTCGGTCTGGGTGACGCTCATGACGGCCACGTTTGAGATCACCGGTGCCACAACGGGCGTGGGGGTCGGCGTGGGGGCCGGCGTCGGTGTCGGCGTCGAGAATTCTA
>CAWCDA010000008.1:0-7153 GCA_963794065.1 uncultured Actinomycetes bacterium | reverse complement strand
GGCCAACGGCATCCGGGGTAAGGGGCATGGCGCTGGCGAAGAGTAGGACGAAGAGCGGAATGACCAGCGCCAACGTCTCGATCGCTCGGATGGCGGGGTACGGAGAATCTGCGATCGTTCGGATCTGCCAGATCAGGACCAACACGAACACGGCGAGCACGAAGACGAGCCGGACCCCCACCGAGAAGTGCATGTGCTCTCCCAGCGGCACGATGTAGTACAGCGTCAACAGGATGGCGGTCGTCGCCAGCGCGCGCAGCGCAACCCCCGCTACGAGCTTGCGCTGCTCTTTCTCCAGCTTCGCCCTCGGCGCGGACACTCGGGCAGCCTAACCTTCGCCCCCGAGGATCTCGTCGCGACGCATCCGGTCAGGCCACATCGGTCTGCTGTGGGCTTCTCACAGGCTGGCGATGAACCCGATGGCGGTGATGCTCGGCAGGAACAGGTAGGCCGCGGCCTTGGTCGTCACGAAGCTCGAGAGACCCGTCACCTTGATCGGCGGGCTCCCATCCGCCTGGGGTATGACGAAGACGCTCTCTGCCGGATCCTGCGTGCCGATCAGTGGATCCTTCGACTTCGGGTCGAGCCTTACGGCTCCCGCGAATTCGCTGTCGTTGACCCATCGTCGCAGCACGAACTCGTACTGGTTCTCGATGTTCGAGTTGATGAAATGGAAGAGCATCCCGCGCTCGATGCCGTCGTACGGCTCGTCGGGATCGTACGTCGGTCCGTACGGCAGACCGCGACGGATCAGCCGGTGAGCATTGTTGCTGCCGCCGGGTCGCCCCTGGCCCGCGACCGGCTGACCCCGCGGATTGACGCGGCGGATGTGTGCGCCGACGGGACAGCGGATGCCCTTCGGATCTCCCGAACCATCGGCATTCACGTACTCGAAGTCGTTCAACTGCTCGGGCGAGATCCCTCCCGCGGGACTGTCCGTGTCCGGTGACAAGGCGAGCGGAACGCCGTTGCGCCATCGCCCGCACATCTTCGCGGCCAGCAGTTCGGGATCGATCTTGTCGCTGTTCGACTGCAGGAAGTCTTCGAAGCCGACGACGTCGGTCTCGACCTTCTTGAAGACCGCAAAGCTGCCGTTCAGGCCGAGCTCGCGCGGCTCGGGTACCTCGTAGTTCGCAGCGTCTTCCCGCAGGACGAAGAGCCACGGCTCGCAGGGCTGCTGGTGATCGGGGAGATAGCGCTCCGGGCCGCCGCGAATCGTCGGCGTGCGTGATGCCGTCGGTGTATCCGAAGTGGACCTTGGACGTCGGCACGGGCTGGCCGTCCTGCATCTCCATCAACGCCATCCCGTCCTGACGCCAGATCTCTCGAAAGGCATCGCCCTCGGCGAACCAGGCGGACAACCTGTCGCTGTAGCGCGTCATCGCCTCGGGGCTGATGGCGTGCAGCGTCACCAGGACGTGATCGTCCCCGCCTCCGAAGCCGCCGATCCAGTTCTCGGGGCGAGCTTGCTCCGGTGTCGCCGACCAACTCCGCCCGCTGCGCGGCACCCTCGATGAACGCACCGAACGACTTGAACGAGAGCGTCGGGACGCGTTCCTCGATCTCCAGCGCCACCAGTCCGGGCCAGGTGATGCCGATGTTGAGGCAATAGTCGGGCGTGCGGCGCGGGGCATCGGCGAGATCGTCTACCGGCCCTGGCGCGAACCCCACGTGCCAGTCCTCGGCGGTCGTGATCTGCGGGGCGTCGGACTCGTCGCCGCTGACGAGCCGTCCGAGTTGCCGGCGCGCGTGTGCCGGATCTCCGACGGTCAACAGGAAGTGCCGCACCATCGGCATCGCTGTACGCGCGGAGAACGAACCCCTGGATGTCCGCGAGGTCGAGCGCGGACGTCGCCGCGCCTCCGGATCGCCGTCGTCTCCGGATGTTCATGGCGCTTCGACCAAGCAGTCGGCGAAGAGCCCGGCGCCTTCGTGCCACTCGGGCCTCTCACGCAGTGGTCCAGGGTCGATCGGCGACTTGCTCTGGATCGGCCAGCAGGGCTCGGATGTCTTGGACCCCGAGGCCGGGATAGGCGCTGTAGAACCCGATGGGCGGATGGTTGTTCTCCAGTGCCCACTGTAGAACGCCTGGGCGTTCTTCGCGACGGGGGTTGGTGGCGCGCCGTTGACATGCGGAAAGACCGCGTCGAAGACGAACGAGGTCTTCTCCGCGAAGTCCTGGATGTACTTCGTCGAAATCGCCGTCGAAGATCGTGAAGAAGCCCAGGTGGTTGTGCTCGAAGGGCACCCAGTGCGAGAAGTGCAGCGTCCCGAGCGAATCCGACGCTTCGTAGGCGTCTCTCGAATGGACCTGCGCGGCCAGCTTCAAGGCGAAGCCCTGCAGACGTGACTTGACGGTCATGTACGTCAGCAAGGGGCTCTGCGAGGTGCTGCCGGTGAAGCCGGCCGCACGCGCCGCACGCCTTGATGTCCTGGACCGACGCGTCCTCGTAGGCGAAGTACGTGTCGAGGGGCTCGCGGACGTGATGCTTCAGCCATTTGATGACCCTCTGCGGGTCATCGGCCACGGGCGTGGCCGGAGGGTCGTCCACGTGCTCGAAGATGGCGTCGAACACCGGGCCGGCACGCTCCACGAGCCGCTCGATGTGCGGGTCGACCTCGCCGTCGATGTCCGAGAGGAAGAGGAGCTTCTCGTCTCCCTCGACCATGAACCGGGAGAAATGCACGGTGCCGAGGTCGTCCTGCGCCCTCGCGAGGTCGGGCATCAACGCCGGGCAGCTCTTCGGTCAGCGCCTTGGCGTTGGCCGGAGCCTTGATCGGGAAGTCGATCACGAGATGGCTCTGGCTCATCGCGTCCTCCTCGGAAGTTGGGACGATCTGGGATGTTCCTGCCGCCTCAGCGGCCGTCGCGACGATCGTCGCGCCGGTCCTGTCGCCGATCGACCCCGTGGGCCACGACCGCCGCAGTCCCGACGACGGCGGCGGTGCGATGCGACGGGACGCCCCGACGACTCCGCGGCGTGCCACACGTGCTGGCGTAGTGGCATCTCAGGCTCCTTCCTGTTTCGAGCTTGCCTCCATCGAGGCGGCGATCGCCTGGATCGGGATCCGGCCCGCTCGCGATCAGCTGGCCGCCGGCGTGGCGTGCGGCCGAGGCGAACGGCGCCGCCCATTTGTTCTCCCACACGAGAACGCCTGCGGTGCTCCCGTTCTCCATCCAGGCAGCCAGGTGCACGATGTCCTCCTCCGCCAGGATCTCGGCGACCTCGGTCTCGAGCTCGCGGAGTTCGTCGACCTCCTCCGAGATCGTACCGATCTCGTAACCCTTCGATCGACCCATCGTCGTCCTTGTGGATCACGAGGAGATCGAGGAGTCGGACCAAGCCTTTGTCAACGAGTGAGGCGAGCTCCTTCGCCATCCTCCCGTCGAAGGTGCTTTGGCCGGCAGGGAACTCCACCACTATGTAGTCAACCGGACCGATCTCGTCCATCTCGGTCACCGACATGACCTCGTCTCCCTCCCGTTAGCCGTTGTCGGCCATCTGCTGTTGCGCGTCTGCGAGCGCCTCTTTCAATGCCGCGACGCGGCGCCCGTCTGCTTCGCCAACCACCTTGTTGACCGCCCGCGTCACTGCGGGTTCGACCACGTCGGCGTCATCGTCACCGTACGCAACGATCAGTCCGGCCCCGCCGAGCGGGATGGTTTGGCCCGCCGACTCCTCGATCTTGCTTCCCGTCATCTTGTGCAACGCCTTGCCGCCGGCGGCGCCGACGGCGGCGCCGATCGCCGTGGCGGCGAGGAGTGGCGGAGCGAACAGGCCGACCACGAGGCCCACGCCGGCGAGCCCGGCGGCGCCCTTCTCGACCATGTGATCCGTCTGCTCGACGGCCACCGTTCCGTCCAGATCCTTGCTGACCACCACTGCGCCGTGGAGGCGAGCCCCGCAGTTGAGGACGGACTCGTAGTCCTCCATCGCGGCGTCTCGAGAGAGATACCCTCCGATCAAGACGTCGGTCCGTTCCTGACCCATCGCGTCCGCTCCGTCTCCCCCGCTATCCGGCCAGTCCGTGTGCCGCTTCGCCCCGGTGAGACTCAGCGTGCATCTCGAGCTCGTCTTGATCGGACAGGTGCGGCTTGATGTCGAAGACGACCTTCTTGATCGTGCCCGTGAACACGAAGGGTTTCTCGTTCTCGTACGCCAGGTCGACCACGCCACCGTTGTCGCGTCCGATGTCCATCCCGGCGTAGCCGGAGAACCGGATCGGCACGGTGTGATCCATCCGTCCCTTCCCGACGGGGCGGTCATCGACGTAGAGCGTCACCTCTCCGCCGGTCGCGGGTTTGGCTTCGTCCGCCGCGAACTCCATCCTGACGGTCACCGCTCCCGTCGGCAGGTCCTCCTCTGCGACTTGCTTGAACACGAAGACGCCCATCATCGAATAGGTGTGCGTGAGCCTCCCGTCCTTCACGTAGAGCGTGAACCCGCCGAGGTGGTCGGCTTCCGCGACGATCACGCCCTCCGCCCCGCCCTCCGGCACGACGAGATCGGCGGTGATCGTGTAGGAGTGGTTGTAGACCCGCGGGATCATCCCCGGCATCACGTTCTGCACGTCACCCCGGAACTCGGAGTCGACTCCTCCGAGACCGGTGGCAGGATGCCGAAGAACGTGGAGAGGGTGGCGAGCAACGGCAGCACCTTGTAACGCTCGGCCTCGGCCCAGAACAGGTCCTTCAGCTCCTTGACCTTGTCTGGATGCTCGGCCGCGAGATCGTTCGCCTGCGTGAAGTCCTCTGGTAGGTGATAGAGCTCAGCGGGGTCTTCATCCGGATCCCAAACGCCCGGGGCGAAGGCGCCGAGCGCCTCGGACGTCAACACCCAGGGGATGCGCTTGGTCTTGACCGCGAGCCACCAGCCGTCCTTGTACATCGCTCGATTGCCGACCGTCTCGAAATACTGCTGCGTGCGATGCTCCGGTGCCGCCTCGTCGGTGAGCGAGGCGACGAAACTCGTGCCGTGCATCGGCTCCTGGTCGATCCCATCCACCGTCGTCGGCGCCGGGATGCCGGCGAGCTCCAGGATCGTCGGCGCGACGTCGATCACGTGCGTGAATTGCGAGCGAAGACCGCCGTCGCTGTCCGCTCCACGAGGCCAATGCACGACGGCCGGGTCGCGTGTCCCGCCGAGGTGTGAGCCGACCTGCTTGCCCCACTGGAACGGTGTATTGCCGGCCCACGCCCACGCCGCACCGTAGTGGGGCGCCATGATGGACGTGTTCCACTTCTCGATGCCGCCGTACCGCTCAGCCAGCTGCAGCTGCATCTCGTCGGTGAGCGGGATCCCGTTCTGCATCGTCAGCTCGTTGAACGAACCGGTGACGGTGCCCTCCATGCTCGCGCCGTTATCGCCCCAGATCCAGATGATCAGCGTGTTGTCGAGCTCGCCGAGGTCGTCGATCGCATCGATCACGCGCCCGACGTTGTGGTCGGCGTTCTCGGAATAGCCGGCGTAGACCTCCATCTGGCGGGCGTACAACGGCTTGAGCTTGTCCGGCACGTCGTCCCACGCGGGGAACGCTTCGTCCCGGGGGGTCAGCCGGGCATCGGCGGGGATGACGCCCAGATCCTTCTGGCGCGCGAAGGTCTCTTCGCGCAAGACATCCCAACCCCGGTCGAACGTGCCCTTGTACCGATCGGCCCACTCAGCCGCGACGTGGTGCGGGGCGTGGCTGCAGCCAGTCGAGTAGTACGCGAAGAAGGGCTTGGTTGCATCCTGCCCCCGGACGCCGTGGAGCCATCCGATCGTTCGGTCGGCCATGGCATCGGGGAAGTAGTACGGGTCGTCCTTGTCGTAGAACTCCGCCGGTGTGCCGATGATCTTCTGGTTCTCCGCCAAGCACGGGTCGTACTGACTCGAGCCGCCGCCGAGGATCCCGTAGAAATAATCGAACCCCCAACCGTTCGGCCACCGGTCGAACGGGCCCGCGGGACCCTGCTGCCCGTCGGGCGTCAGGTGCCACTTGCCGAACGCCGCGGTGCTGTAGCCGTTGTCCCGCAAGATCCTGGGGAGCGGTGCGCACTCTCGCGGCAGGATCGCGGAATAGCCTGGAAACCCGCCGGCGAACTCACCTATCGAGCCGAAACCCACCGCGTGGTTGTTCCGACCGGTCAACAGAGCCGCGCGGGTCGGTGAGCACAGCGCCGTGACGTGGAATCGGTTGTACCGGAGCCCCCGATCCGCCATCCGGGTGAAGTTCGGAGTCTGTATCGCTCCCCCGAACGTGCTCGGGTTCCCGAACCCGGCGTCGTCGATCAGAACAAGGAGAACGTTCGGGGCGCCTTCAGGAGGCGCCGGATGCGCGATCAGGTTCCAATCGGGCTCGGATCGGTCGAGTGTCCGGCCGGCAACGCCCGCGAAGGTCTCTCGACGTATCGGAAGGCTGGTGCGATCGGGTGCGCCCACGGGACTCCCTTCCACGCATCCGCCAGAGACATGCTGCCAGGGACATGTTGAGCGAGAAACTTCGAGGCTTCGGACGCTAGCACAGTCCGAAATACTTGGTTCCGCCACGTCCCGGGCGAACCAGGCCGGATTTGCGCGGTCACCGTTGAGTGCGAAGGATTGCTCGAGACGCCTATCGATGGGTTACGAGTTGAAGGAACGCAAAGGATCGACTTGGCGCGGCTCTCTTCGCCAGAACGTGACGGCCGGAGTCGTGCTCGGACTCGAAAGCGTGCCCGACGGCCTCGCCACCGGTTTGCTCGCCGGCGTGAATCCGTTGAGCGGCGTGTATGGCTACATGGTCGGAACTATTGCCGGTGCTCTTTCCACGGCTTCGCCGTTCATGGCGGTTCAAGGAACCGGCGCTATGGCGATCATCGTCGCCGACGTCTCGGTCGTGCATCAAAGTAGCGACCCGAGCCGCGCGCTCTTCACGCTCTCGATGGTGACCGGTGTGGTGATGCTCGCAGCCGGGATCCTCAAACTCGGCAAGATCCTGCGCTACGTGTCGAACGCCGTGATGGTCGGTTTCATCAACGCGGTCGGCGTGAACATCATCCTTGGGCAGCTCTCGAACCTGACCGGATACAGTTCCCAGGCGAGGCCTGGCAGCGCTTCCTCGATGCCAGTCCCACTGGTGCATCAATCAGTGACGATCGTGTTGATAACAGTGGTCAAAGCTAGATGCGCTA
>CAWCDA010000007.1:0-5589 GCA_963794065.1 uncultured Actinomycetes bacterium | reverse complement strand
GATGTATCGCTCGCGCGTCGTCACCCGACAACGCGTATCTGCGTGGGTGGGAGGAACGCTTGTGGCCGTTGCTCGCGTACCTCGAGACGGAGGGGCGGGACCTGCTGGAGGCGCGGCTTCGGGCCGGCGAGCGGATCGCGGCCGCGCCGGCGTTGATCGAACGACGACGGTCGGTCTTCGGCCCGGCGTTGTCCCCGCTCACCTACGACCGTCCGCTGCACCTCGTGCGCGGGGAGGGCGTGTGGCTGGAGGACGCCGATGGCGCGCGGTTCTTGGATTGCTACAACAACGTGCCGGTCGTCGGTCATTGCCATCCGCGCGTCACCGACGCGATCGCTCGCCAGTCTCGGCTCCTCAATACGAATATGCGCTACCTGCACGATGCCTCGATCGAGCTGGCCGAACGGTTGCTCGCGACGATGCCCCCGGCCTCGGGGCTCGACACGGTGCTCTTCGTGAACTCCGGGAGCGAGGCCAACGACACGGCCTGGCGGCTCGCGACGACCTGGACCGGCGCCGCCGGTGGGCTCGCGAGCTCGTTTGCGTATCACGGCGTGACGCAGGCGATCACGGACGTGTCGCCGGAAGAATGGCGCGGCGGGTATCGCCCCGCGCACGTCGAGGTCTTCGACGCGCTCGATCCGTATCGCGACAACACCGTCGCCGCGACGGCGGCCGAGGACCTGTTGCAGGCGACCGAGCGTCTGCAGGAACGGGGCATCCTGCCGGCGGTCGCGTTCGTCGACAGCGGGTTCACCTCCGACGGGATCCTGGCGCCGCCTGCCGCCTACGTCCGTGCGCTCGCGGACCTGACGCACGAGGTCGGCGCGCTCTACGTGGCGGACGAGGTCCAGGTCGGGCACGGTCGCTCCGGCGAGGGGCTGTGGTCCTTCGTGGCGAACGGCGTCGCCGCCGACCTCGTCACGTTGGGCAAGCCGATGGGCAACGGCCACCCAGTGGCCGGCGTGATCACGCGCCGGGAGCTCACGGAGCGCCTGGCGGAGACCACCGAGTGGTTCTCGACGTTCGGTGGCAACCCGGTCGCCTGCGCCGCTGCCCTGGCCGTCCTCGACGTGATCGAGGACGAGCAGTTGGTCGATCGGGCGGCGACGGTCGGTGCGGCGCTCCGCGGCGCGCTCACCGAACAGATGGGGTCGCATGCCTGCATCGGGGATGTGCGCGGCGTCGGCATGCTCACCGGGGTGGAGCTCGTTCGGGACCCAATGACCAAGGAACCCGACCCTGACCTCGCGGGCGCCGTCAAGAACGGGATGCGCGATCGAGGTGTGCTGGTCGGTTCGACCGGCCGGCACGACAACGTGCTCAAGGTGCGACCGCCGCTCGTCTTCGGGCCGGAACACATCGAGCGGGTGATGGACGCGCTCGTGGACACCCTGCGCTCGCTCGGCCGCTAGTCGGCGGGCGCCGGCGCCCATGTGACGAACCCGCCGTCGGCGATGAGGCGCGGTGCGCCGGCGAGCGGCTGGACCCAGATGCCCGACCGGCCGTCCTGCTCGCCCGCGTAGGCGAACGACGAGCCGTCGGGGGCCCAGGGCGTGATCGTCTGGGCGTACTGATCGAAGAACGGCAGGTAGTCGCGCGCGAACGTCGCGCTCGGCACGAACGGCTGCCCGACGAATCGCTCGCGCCCTTGCCAGACGCGCCACCGGAACGGACCACCGTTCGGATCGCCGGTCAGGAGCAGCAGTCGATCGCCGTCGGGGGACCAGAAGGAGGCGATCGTCTCCGCGCCGGTGACGCGCGTCGGCGGTCCGCCATCGAGATCCTGGACGAAGACACCCGTCTCCGCGCCGTTCGGGGCGTCCAGACGGTAGGCGACGCGGGTGCCGTCGGGCTCGGCTCGAGCAGCGCCCCGCCGTGAAAGCGGCGCAGGATCGTCCGGTCGCCGTCCGCCAGCACGACGAGCGACTCGGGTCGCGCCCTCCCGTGCGACGAAGAGCTCGCGCCCGTCGGAGAGCCACGCGGGCGCCTGGAACGTGCCCGGCGTGTCGCCGGTCGGCCGCAGGGGATGGACGAGGTCGGTGCGCCCGAGTCCGTCCACGCCGACGTGCACCAGCAGCTGGCTGCCGTCCGGTGACCAGGCGATGTAGAGGGGCGTCCCACCGCCGACGGGGATATCGCGCGGCTGGACCACGGCGTCATCGATCACACCGAGCCCCACGCCCGCGCCCGCGTTCCCGAGGTAGGCGATCCGGGTCGATGTCGGGTCCCACGCGAGGAAGAACGGAGCCACCGACAACGGGATGTCGCGGCGGTTGCCACCCGCGCGGGACGTCGTGACGACGTGCGGGCCGTCGGCGCGCAGCTCGACCCAGGCGACCGATCGCCCGTCGGGGGAGGCCACCGGCTGGTCCACGACGACCTCGGGTCCGGCGTCGGTGGTCAGCGCCAGCAGGTGCCCGCCGTTCGGGTCCATCGTGACCAGGTTCCCGTCGTCGCGGAGCACGACCAGACGGTCTCCCGCCACCGCGGTCGCATCGAGCGAGGTCGACGTCGGGGTGACCGACGCCGGTGTGAGTGACGTCGACGCGGCGGACCCCTCGGTCGACGATCGGGTGCACGCGACGAGGCCCATGAGCGCGAAGATCGCGAGACGTCGCATACGACGACCCTATGTCGGTCGGTGCGTTCGTGTCGGCGCCGCCTGTCGAGCCCGTCTACCGCTGCCGGAGCCTCGGCGAGAGGATCTCGTCCAGCGCGAAGCCCACCATGGTGAACGCCAACGTGACCAACACGATGCAGACGCCCGGGGGGATCAGCCACCACCACCAGCCCGCGGTCGCGGCGCCGGCGGTGAACGAGGCCTCGATCGTCTTGCCCCAGGAGATCGCAATCGGATCGCTCAGGCCGAGGATCGCGAGGGTCGTCTCGGACAGGATGGCGAGGGCCACCATCAGGATCGTATTCGCGAACAGCACCGGGAACACGTTGGGCAGGACGTGGCGCGTGATCACATGCCGGTTCGTGCCGCCGAGGGCCTTCGATCGCTCCACGAAGAACCGTTCTCTGACCGTGAGCGACTGCGCGCGCACCAGCCGCGCCGTGGCCGCCCATGACGTCACCGCGATCACGACGATGACGTTCGTGAGACTGGCGCCGAGGATCGAGGCCAGGGCGATCGCCAGCGCGAGCCACGGGATCACCAGGAACCAGTTGGTGAACGCGTTCAGGACCGTGTCGATCTTTGTGCCGCCGAAGTACCCGGCGGAGATCCCGACGACGGCGCCGATCACCATCGCGCCGATCGCCGCGGTGATCCCGACCAGGAGTGAGACGCGCGCGCCGGCGATCAGCAGGTCCAGGACCGAGCGGCCGAAGTTGTCGGTCCCGAGTGGGTACCCGGCCTGCGGCGGCGCGTGCAGCGGTCCGGTTGCGAGCGCAGGGTCGAGGTCGGCGTCGCTCACGAGCAGGGGCGACGCGATCGCGACGGCCATGAAGAACACGAGAACGCCGAGCCCGGTCATACCGCGCGGGCTCGCCCGGAACGTGCTCCAGTGCCCCGCCATCGTGGCACGCCGCCTGCGCCACGCGCTGACCCTGGCCGGACGGGCTGCGACCGTCGCCACCTCAGGCCTCCTTGATCCGCGGGTCGAGGTAGCCGTAGCTGATGTCGGCCACGAGGTTCGCCAGGATCACGGCGGCGCTCGCGATGAGGAAGACGCTCTGGATCACCGGGTAGTCCTTGTTCTGGATCGCGGTGTACGTCAGGTAGCCCAGGCCCGGCCAGGAGAAGACGCTCTCGATCACGATCGCGCCCCCGAGCACGAAGCCGAAGCTCAGGAAGATGAGCGTGAATGCCGGCAGCAACGCGTTCGGCACGACGTGGTGCTTGCGGATCAGCCGCTCGGGCACGCCCTTGGATCGGGCCGTGAGCACGAAGTCCTCGTGCGTCGTGTCGATCATCGCCGAGCGCATCACGATCGCGTACCCACCGATGTAGCCGAGGGTGAGCGTGAGCAACGGCAGGAACAGGTGATCGAGCACGTCGACGAACTTCGCCGTACCGGTGAGGCCCGGCGTCGTGTAGCCGCCGGCCGGGAACCAATGCAGCCATCCGGAGAACAACAGCAGCAAGAGCATGCCGAGCCAGCCCTCGGGCATCGAGTAGAGGATCAAGGATCCGTATTGCGACGTCGTATCGAACGGGCTGCCGCGGCGCCAGCCCCCCCGGATCCCGATCACGATCCCGAACCAGCTCGCGAGGAGCGTGCCGAGCCCCACGAGGACGACCGTCGGGAAGAACCGGACGCCGATCATGTCCTTCACCTGCTCGCCGGTGCGCAGCGACTGCCCGAGGTCGCCGGTGAGGGTCTGTCGCATGTAGATCGCGTATTGCTGGAGCATCGGGCGGTCCAGGCCCAGATCGTGCTGCAGCCTCGCGACGTCCTCGGGGGTGAGCTTCTCGCTGCGCGCGAGGACGGCCACCGGGTCGCCGGGCAGCACGCGGAACAGGAAGAAGTTGAAGGTCAGGACGAACCACAGGGTCACGACCGCCTGCAGCGTCTTGCTGAGCAGGTACCGCCGTGACCCCATCCCGTCGACGTCCTAGGCCTCGTCGGGCTCGGTGCGGCGACCGCGGCGCACGACGAGGACGACGATCCCCGCAACCGCGATCGCGGCGACGGCCCACACCCATCCAGGCACGGACGTCGCTCCGCTCGTCGAGGCGCCAGCCACGGGTTTGACCGCGAGCAGCGTGTCGTAGTTGTAGGTCGCGAGCAGGTATCCCTGAGGTCCGGGCGACGGGATCCACCCCGTGAACTGGTCGTTCCGATATGCCTCGAGCCAGTTGGGATACGCGAGCACGACGCCTGGCACCTGTTCGTATTCGTACTGCTGCGCCTCGAGCACGAGCTTCTGCCGCTGTGACTGGTCCATCATGCTGCGCTGCTCCTCGTACAGCTGATCGAAATGCGGGTCCTTCCAGCAGCCGTCGCTCCACGAGCCGCACTGTTCCGACGTGAACACGAACAGCTGATAGTTCGGGTCCGGATCGCCGCTCCAGTACCAGATGTAGGCGTCGAAGTCTCCCGAGCCCCAGTAGTCGTTCATCTTCGTGTCGGTGGCGGGCAGCAGGTCCACCTTGATGCCGATCTGCTTCAGGAAGCCAACGATCAACTCGCCCGCCTCGACCGCGCCCGTCGTGTCGGAGGACGCCGGCATGCGCAGTTCGAGCGGATCGCCGGTCGTCGGATCCTCCCGAACGCCGTCCCCGTTCGTATCCACGTACCCGGCGTCATCCAACATCGCGTTGGCCCCCGCCGGATCGAACGGGATCTCCTGATCGGTCGGGATGTCCAGATGCCAGAATGCCGAGGCGGGTCGAACGATCGTATCTCCCGTGTGGCGGCCCCTTGGTACACCTTGTTGACGATCGCGTTCTTGTCGATCGCCATCTCGATCGCCTTGCGGACCGTGAGATCGTGCAGCGCCGGCAACGGGTGTGCGTCTGCGTTCTGCCCGCCGAAGTTGAACGCGAGGTTCAGCCACCAGTCCGAGACGACCTTCTGCACCGTGATGTCGGGCGTGTTCGACACCGAGTTGATCAGCGAGGGCGTCAGGCCGTCG
>CAWCDA010000006.1:0-6679 GCA_963794065.1 uncultured Actinomycetes bacterium | reverse complement strand
GTTTTGTGACGCCTTCAACTTTCAGTTACGTATTGCTAGGGTGTGAGGCGATGCTGGGCGGCCGGTCACGTATCGTCCTCCTGATGCAATGGCAAGGTGAACTGAAACGTCGCGCCGGGACCGGTATTGTCAGAGGCCGACAGCCGTCCGCCGTGCGCGGTGACGATCGAGCGGCAAATCGACAGCCCCATGCCCATGCCGCTGGATTTGGTGGTGAAGAAAGCATCGAACAGCCGATCGGCATTCTCGGCGGCGATCCCGACGCCGCAATCGCTCACCATGACCAGAACCTGGCCCGTCTCATCCTGTTGGGTCCGGATCGCCAGTTCGCGCGGCCGTTCCTCGACCGGCTGCATCGCTTCAATCCCGTTGATGACGAGGTTGAGGATGACTTGCTGCAGCTGGATCCGGTCGGCGAGGATTACGGGGAGGGCGGAGGCAAGTTCCAGTCGCAGCGCCACCCGGTGGCTGAACAGCTCATGCTGCACGAGGCTGATGACCTCGTTGACGACGTCATCGATATGGAGCGGCACTTTCTGATCGGCCGTCTTGTTCGCGAGCGCGCGGACGCGCTGGATCACTTCGCCCGCCCGGTTGCCGTCCTTGACGATCGATTGCGCCACGCTGCGCGCTTCTTTCACGTTGGCAGGTTCGCGGTCGAGCCAGCGCAGGCATGCGGCGGCGTTGGTGACGACGGCGGCGAGCGGCTGGTTCACTTCATGGGCGATCGACGCGGCCAGTTCGCCCAGTGCCGTCACGCGCGTGACATGCGCGAGGTTCGCCTGCGCTTCGTGCAATTCCGCTTCGGCTCGCTTGCGGCGCTGACGTCCGTCACCGCCCCGACGAATTCGATATCGCCCGATGCGTCCGTTACGGCATGCGCGGTAGCATGGACATGTTTGACCGAACCATCGGGCATCAGCAACCGATATCCGTGCGCGAAATCCTTTCCGTCGCGGGACGCGCGGTCGATGGTCAGTTCCACGCGCGAACGATCGTCTGGATGAACGCGTTGAAAGACCGTGGCGTGTTTGATGGAGGAGGCGCTGTCGTAGCCGAATATTCTGAATGTTTCCTCCGACCAGATGAGTTCGCCGCTGGCGACGCGCCAGCCGAAACTGCCGGTGCGGCTCAATCGCTGGGCTTCGGCCAGATACATTTCACTTTGGCGCAGCGCATCTTCGGCCAGCTTGCGTTCCGTGATGTCCTCGCATGCGATCAGGACGATCAGTTGATGATCCAGCCGCCGCACGGCCTTGGCATTTTCACGAACCCAGAGCGACGAACCGTCCTTGCGAACCTTGCAGATCTCCCAATTGTGGGTTTGGCCGATGTTTTTCAGGCATATGGCAACGTTGCTCTGGGCCACATGTTGCTCTTCGGCAGGAAAGACCTTCAGCACGGATTGCCCGAGCAATTCGCTGACGGCGTAGCCGAGTTGTGCAGCGCCGAACGTGTTGACGGACAGGACGGTGCCGGCGGCGTCGACCATGAAATACATCACCGGGTTGTGCTCGAATACCTCCTTCCATTGCGCCTCGCTGTGACGCAGCGCTTCTATTGCGTGTTGTTCGGCCTTGGCGCGGCCGTGCAGCGCGGCTTCCATCTGCCTGCGGGTCGTGCCCACCCGGAGCATCATGAACAGGGAAGCGAGAAGCGCGGCGATGAGCAGGACGACGGCGGTCAAATAGGCGGGGGCTGCCGGTGCGGGGCCGAGAACGAGCCAGATGAAAGTTGCCATCGCCAGCGCCACCACCATGCTGCCCAGCAGCCATTGCTCGGCTGAGCGCCGATCGGTGGGTCGAGGAGGAGACGGGCACCCCCATGTACGACCCGACGCTCTGGCTGTTGGCGCGGGACGGAGGAGTACCGGTCGGCGTGCTGACCGCGAGCGCGGCCGGAGATCGTGGCTGGGTCGACTACCTGGCGGTCTCGGCCTCCCATCGGGGGCGCGGGACCGGAGCGGCCCTCCTCCGTCGCTCGTTCGCGACGTTCGCGGACCGCGACATCCGCCGGGTGCTGGTCAGCGTCGATGCGCAGAACCCGACGGGAGCGACGGGTGTCTACGAGCGGGTGGGGATGCGGATCGTCAATGCCTGGGACCAGTGGGAGCGGAAAGGAGCGGGACATGCCTCTGACGGGTGAGTACGAACCGAGCACGTCCGCGTGGTCGCGGAAGCAGACCGAGCTGTACGAGGCGACGAACGGCGAGGAAGGCGGCGACCTCCGCGGCAGGCCGGTGATCGTGCTGACCTCGGTCGGCGCGAAGACCGGCAAGCTCCGCAAGACCGCCCTGATGCGCGTCGAGCACGACGGCGTCTACGCGGTGGTCGCGTCGCTCGGCGGCGCTCCGAAGCATCCCGTCTGGTACTACAACCTCAAGAAGCACCCGCACGTCGAGCTGCAGGACGGCGCGACCAAGCTCGACTACACGGCGCGCGAGGTCGTCGGCGACGAGAAGGCGGTGTGGTGGGAACGCGCGGTCGAGACCTGGCCCGACTACGCGAAGTACCAGACGAAGACGGACCGGCAGATCCCGGTGTTCGTGCTGGAGCCGATGACGTAGGACGCCTGCTCCGAGCTAGGCTCTCGGCGTGGACATGGAGTCCCTCCAGCTCGCGGACGGCCGCTCGTTGGAGTTCTGCCGAACGGGTCCGGTCGATCCCTCAGGGTGGCTCATCTTCCACGTCGGCACGCCGAGCGCTGCCGCGTTGTTCCCCCATGTCACGGCCGTCACCGACGCTCGAGGGATCGCCACGGCGTCGTACTCGCGCGCGGGGTACGGAGGCTCGACCCGCAGCGAAGGTCGCACCGTCGCCCAGGAGGCGGTCAACACCGCCGCGCTTGCCGGCCATCTCGGGGCATCGACGTTCTTCGTGGCCGGCTGGTCCGGCGGTGGGCCGGGCGCGCTCGCCTGTGCCGCGTTGCTCCCCGAGCGGGTGCGTTCGTGCGTCGTCTTCGCCGGCGACTCCCCCCTCGAAGAGGTGGGAGCGGAGTGGTTCCAGTGGTTCCCGGAGGACCAGCGAGAGGAGCTCCGATTCCCTCGCGACCGGATCCGCGGAATCGTTCCGGTCTGAGTACGAGGAAGCCGCGGCGGGGCTCGCCACGTTGACTGCCAGCGACTTCCCGAAGTCGCCCGAGGCTCCAGCCGCGGATCGAGACACGTTCGCGCGCTCGCCCGGGCTCGCGGATGCTCTGGCGGATTCGATCCGGCGTGGCGCCGCGGGCGTCGACGGGTGGATGGACGACGCGGTGGCGTCGGCGCGCCCATGGGGATTCCACATGCGGGACATCGACGTGCCGGTGACGATCCGCCACGGCGAGCTCGACCAGCTGTGTCGTGTCGAGCACGGGAGATGGCTCGCCGATCACATCCCGGGTGCGAAGGCCCACATCCTTCCCGGCCACGGACACACGTCCGTTACCGCACCGTTCGACGAGGTGCTCGACGAGCTCATGCAGACCTCGCGTTGAATCAACCTATCGATCGGGCGACGGTCCCAGATGATCCGGTCCTGAAGACCCATGCTCGGCTCGCCAGCGCCAGGGATGCTGCGTCTGCGAGGTGAAAGGCGGAGGCATGAGGTCGACCCGTCTCAGCATCGTGGCGGCGTTCCTGATCACGCTGTCCTCTTGCAGCGGGGCCCCGGGAGCCCAGCCCCCGACGGCGACACCGACGAGCGCGACCACTCAGCGGAGCTTCCTCTTGGACGGCGAACCGATGCTTGCCTGCGGGCCGGACGCGGCGGTGTGCGGCAGCCTCACCGTGCCGGAGGACCGGAGCCACCCCGAGGGGCGGCAGATCGACCTCAACGTCAGGGTCGTTCCGGCGGTGGCGTCCGACCCGGCGCCGGATCCCGTCTTCTTCCTCGCCGGGGGGCCGGGGGGCGCGGCAACGCAGAGCTGGTGGGGCGCGCCGGACCTGTTCCCGATCGTCCATTGGGACCGGGACATCGTGCTCGTGGACCAGCGAGGCACGGGTGGCTCGAACGAGTTGCTGTGGCGGGACACTCCCGACCTCTCCGGACTCTCGCGGCACGAGATGTCGGTGACGCTCGCCGCGTGGCTGGATCAAGCCCTGGCCGGACTCGATGCCGACCCTCGCTTCTACGCGAGCCCCCAAGCCGCCGACGATCTCGACGATGTGCGGGCCGCGCTCGGATACGACCGGATCGACCTCTACGGCGGCTCCTACGGAGCGACGCTCGCCCAGTACTACCTGCGACAGCACGGGTCGCATGTCCGGTCCGTCGTGCTGGACGGGGGAACCCTGCTCGACGTCCCGATCTTCGAGCGCATACCGCGGAGCAGCCAGGCGGCCCTCGACTCGGTGCTCGAACGCTGCGCGGCCGACACCCGTTGCCACGCGGCGTTCCCCGATCCGGCCGGCGATCTCGAGCGCGCGATAGCTCGGCTGGCGAAGCATCCGGTCCGCACCGCCCTCCGCGACCCGTGGACGCACGAGCCGATCGTGGTGAACGCCGCGGCCCTCGCCGGGGAGATCCACTCCCTGCTCGTGGCCAGCGACAGCGCCGACGTGCCCCTGGTCCTGCACCAGGCTGCGACGGGAACGATCGAACCGATCGCCGAGCGGATCCGGGACGCCAGTGAGGATCCGAGCACGTCGGCGCAGGCGATGGTGATGTATTGGTCGATCGCGTGTGCGGAGGGATGGGCCAGGTTCGATCCGGGTAAGACCGCGCACCTCGGGGCCGGCTCCTATCTCTTGAGCAGCGAACTCGACACGGCCCGTTCGGCGCGCCTCGGGTGCAGGTTGATGCCCGAGGCGTCGTTGCTGCCCGGGGATGCACAACCGGTCCGATCCGATGTACCGGTCCTGCTGCTCAACGGGATGGAGGACCCGCAGGATCCACCGTCCAACGTGGCCGACGCCGGAGCCGAACTTCCCAACGGTCTCGCGATCGCCGTCCCCGCCCTCGGTCACACGGTGGGGGGCTTCGGGTGCCTGCCAGACATCGTGGCGGCGTTCTTCGAGGCGGGGTCGGTTGACGGTCTGAACACGAGCTGCATCAACACGATGACACCGACCCCGTTCGCGACGCCGGCACCGTAGGAGCCCGATACCCTTGATCCGCTTCACGAGGAGATGGAGGGCTTCTCATCATGGCCAAGCTGATCTATGCGGCGATCGCATCGCTCGACGGGTACGTCTCGGATCGAGATGGCAACTTCGATTGGGCCGCGCCGGACGAGGAGGTGCACGCGTTCGTCAACGACCTCGAGCGCGCGGTGGGCACGTACCTGTACGGACGCCGGATATACGAGGTGATGGTCGCCTGGGAGACCATGCCCCTCGCCGACCAGCCGGCCGTCATCCGCGACTTCGCCGAGATCTGGCGGTCGGCCGACAAGGTCGTGTACTCCACGACGCTCGAGACTGCCTCCAGCTAGCAGGACGCGTATCGAGCGCGCCTTCGACCCGCACGCGGTCCGCCAGATGAAGGCGACGGCCGCACGCGATATCAGCGTGGGCGGTCCGGGCCTCGCGGCCGAAGCGATCCGGCCGGGTTGGTCGACGAGTGCCACCTGTTCCTGACGCCGATCCTGGTGGGGGCGGCACCCGTCATTCCCTCACGACGTACGCATCGAGCTCGAGCTACTGGACGAACGCCGCTTCGCCAATGGCGTGGTTCATCTTGCACTACCGGACGAGGGGACCTTCGGCCTGATGCGCGAGACGGCGGCACCAACGAGCGTCGACGAGTACATGGCCGCCCTTCCGGAAGCGTCGCGTCCCGAGCTCGAGAAACTTCGGAGCACTATCAAGGCCGCCGCGCCCGAAGCGACGGAGACGATCAGCTACCGGATGCCGGCCTTCAAGGACCGTGGACGGATCCTGGTGTATTACGCCGCGTTCGCGGACCACTACAGCGTCTACCCGGCGAGCACGGCGCTCATGGAGGCTCTCGGCGACGAGCTGAAGCCATACGTCACCGGGAAGGGAACGATCCGCTTCGATGCGAACGAGCCCATCCCCGTCGCGCTCGTGAAGAAGATCGTCGAAGCTCGGCTCGAGGAGAACGAAGCGCGCAGACGTCGGTGATCAGGCGCCGACCAGGTCGCGTCGTCCGAAGGTGGCGACACCCACGACCGCCGCAACGAGCCCGAGTCCGATCGAGCCACGCCGCTGCCGTCCAATCGGGAGATGCCGCCGGTGCTGGAGTGATGTGGAGGAGCGGCGACGTGTCGCGCAACCAATGGTTCGAATCGACGACGGCCGCGAACGTCTCGACCAGGAACGACCAGACGACCAGGCCGTACGCGACCCCGATCGCGCCCCGGGGCCACAGGCCGTACGCGAGCGCGCCGATTCCCAATACGAAGACGGCCGGAGGCGCGACGTTCAGCCCGGCTTGCGCGAGGTCGCTGAATGCGATGCCCGCGTGCTGGGTCGTCGCTCCGACCCACGCAGCGATGCCGACGAGCACGCTCCCGCCGACGACGAGCCCCACGCCCACGCCGAGCCGGACGACCAGCCAGCGCGCGCGGGCGACCGGCCGGACGAGCAGGTTGTCCAGGTGCCCTGACGCTTCCTCGTTGCGGATCGCCGCGACCTGGCCGGCGACCGCAATCGCGACCAGACCGGCAGCGACCACGAACACGAACCCCAGGTATGAAGCCGCACCCGCGCTTCTCCCGCCCAGCCGTGCGATCGCGA
>CAWCDA010000005.1:0-17094 GCA_963794065.1 uncultured Actinomycetes bacterium | reverse complement strand
CAAGGGGTGACACCGACGACCGTCCTCTCCAATCGGCGAACCGGCCGAGATCTCGCGACAACGGCCACGCGTGTGCGCACAGATGGTGGCCGACGGTCACGGGTTATGCGGCACGTGCGTGGGTCGAGCCCGGCATCGGGTCCGACGCATACTCCCGGGCATGTGCGACAAGTGCCCGGGCCAGCGCGCGAAGATCCGCCGTGATCGTTCCCGACACCGCGAGCAGATACAGCCGAACATCGGTCGCGACGAGGTCGTTGCGGGAGCGCCCCGCATGGAGCTTCGCGCCGACGTCGCCCAGAAGATCCGTCACCCCTCGCTCGATCACCGAGTGGATGTCCTCGTCGTGCGGATCGAACGCGAACGACCGCGCCGATGACGGCGTCACGCACCTTCACCAAGGCGGCGTTGAGACGCTCCTGCTTCTTCTGCGGTCACCAGACCTGCGTCGCGAAGCGCCGCCACGTGCGCGATCCCCGCTTGCGACGTCCTCGAATGCCAGACGCTCGTCGACCTCGAGCGAGCGCCCGAGCGCCTCGGCCTCGGGCGCCGGCGGCTTCGAGAACCGCCCGGCCCACAGCTGGCCGGGTTCCTCCTCGCTCATGCGCCCTGTCCCTGCTTCGCCGACCACACCTTGAGCGGGAGGCCGTACAGCGCACGTAGCCCCGGGAGTCCGACTGGTCGAACGCGTCGTCGGCGCCGTAGGTGGCCAGCGACAGGTCGTAGAGCGAGTGCGTCGCTGCGCCGGCCGACGACCGTGCAGGTCCCCGGCTCGAAGCGCAGGCGCACCTCGCCGGTCACGTGCGACTGCGTCGCATCGATTAGGCGTCGATCGCCTGCGCGCAGCGGGCTGAACCACTGCCCGTCGTAGACCAGGTCGGCCCAGCGCTGCTCCATCCGGGCTTGTGGTGCGCGAGGTCGCGCTCGAGGGTGAGGTCCTCCAGGGCGCGGTGCGCAGCGATGATCGACAACGCGCCCGGCACCTCGTAGAGCTCGCGGCTCTTGATGCCCACGCGGCGGTTCTCGATCATGTCGACGCGGCCGAACCCGTAGCGCCCCCGAGCGCGTCGAGCGCGCGGATCGATCTCCGGCAGGGCCGTCGCCTCGCCGTCCAGCGCCACCGGGCATGCCGCGCTCGAACGTCACGACGATCTCCGCCGCCTCGCTTGGCCGGTCCGGCGGCGAGGCCGTGCGCGCGAACGCGTCCTCGGGCGGCGCGACCCACGGGTCCTCCAGCGGGCCGCACTCGGCGGTGCGTCCCCACAGGTTCTCGTCGATCGAGTACGTCGTCGCCGACGTCGCGACCGGGATGCCCCACTCCGCCGCGCAGCCCGATCGCCTTCTCGCGCGGGATGTCGGCGTCGCGGATCGGCGCCAGCACCGTCAGGTCGGGCGCGAGCACGGCGAACGCCGACCTCGAAGCGCACCTGGTCGTTGCCCTTGCCGGTGCAGCCGTGGGCGACGGTGGCGGCGCCGGCCTCGCGCGCGACGCGACCACCTCCTCGACGATGCAGCGGCCGCGCGAGCCCGCACACCATCGGGTACTTGCCCTCGTACATCGCGTTCGCCTTGATCGCCTTCGTCAGATACTCGGCGGCGTAACGCTCCACCGCGTCGATCACGCGGACGCTCGCCGCGCCGGCCGGCGGCCCCGCTCGATCACGGCCTCGAAGTCCTCCTGCTGGCCGACGTCGACCGCGACCGCGTGCACCTCGTATCCCGCTCGGCGAGCCACCGGATCGTGACCGACGTGTCGAGCCCGCCGCTGTATGCGAGAACCGCCTTATTCCCATCGTGCTCGCCTCCATGACTTGGTGAGTGTCGTTTCGATCGCCGCCGCGTCCACGCCGGTGGGACCGATGATCGAGGATCGTGTTGTCGCCGGCGATCGTGCCGGCGACCTCCGCGAGCCGGGCGCGGTCGATGCCCTCGGCGAGGACGTTGGCCGCGCCGGGCGGGGTTCGCACGATCAGCCCGACATCGGTGCGGACCCACGACAGCGCGAACTCGTTCAGCAGGCGTCGCAGGGCGCCGAGCGAAGGCACGGACGACGGCGAGCCGGGTACCACGTAGCGGAGACCCTCGGCGTCGTGAACGCGCGCGAGCCCCAGCTCCTCGAGGTCGCGGCTGATCGTTGACTGCGTCGTTGCCTGTCCGAGCTCGGCGAGCCGCGCGCGGATCTCCTCCTGCGAGCCGAGACGCTCCGTGGAGACGAGCTCGACGATGGTCTCGTGGCGGCGTGTGCGCGATCGGACGTGCCCGCTCACGGCGTCCCCCCGCCCGGCTCGCGCACCTCGGCGTCGGGCGTGATCATCGTGCCGACGCCCTCGGGGGTGAACAGCTCCAGCACCACCGCGTGCTCCACGCGAGCGTCGACCAGATGCACGCGGCCGACGCCGCCCGTGAGCGCACGCACGGCGCTCTCGAGCTTCGGAACCATCCCGCCGTCGACGACGCCCGGCGTGACGAGCAGTTCGCTCGCCTGGGAGGCAGACAACTCGCTCAGCAGGTCGCCGGTGGGCCCGATCAGTCCAGGCACGTCGTTCAGATAGACGAGCTTCTCGGCGTCCAGCGCGACCGCGAGTTCGGCGGCGACGACGTCGGCGTTCACGTTGTACGCCTGGCCGTGCTCATCGATCGCGATCGACGCGACGACGGGCACGAACGCGCTCTCCAGCAGCGTGGCGAGCACATCGGCCTTGACGTGCACGACCTCGCCCACGAACCCGAGATCCGGACCCTCCTGCTTGCGCGCGAGCAGGAGCCGCCCGTCGACGCCGGACAGACCCACGGCGTCGACCCCGCCGGCGACGAGTGCCGCCACCACGTCGGTGTTGAGTTTCCCGGCGAGGACCATCGTGGCGACATCGAGGGTCTCCGCGTCGGTGACCCGGAATCCGTCGACGAACGTCGTCTCGATGCCGAGGCGGGCGGACATCTGCGTCACAGCCGGACCGCCGCCGTGCACGACGACGGGCTTGATGCCGACGGACCGCAGCAACATGAGATCCTCGGCGAAGGTCGCGGCCAGGCCCGCCGAGTCGATCGCGGCGCCGCCGTACTTCAACACGAGCACGCGACCGGCATGCTCCCGCATGAAGGGCAAGGCCTCCAGCAGGGTCCGCGCCTTCGCGACGGTCCGCTCGCGGATCTGGGGTGGCAGGTGCGTGGCCGTCATGAGGCGCCCGCACTCACGGATACACCGCCGTCGTCGGCAACCCCGTCGAACCGGGAAGGCCCGCCACGAGGTTCGCGTTCTGGATCGCCTGGCCGGCGGCGCCCTTGACCAGGTTGTCGACCGCGCCGATGACGACGGCCGTACCGGTCCGAGGGTCCGCGACCGCCTGCAGCTCGATCATGTTCGTGCCGCGGGTCCGCTTGGCATCCACCATCGCGCCGGCCGGCACCACGCGAACGAACGGTTCGCCGCTGTAGGCGTCCGCGAGACAGTCGGTGAGCGCCTCCGTCGTGGCGCCCTCCGCGGCCGTCAGATAGCAGGTCACGACGACGCCGCGCACCGCGGGCACCAGGTGTGGGACGAAGAGGACGGAGACATCCAGGTCGGTCGCCAGCGCCACCCCGAGCTCGATCTCCGGTGTGTGCTGATGCCGCGGGAAGCGGTAGGGACGCACGGAGTCGTCCGTGGCGCCGAACGAGGTCGACTCGAGCGCCGCCCGCCCGGCGCCGGACACGCCGGTCTTGCCGTCGACTCGGATCACGCCGGCCTCCACGAGCCCGGCGGCCAGTGGCGGCACGCAAGCGAGGATCGCCGCGGTGGCGAAGCATCCGGGGTTGGCGATCAGCGACGCACCGCGGACGTGATCGGCGAACAACTCGGGCAGACCGTAGACGGCCTTTCCGAGCCACGCCGGCGACGGATGATCGAAGCCGTACCACTCCGGATACGCCGATGCGTCGAGGCGGAAGTCACCCGCGAGATCGATCACACGCGCGCCCGCGTCCAGGATCGCGGGCGCAAGGTCTGCGGAACTCCCGTTGGGCAAGGCGGAAAAGACCAGGTCGGCGGCCGCCGAGATGGCGGTCGGCTCCATCTCCTGGATCGGCAGTCCGGCCGCCGGAAGACCCGTCAGATGCGGCTGGCTCTCGGCGAGCGACAGGCCGACCGACCCCATCCCGCCGAGGAAAGTGACCTCGAATGATGGATGTTCATGCAACAGCCGGACCAGCTCACCCCCGGCGTATCCGGAGGCACCCAGCACAGCGACTCGCCACGTAGTCATTCTGATGCGTAAGTATGCAGCTGATGGGTAGAACTGTCACGTGGCCACAGCCGGTGCGGCGATTAGGCTGCAGCTGTGGAGATGCGCGCGACCCCGGGGCCGATCGACGGACTGTTCATCATCGACCTCGACATACGGGACGACACCGAGCGCCCCGGCGGCTCGTTCCGGGAGGTGTTCCACGCCGAGCGATTCGTCAGACGCGGGCTCCCGCCCTTCGCGCCGGTCCAGTGGAACGTCTCGGAGTCCGCCGAGGGAACCCTGCGCGGCTTCCACGCGGAGCCGTGGAGCAAGCTCGTCCACGTCGCCGCAGGAGCGGTGTTCGCCGCGATCGCCGACCTGCGCGCCGACTCGCCGACCGCCGGCACGGTGTGGAGCGGCGAGCTCGACCGGACCCGTGCGCTCTTCGTGGGGGCCGGTCTCGGCAACGCGTTCCAGGCAGTTTCGGCCACAGCCGTGTACGCGTACCTGGTCGACGCGCACTGGTCGCCAGACGCCAGCTACCCCGCGGTGGCGTGGGACGATCCCGACCTGGCGGTCGCCTGGCCGATCATCGACGAGCGCCTGTCCCTGTCGGCGAAGGATCGGAGCAATCCCACCCTGCGGGCGTTCTGGGCGGGCTAGGCGCCGCGGCACGGCCGACGCCACGCGTCCAACGCGAGCCGCTTCTTGAGCGAGTTGAAGTTCTTCGCGTTGGCCTTCGCGCAGAACTGGGAGACATCCAGTTTGTACTCGACGTTGAAGACCGGCTTGCCGGCCTCGACGAAGGGAACGAGCTTGCCGCACTCCACGTACTGGAAGCACTGCTCGTTCAACTCTGCGTCGAAGTACGGCAGCAGGGTCTCCACCTGATCGATGTCGTTCTTCAGGAACGCCGACATCCCCCGCGTGTGCGCCTGGTTCGCCAGGAACACGTCGTAGCGGAGCTGGTCCTTGCCCGAGAGCGGGAAGCCGGTTCGGTTCTGATATCCGTCGACATTGTCGAACTCGACCGCGTCGAAACCCTTGTGCTCGCAGCGATCCAGACGCGCCTGCATGATCGGGCCCAGGGTCGCGAGGTCGCGGATATCGAGCCACCTCTCCCCGGGCCATCCGTTCGACTTGCCGAGCACCGACGAGGGGAAGTCGCCGGCATCCGGGCGCCAGTCTTCCCACGAGCCCGCGCTGATGTAGCAGACCGCCTTGATGCCGCGTGCGTGCATGGCGGCGATCAGGGAAGCCGAGGCGTCGAATCCGTCGACGTCGTACATCTTGACGTCCAGGAGGGCAGAGGCCTTCGGGGGGTTGGCCAACTGCCACTGCCACGACACCTTCAGACCTGGGTGCCAGCAGCCGGGACAGGCGACCGGTGAGGAGAGCCTCGTGACCGGTCGCGGGCGCTCGGATCGCGCGCTCGCGCCGGTGGCACACATCCCGACGAACACCACGCACACAACGATCGAGGCAAGACCCCGGCTCCTCATGGCGCCAGTATCGGCCCACCCTCCGGTCGGCCTTGATGCTCAGTTCACGACGGTCAGCGGCGAGGACTCCTCGTCGAGGGGGTCCGCCGCATGCGCGCGTGCGATCGAGCCGCGTGCCTTCCCGAGCTGCGAGCGGAACTCATCGGCCCCGTTCGTCAGCATCGTGGCTGCCTTCGCGAACCGGTTCTCGACGATCGCCTCCATGAGGTCGAGCACGCCCCCGACCTCCGCGAGGCTCGCCTGGACGTCCGCGGCGTCGCCGTAGCGGCGCACCAATTCGTAGAGGAACAGCACGATGGGCAAGGCGTTCGAGTACGGCACGACGATCACGCCCGTGCGGAACGCGTCGGCGTGGGCGCGGCGCAACGCCGCGTAGACGGCGTCGGGCACCGCAGCGACGGCGACGGGGGTCGTCACCGCCGGGTCGAGGTACTGCGCGACCTCCTTGGTCCGCAGCAGCACGGCCTTCTCGACGGCGCGCGCACACTGGTCGCGCGTTACCGGATCGGTGGCGGCCTCGAGCGCCTCGAGTTCGGCGAGCGCCGTCCACTTCGAGTCGATCGGGAGTCGGCGCCCGTCGGGCAGTACCAAGCCGAACTCAACAACCTTGCCGTTCACCCGGAAGTCCGAGGTGAGCATGCCCGGCGGAAGGTGCGAGAGGTGCTCACGCAGGACGTGCTCGCCGGCACGCCCCTTCGACGCGCCACCCGCCAGCACGGTCGCCAGCCGGCGGACGACCTCGCGCTGCTCGCCGTCGGTGACGCGCCGTTCCTGGTCGCGCATCCGGAGCTCCTCGAGGGAGCGACGGGCGCCGTCGAGGCCTTGCCGGAGTTGTTCGGCCGTCAGTTCACGTTGCGCCGCAGCGTCTGAGAGACGCCGGAGCTCTGCGGACTGCACGGCCAGCTGACCTCGCAGGGCCGCGTCGACCTCCTCGACGGGGCGCCGCCACAGGGCGATCGCAAGGCCGGCGAGCACCCCGATCGTGACCGCCGCAACCGACACCGCCCACGCCTCGGCCGTCATTCCGTCGCCTCATCGTCTGTGTCCATGCCTCGACCGTAGCCGTCTCGTCTGACACGCTTGCTCCCATGGTGATCGTCACCGAGGGAGACCTCACGATCCGTGCGATGCAGGACGATCCGGAGGATTACCGGCTCCTCGTCCGGTGGCGCGCGGAACCGCACGTCCACGACTGGTGGGACCCGGACGATCCCGCGCCGACGTACGAGGAGATCGTCGAGGAATACGGGCCGTCGGTGCGCGGCGACGAGAAGACCGCCGCCTGCATCATCGAGGTCGACGGCCGCCCCGCGGGGTATCTGCAGTTCTACCGGTGGCTCCCGTACCTCGAGGAGGATCCGACGATCGACATCGGGGCGGACGCCGACACCTACGGGGTCGACATCCACATCGGCGAGCCCGATCTGATCGACCAGGGGATCGGCTCGCGCGCGGTCGACCTCGTGTGCCGCCACCTCGAGCGGGATCTCGGCGCGTCGTGGATCGCGCTGACCACGGAGGTCACGAACCTTCGCGCGCAGCGCGCCTACGAGAAGGTCGGCTTCGTCAAGGTGCGCCAGGTGCTCGATACGGACACGCGCGACGGCACGCGCGCCGTCTGTTGGCTGATGGAGCGCCGCCACGGGTAGCCTTCGCGGATGACTGCACACGGTGACCTCGACCGCGACCGGATCCTCCGTCTGCACGCCGACGAGCTGGCGCGCTTCCGTGGAGACCGGCCGCAGACGATGGCACTGCTGGACCGCGCCCGCTCGTACATGCCCAACGGGACGCCGATGGCGTGGATGGCCTCCGACAACGATCAGCCGATCTACATCGATCGTGGGGAGGGCTCGAGCTTCACCGACGTGGACGGGTTCACCTACGTGGACTTCAACGCGAGCGACCTCGCTATGTTCTGCGGGCACGCCGTGCCCGAGATCGTGCGCGCCGTGCGGGAGCGCGTCGGGTTGTCGACGCAGTTCCTCCTGCCCACGGAGGATTCGATCGCGGTCGCCGAGGAGCTCGCCCGGCGCTATCCCCACCAGACCCACTGGCAGTTCACGCTTTCGGCCACCCAAGCCAACACCGAGGCGATCCGGCTCGCCCGAGCGGTCACCGGCCGCGACGTCGTGATCCTGTTCGAAGGCCACTACCACGGCCATTTCGAGGAAGGACTCGTGGACCGCGATGCCAGCCCGCAGCACCCCTTGCAGCGTGGCCTGTCGAAGGGGGTGAGCGGTCGCGTGCGGATCGCCCAGTTCAACGACGCCGATTCGCTCGCCGACGCGCTCGCACCCGGCGACGTCGCACTGGTCCTCACCGAGCCCGTGATGAGCAACGGCATCCACCTTCTCGCGCCCGTCGACGGCTGGCACGACGACCTGCGTCGGCTCACCCGCGAACACGGAGCGTTTCTCGCGCTGGACGAGACGCACTCCCACGTTGTGGGCGAGGGCGGCGCGTGCGGCCTCCTCGGCCTCGAACCCGACATCCTCACCATCGGAAAGGCGGTCGCCGGCGGCATCCCGATGGGCGCCTACGGCGTGACGCCCGCGCTGGCGGCCGAGCTCGACGTGGAGCGCAACGTCGCGACGGGCGGCACCCTGTTCGGGAACCCGCTGTCGGCGGCGGCGGCGCGGGCGACGCTGACCGAGGTCCTCGTGCCGGAGGCCTACGCGCGCGCCGCCGCCGCGGGCGCCCGCCTGGCCGACGGGATCGCAGACACGATCGCCCTGGTCGGGCTCCCGTGGACGACCATCCGGTTCGGCCCGCGCAGCGGCCAGTGGTACGGGCCGCAACCTCGCACCGGCGCCGAGGCGCACGCCCTGACCGACATGGAGCTCACGCGCCTGCTGCGGGTCTGGATGGCCAACCGTGGCGTCTGGGAGGCACTTCCCGGCGCGGGTCCCACGTGCCCGGTCCCGACGACGGACGCCGACGTCGACCGGTACCTCGATGCCTACGGCGAACTGCTCTCGACGCTGACGGCGTGAGCGGGCGTAGCATGCCGTCCATGACACCGGATCCAACGATCCCGCTGCTGCGGGTCGCGGGTACCTACGCCGAGGTCGGCGCCGCGATCGGCCTCGCCTGCCGAGACACGATCGAACGAGAATGCGCGACCGACGCATGGACGCTCCTCGAGGGCCGGTCCGTCGCCGAACAACTTTCGCTCGCCGACCGGTACGCCGACGTGACGCGTCCGATCATGCCGTGGCTCTTCGAGGAGCTCGAGGGCTGCGCCGACGCGGCACACGTCGATCCGCGCGCATTGTGGGCCTGCTGCATCGAGGAGATCTGGTACGAGCCGCGCACCGTCGGCGTGCCCGGAGCGGCGATCGCGGGGCGTTGCAGCGACCTCGTGGCCGTGGCCCCCGCCACCGCGGACGGGCACACGCTGACCGCGCACAACAATGACATGTCGCGGCGCTATCAGCACGACCTCATCGCGATCGAGCGCACGTGCAACGGCGACCCCACGATCCTCACGATCGGCAATGGGATCTGGATCAGCGTCGGCTGGAACGACGCGGGACTCAATCTCACCGGGAACGAGCTGAGTCCCAACGACGAACGGATCGGCATCCCTCGCGAGATCCAGGTCCGGGCGATGCTGCGCGAGCGCACGCTCTCGGACATGGTTGGTGTCGCATTGCACCCCGAGCGAGCCTCCTCGTACAACAACGTGCTCGTCGACGCCGCGGGGGCGGTCGCCAACGTAGAGGGTTCGGCCACCGCCGCCGAGGTCACCTCGGCCGATGCGGAGGGCCATCTCGTTCACACGAACCACTACGTCTGCGGGTCCATGCTCGCCTACGAGGGCGACCCTGCGTACGCGGACCTCTCGGGGCGTCGCTACGCGCGGGCCGCCGAGCTCCTCAGGGATGCGCCCGCGGGCTCGATCACGATGGACGTGCTGCAGGGGTTCCTGTCGGATCACGAGCAGGCGCCCGACTCGCTCTGTCGCCACGAGGCCGAGGGCCGCACCACCGTCACGGCATTCTGGTGCATCGCCGACGTCACCGACGGTGTCGTGCGCTACGGCCGCGGCAACCCCTGCGACTCCCAATCGCAGGAGTACCGATTCGCGTCCGACGGCGCGGCCTGATCTGCCTCAGCCGAGCGCGTCTCGCAACGTCTCGACCGTCACGAGGTCGCCAGCTTGCTCGGCCAGTTCGACGGCCGTGACGCCGTCCTCGGTCACGATCGACGGGTCGGCGCCTGCGCCGAGCAAGGCCCGCACGGCCTCCAGGTCCGCGTTCTGCGCGGCCGCATGCAGTGGCGTGAACCCCTGCGCCTGCTGCACGTTCGGATCGACTCCCACCTCGAGCAGCAGGAGCACGATCGCCGTATGGCCGCCGGCCGCGGCGGCGCTCAGCGCCGTGCCGGTCATCCACCCCTGGCCTCGCACGTCCGGCGCGGCGCCGCGCGCTAGTAACAGGCGCACCGCATCGGTCTGTCCGAAGAACGCCGCGAGGTGCAGCGGCGTGAAGCCGTCGCCGCTCGTGGCGTCGACCAGCTCCGGATCCGCCGCGAACAATTCGCTCAACCGGTCGAGGTCGCCGAACGCAGCGGCCTCGAACACGTCCAACGCCTCGACGTGTTCGCGGACGGCCGCGACCAGCCCGCGGTCCATCTGATAGCGCGCCCGCATGAGGGCGGAGACGCCGTCGTCGTCGCGGTCCGTCGCGAGCCACGGCTGCTCCTCGAGCAGCGCGCGAACGCCGCGGACGTTCGAGGCCGCGATCAACGCGAAGAGATCGTCCTCGGTGCTTGCCATGGTCGGATCCTCCCACTAGGCTCTGTATTTGCTTAGGCTAAGCAAATACAGATGACCGCGTCAAGGCGAACTTCCCCAACGCGAGAGGTCGAGGCCGTCGCCGATCGGCTCCACTCGGCGGCCCTGCACCTGTTGCGTCGCCTGCGCACGGAGGACGACGCACTCGGCGTCTCCCCTCCCCGGCTGTCCGCGCTCTCGGTCGTCGTCTTCGCCGGACCGATCGGGATCGGCGCGCTGGCGACGGCCGAGGGCGTGGCGGCACCCACGATGACCCGCTTGGTCGACGGCCTGGAACGCGACGGTCTCGTCCGGCGGCGGGCTGATCCGGCCGACGCGCGCGGCGTCCTGGTCGAGGCGACGGCCACGGGCAAGCGGGTCCTCACGAAGGGACGACGACAGCGCGTCCGTACGCTGGCCGAGGGTCTCGCGGGTCTCACGAGCGAGGAGCTCGCGGACATCCGTCGCGGTGCCGAGCTGATCGAGCGAGTGACGCGGGTCGCTAGACCCTGACCCCACCCTTCCACACGGCCCGCGGCGACCGGAGCGCCGCGATGTCCTCGAGGGGATCCGCGTCGTACAGCGCCATGTCGGCCAGGAATCCCGGCGCGATCGTGCCGACGTCGGGTATGCGCAGGAGCGACGCTCCGTTGGCCGTCGCGGCCACGAGCGCGTCCAAGGGCCGCATCCCCCACTCGATCATCCGCGCGATCTCGTTCGGGGCGTTGCCGTGCGGATTGAACGGCGTGCCCGCATCGGTCGAGCACACGTGGGGCACGCCGGCCCGCAGCGCGGCCCGATGTCCGCGGTGCGCGTCGTCCACGAGGGCCGTCGCCTTGTCCTTCGCATACGCGGGCACGCCCGCACCATCCACGATCCCCATCAAGGCGGAGAGCGTCGGTCCCCGGAAGGTGCCTCGCGCGGCCATGTCCCTCGCCGTCGCGGCATCCAGCTGGACGCAGTGCTCGACCGAGTCGACGCCGGCCCGCACGGCTCCCGTGATGCCCGGACCGCCGATCGCATGCGCGCCGACCCCGACGCGCCACTTGTGCGCCTCGTCCACCGCCGCGCCGATCTCCTCAGGTGTCATGGCGGTGAACGTCGCGTCGATGCCCGGCGTGAGCACACCCCCGGTGGCGATCACCTTGATCGCGCGCGCGCCACCCTTGATCTGCTCGCGCACGGCCTTGCGCGCGTCGTCGGCACCGTCCACCTCTCGCGCGATGCCGATGTTATGTCCGTGACCGCCGGTGATCGTGAGCGCGCGCCCCGCGGCGATCACCCGAGGGCCCTCGATGACACCGTCTTCGACGGCCGCGGCGAGATCGCAGGTGCCGACGCCGCCGAGATCGCGGACGGTCGTGACGCCCGCCGCCAGGTGCCTGCGGAGGTTCCGAACGCCGTGCAGCACCGCGGTCTCGGGCGTGCCGCCCCCGTCGGCCTCGAAATCGGCACGACCGTCGAAGTTCAGATGGACGTGGCAATCGATCAGCCCGGGCATGAGCGACCTGCCCGTCGCATCGACCGCGCGTGCGGCGGAGGCCGCGCGGGGAGCGCGGGCATGGGCACCGACCCACGCGACGCGGTCCCCCTCGACGAGCACACCGGCGCGCCGGCGGACGCGTGCGCCGTCGAAGAGGGTCACGTCCGCGAGATAGAAGGACCGCGCCACCTTCAGGACACCCAGGGAGGAACGACGACGCTGCCATCGTCCTGGCGGATCAGCTTCGTGCCGGCGAGCATCGTCACGACGATCGTCGCGCCCTCGTGCCCCGCCTCCACCCAATGGACCTGGTCGGGAGGCACGACGCAGGAGTCCCCGGCCGCGAGCGTCGAGACCTCGTCCCCCAGGTGCACGGTTCCCCCGCCGTCGGTCACGGTGAACACGTCGAAGTGATCGTGGTGATGCGGCGGCAATCCCCGCCGGGCGGCAGGTGGATCCGGAACAGCGCCGCTTCGTCGGCCCCCCGGGCTGGGGCGGCGAGCGACGTCACGACGTTCCCGCCGATCTCGAAGGTCGGGTGATCGGCGGCGCGTTCGACCGGCATACGGGCTCCTGGCTCAGAGACGACGCCGCATCATATCGAGGCCGCGGCGAGCGTTCTCTTTCAGCGGGTCGCTGCCGCGCGCTCCAGTTCCTCGAGCCGTTCGTAGTAGTCCGGCATCTCGAGGAGGTGCGCCCAGGCGATCTTGCCAGTGATCAGCGGGTCATCGTGCGTCACGTCGGTCCGCGAGTCACGACGTCCGTGCTCCAGCTCGACCTCCATCCCGCCGCGGAAGGCCTCCGGTCCGAACCCCTCGACGTCGAAATCCAGCCCGATCTCCTCGGCGACCGCGATCGCCTGCGCCAGGGTGAATCCGTTGCGTGCCACGCTCATCGTCATCGGAGCCTCCTCCGTTCGTTGCCTCACGGTAGGGCGACGGCGAGGCGTGAACCGGTGCCGGGCGGCCCGGCATCTCCGGGACCACCTGCCTGCGGTAGGCTTGCGCTCCCGAGGCCGAGGAGGTCCATCGATGCTGGTCGGCGACATCATGCGAGGTGACGTGAAGACGGCGGACGCCGGCGACACGTTCGCCGACGTGGCCAAGGTCATGCGGACAAACGGCATCTCCTCGGTCGTGGTCCTCGGCAAGGACGGCTCGCTCACGGGCATCCTGACCGAGCGCGACATCGTGAACCTCGTCGCCGCAGGTGGCGACCCGCACTCGGTGCAAGTCGAGCACGGCATGACGCGTCGCCACCTCGAGACGATCGGGCCCAAGGCCGATATCGCGGAGGCGGCCGACCAGATGGTGTCGCTGAACATCCGCCACCTGCCCGTGATCGACGCGGGCAAGGTCGTGGGGATCCTGTCGATCCGCGACCTCACGAAGTGGGCCGCCGAGGAACTCGCCGGCGGGCACGAGATGCCCGACATCGCCCGCTCCCAGACCGCGCTCAAGGCCGCGAGCGAGCTGCAGAAACAGCGTCAGCTCAGCTGAGCTCGACGAGCACGTCGAGGAGCAACGTCAGATCGGCGATCGCCACGTCAGGGATGGCGAGCTGCGCCGGAGTCGGATCGTCGGGCGCCTCACCCCGCAGCAGCCAGATCGTGCGCATACCGGCCGCCTGCGCCGGCACCATGTCGTAGTCGAGCCGGTCCCCCACCATCGCCGTCCGTCGGGCCGGCACGCCCGCAAGTTCCAGCGTTCGAACGAACAACGCCGGGTCGGGCTTGTGCAGCCCGAGATCGTCGGACACGCCCCACGCCTCGAAGTAGGGGACCAACCCGTCGCGCTCGAGCGCCGCGCGGACCTGCGACGGCTGGTTCGCGATCACCCCGAGGCGATACCCGGCGGCGCGAAGCGCCTCGAGCGTGGGCACGACATCGGCGTGCAAGGCGGTCGGGGGATATTGCCAATGGCGCGACGCGATCGTTTCGAGTGCCGCAAGGTCGACGTCGGGCCCGAGGAACGCCGCCGACAGACGCACGCGGAAGGAGCGATCCTGCCCCGCCCGGCATGCCGCGTACTCCTCGTCGAACGCGGCGTCGGTGAACGCGCCGCCCGCCTCACGCAAAGCCCGACGCCACGCCTCCGCGTAGACCCGATCGTCGTACAGGACGCCACCGATATCGAGGAAGACGAAGTCGATGGCCCCGGGCACGCGGCGATACTAGCGGTCGTGCAGCGCGTACAAGGCGACCGCCGCGGCGGCGGCGACGTTGAGCGAATCGACTGGGCCTCGCATCGGGACCCGCACGCGCAGATCGGCGCCATCGAGCCAACGGGTCGACAACCCTGGTCCCTCGCTCCCGACCGCGATCGCGAGACGCGGGGCCGTGCCGACGGCATCTATCGGCATGGCGTCGGTGGCCGGCGTGAGCGCCGCCACGGAGAAGCCGGCGCGGTGCAACTCCTCGATGCCGAGGCGGTGATCGATGCGCGTCCAGGGCAGTGCGAAGATCGCGCCCATCGACGTGCGGATCGCTCGCCGATACAGGGGGTCGGCACACCGCGGGGTGACCAGGATCGCGTCCCAGCCGAAGGCGGCCGCCGACCGCACGATGGCCCCTACGTTGGTGTGATCGACGAGGTCCTCCAGGACGACCGCACGCCGCGCCGCCGTCCAGCACCTCGGCGACGGCAGGCAGGGGCCGTCGCGCGAAGCTCCCCAGGGCGCCGCGGTGCACCGGAAACCCGGTCGTTGCCTCGAGCACGTCCTCGGGCACGACGTACCCGGTCACGTCCATATCCTCGAGCGTCGGCAGCCATCGTTCGGCCATCAGCACCGCCCGCGGTTCGTACCCCGCGGCAAGCGCCCGGCGGATCGTCACGCCGCCTTCGGCAAGGAAGAACCCGTCCGCAGGCTCTCTGGCGGCACGCATCTGGGTGTCGCGCAGATCGAGGAAGTCCCGCAGGCGAGCGTCGTTCCGATCCGCGATGCGGACGAGACGCATCAGGCCCCGGCTCGCCGCCACAGCTCGTCGACGAGCTCGACGGGGGTCGTCTCGCACCCCAGTCGGTAGTCGTACCGTGCGCCGTGGCAATCCGACGCGCCCGTCGGCACGAGGTCGAGCCGCGTCGCGAGGGCCCGGTAGTGCGCGCGCTGGCGCTCGTCGTGGTCGGGGTGGTCGACCTCGAGGCCGCCCATGCCGGAGGACGCCATCGACTCGATCAACGCATCGGGCACCGCCCCGTTCCCCTTCCACATCGCCGGGTGCGCGAGTACGCACACGCCGCCCGCGGCGTTGATCAGCCGCAGCGCGTCCATCGGGTCGAGCGCGTGTTTCGGCACGTAGGCGACCCCCCCGTCGGAGATGAACCGCTCGAACGCCTCTTTCTCGGTTGTCACGATCCCCGCCTGGACCATGGCCTGCGCGATATGCGGCCGGGCGATCAGGTCGTCGCCCGCGATCGCGCGCACCTGCGCGAAGGAGATGTCGAAGCCCAGGCCCTGCAGCTTCTCGACCATCAGCTCGCCGCGACGGAACCGCGTGTCCGTCAGACGCCGGAGCTCCTCGACCAGGGCCGGGTCGGTCGGATCGGCCCAGTAGGCGAGGACGTGCAACGACGCGCCCTCGTACTCGGCGGAGAACTCGATACCGGGGACGATCAGGAGACCGGTGCCTTCGGCGGCCTCCGCGGCCTCTGCATAGCCCGCGGTCGTGTCGTGATCGGTGATCGCGATGCCCGCGAGATTGCGCTCCATGGCCAGCGCCACGTTCGCGGTGATCGTGTTCGTGCCGTCGGACGCGATGGAATGCGTGTGGAGGTCGATCCCGCTCATGCCGCAGAGCCTGGCAGACGCCCGCCGCCGCCGTCACTCGGTCACGTCGGCCGCAGCAGGCCCGCGTCGATGTCGGCCACCGTCCGGCAGCCCGCGTTCGCCATCGCGTTGACGAACCCGTCACGGAGGAACCCCAGCACCGCCTCGACGCCAGCCTGTCCGTCGACGGCCAGGCCCCACGCGGTCGGTCGGGCCACGAGCACCGCGGTCGCGCCGAGCGCCATCGCCACGAGGACATCGACGCCATCTCGAACACCGCCGTCCATCAAGACCGGAATCCGGCCATTCACGACGGCAACCACGCCGGGCAGCGCGTCGAGCGACGCCGGCGCGCGATCCAGCTGCCGCCCGCCATGGTTCGACACCACGATTCCATCGGCTCCGTGTTCGATCGCCGCCTCTGCGTCGTCCGGGCGGAGCACGCCTTTGACCAGGATCGGCATGCCCGGAACCTGGTCACGGATCCAGGCGAGGTCGGCCCAGGAGATGTCGGGGTCGAACTCCTGGGGCGTGCCGGCCGGGCCTACCGGCAGGACGAACCCGCTCCTCGTGTCGCGATGTCGTCGCCCGAGGACCGGGACGTCGACCGTCCAGACGACCGCGCGGAACCCCGCCGCCTGCGCGCGTCGGAGCAGGCCCGCAGATGCCTCGCGATCGCGCCAGATGTAGAGCTGCCACCACAGGATGTCGCCCGCCGCAGCGACGCCCTCGAGCCCGCCGAGCACCGTCGAGGAGACGCACATCGCGGTGCCCATCGCGGCCGCCGCCGCGGCTGTTGCGCGTTCCCCTTCGGGATGGACCTGCGACTGAAAGGCCCATGGCGCGATCGCCACCGGGAACGCGAGCGGCATCCCGAGGACCTGGGTGCGTGGATCCGGTGACCCGGACGCACGCAGCATCCGCGGCCACACGCGCATGCGCTCGAACGCCGCCTCGTTCTCGGTCAGCGTGCGCTCCGCGCCGGCGCCCCCGGCGATGTAGTCGAAGACGCCCGCCGGCAACACGTCGCGCGCGACCGCCTCCCACTCCTCGATCGTCACCGGGCGGGTGCCGTCCATCGACGGACCCTACTCCTCGGGCATCGCGAGGACCTCGGGCCGATCCGCGGATTCGGCCAGCACTGTGATGGCCACGCCCGTCAACACGATCGCGCCTCCGAGGATGACCTGGATGCCCGGTCGCTCGCCGAAGATCAGGTACGCCAGGACAGTCGCCCCGACGGCCTCCGCGAGCAGGGCGACCGACACGACCGAAGCCTTCAGCTCCCCCAGCAGGTGGTTGATCACCGTGTGCCCGAGGAACTGCGGGCCGATCGTCATCGCGAGGAACAGTGCCCACACC
>CAWCDA010000004.1:0-20298 GCA_963794065.1 uncultured Actinomycetes bacterium | reverse complement strand
GCGATGTCCTCACGCAGGTCGCCGCGCGTGTCGTGGGCACTGGACCGGGCAGGGTTCGCGATCATCGCGAGCGGACTCCGCCGCTGCCTCGCGAACCCGAACGAGCCGGGAACCGTCGATCCGACGGAACTCGAGGGGCTGGTCCTCTCGCTCGCCTGACGCTGCGTAGGTGAGCCTGGCCAACGACGCCTCTTGGCTCGTCAGGCCCCCACGATGCGGTAGAGGACGAAGGCGATACCGGAGCCGATCAGGAACCAGCCGAACGCATGGCGCAGACGCGGCCCGGCGACGTTCTGGGCGAGGCGGCTGGTTGCGAAGCTAGATGGGACGGCGCCGAGGGCGAACGCACCGGCCACGGCCCAGTCGATGTGACCGAGCGCCCAGTGCGTGGCGAGCGTGGGGATGGCGAGCATTGCGATCACCAGCAGGCTGGTGCCAGCCGACTCGCGCATCGTGAGCCCGAAGACCAACAGATACATCGGGACGAGCAGGAAGCCTCCGCCGTTGGCCAAGAGCCCGGTGAACAGCCCGACACCCGCCGATGCGGCCACAAGCAGCCAGCGGTTCTTGCGACGCACGCCGCCGGCCGCGCGTGCGGACGGCTCGATCGGGCGTAGCACCCGCTCGCCGACGACCACAAGGACGAGACCGGAGGCGATGAGCAGAGCCTTACCTCCGACCAGGTCCGATAGCAGGGCGCCGGCCACAGCCGCCGGTAGGGCGCCGAGCAGCGTCCAGGCTGCGGCACGGGGTCTTGCCTCATGCCGCCGGATGTAGGGTCCTGCTGCGCCAAGTGCGGCAGGGATCGTGGCGGGAAGAGGCGAGGCGACCGCGAGAAGTCCAGGCACGCCGAGCACCGCAAGAAGCGGCGTGGCGATCGACGAGCCGCCGACGCCGAAGAGCCCTGTCAGCGCGCCGATCGCCGCCCCGGACACGATAAAGACCGGCCACGGAGCCATGAAGTGGAACCTAGCAGCGCACGCATGCTGAAGCGGTCGGCCTCGGCTCCCTCGTCCCGGCGGTCGCGCATGCCGTCTCAGGCAAGCGAGATTCAACTCGTCTCGAGGCTCGACTCCCCCGCCGCGGTCCACTCATCCGAAGGAAGACCGTTGGCGACTTGGCAGAAGTGGACCCTTATCCACTCCTCGACGGCGTCGTTCAGCACCTCATCGTAGGTGCGCCCCGTGACGTCGGCGATCGTCTGCCGGTCGCGCGGTGCGGGCGGACCTCGTTGTAGCAGGTACGAAACGTATCGAGCTGCCTGGAGCTCCTCGATTGTGGCCGCCCGGTCCTGCTTGGCGAGCCACCGCTTCTGGGTCTGGTGGAAGCGCTCGGCCTTGCCGCAGGTCTGAGGGTGGTAGGGGCGGCGAGAGTTGATGTCCTTGATCTCCAGCCGGTCGCACTCGAGCTCCAAGGCGCAGCGCCCGCCCCTTGGGGCGGCGGTGAACACCGCCCCGTTGTCGGTCAGGAGCTCGGCCGGGTAGCCGTGGGCCGCAGCCGCTCCGTGGAACAGCCACGACGTCTCCGGCCTTGACCACCACCCGCGCATCCCAGCCGACGAGGAACCGTGCGTGGTCATCGATCGTATTCAAGATCTACGACATCCGTCCCGTCGGCAAGGGCCCAGTGCGTGGTGTCCTCTTGCCAGCGCTCGTTGGGCATCTCGGCCTGAAACCGGATCGAGGCCGCCCTCGGACTGATGCGGACGATTCCATCCTCAAACTTCAAGGGTCGTTTCCAGCTGCTCCGGCACGATCGGGTGGGCGGATCGTCCGGGCGGTCGGTAGTGCATACACCGCGGCACCGGGAAACTGGACGCCCGCGAGCCGCCCAGTTCGCGCGGCGGGCGGTGTATATACCGGGCGGAGGTACGAAGTGGTGCGGAAGGGAAGGAGCGCAGGGTGGTGACAGCCGATCTTCTCTCACGGGCCCGGGCAGGGGATGGAGAGGCGTTCCGGGAGCTGGCCGAGTCCCACCGGCGGGAGCTGCAGGTGCACTGCTACCGGATGCTCGGATCCTTGGCAGACGCCGAGGACGCCGTCCAGGAGACGATGCTAGCCGCCTGGCAGGGCATCGGCGGGTTCACTGAGGAACGCGCGTCGCTGCGCACCTGGCTGTACAAGATCGCCACCAACCGGTGCCTCAACGCGCGCCGCGCGGCGAGCCGGCGCCCGGCCAGGGAGTGGGACATGTCGCAGTTCGAAGCGCCCGTGCCGACGCCGCGCGACGAGCCCGTCTGGCTGCAGCCGTTTCCTGACGCGTTTCTCGAGGGCGCCACCGACGGGCCGCTCGCGCCGGAGGCTCGCTACGAGCAGACCGAAGCCATCTCGCTTGCCTTCGTGACCGCCCTGCAGCTGCTGCCGCCGCGCCAGCTCGCCGTCCTCATCTTGCGCGACGTCCTTGGATTCCACGCCAGCGAGGTGGCCGAGATGCTGGAGATGACCGTCCAATCGGTCAACAGCGCCCTCAAACGAGCCCGCGCTAGCCTGCAGCGCCGACAGCAGTCGGCCGCCGACCACCAGCGGCCGCCCGCCGCTAACTCGCCCGCCGAGGACGCAATCGTCGCCATGTTCGCGAGGGCGTGGGAGTCGGCCAATCTCGACGCGCTGGTGGCCCTGCTGACCGACGACGTCTTCATCGCTATGCCTCCGGAGCCCTTTGGATACGAGGGCCGTGAACTCGTGGCCCGCTACTGCGCCCGCCAGTTCGGCGCGGGCCGCAGGTTCGACCTGGTGCCGACCCGAGCCAACGGCCAGCCCGCGTTCGGGGCATACCTGCGCGGCCCGGCCGGAATCAGCCACGCGACCGGCTTCTACGTGCTCACCCTTGCCAGCGACCAGATCTGCGGCATGACCCGGTTCGAGGCCAGCGTGCTGCCGTGGTTCGGCCTACCGCGATCGCTCCCGGCCCGGTGACCAGCCTTGGAGCAGAGGTAGTGAGCAGCAGCGGTCGTGGCTGGGGAATGCGCCATCGAATACCAGAGCCTCAACAAGATCCCCGGGCCCATCCGCCGCGGCGGGCGGCACGCAGGCAGGCCCGCTATCGCCAATGGCCGTTCCATTGTGGGCCGACCCCGCCGGGACGCCAGCTTGATACCTGTTAACGAAGATCGACCGCCGCGAGGAGGGCACCATGCATCCAGATATCCTGCGGCAGCTCGCCGCCGAGCACACCCGGGACTTGATTACCGAGGCCGATAAGGCGCGGCGAGCCCGTGAAGCCCGCCACACCCAGCGGCGTCGGCTGGCAGCTCAAAGGAACTCACCGACCATGACAGGTTACGCCGTTACCAGTGACCAGCTGCCAGCATCGGGCCAGCCGTTCGCGGTGGCCGGGCGCGGCGGCGGCCTGCTTTTCCTGTCCGGGCAGGTGGGCCAGGACCCGGCCACCGGCGAGCTGGTCGACGGCGACGTCGCCCAGCAGGCCGACCAGATCCTGCGCAACATCGCGGCGACCCTGGCGTCGATCGGCAAGGACCTGGACAACGTGATCAGGGTCGGGGTCTACCTGACCGACATGTCGCAGTTCGGCGCGATGAACGCGGCGTACGGCAGGCACTTCGCCGAGCCCTACCCGGCCCGCACCGCGATCGGCGTGGCCGCGCTGCCGCTGGGCGCGGCGGTCGAGATGGATGTGGTGGTGGGCTGAGGTCAGCGCAGTCGGCTGCTCAGGCGAACGGTCACAGACCGTGGGCGTCTGCTCTTCCATTCCGCTGATGGGACCTCTGGTAGGCACCGAGCGAACGGCTTAACCACCGTGCTCGCCCATCCTGTGACGAAGCGCATAGCTCTGAGCGCTGTGACCCTTTCCCGTCAGTTCCCTCGACATGGCGTTCGCCTCGGCGTGCGTGAGGCACTCGAGTACTTCCCTCGGAGGCACCGGAGATACGCTTCCCGCTGCTCGGCCGACGAACTATCCTCGCCGCCACATCAGCCTGCCTCGGTTCCGTGTGGTCCGGGAACCCGATAGGGATATCTACAGCGATGACCGAAGCCGCTGGATGAACCCTCAGGAGCTCGCCGAAGTCAGGATGGACGAACATGCCCGCGAACTCCCCATGGACGAGGCGAACGGCGGCCCAGCCGTACCTGTACGCGTCGACTCCAAGAAACTCGGTCGCGGTACTGAGCATATGTCGAAGTACGTTGCGTTAGGCCTCCGTGAGGATTGGCGGATAGGACGGTCGGTTCTTCAGCTGAGGTCGAGTCGCGCAGCGGGCCTCGTGGCACCGAGTTGACGCGTCAGCCATGGAAGTTGGCAGCGCTATCTCGACCTCAACGTGCCATGGCCTAGGCTTGGCGTCATTCCCGTCGCGCTTCTTGACGACCAGGTGACCCGCGGCTGCCTTCGCTCACGCCATCGGCTTACCGCCTGTTGCTTCCTTGGATGCAAGAATCCTCTGGCCCTTCGGCATCGTCTCGTGTGCGCGAGCCTGGCCTCGTTTGCTCCTCAGAGTGCGCGGGTATCAGCGGGAACGTCGTTCTGAGGAGGAGGGATCAATGGTGGGAACCATCGCAACCGTGCTGGCCGCGGCCGGCGACAAGGGCAGCAACATCGATATCGGTTCGATCATCGGATACATCGTCGTGGGCGCCATCGTGGGTGTGCTGGCGCGTTTCTTGGTGCCCGGTGACGACCCGATGGGCATCATCGGCACGATCGTCCTCGGCATCGTGGGTGCCGTGATCGGTGGCTGGGCCGCCGGGGCGATCTTCAAGGACACCGCGGGTGTTGACTGGATCGCCTCGATCGGCGCCGCCGTGCTGCTTGTCCTGCTGTGGCGGGCCATCACCGGCAACCGTAGTCGCGTCACGTAGGCATCGATCCGGGAGCACACAGATGATCGTCTCGTGGCTGCTCCGGCTCGCGGCGGGCCTCGTCATCGGGAAGCTGTGGCGACGGTTCATGTCGCGTCCTCAATCTCCTGCTCCCATACTGGTACCCAAGAGACCGGATCGCGGGACCCAATAGTCAGACGTCCGCCTGGTTCTCTACGTAGATATGGCGAAGGGAGTCGCCTTGAGCATCAAGAGGGTCGTACCGGACCTCGGCACCGACCGCATGGATGAGCGCCGCGAGTTCTACATCCAAGCCTTCGGGTTCGAAGTGACCATGGACCTTGGGTGGCTCGTGACGCTCGCCTCACCCGACAACCCAACGGCTCAGATCAACTTGCTTCGTCGGACCGGACCGTCGGACTCGCAGAACTCTCCTGACCTCACGATCGAGGTGACAGACGTAGACGCCGTCCATGACATCGCCGTCGAACGAGGACTCGAGGTCGTCTATCCGCTCACGGACGAGGACTGGGGGGTGCGCCGCTTCTTCGTGACCGATCCGGACGGACTCACTCTGAACGTGATGAGCCACATGGGTGGGCTGAGATCCTGATCGACGTCGATGAGTCACGTCGCTCGCAGGCAGTCGTACCGGGCATGCTTCGAGCGGGAGCTGCGCGGGGAGTCCTAAGGTTCGGCCTATCGTTCGTTAGCTTGTTGAAGGGTTCTTCGAGTGCCCGCTCCGCCTCAGTCGTCGCCTCCCATACCCAAGCGGATGGAGCGGAGCGACCCCGGAGATCGGTAACGAACAACCGCGAAGAGGATTAGACCCTTGGTCTCTTGGGAACTAGGACGCGACGCGCTTCCTCTCGGCCGCCCTGGAGCCCCCAACTCCAGGGCCGAGGGAGCGCGTCAGGAGGTCGCGACGACGGCGAAGAAGCAGAGACTCCACAAGGCCTCTTCCCACAATGCGTCCCGCCCGTCTTCGGGGTCGCGTCTGTCTTCCATGCGGCTCAAGCACCCGCGTTCACCCAGAAGAGATAGTCCGATAGAGCATTTGTGTACCCGTCATCTGCCTTCTGCACTGTTCGCAGCCCAGGAGCCCTAGTTCCTCCGCAGCGTCTAGTCGCACCCCCTTATGTGTGACTCCTGACGTCGTGGGTACACGAGTCTTAGGGAGGTGGAAGACATGATGGAAACTGAGTTGTGGACGTATCGCGAGCCGATGACCGAGCCGCTGGACATCAAGGGTTTCGACGTCGAGGCGACGGACGGCGCCATCGGCAGGATCGACGAAACGACATACGATGTGGGTTCGTCCTACATCGTCGTCGATACGGGTCCATGGATCCTCGGGCGCAAAGTCGTGCTCCCAGCTGGAGCCATCGAGGCGATCGATCTGGATAATCGCGAGGTGTCCGTGCGGCTCACGAAAGACCAGATCAAGGACTCGCCGCCCTACGACGAGAGCACATGGGACGACACCTATCGGGGCGATCTGGGGAAGTACTACACGCCACTGATCTGACGCGCGCATCGAGCACCAGATTGGGCCCAACGGGCCAGGAACCCAGCCATGACAACGGCGATCATCGTTAGGCGGCGAACGTTACCGTGTCGTTGCATCAGCCCTGGGTACTGCAAGAGCGATGGACCCAGCAAGCGCGAGAGGTACGCTCACGCGTCGTGAGGCCGACGTGCTCGATGGCCTTGCCCGCGGACTGACAAACCTTGAGATCGCTGCTGAGTTGTCGATCGGGGCGAGCACGGTGAAGTCGTATCTGCAGCGCATCTATTGGAAGTTGGGCGTTTCGAGTCGGAAACAGGCTGCTGTCTACTACAGGTCGAGTGACTCAAGGGCGTCATGATCTCGAAGCGTTGAGCGTGGTCGGTTGCGGGCCCACCCGAGAAGAGGTATCGACGATGAAGTCGACGACTACGCCACAACCGGAACCAATGCGCTAGCGATATGAACGGGAGTTGCGAAAGCTTGGCATCCCCGACGAGCCTCCTCTGTTGGTCCGAACGATCCTGCCTGCGGTGCTAAGGCACAGGGACCGCCCCGCCCCGGGCGAGGCCCGGCTGACGGCCCCTTTCTCGGCGATCTTGAAGTCGCCTAGCTCGACCCGTCGATGTAGCCTCACACCCAGAGGCTCGTAGCTATGCGCGTGGACCAGTTCAGCTTCGGCTCGATCCGCATCGATGGCATCACCTACGAGCACGACGTGGTGATCGCCGGCGGCCAGGTCCGCGAGCGCAAGAAGAAGCCGTCAAGATCCTTCCGCGATGGCTTCGGCCACACCCCTGTGTCCATCGAGGAGAACATCCCTTGGGATTGCCGGCGCCTCGTGATCGGAACCGGGGCTGATGGCGCCCTTCCCGTGATGGACGAAGTCAAGCAGGAGGCTGTTCGTCGCGAAGTGGAATTGTTGATCGTCCCGACCCGTGAAGCGATTCATGCCCTGCGGGCCGAGCCGAAGGAGACGAACGCGATCTTGCACGTGACCTGCTGATCCGCAGATCTGCAAACCGCAGCTCGCCCAGGGACTGTCGCGATTCCCGAGTTCCTGCGCCCGCGGCCTCACTCTATGGCAGAGCTCAGCGACCGTATCGCTGTGGGCACATCCCGCAGTACGATGCGTATCGCTGTACGAAGCCTCAGCGAGAGGATGAACACCCTGGAGCTATTCGAAGCGGTACAGGGGTTCTTCGAACAGGCGGCAGGCCGGATCGGGCTCGACGGTGACACGCGGCTGGTTCTGTCCAGCCCCAGGCGCGAGGTCGCGGTCCAATGCCGCGTCGCGATGGACGACGGGCGAATCGAGATCTTCCCCGGATGGCGCGTCCAGTACAACGCGGCGCGTGGTCCGTTCAAGGGAGGTCTACGCTTTCACCCGAACGCGTCGCTCGACGAGTTCCGGTGCTTCGCCGCCCTTATGACGTGGAAGACTGCGTTGCTCGACGTGCCGTTTGGCGGTGGAAAGGGCGGCGTGAAGGTCGACCCGAAGCAGCTCTCGGAGGAGGAGCTCCAGCGGCTTTGCAGGAGCTATTTCGCGGCGATCGACATGGTGGTCGGGCCGCACCGGGACATCCCGGCGCCCGACGTGAACACGGGCCCCCGGGAGATGGCATGGATGTACGACGAGTACTCGAGGATCCATGGCGACTCGCCTGCCGTGATCACGGGGAAACCGGTGGCGCTCGGCGGCTCGCTCGGCCGCGACTCGGCGACGGGGCGCGGAGCGCTGATGTGCCTCGACCGGATCGCGCACCATCGCGGCTGGACCCGCGAGAAGATCCGCGTCGCCGTCGAGGGTTACGGCAACGCTGGCTCGTGGTTCGCGATCTTGGCGCACGAAATGGGCTACCAGGTAGTGGCGCTGTCGGACACGCGTGGAGCGATCCACAACCCCGAGGGAGTGCACCCACGTGAGGTCCTCTCGCGCAAGCAGGAGACCGGAAGCGTCGTGGGCTACAAGCACGCCGACGTGATGGACGGCCCGGACATCATCGGCGTGGATTGCGACGTGCTCGTCCCGGCTGCGCTCGAGGAATCGATCCGGCCCAACAACGCCGATGACGTGCGGGCCAACCTGGTTCTCGAGGTCGCGAACTACCCGACCATGCCCGTGGCGGACGCAGCCCTCGCGGCACGAGGCGTGACCCTGATCCCCGACATCCTCGGGAGCGCCGGTGGCGTCACGGTCTCTTACCTGGAGTGGGCACAGAACATCCAGAGTGAGCGCTGGAGCGAGGATCGTGTGAACCATCGACTCAAAGAGTTGATGGAGGCTGCGACCGATGCGGTGATGGATCGGGCGCACGAGAACGCGATCTCGCATCGGGCCGCGGCGTACGAGATTGCGATCGAACGAGTAGCTGACGCGGGGCGGATGCGCGGCTGGCACTAGTCTGACGGGTGTCCCGCCACCAGGGAGCCCACCTGCCGATCGAGGTGAGAACCGCGGCCGCCACCCGAGACGTCGAGCGGGTTCGGACGCTGTCGGAACCACTTGGGAAGCTTTACGACCGCGCCGAGACGATCGTGGATCAGGCGGAGGCGGCCGGACGTCACAACATCGCTTTGGCCGGCATCAAGGAGTGCGAGGGATCCTCGAGTTCGCGGCCAAGATGTCAACCGTCGCCTCGGAGCCGGTCACGATCTCGCTGTCTTTCCGACGACGGTACGCCGGTCGATCGGCCGCTGCGGGTGATCGATGCCGAGCCGCAGCCGGGTGAACGGCGGACCCTGCATCTTCGGACTGACTGGCGCGCGGATCGCTCAAGGTGGCGCGCATCGAGGGGGCGAAGCGCTACAACTCGGAGCCGTCATCAGCGCCGGGCGTGTTTTCGATCGGTGGCGCCTGACTGATCGTGCGAGGATCCTCGCGGAGGGAATCGTGGATCAGCATGACAAGGTCGTGCACCCTACGGTCGCTCGTGGGGTCACCACTCACCGACGTCGTCGGCCGACGGGCGCGGCCCCGCCGCTGCCCAAGCGGATCGGTTCTACGGGCTGGGTCTGGCTGATCCTGCTGGTCGCGGTCGTCGTGACCGGCTGCTTCTGGCTCCGAGCCGACCCGGGCCCGCTCGACCGGTTCGACGCGTTGATCACCGATGCCCTGGTCTCGATCCGGACCGCGTGGCTCGACACGGTCGCGCAGAAGGCGCACACCATCGGTTCCCGGGTCGGGTTCGCGGCTCTCGGTGTGCTCCTCGTGCTCTCGACGGCGTGGTTCCGGCGCTGGCGCCAGCTCGTCATCTGGATGATCTCCCTCGGCGTCGCCGGAGCGCTCTTGCAGGGACTCGAGCTGTTGTCTCTGCGGCCTCGACCCTTCGGCGTCCAGCAACTCGCGAGCTGGGAGGGTTATTCCGCGCCGTCGATCCCGATCGGAGCCGTCGCGATCCTTTCTATCGGAGTAGCGTTTTCGCTCGTCCCTCCCGGCCGGCCACGGTTCTGGGCGAAGATCGCCGTCGGGGGTGCGATCGCGATCATCGGCGCGCTTCGGATCTACCTCGGCGTCGACCATTTCACCGACGTGGTGTTCGGCGCGATCGTCGGTGTCGCGATTCCGCTAGCCGCGTTCCGTCTGTTCGCCCCCAACGACCTGTTCCCGGTCAGCTACGGTGCGCATGGCAAGTCGGCCCACCTCGACGTCACCGGGCGTCGGGGCGAGGCGATCCGCACCGCGTTGCAGGACCAGCTCGGGTTCACCGTCCACGACATCAAGCCCGTCGGGCTCGAAGGCTCGGGAGGGTCAACTCCGCTGAAGCTCCAGGTGACCGATGAGGACGGCCGCGAGCGGACGATCTTCGCGAAGCTCTACGCGAAGAGCCATGTGCGCGCGGACCGGTGGTACAAGCTCGGCCGCACGATGCTCTACGGACGGCTCGAGGACGAGACGCCGTTCTCGACGGTCCGCCGGTTCGTGGAGTACGAGGACTACACCCTCCGCATGCTCGGGGAGTATGGGTTCCCAACGCCGGCGGCGCTCGGCATCGTCGAGATCACCCCGGAGCGCGAGTACCTGATCGCGATGGACTTCTTCGACGACGCGGCCGAGATCGGTGAGGCCGAGATCGACGACCACGTGATCGATCAAGGGCTCGCGATGATCCGGCTGATGTGGGATGTCGGGCTCGCCCACCGGGACATCAAGCCGGCCAATCTCATGGTGCAGCGTGGAGAGCTGAAGCTGATCGACGTCTTCTTCGTCCAGGTCCGGCCCTCGCCGTGGCGCCAGGCCGTCGATCTCGGGAACATGATGTTGGTGCTGGCCCTGCGCTCGGACGCGCGGACCGTGTACGACGCCGCCCTTCGGTACTTCACGCCCGACGACCTCGCCGAGGCGTTCGCGGCGACCCGTGGCGTCGCGAGCCCGACCCAGCTGCGACAGCACCTGAAGGACGACGGGCGCGACCTGCTCGCCGAGTTCCGGTCCATGGCGCCCGCGCGCCGGCCGATCTCGGTGCAGCGCTGGAGCATCCGCCGGGTCGCGCTGATCCTCGCCTCGCTCGTCCTGCTCCTGCTTGCAGGCCTGACGGGCGTGGGGCTCCTCTTCCCCACCCGCGGCACCGTGACGGCGCCGATGTGCGGCACCGGGCAGGTCGATGCAGCTGATGGCGCAAGCGGTGCCAACCGCCACCCAGCTTCCGTGCGTCTCAACGCTGCCCTACGGATGGGGGGTCAGCACCTCCGAGATCGTCCGGGGAAAGGCGAACTTTGCGGTCGGGGTGGGCGGCTCGGGCGAGCCCGTGACGGTGACCCTCACGGCATCATGCCCGGCCCGGGTCGCGGGCACCGAGCAGATCCCCATCGACGGCGGCTGCGTGACCTACCGCTCGACCATCACCGACCCGGACGCGCCGTCGTTCGCTCCGGGCGGTGGGTTCTCCTTCATGTCCCGCGCCGACCTCGTCGCTGCGGTCGACGCAGATGTCGACCAGGTGCTGTGCGGTGCACTCGCCCCTCCGTGCCCATAGAGGCGCCCACGATCGTCAGCGTGCAACGTCGGGATGGCGACTTCCACTTCCGTAGGCCCGTGAACGCATCTCCCCTCGTCTCGACACCCGCGATCAGGTTCGCGGCCCCACCGACATCAGATCGACACCGACACCGCCGATGATGTCGAGCGGCCCGTGTGCTCCGAGGTAGATCCGGGCGAACGCGACGAGAGCCACGACAGCCCACGGCAGGATCTTCCATCTCCCGCCGCCGTCCGACAGTGCCGACGGCCTCTGGAGTCTAGGAAACGACACGGGCGCGAAGCCGCTGTCGCATGTCCGCGCCTTCAGCTCGTGGTGCTCCAGCGAAGCCAAGGACCAGGTGAGGCCGGGAGAGCCCGGCCCCATCTGGCGACGTCACCCCGCACAGGAGCGCGAGGCTCGCCGGGATCCGACCCTACGCCTGGTGCGGACTCGACGCGAACCCGAGGCGAAGCGCTACGACTCAGAGCCGTCACCAGCTGGTGGCTGCTCTCTGGCCTGTTCCGAAGTCGGCGAGAGGTCGCGGGATCACCCGAAATCCTTGGAACCGCGCGGGCTGGTGAAAGTTGCCCGCGGCTGTCTATGAGCCGTCGATGTCGGAACCGGCCAACGGCAGCCTGGACGGCCGCCATGGCCCCGCCCCTTCTCCTTTGGCCTCAAGACCTGTGACGGCCGGACTGGCTCATGGCCCGGCTGACGTCACGTGAGCATCGCCCTCGGCTGCGTCCAGGTCCGCCGCGATCGAACCCGGAGGTGGCTCGTCCCGGAACCACCGCTTCGTGCGTCTCCAGATCACGTAGGTCACCGCCCCGAGCGGGATCTGGATGCCGAACGTGAGAACGCGGAAGATCAGCACGGCGGCGACGATCTGGGCCTTCTCGGTGCCGTCGAACGCGGTGAGACCCGCGATGTAGCCGAGATCGATGACGCCGACGCCGCCCGGCGTGATCGGAACGGCAGACAGGAGGCGGCTGAACGAATACACCGCGAAGATCTCGACGAACGGCAGTTCCTGCTCGGACACGCCCATGTGTCTGAGCGAGAGGACCAGCACGAGGCACAGCGCGAGCTGGCTGAGGAGCGTGGTCCACGTGAGCATGAACCACCGCCGGCGCGCGAGGACGATCGTCTCGCGCCGGAACCTCACCGCCTTGTCGCCGAGGTCGTTCTTGGTTGTCTTGCCGAAGAGCCTCCGAACGTGGCCGATCAACGAGCCGATCGCATGCCCGACCTTCCTGGCCATCGACTCGCTCCGGAACACGAGGACGAGGAGGATGACCGCGGCGACCAGCACCACCACCCCGACGGCAGCAGCGGCGATCAGCGCCGGGTAGCTATGGCCGCTGACGACGAGCAACGCGAGTGCGACGACCGGCAACCCGAGCTTCGCGAAGATGTTCCATATGCCAGTCACGCCGACGAACAGCGTGATCTCGCCAGCCGTGAACCCCCACGAGGCCAAGATCGCGGCGGTCATGCCGATCGCGAGCGCACCCCCCGCGGGGAGCGTGTTCGCGACCGTCGTGGAGGTCTGGGTCTCGACCGCCGACTGCCAGATCGTCATCCCGATCAGTCCGGCTTGGTTCGCGAGCCAGTAGGTGTAGAGGTTGAACACCACCAGCGCGAGGAGCGACCAGGACTCGAGCGGCGTGAGCGTGCGGATCGCGGAGAACACCGTCGCCGTAGTCGGCGAACTTCGGGACCGCGAAGGCGAAGATCCCGACGATGATCACGAGGCCGATCACGAACGCAACGATCTGGCCGACGCTCAACCGCGGACGCCCGGTCCGAGCTGGCGGGCCCGCCGAACTTTGTCCGTTGCTCATCCCGCGGACCTCATCCTGTTCTGCACACGCGGGCCGTGAATAGCGCGCACAAGAGCCTACCCAAGCGGAGCCAACTCATTCCCGCGAGTCGACCGGCTACTTATCTGGGCCTCCTCGGCGATACGGCCCGCTTCTTCTTAAATCCCCTGAAGGGGAAACGAGAAGACTGGTTCAAGGAGGCCGTAGCTCATGTCGGGGACTCTCACCTGATCTTCCTTGACCCCGATACTGGCGTCAGCGCGAAGACGACTTCGAAGCATGCCTCCTTTGAAGAAGTCTCAAGTTTGGCTCGAATGGTCATTGCGTCGTAGTCATCGACTTCCCGGGTCGAAAGGACCGAACCATCAGTCGGACCCTCAAGGGATTGCAGGAGGCCGTCAGCCGAAGAGAATCGTCGCGCTCAAGTATCACTATTCCTCGGGACGACTCTTGACCTGCACTAACGCTTGTCCTTGACAGCGGGATGGAAGTCGTGTGGAAGGCTGAGCAGCACTTCTTCGATCCGGCGATCTGTGGCTCGTTCGTGACTAGCGACCAAAAAGCTGGCGATCGAGCGGCTCAACGCTCAACCTCTATCCGATCAGACATCCAACCATTGATCTCCCATGCTAGTCATCCTGTGACGCGGAGATCCCCGAGGGGCAACGTTCTGCGGGGAGCGGTATCAACTCGAAACCCAGCCCACCCCTCGAGGTTCGGAGACCGAACTAGGCTTCTCGCTTCCAGTCGAAAACGAGGCGAGCGCGCTGCGTCTTTGCCACAATGCCCGACGGGGGGCCATTGGATCGAAACGCAGTAATGTTGCTCTGCATCGCCGGCACGGGCCGCAACGGCGCGACCCTGCTCACTCGGATGCTCGGGGAGGTTCCGGCCTACGTTGCCGTCGGCGAACTCGGCTACCTCTGGGACAAGGGCCTCATCAAGGATCAGGAGTGCAGTTGCGGGCTCCCGTTCCGCTCTTGTTCCTTCTGGGAGCTGGTCGGCGAGGAAGCGTTCGGGGGCTGGGATCAGGTCGACGCGCGAGAAATCACCATGCTTCGTGAGTCAGCGTCCTTGAGGCATCGGCATTTCTCGCTTTGGATGTCGCTCCCTTTCCTTTTGGCGCCAAGGCTCTCGCCCAAGTAGCGGATGCAGCTCCTCGACTACGCGGACGTCATGGGCAAGCTGTATCGAGCGATTCACGTCGCCTCAGGGGGCCGCATAATCGTCGACTCGATGAAGCGGCCTTACCACGCCCTCCTGCCGAGGCATATGCCTGACATCGATCTATCCGTTGTGCACCTTGTGCGGGACAGCCGTGGTGTCGTCTACTCGCGCCTCAAGCTCGTCGACCGGGGACAGGAAACGGTCGCGACCGACCTGCTCAAGGTCCAGGCCGAAGCGGCCCGCAAGGGTGCCACTAAGCGTGGGGGGCACCCCCCGCTCCGAAGCGCGTTCCACTGGCTGTCCATCAACGTTGCGTTCGAGACGGTTCTCCCACGTCTTTCAATCTCCACGTCGATCGTGCGCTATGAGGATCTCGTCCTAGCGCCGCGCCAGGTATTGCGACGGCTCACCGGAGTTTCCGAGGACGATCTCGCGTTCGTCCAAGGGAACGACGTGAACCTGAAGGCCGGTCACCTTGTGGCGGGCAACCAGGTCCGGCTGCGCTCGGGGGTCCTGCCGCTGCGTGAGGACGACGCATGGCGAACCGGACTCACCAACGGACGTCGCCGCGGCGTGGAGCTCGTGACGTGGCCCATGATGCGGGGGTACGCCTACCTCGGTCCCCGGGCGCGTCCGATACACGGAGCGTAGGGGTCCGCAGAGGATTCGCTCCCACCCCCCGAGCCGACGGATAAGCGACTCGGCAAGTGACACGGGGCACGGTCTGCCACTCATGTTTCCTACGTGTCTCAAGAGGCGTTGGGCAGCCCGCTATGAGAGTCCGGACGCATCGACCGATGTCACCGAAGAGGGTCGGCTGGACGAGACGTTCGTCGACGCCCTTTGCGAAGATGCTGCCTGGCGTCAGCGCCTCCTGGGCGGTCTTAGGGAGCACCTCGACCCCCGCCGTCGCGGAGTACAGGCGGCTGAGCTTAAACGTAGCCAGGGGTCGCAGCCACCACCAACACCGTCGGGACGATCACCGACCAGTTACGCCGCCGAAGGACAGCGAAGAACTCCCGCAGGTCGAGGCTTGGGTCTCGTCGTCGGGATATGGCATGCGTTCGGGTGCGCCTCCACGGGACGGACCCGCGGGGCAATCCTACATGGGCCCCAAGAGGGGGAAGTGCGCAGTCTCCGGACTCAGACCGAGCGTCGCCTTCAGTCGCTGGGCTAGATCGCCGTCCAGAAACTCTGCGAATGCCCACGTAGCCAAGATGAACCGTAGGACGTTGAAGCCCTGGGATGGTGCTGGCGAGGGGTCCTACTTGGTCGGAGGTACCGAGCCAGCCAAGAGGTCCGGCGGCGGTGAGGATTCCTCCCTACGGGTTCGCGTTCGCGATCCCCGCCACGGCTGGGGAACCGGCGAGTCGGACATAAGGGGGGATGATCGCCCCCACATACCCCACATGCTGTCCTCCAGATCCCCTAGACCAAACAGGGGATGACGTGATACACATCCGCCGAAAACTTGTCACATACGTCGCGGTGAGAGCGGCCCAACGCTTAGCTCTTCGTCAACAACGAGACCTCTCGCGAAGGAGATGGAACCCGAAGATGTGTCACCTCCCCCGAATCTCCCCGTTCCGCTGGTCCGCCGTTGCCATCGTCCTCGCGATGATGGCCGCCCTCGTCACCACGCCGGCCTCCGCGGCTCCCGTTCCTGGGGTGTCCGCTGCCCTCCAGTTCAACGGGACGAACCAATGGGTCGATTTCGGGCAGGCTGCGAGCACCGCCGCCCCCGGCCTCGGGGCCTCGGACTTCACCCTGGAGACGTGGTTCAACTGGACGGGAGGCGGCACGGCGGGAGGCACGGGCAACCTCGGCCTCACGAACTCGATCCCCCTCATCGCCAAGGGCGGAGCGCAGGCCGAGACCCTCGGCTTGAACATGAACTACTTCCTGGGGATCAACACGTCCGGACACCTGGTCGCCGACTTCGAGGACAACGTCAACGGGACCAACCATCCGGCCATCAGCTCCGTGCTGCCGACGGTCTCGACCAACACGTGGCACCACGCGGCCGTCACCTACTCGACCAGCACCGGGCACTACGACTTCTACCTGGACGGCGTCGATGAGACGGTGGCGCTCTCGGGCTCCGCGCCATGGCCCTCCCCCGACGTCCCGACGACCCAGCACGCGGCGCTCGGCGCCACGCTGACCGACACCGGGGCGCTCGCCTCGACGCCGGGCATCTTCCAGGGCGTGATGGACGAGGCGCGGATCTGGAACGTGGTGCGCACTCCGTCCGAGATCGCCTCGAACAAGGACCTGGAGCTCACGTCCGGGACGGGGCTGATCGGTCGCTTCGGCATGAACGAGGGCACGAACACCACGGTGACCAACTCGATCGCCACCAGAGCGAGCGGCAACACGGTGGGTAACCCGACGTGGGTCGATGGGTTCGTGCCGCCGACGCCCCCCGCGTGTCTCCCCAACTGCGCCCTCCAGTTCAACGGGACGAACCAATGGGTCGATTTCGGGCAGGCTGCGAGCACCGCCGCCCCCGGCCTCGGGGCCTCGGACTTCACCCTGGAGACGTGGTTCAACTGGACGGGAGGCGGCACGGCGGGAGGCACGGGCAACCTCGGCCTCACGAACTCGATCCCCCTCATCGCCAAGGGCGGAGCGCAGGCCGAGACCCTCGGCTTGAACATGAACTACTTCCTGGGGATCAACACGTCCGGACACCTGGTCGCCGACTTCGAGGACAACGTCAACGGGACCAACCATCCGGCCATCAGCTCCGTGCTGCCGACGGTCTCGACCAACACGTGGCACCACGCGGCCGTCACCTACTCGACCAGCACCGGGCACTACGACTTCTACCTGGACGGCGTCGATGAGACGGTGGCGCTCTCGGGCTCCGCGCCATGGCCTTCCCCCGACGTCCCGACGACCCAGCACGCGGCGCTCGGCGCCACGCTGACCGACACCGGGGCGCTCGCCTCGACGCCGGGCATCTTCCAGGGCGTGATGGACGAGGCGCGGATCTGGAACGTGGTGCGCACTCCGTCCGAGATCGCCTCGAACAAGGACCTGGAGCTCACGTCCGGGACGGGGCTGATCGGTCGCTTCGGCATGAACGAGGGCACGAACACCACGGTGACCAACTCGATCGCCACCAGAGCGAGCGGCAACACGGTGGGTAACCCGACGTGGGTCGATGGGTTCGTGCCGCCGACGCCCCTCGCGTGTCTCCCCAACTGCGCCCTCCAGTTCAACGGGACGAACCAATGGGTCGATTTCGGGCAGGCTGCGAGCACCGCCGCCCCCGGCCTCGGGGCCTCGGACTTCACCCTGGAGACGTGGTTCAACTGGACGGGAGGCGGCACGGCGGGAGGCACGGGCAACCTCGGCCTCACGAACTCGATCCCCCTCATCGCCAAGGGCGGAGCGCAGGCCGAGACCCTCGGCTTGAACATGAACTACTTCCTGGGGATCAACACGTCCGGACACCTGGTCGCCGACTTCGAGGACAACGTCAACGGGACCAACCATCCGGCCATCAGCTCCGTGCTGCCGACGGTCTCGACCAACACGTGGCACCACGCGGCCGTCACCTACTCGACCAGCACCGGGCACTACGACTTCTACCTGGACGGCGTCGATGAGACGGTGGCGCTCTCGGGCTCCGCGCCATGGCCTTCCCCCGACGTCCCGACGACCCAGCACGCGGCGCTCGGCGCCACGCTGACCGACACCGGGGCGCTCGCCTCGACGCCGGGCATCTTCCAGGGCGTGATGGACGAGGCGCGGATCTGGAACGTGGTGCGCACTCCGTCCGAGATCGCCTCGAACAAGGACCTGGAGCTCACGTCCGGGACGGGGCTGATCGGTCGCTTCGGCATGAACGAGGGCACGAACACCACGGTGACCAACTCGATCGCCACCAGAGCGAGCGGCAACACGGTGGGTAACCCGACGTGGGTCGATGGGTTCGTGCCGCCGACCGGGGGCTCGCCCGACGATCCGGTCCTGAACGACCCCGCCGATGGCGCCTCCTCGACAGGGATCGCCCTCACGCTCGATGTCACGGTGAGCGACCCCGGGAGTCACGACCTCGACGTGATCTTCTACGGACGCCCGTACGCGAGCGGAACGTTCGCGCCCATCGCCACCAGCGAGGGCGTCGCCTCGGGTGATCACGCCACCACCGTCTGGTCGGGCCGCGACGCCGGACAGACCTACGAGTGGTACGTGACCGTGGACAACGGCAGTCAGGTCCTCACCGGGCCGACCTGGACGTTCCACACGGACGCGTCCCTGGGCGACCCGGTCTTCGTGGGGGCGGGCGACATCGCCGACTGTAGCTCCCTCCCTCACCACGCTGACGACACCGGCGAGATCCTCACCGGGGTAGATGGGACCGTCTGGACGTCGGGTGACAACGTCTACCCGGCCGGCACCTCTGGCAACTATCTGGGCTGCTACGCCTCCACGCCGTGGGGCTCGGCGCCCGTGCTCTCGCGGACGCGCGCCATCCCTGGCAACCACGACTGGGGTACCGGCCAGACGCCGCCGGGGCCCGGGAACGAGACCCTCGCCAACTACTTCGCCTACTTCGGCAACCAGTCCCAGGGACCGCTCGGCCAGAGCTACTACAGCTACGACATCCCCAACAGCAACTGGCACATCGTGAACCTCGACACGGAGTGCCAGCTCATCCCGGGGGGCCCGAGCGGTGATCCCACCAACGGCTGCGCCGTTGGCTCCGACCAGGAGCTCTGGCTGAAGGCCGACCTGGCCGCCAACGGCACGAAGAACGTCATCGCGCTCTGGCACAAGCCGCGCTACAGCTCGGGCGTCACGAACTACCAGACCCTCCAGCCGCTCTGGGACGACCTCTACAACGGGGGCGTGGACCTCCTGCTCGAGGGTCACGACCACGAGTACGAGCGGACCGCTCCCCACAAGTCCGGGGCGACGCTCGGATCGCCACCCGTCGCCGATCCGACCTACGGGATCCGCCAGTTCACAGTGGGTACCGGTGGCGCGTTGGAGCAGTCAAACTTCACTCCGCTCCCCACGAGCCAGGTCTTCAACAGCGCCACGTTCGGGGTCCTGAAGCTGACGCTACACGCGACCACCTACGACTGGGAGTTCATGCCCGTCTCGGGCAGCACCTTCACCGACGCGGGGACCGGCACGGTCCACGGCGCCCCCTCGGGACCCAACACGCCCCCGAACGCTCCGACCGTGAACATGCCTTCTGACGGCGAGACGGGCACGAGCACGTCGCCCAACCTCGACGTGCACGTGGTCGACCCCGACGCCGACCCGATTACGGTGAGGTTCTACGGTCGGCCCACGGCCAGCGGCGTCTACCAGATGCTCCACATATCTGACAACGTCACCTCCGGCACGGACGTCTCGACGCAGTGGTTGGGTCTGGGCGACGGCCAGGGCTACCAGTGGTACGTGACCCTGGACGATGGGATCTCTCCCATCACCACCGGTCCCACCTGGACCTTCTCCACCGCGCCCGGCACCGACCCCGTCTTCGTGGGCGTCGGCGACATCGGCAGCTGCACCTCGAGCGGAGACGAGGCCACCGCGCCCATCATCGCCGCGATCCAAGGCAGCATCTGGACCACGGGAGACAACGTCTATCCGAACGGCACAGCAACCGACTTCACGAACTGCTACGACCAGGGCGGGACCTACTGGGGTGCACCCGGCGTCAAGAGCCGGACCCGGCCCATCCCCGGGAACCACGACTGGGGCGTCGGGGTCACCAACAACCTCGACGGATACTTCGGCTACTACGGCGCGGCGGCGAATGCCGGCGGCACCAGCTACTACAGCTACGACGTCGGGAGCCACTGGCACATCGTGAATCTGGATTCGGAGTGCGAGCTGGTCCCCGGCGGACCCGTCGGCGATCCGACCAACGGGTGCGCCGTCGGATCCGACCAGGAGCTCTGGCTCAAGTCCGACCTGGCCGCCAACATGGACAAGAACGTCATCGCGCTGTGGCACAAGCCGCGGTTCAGCTCCGGCCAGACCAACTACACGCCGGTGCAGCCCTTCGTGAACGACCTCTACGCGGCCGGGGC
>CAWCDA010000003.1:0-46279 GCA_963794065.1 uncultured Actinomycetes bacterium | reverse complement strand
CTGGCCCTTGGGCCCGAGCGTGATGGCGACCGTGTCGGCGAGCTTGTCGACGCCGGCCTCGAGGCCGCGCCGAGCTTCCTCGCCGAACTTCAACAGTTTCGAAGCCAAGAGAGGCCTCCCTTACTTGTTGAGTACCGCGAGCACGTCACGGGCCGACAGGACGAGGTACTCCTCGCCGCCGACCTTGACCTCGGTGCCGCCGTACTTCGAATAGATGACCGTGTCGCCGACCTTGACGTCGAGCGGGATGCGACCGTCGCCGTCCTCGTTCCACCGGCCCGGGCCGACGGCCACGACGGTGCCCTCCTGGGGCTTCTCTTTCGCGGTGTCCGGGATCACGAGGCCAGACGCCGTGGTCTGGTCACCCTCGTTGGCCTTCACCACGATCCGGTCCTCGAGGGGCTGGAGGTTGAAGTCCGCCATCCTTGTGGTCCCTCCTTCTACTGGGTCTCCGACAATCCCCGTCCGCGATTAGCACTCGCATGACGTGAGTGCTAACAGGATAGCCATGAGAGTGCCAGACGGCAAGGCGACGACCGGCGGGCCGAATGAACCCGGGCCGCCGCGGCCCGTAGACCTATCGCACCCCACACGAAGGGAGGATGGGATGCGCACGATCCCAAGGACCACCATCGGGCTGGCGATCGCGATCGCCGTCGCCGCGACGCCGGCCGGCGCGGCCTTCGCCGCGTCGAACCCGAGCGGCAGCGGCCAGCCCGGCGCCGAATGCGGCGCGGCCGACGCATCGACCGCCCCGGCCGGGTTCGCCTCGGGCGGGTTCGCGAAAGCGGAGACCCACTACGCCGGGAGCGACGGGACCCACTCGCTGGTCAGCCAGAACGACCACGCGGTGTCGCAGTACGACGTGGCCTGTTTCCAGCTCACGAGCTCCGGACACTGATCGACCGCGGCCTGACCGGACGGGGCGCGCCTCGCCCGGTCAGGCCACGGCGAACGAACGCTTGGCGAGGCCGAGGAAGAACCCGTCGATCGCGGTGTCGGGAGCCTCTTCGGGATCGCTGGCGGCGCCGAGCGTCACGAACAGCGGTGCGAAGTGCTCCACCGTCGGGTGGGCATACGGCATGCCCGGAGCGACGCTGCGGAAGTCCATCAGCTGGTCCAGGGCGCCTTGCTCCAACATCGCGGCCGCCCATAGGTCGAACTCCTCGGACCAGCCGGGCGGTGGCGCGTCGGGGCGCCAGTCTCGGATGAACGGGAGTCCGTGGGTCATGAACCCCGAGCCCATGATCAGCACGCCCTCGTCCCGCAGCGGCTGCAACCGCCGGCCGATCTGGAACAGGTGCTCGGGGTCCAGATCGGGCATCGACATCTGCAACACCGGGATGTCGGCATCCGGGTACATCACCGTCAGCGGCACGTACGCCCCGTGGTCGAGCCCGCGATCGGGCTGCTCGGACACCGTCTCGGTGTCGGGCATGCTCGCGGCCACGCGCACGGCCAGGGCCGGCGCGCCGGGCGACGGGTAGGTCATGTCGTAGTAGCGCTGCGGGAACCCGTAGAAGTCATAGGTCAAGGGCGCGGCGTCCCGGGTGGCCCCGAGCGTGAGCGGCGCGGACTCCCAGTGCGCGGAGACCACGAGGATCGACTTCGGCTTCGGGAGATCGGCGGCCCACCGCCGCAGCTGCGACACCCACACCTCGTCGTCGACGAGCGGCGGCGCGCCGTGCCCGAGGTAGACGGCGGGCATACGGTCTGTCGTGCTCTCCATACCACTCATGAACGAGTCGTCGACGTCGTTCATTCCTCCAACACGATCGTCTCATCGACCGGGGCGACCGTGCCGACGGTGCCGCGCTTGATCGCGCGGGCGTAGAGCAGCAGCGAGGGCAGCCGAAGCACGCCCGACACCACGAGCGCGATCGGGACCGACGCGTTGCCGATCAGACCGAGCACCGGTCCGCCCGCCGCCTGGCCGATCGCGTCGGACTGCGAGCCGAGCGAGTTGATCGTCGCTCTCGTCTTCGGGTCGAGCCCCTGGTTGATCCAGGCGTCGAACACCGGTTGCCGAACGCTCCGCAGCGCGCCGACGAGCCACATCGTGAGGACCGCGAGCCAGAAGGCGCCGCTCAGGCCGAACACGACCACCCCGGCGATCAACAGGATGTCGACCCAGCGCAGGATGCGCGCGACGTGCGCGTGCCCGTTGAGGTGCGTGCGCCCGCGGATCACGGCCAGCGCGCCGATGCCCAGCATCAGCGCGACCCCGTCGAGGATCGCGAACCAGACAACCCGGTTCAGGCCGCCGATCGCCGGGAGCCCGATGTCCTTCAGCAGGTGGTAATCGGAGAGCCGATCGAACCCCTCGGTCGATGCCCCGTGCAGCGCCGCCGTCCCCAGGATCAGGAACAGCACATGGTGCGCCTTCACGTGGGCCGCCCCTTCCTTCAAGGTCGTGACGAAGCCGGTGTGGATCCGCTGGCCCTCCTCACGCTCGGGGCGCTGGAAGCCGTCCTCGGGCATCACGAACGCCATCACGACGCCGAACAGGGCGATGGCCACGCCGCCGACCACGATCGGCAACCGATAGTTCACGGTCGCGAGGGCCACCCCGCACACGATCCCGGCCAACGCGGCCGCGTCGGCGATCTGCCCGCCGCGCAGGTAGTGCGGCCGCGCGATCTCCTCCCCCAACTCGTCGGTCAGCCAGGCGACGTCGGCACCGCTCTGGAACGTGGCGAAGATCCCCAGAGGACCTGCGACAGGGCCGCGACCGCGAACGAGTGCGCGAACCCCAGCACGACGAACGCGAGCCCGGATCCGATCAAGCCGATCACCACCGAGAGCCGGCGGCTGACGGTATCGGCCACGACGCCGGTCGGGATCTCGAACAACAGATACGTGCCCTCGACGACGGTCCCCAGCAGTACGAGCTGGAAGGGGTCGAACCCCAGCGTGAACACGACGAACACCGAGTAGACGGTCAACGTCAGTCGGAACAGGAACCCGTCGCCCGCGCAGTAGATGGCGTAGGCGGTCGCAGCGGTCCTTCTCATCGAACGTTCCTTCGAGCGGACGCGTCAGCAACCGGAAGGCGGATCGCCCGAGCGGTCGCACGACGCGTCGATGAACAGCGGGCACACGCGGCCCGCCCTCGGTCGTGGGTTATCGCTCAGGCTGTTGGCAAGACCCAGCGATGATGCCGGGGATCGCAGATCGGGTCAAGCTCCGCGGCTCGGCCGATGGAACAGCCCGACCCGGAAGGGGACCTCGAGCGCGACCCCGCGCACACCCTGCGCTCCCCGAAGAAGAACTCGAGCAGCCGACCGGCCTCGTCGAGATCGTCGAACCGGAACGCGGTGTCGATCGCGGCGCACGCGAACCCTTCGCCCGCCCAGAAGGCCGGATCGGCGCTGATGTCCGCTTCGGCCATCGCCGCGAAGGCGTCGCCGCCCAGGTTGTCCACGATGGCGAGCGGGCCGCCGGGCCGGACGACGCGATCGAGTTCGGCGATCCCCGGTGTCGGATCCCAGTCCCGTGAGAAGAAGTAGGCCCAGGTCGCGTAGGCAGCGTCGAACGACGTGTTCGCGAACGGCAGATGCTCGGCGTCGCCCTGGACCCGCTGCGGCAGATCCGCCCGGGCGAGCATGCCGGCCGACGGGTCGAGTGCGACGACGGCGCGGCCGGCGTTGAGTCGCTCGGCCGTGAAGCCGTCTCCGGCGCCGACGTCGAGGACGCGGCCGGCGGGCAGGAGCCCGTCGAGGGTGGCGGTCACGAGCCCGTCGCGGTCCATCGCTGTGCGTTCGATCGCGAAGAGCTCGGGTTCGTCCGCCCCGTAGAAGGGGATGACGGTCATCGGGTTGTTACCAGCCCTCGCGATGCACGACGTCGTCGAAGGCGCGCCGGTTCGGTCTCACGACCGGTGCGAGCGGCCTCGTGGCCGGATAGCCAAGGGACAGGATGATCACGCACTCGCGATCGTCCGGGAACCCGAGGGTGGCGCGCGCCACGGTCTGGTCGCCGATCGCCGAGTGACAGCTGCCGATGCCCAGGTCGGCCGCGGCGAGCATCATGCTCATCGCGGCCTGCCCCAGATCGAACGCGAAGGTCTCGCGCCCGTCGGGGTCATCCGAGGCGGGCGACAGGAGCGCGACCGCTGCGGCGGCGCCGGCGATGTGGGTGCCGTACTGCCACACCCCGGCGAGCGCCTCGAGCCGTTGGCGCCCCGTGACGACGACGAAGTCCCACGGTTGCTCGTTCACCGAGGAGGGCGAGCGACGCCCGGCCTCCAGGATCCTGTCGAGGTCCTGGGGCGCGATCGGCCGATCCGCGTAGGCACGAACGTTGCGGCGCGAGGTGATGGCATCCCAGGTCTCCATGGAGGAAACCCTAGCTGTCGAAGCCGAGCCCGACCGCATCGAGCAGCCTCAGCCACGGGCCTCGCCTGCCCTGGCGACGGTCGGCGCGCGCCAGCGCTCGCCGCGTCAGCCAGACACCCACGCTGCGGAACGGTTCTGGTGGGAACGGCAGCGGCTTCTTGCGCACGAGCGACAGCTGGGTCCGAGCGGTCAGCAGCCCATCGACCAGGTCAAGGCAACCCGGGCGCCCCAGCGCGTCGCCCCCACGCCGAGCCCGGTGTAGCCGGCCGCGTACGCGAGCTTGCCGTCGAACTCCCGACCGAAGAAGACGCTGAACCGGCTGCACGTGTCGATCGCGCCCGCCCATGCGTGCGAGAAACGCAGACCCTCTAACTGCGGGAACGTCTCGAAGAACTGTTCGGCGAGGATCGAGTAGGTGGCGTCGCGCCGTTCGTGCTGCGGATCGACGCTGTTGTCCCAGTGATAGATCGCGTCGTACCCGCCCCACAGGATCCGATCGTCCTCGGTGAGCCGGTAGTAGTGGAACTGGTTCGTCATGTCGGCGAGACCCTGGCGGTTCGTCCAGCCGATCGCGGCCCTCCGCTCGGCGCCGAGCGGCTCGGTCATCAGCACGTAGTCGTAGACGGGCAGGATGTAGCGCTGCAGCCTCTTTGCGAGCGGCGGGAAGGCGTTCGTACCGAGGATCACGCGGCGGGCTCGCACCCGACCGAGCGCCGTCCGCAGGATCACCGCGTCACCGTCTTCCGCGATCGCGGTGACCGTCGAGTGCTCATGGATCCGCGCGCCGAGCCCTTCGGCGGCGGCTGCCATCCCCAGGCCAGGCGGGCCGGATCGATACAGGCGCCGCCGTCCTTCCGCCAGAAGCCCCCGATGTAGGTGGGCGAGTCGACCTCGGCTCGCACCGCCTCCCGATCGAGGAACGCAACGTCGTGTCCGTACTCGGCGAGGTGGGGCACCGCATCGCGGCACCACTGCACCTGGTGCGGCTCGTTCGCGACCACGAGCGTGCCGGTCGGCTCCCATGCGCAGTCGATCTCGTACCGCTCGATCGCCTCGGCGATGCCCGCGAGGTTGTCGCGGCCCTCCTGTTCGATCCGTTCGATCTCGGTCGGGAACCGCTGGATACCGTTGTCGAGGCCGTGGGTCAGCGAAGCCTCGCAGAACCCGCCGTTGCGACCGCTGGCGCCGAACGCCACGCGCTCCCCCTCGAGCAGCATGACCTCGCGTCCCGGCGTGTCCTCGAGGGCTTGCAGCGCCGCCCACAGACCCGTGAAGCCCGCCCCCACGATCGCAAGATCGACCGTCTGCTCACCCTCCAACGCGGGTCGCGCCGCCGGGCGATCCTCGCGATCCAGCCAGAAGGGCGTCCACGATGCGTCGGCGTACGTCGAGCGGAGGCGGGCGTCGATCGCGACCATCAGTCCGGCAGCGTGATCTGGAAGACCTTGCGCAACGGCTCGCGCACGATCCAGGTCGTGCGGGCCCCGCGGGCGAGCACGCCCATCACGCCGGGCGCGAGCTCGAGGGTCGCGCCACCCTCCACCTCGACCGTCGCGCTGCCCGGACACGACGACGAACACCTCGTCGGCCTCGACGTCGGTGACGGTCCCCTCGGTGATCTGCCAGACGCCCCGGATGATGCGGCCGTCCTCGGACGTCCACAACGTCGCCTCGGTGACCTCCGGTGTTCCCTCGATCACGCTGGACGGGTCGAGCTCGCCGGGATCGAGGATCAGCTCGTCCACGCGGAGCGCGAACGTCGCACCGGGGCCCGCCGGGCGGGCATGTTCGGACATGCGGGGGAGCCTACTGGACGGGTGCGGCGGGTTCTCCGAGCGGCTCGTACCGTCGCAGGGTGTACGGACCGATCGTCACGCCGGTGACTTGGCCTTCGGCGTCTCGATGGAACTCGACCGGTTCGCCGGACTCCCGCTGGAACCAATCCACCGTGAAGCGGTCGGGCTCGCCGTCAGGCAACAGGACGAGGCTCCAATCGGGCTCGGAGGGATCGAGCATCGTGAGCTTGCCGTCGCGCCATTCCAGCCGGGCGAGCATCCCCTCGGTCGGTTCGCCGTAGATGCCCAGGAGGCCGTCATAGCCGTCGGGCAGGGGCGGGGGCAGCTTGACCCGCTGCACCCTCGAGCGGGCGGCTTCGAGCGCGAGCGCGCCCAGGTCCATGGCCAGGGTCGTGGCGTCGGCGACGCCGTTCAGCAGCGCGATCGCGCCAACCCGCTCCTTCGACCGGAAGCACGCGTTCGTGATGAAGCCGGGCAGGCCGCCGGAGTGCTGGATCCAGACGGTGTCGCCCTTGCGCCGGGCGTACCAGCCGATGCACCACGCCTCTTCCCATTTGTCGCCCTCGAGGTAGCGGGGGCGATGCATCTCACGCAGGGTCGCGTCCGAGAAGAACGGTCCGGTGCCCGTCGGGTGCATCCTCCATCGGGAACTGCGCCGACAGCCACTTCGCGACGTCCTCGACGCAGGACTGGAGGCCACCCTCGGCGGCCGGGAACTCGGTGAGCCCGACCGCGGGCACCAGCACATCGGAGAGCCACCGTGGCCAGTAGCCGACGGCGCGGCGGGCCTCCAGCTCGGGCGGCAGCGGCGCGAAGCCGGTCGATGTCATCCCGAGGGGATCGAGGATCCGCTCCTGGATCACCTCGGCATACGGTCGGCCGCTGAGGCGCGCAACGATCTCGCCCAGCAGTTGGAAGGCGATGTTGGAGTACTTCTGTTGCACGTTGGGCGGGATGCGCGTGGCGATCTCGGCTGCGCGCGCGAGGTTCACCTGCGGAGAGGACTCATAGACGTCGTGGAACCAACGCGCGCCGGGCGGGTCGCCCATCAGTCCCGACTCGTGCGACAGCATCCGGCGAAGGGTCACCGTCTCGATCGCGCCGAACGGGCTCTGCGCGTCGCGGAGCTCCGGCAGATACACGACGGCAGGGTCGTCCAGATGAAGCTCGCCCTCGTCGCGCAGCTGCAGGACCGCGGTGGCGGTGAACGTCTTGGTGATCGAGGCGATCCGGAACAGCGTCGTCGCATCGTTCGGCCGCTTCGTCGCGAGGTCCGCGTAGCCGTGGCCGCCGGACCACACGAGCTCGTCGCTCACGACCACCCCGGCGCTCGCGCCGGGGAGGCGGTGTTCCTTCACGAAGGCGGCGACGCGTTCCTCGAACTTGCCTGCGAGCTCGGCCACGGGCGACGTGTCGGTCATCAGATCCCCTTCAGATAGGCGACGGTCTCGGCGAGCCCGTCCTCGAGGTGCGTCCACGGCTTCCACGCCAGCGCCTTCGAGGCGACGGAGATGTCGAGCGCGATCCTGCGCAGCTCCCCAGGTGGCAACGTCGCGTGCCCCGGCTCCTCGGTGAACCCGATGATCTGGGCCAGCAGCTTGTAGAGCCCCACGACGCTGGTCTCGAGTCCGGTGCCGATGTTCACGAGCTTGCCCGAGCCCCGGTCCATCGCCTGGACGAAGGCGTGGGCGACATCGTCGATGAACACGAAGTCGCGCGTCTGGTTGCCGTCGCCGTAGATGACGGGCGCCTTCCCCGCGAGCATCGAGGCGGTGAAGATCGCGATCACGCCCGCCTCGCCGAGGGGATCCTGACGCGGGCCGTAGACGTTGGCCAGGGCGCAGGCGGTGAAGTCCAGTCCCCGATACCGCTGGTAGAAGCCCAGATAGTCCAGGACCACCTTCTTCGAGATGCCGTAGGGGCTCAGCGGGAACGACGCCTGGGCGGCCGATTCCTTGGCGGGGAGCCGCTTGGGTTCGCCGTAGATCGTGCCGCCGCTTGCCGCGTAGATCACCTTGCGCGCGCCGACCTTGGCGGCGCACTCGATCACGTTGAGCGTGCCCATCAGGTTGATGCTCGCGTCCCGTACGGGCTCGTCCAACGACGGGCGCACCCCGGCCTGGGCGGCGAGGTGGAACACGATCTCCGGTCGATGCCGCTCGAACAGCGAGATCAGGCCCTCGGCGCGCACGTCCATGTTGAAGAAGGTGTAGGCCTTCCCGTAGGCGCGGGCATCCGACAGATTGGCGATGCGGCCCGTCGACAGGTCATCGACCGCGATCACGCGGTGGTCTTCTGCCAAGAGGCGGTCTGCCAGGTTGGAGCCGATGAACCCGGCGCCCCCGGTCACCAGGATCGTGGTCACATCGCCAAGGGTAGGTTCGGGTCGGCCGCGATGTCCAACCCGGTCCGGTCTCCACGTTCGAGACGAGCCGCCCCGAGGCAGGCCACCATGGCGGCGTTGTCGGTGCACAGCGCGAGCGGCGGCACGCCCACGTCGAGACCCGCGGCCGCCCCGTCGACCCGCAGGCGCTCGCGCAGCCGGGTGTTGGCGACCACGCCGCCGCCCAACAACACCCGCGAGACCCGCGTGCGCCGGGCCGCCTCCAGCGTCTTGGCGACCTGCACGTCGACGATCGCCTCCTGGAAGCTCGCGGCCAGGTCCGGGACGTCGATCGCCCGGCCCGCGGCCTGCTCGGCCTGCACGTGGCGCAGCACCGCCGTCTTGAGCCCGCTCATCGAGAAGTCGAGATCGCCGGAGTCTTCCATCGCGCGGGGGAAGCGCACCGCGCCCGGGTCCCCGGTTCGCGCGGCGGCGTCGAGCGCCGGCCCGCCGGGGAACCCGAGCCCCAGCAGCCGCGCCACCTTGTCGAAGGCCTCCCCCGCCGCATCGTCGAGCGTCTGCCCGAGGATCTCGTGGCGGAACATCGCGGGCACGTGCACGAGCATCGTATGACCCCCGCTGACGATCAGCGCCACGTACGGAGCATCGGGTGCCCCATGCTCCAGGAAGTTTGCCCAGTAATGCGCCTCGAGGTGGTTGACGCCGATCAGCGGCGCGCCGGTGGCCAGCGCCACCGACTTGGCGGCCGCCATGCCGACCAGCAGCGCCCCGACCAGCCCCGGCCCGACGGTGACCGCGACCCCGCCGAGATCGCCGAAGTCCAGGCCGGTGTCCTCCAGCGCCTGGGCGAGCAGCGGGTTGAGCGCCTCGACGTGGGCCCGGGCGGCGACCTCGGGCACGACCCCGCCGAAGCGCTCGTGCAGGTGCTCCTGGCGCGCGATCAGGTTCGTGCGCACCGAGAAGCCGTCCTCGACGATCGCGACCGCGGTCTCGTCGCAGGAGGTCTCGATACCCAGCGTGATCACGCCGGGCGGATCCCCTCGGGCAGCTTGTTCAGGATCGAGACGATGCGCTGACGGAACGCGCGCTCGCGGATGTCATCGGTCCACATGATCAGGGCGTCCTCGTGCAGCTCGGCGTAGTAGTTCCGCCGTATGCCGACCGGATGGAACCCGAAGCGTGCGTAGATGCGCTGCGCCCGCCAGTTGGTCACCCGGACCTCGAGCGAAACCGCGACGCCGCCGAGCTCGCGCGCGGCCCCGATCTGCTCGGCGAGGAGGCGGTGTGCGATCCCGTGGCCCTGCAGCATCGGGTCGACCGCGATGTTCGTGATGTGGGCCTCGTCGCCGTAGCAGATCAGGCCCGCATAGCCGACGACGTCCTTGTCGATGCGCGCGACGAGGTAGTTGCGGTTGTTCGGCTCGCTCATCTCGGCCATGAAGAGGTTGGGCGTCCACGGGCGCGCGTACGCCTGGCGTTCGATCGCCATGACGCCACGCAGGTGGCGCCGTCGCATCTTCGTTACCTCAAGGCTTGCCGCCCCGGGCTCGGTCGTCCCACGCGATCTCAGCATCCGACTTCCTCAAGTACATCGGCACCACATCGAACAACTGGTCATGCTCCTCGCGGAGGAACCGCGGCACCGCCAGCTCGACCAGCGCCGCAGCGTCCGGATGGGCGACCGAGATCGAGGCGAACTCGACCCGGGCGCCCACCGTTTGGAGCACGTCCCGGTACAGGATGGCACCGTCGCCGACCGCTAGCACCTCCCCAGGGTGGATCTCGAGGTCGGCCGCGAACGCCTGCGGTCGTTGTACCGCAAGCTCGGTGAGGCGCATCACGCCACCCGGGACGGGCTCGTAGAGGGCTGCGAAGACCTCCTTGCGACGGCCGTCGATCACGGCGGCGATCGTTCGGGACGTGTGGCGGACCGCATAGGCGAGCGCGTCGATGCTCGGCACGCCGATGATCGGCGCCCCGGTCACCTGTGCCAGCGTTTTGGCCGTTTCGATCCCCACGCGCAGACCCGTGAACAGCCCCGGCCCCGTGCCGACGACGAACCCGCCAACGTGGTCGAGGTCGACCCCGACCCACCTCATGAGCTGCTGCAGCGCCGGCGTCACGCTTTCCTGGCGCGCGGTGCCGCCGATCTGGATGCGACCGAGGATCGCCGTTTCGGTGCCGATCGCGACCGAGACCTGCGGCGTGGAGGTATCGATCCCGACGACGATCATGGGACGGTCCACGGGTCGAGCGCGTCCGTGAGGGCGCCGGCACGTTCGTCCCAGGACGGTCCCACGGAGGCGACCACGATATGGCGGACGTCGTCGAGGTCCGCCGCGAACTCGATACGCAACCGTTCGTCCGCAAGCAGGTCGGCGACGGGATCGCCCCATTCGACCAACAGGACGCGCTCTCCGTCCTCGAGCTCGTCGAGCGCGAGGTCGATCACGTCCTGCTCGCGATCGAGCCGGTACAGGTCCACGTGGGCGACCGGCACGCGCCCGCTCACGTACTCGCGCACGAGCGTGAAGGTCGGGGAGGCCACGTGCTCGGTCGCCCCGAGCCCGCGCGAGACGCCCTGCACGAACGTGGTCTTGCCGGCGCCCAGCTCGCCCGTCAGTACGACGACGTCGTGGGCGCGCAGCACGTCGGCCAGCGCGGCGCCGGCGTCTCGCGTGTCGTCGGCGGTCGCGGTGCGGATCGCCAGCTCCATCGGTCAGAACAACTCCAGCTGATCGTCCGGCGGTGGTGGCTCGGCGCGACCGTAGTCGACGAACGAGGCGGCGGGCGGCGGGGTGGCGGGTTCCGCGATCACGGGCGGCGGCGCGAGCGTCCGCTTGATCAGCTCGAAGTCCTCTTGGAGCTCCGTGAACTGGCGGCTTTTCTCGCCACCGCCGTGCAGGATCGCTGCCGGGTGGAAGGTCGGGATCACGGTGCGCCCGTGCCACGGATGCACGGAGCCACGCATCCGGGTGATGCCCTGCTGCGTCTGCAACACGAACTTCGTGGCGAAGTTCCCGAGCGTGACGATCACGACGGGCTGGATCAGGGAGATCTGCTCGATCAGCCAGGGGGTGCACGCCTCGATCTCGTCTGGCTGCGGATCGCGGTTCCCGGGCGGCCTGCACTTGATGACGTTCGCGATGTAGACCTCGTCACGCGTGAGCCCGATCCCCTCCAGCATGCGGGTCAGCAGCTGCCCCGCGGCGCCGACGAACGGGATGCCCTGCTTGTCCTCGTGCATGCCCGGTGCCTCGCCGATGAACAGCAGATCGGCGTCCGGATCGCCGATGCCGAACACGACCTGGGTGCGGCCGGCGGCGAGCCTGCACCTCGTGCAGGTGGCCGCCTCCGCCCCGGCCTCGACGAGGGTTCTCACCCTCCCTCCCCCGGGTAGATACGGGGAACACGCTGGCCGATCCGGGTCACGATCTCATACGCGATCGTGTCGGCGTGGGCGGCGAGCTCCCAGGCCGTGACCTCTTCGCCCCCTTGGGGCCCCAGCAGCACGACCTCATCGCCGGCGTGCACCTCGAGGTCGCCGCAGTCCACGAGCACCTGATCCATCGTCACGTTGCCCGCGACGCGGCAGCGCGTGCCGCGGATCAGGACATCCGCCTTCGAGGAAAGCGCCCGGGGGTAGCCGTCGGCGTACCCGACCGGCACGGTCGCCACCATCGCATCGCGCGCGAGCTCGTAGCGAAGCCCGTAACTGAGTCGCTCGCCCGCCGGGAGCCTGCGCGCGAAGGAGACCGCCGAGCGCCAGGTGAGGGCCGGACGCAGATCGGCCCGAACGTCGGGGCCCGGCGCGATGCCGAACAGAGCGACCCCCGGGCGCACCAGGTCGTAGGCAGACTCCGGGTGGCGCAGGAGTCCGCCGCTGTTCGCGGCGTGGCGGAGCGTCGGCTCGAAGCCGGCGGCCGCCGCCGCACGCAGTGACTCGTCGTAGCGAGCCAGCTGCGCGCGCGTCGTGTCGGCGTCATCCTCGCTCTTGGCCAGGTGCGTCCAGATGCCCTCGACGCGCAGGCCTTGATCGGTGACCGCGCGGAGATACGCGACGAGGTCGTCGGGGGGCCACACGCCGACGCGGTGCATGCCCGTGTCGACCTTCACGTGCACGTCGACCGACCCGCGGGCGGCGGCGGCCAGTCGCACGAGCCCGTCGCGCGAATACAGCGACGGTGTCAGCCGGTGGGCCAGCGCAACCGCCTCCGCACCCGGCGGAAACTCCGACAGCACGAGGATCGGCGCCTCGACGCCGGCGGCGCGGAGCTCGAGTCCCTCCTCGACGAGCGCGACGCCGCACCATGCGGCCCCGGCCTCCAGCGCCGCGCGTGCGACCGCGACGGCGCCGTGTCCGTACGCGTCGGCCTTGACGACCGCCATGAGCCCGGCGGTCTGCGGCGTCAGCACGCCGACGTTGTGACGGATCGCGCCGAGGTCGACCTCGACCCACGTGGGCCGGTAGCTCACCGGCCGTCCTTCACGCGGGCGATGGCCTCGGGCAGCCGTTCGATCACATCGCCCGCGACGATCCCGTCGCCCTCGGGCCCGGCGGCCAGGATCCCCGCCAGCCCGTGCAGGTATGCCCCCGCCCACGCGGCCGCGAACGGCTCCACGCCGCGCGCGAGCAGCCCGCCGATCGTGCCCGTCAGCACGTCGCCGGTGCCGGCGGTCGCGAGCGCAGGCGAACCGGTCGGATTCACCCGGACGCTTCCGTCGGGAGCGGCGATCACGCTGCGCGTGCCCTTGAGCAGCGCCACGGCGTCGACCGCCAGTGCGAGCGAGCGGGCCTCGGACAGCCGGTCGCCCGCCGGACGACCCAGCAGCCGCGCGAGCTCTCCCAGGTGCGGTGTCAGCACGGCCTCTGATTTCCGATCGGACAACGCCTCGTGCGCTCCCGCGAAGGCGTTCAGCGCATCGGCATCCAACACGGTCGGGACGGCGGCCTCGCGCACCAGCGCGCGCACGAACGAGGTCGTCTCCTCGTCGCGCGATAGGCCCGGGCCGATCGCCACCGCGTGCGCGCCGCCCGCGGCCTCCGTGACGGCGCCGATCGCCTCGGCGGCGATCGAGCCCGAAGGCGTCTCGGGCAGCGGGAGGAACACGGCCTCGGCCAGGTCCGCCTGGATCGAGGGCATCGCGGAGGCGGGCGTCGCGACGATCACGTAGCCCGCGCCCGCGCGCCCGGCCGCCCGCGCCGCGAGGCGCGCCGCCCCGGGCATGCCGCGCGACCCCGCGACCACGACGAGCGTGCCGCTCGCCCTCTTGTGGCCGTCGACGGGTCGCTCGGGGAGCACCGCCGCCACGTCCGCGGGATCGCTCAACCCCGCCGTCGTCGAGAGCGCCGCCTCATCGAACCCGATGTCCATCACGCGCACGTCGCCCGCGAACGCCGCCCCGGGCAGCAACACCGAGCCGAACTTCGCAGCCCCGAACGTCACCGTCAGATCGGCGCGGACCGCGACGCCACCCACCTCGCCGGTCGCGCCGTCCACGCCGCTGGCGATGTCGACCGCCACGATCGGAGCGCCGCCGGCGTTCAGGCTCTCGATCGCCTCGGCCCACTCGTCCTCCGGCGCGCCGCGGAACCCGGTGCCGAAGATCGCATCGATCGCGAGATCGGCCCGAGCCAGCTCTCGCGCGAGCGCCGCCGGATCGAAGGGCCGCACACGGACCTCGGTCTCGCGCTCGAGGCGACCCAGGTTGCCCGCCGATGGCTCGCGAAGGTCCTGCCCGGGCTCCATCAGGAACACGACCGGTCGAACGCCCGCTCGGAAGAGATGCCGCGCCGCGACGAGCCCGTCTCCCCCGTTGTTCCCCTTCCCGCACACGACGACCGCGCGCCGGCCGTACCCGCCGCCGAGCAGATCGAGACACGCCCGCGCCACGCCTGCACCGGCGCGCTCCATCAGGACCTCGGCGGGCGTCCCGGCTGCCTGCGTGGCGCGGTCGAGCTCCCCTGCCTCCGCGGGCGTGAGCAATGGCCTCATCCCTCGGTCACCGCGACGGCGAACGCGACGGCGCTCGTCTTCTCGTGGGTGAACGTGATCAGCACGCGGCTGATCCCGAGCGCGTCGGCCCGTCCCTTGGCGTTGCCGGCCAGCGCGATGATCGGCGCACCGCTGGGATGCCGGGTGACGCTGATGTCCTGCCAGAGCCTGCCGCGGTACCCGCCAAGCGCCTTGATCACGGCCTCGCGAGCGGCGAACCGGCCCGCGTAGCTCTCGGCAGGGCGCGCCTTCCCGTCGCAGTAGCCGATCTCCTCCGGCGTGAACACACGCGCGCGCATCGTCGGATGTCGGGCGAGCGCCCGCTCCATCCGCGCGATCTCGCAGATATCGACCCCCAGCCCGACGATCTCCACGGCCAAAGGCTAGCCGTTGCGCCGAGCCCACGGCTCGCGCTCGGACCGGACACCTAGCCGCGGTCGCCGCGAACCGTCGCCTGCAGCTCCTCGACGGCCGAGGGCTCGTGGCGCCGTCGCCCGCGACCGGACCGCCGCAGGATCAGCGCGATCGCGAGCAGCGCGACCACGAGCCCGCCGAGGACGGCGGGCCGGCTCACGCCTTCGGACGGCGTCGTCGACGGGTACGCCGCCGCTGCGACGCTCGGGGCCTCCGAGGCCGGTGGCGGCGGGCGCGCGCTCCCCAGCACGCGGACAACCTCGGCCCGCGACAGGAACGCACACACCGAGACCTGGAAGGTGCCGTCGTCGAGACGCTGCAGGACGAGCGGATCGGCCTTCGAGCCGACGGGATAGAGGACGGCACACGAGCTTCCTCCGCCGAACCCGATGTTCGCGTTCAGCACGATCGTCGCGTCGACGTGGCCCTTGTAGACGCCATCGACCGCGAGCGTGCTTTGGGTGTTCATCGCGTCGATCGGCTGCTCACCCACCACGTGGCCCGCAACGACGGCGTCGGCGCTCTCGAGGACCTTCTTCACGGTCTGATCCACGCAGGAGCAGGCCACGGCGGGACCACCCATCGAGACGAAGAGGGGCGTCGCGATCGCCAGCGCGATCATCAGACGCAGAACGCGGGACATGGCCTATTCGACGGTGACCGACTTCGCGAGGTTCCGCGGCTGATCGACGTCGCAGCCTCGGAGGACCGCGACGTGATACGCCAGGAGCTGCAGCGGCACGGTGACCACGACCGGCGACAGCAGCTCGGGCGTCTCCGGCACCTCGATCACGTGATCGGCCAGCCGCGCCGCATCCACGTCGCCCTCGGTTACGACGGCGATCACGGCGGCGCCCCGCGCCTTCACCTCTTGGATGTTGGACAGCATCTTGGGGTAGACGTGGCAACGCGTGGCGATCGCGACGACCGGCACGCCGTCTTCGATCAGCGCGATCGGCCCGTGCTTCAACTCGCCCGCCGGATAGCCGGAGGCGTGCACGTAGGACAGCTCCTTCAGCTTAAGGGCGCCCTCGAGGGCCGCCGGGTAGCCGGTGTGCCGGCCGATGAACAGGTAGTCGCGCGCATCCACGAACCGTTCGGCGATCGCCCGAACATGCCCGTCGAGCGCGATGGCCCGCTCGACCTGCCATGGCAGCGCGGACAGCTCCGCCAGCACGTCGGCGATCTCCTCGGGGAACTTCGTGCCGCGGACCTGCGCCAGATACAGCGCGACCAGCTGCTGGGCGACCATCTGCGTGGCGAACGTCTTGGTCGACGCGACGCCGATCTCCGGTCCGGCGTGGGTGTAGAGCACGCCGTCGGCCTCTCGAGCGAGCGACGAGCCCACCGTGTTCGTGACCGCGATCACCTGCGAGCCCTGACGCCGGGCGTGGCGCGCCGCCTCCAGGGTGTCGATCGTCTCGCCGGATTGCGACACCGCGAGCGTCAGCGCATCGGGGCCCATCACCGGGTCGCGGTAGCGGAACTCGCTCGCGATCTCGATCTCGACCGGCAGGCGGGTCCAATGCTCGATCGCATACTTCGCGACGAGGCCGGAGTGGAAGGCGGTGCCGCACGCCACGACGAACACCTTCGAGACCTCTCGCAACACGTCGTCGGGGATCCGGAGTTCGTCCAGCGTCAGGCGGCCGGCATGCATGCGCCCCACCAACGTGTCTCGGATCGCCTCCGGCTGCTCGTCGATCTCCTTGCGCATGAACCAGTCGTAGCCCCCCTTCTGCGCGGCCGTCACGTCCCAGTCCACGGTGATCGGCTCCACGTCGACCGGCGCGCCGTCCAGCGTCGTGACCGCGACGCCATCGGCCCAGATCGTCGCGATCTGCCCCTCATCGAGGGGAACGACGGCGCGCGTGCGCTCGAGTACGGCCGGGATGTCGGAGGCAAGGATCGTCTCACCGCTGCCCAGCCCGACCACCAGCGGCGACGAGACCTTCACGCCCACCAGCTCGCCGGGGTGGGCCGCCGACAGCACCACGAGGGAATACGCGCCCTCGAGGCGAGCGACGACCGATCGGACCGCGGCGGTCAGATCGTGCTCACCATCGAGCGCTGCCTCGATCAGGTGCGCCACGACCTCCGTGTCGGTCTCGGAGACGAACCCGTGGCCGTCCTTCTCGAGCGAGACGCGAAGCTCCTGGTGGTTCTCCACGATGCCGTTGTGGATCACGGCGACGCGGCCGGAGCAGTCCAGGTGCGGGTGGGCGTTGTCGTCGATCGGGGGGCCGTGCGTGGCCCACCGCGTGTGGCCCATCGCGGTCGTGCCACCGACGATCGGCTCCGCGGCCAGCGCCGACTCGAGCTCGGACAGCTTGCCGGCACGCTTGCGAACGGTCAGGCCGTCGGTGAGCACCGCGACGCCCGCGGAATCGTACCCGCGATATTCGAGCCGCCGGAGACCCTCCAGGACGATCGGGAGCGCCTCATCGGCTCCCACGTACCCGACGATGCCGCACATCGCGTCGAGCCTAACAGGGCAGGTCAGCGCCCCCGCTCAGGCGTCGATCGAGGCGACCACCTCGGCGATCGCCTCGGCGTGCGTGCGTGCGGCGTCTTCGGTTTCCGCCTCCACCATGACGCGGACCAGCGGCTCGGTGCCGCTCGGACGGAGCAGGACCCGGCCGCGCTCGCCGAGCGTGTCGCTGGCCGTGGCCACCGCCGACGCTACCGCCGGCGAGGACGCCACCGCCTCGCGATCGGCGACGTGCACGTTCACCATCACCTGCGGGTATCGGCGCATCACGCTCGCCAGCTGGCCGGGCGACGCGCCCGTCGCCGCTGCGAGCGACAGGAACCGCACGGCGGTGAGCAGCCCGTCGCCCGTCGTGGCGTACCGGCGGAAGATCACGTGGCCGCTCTGCTCGCCGCCGAGGACGAACCCGCCGCGCTCCATCGCTTCGAGCACGTATCGGTCGCCCACCTGCGTCCGCGCGACGTGGATCCCACGCTCGATCATCGCTCGCTCGAACCCGATGTTCGACATCACGGTCGCCACCACCGTGTCACCGGGGAGCTCGCCGGCCTCGTGCAGCCCGACGGCGCACGCCGCCAGCACCTGATCGCCGTCGATCACGTTGCCCTCGGCGTCGGCGAAGAGCGCGCGATCGGCGTCGCCGTCGTGCGAGACGCCCGCGTCGGCGCCCAGCCGCACGACCTCGGCCGCCACGACCTCGGGGTGCAGCGCGCCACATCCGTCGTTGATGTTGGTGCCGTCCGGCGACGCATGGATCGCCGTGACGTCCGCCCCCAGACGCCGGAGCAGATCGGGCGCGACCTCCGACGCGGACCCGTTCGCGCAATCCACGACCACGCGCATGCCGGCGAGCGGCGCCAGCGAGGCACCGAGCAGATGCTCCAGGTAGCGCTCGCGCGCGTCGGCGACCGGCAGGATCCGCCCGTGGTCGGGCTCTGCGACATCGGCCGCAGGGGTGGCCAACGCCGCCTCCATCTCGTCCTCGAGCGCATCGGGGAGCTTCATCCCATCGCGCGAGAAGAACTTGATCCCGTTGTACGCCGGCGGATTATGCGACGCGCTGATCACGACGCCGGCCGAGGCGCCGAGGTCGACCGTCATGTAGGCGATCGCCGGGGTGGGCTCGACGCCGGCCAACAGCACGTCGCCGCCGGTTCGCCGGATGCCCTCCGTGAGCGCGTCCTGCAGCCACGCTCCGGAGTCACGGGGATCGCGACCGACGACGATCACCGGCCGCGCCGTGCCGTGGCGACCGAGCACGGTGACGGCCGCGCGCCCGAGGCCCGCGGCGAGCTCGCGCGTGAGCTCCGTGCCGGCGAGGCCACGGACGCCGTCGGTGCCGAAGAGCCGCCCCATCGGGCGGCACCTTACCCGAGCAACTCGGCGAGCAACGCGCGAACGCGACGGTCGATCTCGTCTCGGATCGGGCGCACCTCGGCGGGCGTCAGGCCCGACGGATCGGGAAGATCCCAGTCGAGGTAGCGCTTCCCGGGGATGACCGGACATGCGTCGCCGCAGCCCATCGTCACGACGACGTCGGATGCCTCGACGTACTCGGTGGACAAGCGGGTCGGCACCGCCTCGGACAGATCGACCCCGACCTCGGCCATCACCTCGCGCACCGCCGGGTTGACCTCGTTCGCAGGCGCGCTGCCCGCCGAGCGCACCCGTACCCGGTCCCCGGCGTGCAGCCGCAGGAGCCCCGCAGCCATCTGCGAGCGGCCTGCGTTGTGGACGCAGACGAACAAGACCATGGGCGTGTGCGTGGCCCTCACGACGGCCACGGTACCGGAGTGACGGTGAACGCGAGGTGACGAACCGTGGGACGATGAGCGACATGAGCGACCTCGTGCAGATCTACGCCTCCGGCGACGCCATGATGGCCGAGATGACCCGCGCCCGGCTGGAGGACGAAGGCATCAACGTCCTGGTGAAGAACAGCATGGGCGGGTCCAGCGTCTATCCGGTCGGCCCGAGCTATCTCTTCGTGCCCGTGGAGCAGGAGATCGCGGCGCGCCAGGTGATCGAGGCGATCGAGTCGGGCGCCTTCGCGTTGGATGCGGACCAGGATGTCGGCGCGACCGACCCCGAGGCCTAGCGCTTCGAGTACTGCGGCGCCTTGCGGGCCTTCTTCAGGCCGTACTTGCGGCGTTCCTTCTCACGCGAGTCGCGCGTCAGGAAACCCTCGGCCTTGAGCTGGCCGCGGAGCTCGGGATCGAGCTCGATCAACGATCGGGCCACCCCGAGGCGCACGGCGCCGGCTTGGCCGGACACGCCACCGCCGCTGACCGTCGCGACGATGTCGTAGTCGCGCTCGCGCTCCAGCAGCGTGAGCGGCGCCCTCGCCACCATGCGGTGCACACGTGTCGGGAAGTAGTCGTCGATGGCACGACCGTTGACGACGAACTCACCCGTTCCGGGAACGAGGCGCACGCGAGCCACCGCTTCCTTGCGGCGTCCGGTGATCAGCTTCGTTGCGGTTGCGGCCACGTTCGCGTCACTCCTCGGTCTCGGCCGGTTCGGCCGTCTCGGTCTCGTCGGTCTTCTTCACGGTCTTTTGGGGCTTCGGCTTCGCAGCCGCCTTCGGCTTCACGGTCGCGGCCTTGGGCTTGGCCGCGGACGCCGCCTTCGGCTTCGCCGTCTTGGTCGCAGCCTTGGGCTCCTCGGCCGTGTCGGTGTCCTCCGCAGGCTCGGCCTTCGGCTTGGGTGTGGCCTTGGGCTTCGCGGCGGACTTCGGCTTGGCGGCGGGCTTCTCCGCGGCCGCCGGGGCCTTCGGCGCAGGACCGGTGCTCGCGGGCTTGGCGGGGAGGCCGCCCCAGGTGGGGCGCTCACCGACCGCGATCGTCACGGGGGACTGGGCGGCGTGCGGATGCACCGGGCCCGGCACCACGTGGAGCTTCTTGATCATCTGGCGGCCGATCGTGTTCTTCGGCAGCATGCCGCGGACGGCCTTCTCGAAGGCGGCCACGGGCCGATCGGTCATGAAGTCCTTGTACTTGACCCCCTTGATGCCGCCCGGGTAGCCGGAGTGACGGTAGGCGTACTTGTCCTCGCCCTTGTTACCCGTCACTTCGATCTTGTCGGCATTGATGACGATCACGTGATCGCCGGTGTCCATGTGCGGCGCGTACATCGGCTTGTGCTTGCCCCGCAACAACACCGCCACCTCGGACGCGAGACGCCCAAGCACCTGCCCACTGGCGTCGACGACGTACCAGCGGTGCTCGATGTGCTCAGGCTTCGGAGAGTAGGTCTTCATGGCGTGAAAGTGTCGGCCCGCTCGGGCCGACCGACGCATCAGGTTACCCGCGGGGGCGAGACCGCGTCAAAGGCCCGGGCTGTCGGAACCCATCGCATCCGTTCGTCGTTCGGGTGTCGGAGGAGCCCACCCATCGGTGGGCATGGAACGAGGAGGTGGACCGATGGCATCGAGCAACACGGACGTCGTACGGGCGATCGAGGAGGCCTGGGACCAAGGGCGGCTCGAGGACCTGGACCAGTATTTCGCCCCGGAGTTCGACAACGCGCAGTCGGGCACCCAAGGCCTGCCGGCGGGCCTCGCCGGATCGAAGATCGCCCACCAGGGCGTGATGCAGTCCTTCCCCGACCGCAAGATCGAGATCCTCGATCTGGTGGACGGTGGCGATCGGGTCTTCGTCCGGAATCGGGTCACCGGCACGAACACCGGCGGGTTCCCGCCGTTCGGCGTGCCCGCGAACGGCAACGCGTTCGACTTCGAGGCCTGGGGCGTGTACCGGCTGGCCGACGGGAAGGTCGTCGAGCACTGGGGCATGAACGACGCGTTCCTGCTCGGGATCCAGCTCGGGGCGATCCCCGCCCCCGGCGGCTGAGACTCGAGGTCTGATCAGGCGGGCTTGCCGGCGCGGATGACCGCGCCGTGCATCCCGTCGACGAGCTCCTGCGTGGCGATGATCTCGACGTCGGTGAAGCCGGCGGACCGCAGCCCGAGGTCGTACTCGGAGAACGAAAGTGCCCCGGCGATGCAGCCGACGAACGAGCCGCGTTCCGCCCGGTCGCTCGGCGTCAGTCGATCCTCGGCGACCACGTCGCTGATCCCGATGCGGCCTCCAGGGCGCACGAGGCGGAACATCTCGTGCAGCACCGCGGGCTTGTCGGTTGACAGGTTGACGACGCAGTTGGAGATCACGACGTCGACGCTTCCGTCTGGCAGTGGGACGTCCTCGATCAGCCCTTGGAGGAACTCGACGTTGGTCGCGCCGGCGCGGGCCGCGTTGTCGCGGGCGAGCCGGAGCATCTCCTCGGTCATGTCGACGCCGTAGGCCTTGCCCGTCGGGCCGACCCGCTTGGCCGACAGCAACACGTCGATCCCACCGCCGCTGCCGAGGTCAAGGACCGTCTCGCCCTCGCGGAGGTCGGCCACGGCCGTCGGGTTCCCGCATCCGAGACTCGCCAGCACGGCCTCTTCCGGCAGCTCCGCGCGCTCGAGCGCGTCGTAGAGCTGCCTGCCCAGACCGTCCTCGGGGGCGCAGCATCCGTTCCCGTCGGCGTCCTCGGCCGCTCCCCTGCCCTCGAGGACCGTCAGGGCCGCCGTCGCATAGCGTTCGCGCACCTCTCCCCGCAGTTCGTCCGTCATGTCGATCCCTCCTCGAACCGCAGCACGGATGACAGCCGTACGGCGGCCTCACGGTTCAGCGCGTAGTAGACCCACACGCCACGCTTCTCGCGGTCGAGCAGGCCCGCGTCGTGGAGCTTCTTGAGATGGAAGCTCACCGTCGGTTGCGAGAGCCCGAGCGGCCCCTCCAGGTCGCAGCCACAGACCGGCTCGGGCTGGGTCGCGAGCACGTTGAGGATCCGGACCCGGGCGGGATCGGCGAGCGCGCTGAACAGCCGCGCCGTCGCGACCGCCTCGTCCTCGCTCAGATCGATCGCCGCGACGGGCGCGCAGCACGCCACCGCCGAGGTGGGCTCGAGGACTCCGATCTCTCGTCTCATATGCATATATTGACATGTATCGATGCGTCTGGCAATGTATCGACACTCATCGATACGACCTGATGGAAGGGGGTGCACCTCGATGCGGATCGACAACGGACCCTGCTGCCCGCCCGGCTGCTGCTGAGCGACGTCCGGAGGAGCGCGGGACCGGCCGGCCCGCCGTTCTCCGGCGCATCTGCCATGTGACTTACCGGCGGCCGTAGAACACGCGCTCGAGCGTGAGCCCGCGGGCGGGCGCGAGGGTGCCCGCACCAGCTCGATCGCGTGCCGCCAGGATCCGACCCACATCCTCGGGGCCGAGCCTGCCCTCCCCCACGCGCACGAGCGTGCCGACCATCGAGCGCACCATCTGATGCAGGAACGCGTTCGCACGGAACCCGAGCACGACGTGTCTGCCCTCGCGCCGAACCGTCCCTCGCTGCAGATCGCGCACCGTCGACTTCCCCGCTCCCGGGTGCCGGCAGAACGACGCGAAGTCGTGCTCCCCCACGAGCTGCCGCATCCCGGCGCGGAGCGCGGTGACATCGAGTGGACGGTCGTGGTGCCACTCGAACCGCCCGGTGAACGGGTCGGACACCGGCGCGGTGTCGATCAGGTACCGATACTCCCGGGCGGTGGCCGAGAACCGCGCATGGAACCCCTCGGGCGCGACCGCCGCGGCCACCACGACCACCTCCGGCGCCAGGTGTCCGTTCAAGAACGCCTGGATCTGCTCGGGTCGCCGCCGCGACCATGTCTCGAACGAGACCACCTGCCCCCGCGCATGCACCCCCGCGTCGGTGCGCCCGGCAACCGCCAAGCGCACCTCCTCCCCCAACGTCCGCGGCAACAACTCCCGCAGCACACCCTCCACGGTCCGCACAGACGCATCCCGCTGCTCCGCCCACCCCCGAAACCCCGTCCCGTCATAGGCCAGATCGAGCCGGATCGTGCGTGCCGTGGTCACGGCAGGAGGCTACCCAACACAAAGCCGGGCCCGGTGGGGTGAGGGAACCCGCGCAGGCGCCGAAGGCGCCGAGCAGTTCCCGAACCCCGCCGGGCCCGGCTCAGATGCTCGTGCGTGTGCTACGCCGAAAGCTCGACCAGCTCGATCCGCGCCATCGGCGCGCCGTCCCCTTTGCGAGGCCCGAGCTTCATGATCCGGATGTAGCCACCCGGACGATCGCTGAAGCGCGGCGCGATCTCGTGGAACAACAGCGCCACGACGTCCCGGTCCGGGATGTCCTTCAACACCTCGCGGCGCGCGGCCAGATCGCCCTTCTTCGCCTTCGTGATCAGCTTCTCGGCATAGGGACGCAGGAGCTTGGCCTTGGCCTCGGTGGTGTTGATGCCCTCGTGGATGAACAGCTGGCTGGCAAGCGTCGACAGCATCAGCCGTTGGTGATCCGGGCCGGAGCCCAGCCGGGGTCCCTTCTTGGGGGTCGGCACGTGGACCTCACTCCTCCCGGAGGCCGAGCCCGAGCTCCTCGAGCTTGGCCTTCACCTCGTCGATCGACTTCTGCCCGAAGTTGCGGATGTCCATCAGCTCGGACTCCGACTTCTGCACCAGATCGCCAACCGCGTTGATGCCCTCGCGCTTCAGGCAGTTGTAGGAGCGCACCGACAGGTTGAGCTCCTCGATCGTGATCTGGTAGTCGCTCGGCAGCTCCTCGGCCTCGGCCGGACCGACGGAGACGCTCTGGGCCTCGGCCAGGTCGGAGAACAGCTGCACGAGTTCGAGCAGCGTGCCACCGGCGGATGCGAGCGCCTCCCGCGGCGTGACCGACCCGTCGGACTCGACGTCCAGGATCAGCTTGTCGCGGTCGGTCATCTGCTCCACGCGCGTGTTCTCCACGGTGTAGCTGACCTTGCGCACCGGCGAGAAGATCGAGTCGACCGGGATCACGCCGATCGGATCGCGCGGCTTCTTGTTCTTGTCGGCCATGCGGTACCCGACGCCGCGCTCGACGGTCATCTCCATCTCGAGCGACCCGCCCTTGCCGATCGTGGCGAGATGCAGGTCCGGGTTCAGGATCTCGATGCCGGCGGGCGGGGCGATGTCACCGGCGGTGACCTCCGCGGGGCCCTTGGCCTTCAGGTAGATCGTCGTGGGCTCTTCCAGGTCGGAGCGAACGACGAGCTCCTTCAGGTTCAAGATGACGTCGGTGACGTCCTCGGTGACCTTCGGGACGGTCGAGAACTCGTGCAGCACGCCGTCGATGCGGATCGACGAGACGGCCGCTCCGGGGATCGAGGACAGCAGCGTGCGCCGCAGCGAGTTGCCGACCGTGTAGCCGAAGCCCGGCTCGAGCGGCTCGATCGTGAACTTCGACCGAGTGGGTGAAACGACCTCTTCCGAGATCTGGGGTCGTGCGACGATGAACAACGTGCATCCCTCCTCGACGGGGGATCAACCACTGCTCCCCGCCTCTTGGGGCGTCCCGGGCCGCTTCGTGCGGCCGGGTACCGCGCGCGTCAGACGCGGCGGCGCTTGCGTGGCCGGCAGCCGTTGTGCGGCACCGGCGTCACATCTTGGATCCCCGCGACCTCGAGGCCGGCGGCCGCCAGCGAACGGATCGCGGTCTCACGGCCCGAACCCGGGCCCTTCACGAACACATCGACCTTCTGCAAGCCGTGCTCCTGCGCGGCGCGCGCGGCCTTCTCGGCGGCGAGCTGCGCGGCGAAGGGCGTGGACTTGCGGGAACCCTTGAAGCCCACGTTGCCGGCGCTTGCCCACGAGAGCGTGTTGCCCTGCAGGTCGGTGATCGTGACGATCGTGTTGTTGAACGTCGACTTGATGTGCGCCTGCCCGTGCAGGACGTTCTTCTTCTCGCGACGCTTGGTCTTCTTCGCTTTGGGCTTCGCCATACGCGTTCAGAGGCTCCCTTACTTCTTCGCTTTGACCTTCTTCTTGCCGGCGATGGTCTTCTTCGGCCCCTTGCGGGTGCGCGCGTTCGTGTGCGTGCGCTGGCCGTGGACCGGCAAGGAACGGCGGTGGCGGATGCCCTGGTAGCACCCGATCTCGATCTTGCGCTTGATGTCCTGCGCCACCTCGCGGCGCAGGTCGCCCTCGACCTTGAAGTTGGCGTCGATGTAGGCGCGGATCTTCACGACCTCCTCTTCGGAGAGGTCGCGAACCTTGGTGCCCCCGTCGATGGCAGTGCCGTCGACGATCTTGAAGGCGCTCGTGGGGCCGATGCCGTAGATGTAGCGCAGAGCGATGTCCAGCCGCTTGTCGCGGGGGAGGTCGACGCCGGCGATCCGTGCCATGGCGTGGTGTCCTCGCTTCCTAACCCTGCCGCTGCTTATGCCGCGGGTTCGAGCAGATGACCATGATCCGTCCACGCCGGCGGATCACGCGACACTTGTCGCAGATTCTCTTCACCGATGGACGGACCTTCATCTCTGTTCCTTCACTTGAACCGGTAGACCACGCGACCCCGGGTGAGGTCGTATGGCGAAAGCTCCAATTTGACCCGGTCCCCCGGCAGGATCCGGATGTAGTGCATCCGCATCTTGCCGGAGATGTGGGCGAGCACCTTGTGCCCGTTTTCGAGTTCGACCCGGAACATCGCGTTGGGGAGGGGCTCGATAACCGTGCCCTCAACCTCGATCACATCGTCCTTCGTCACGCTCCAGGTCTCTCCCATCGAACCGATCCCATGCGGACACGCAGACAAACACGCCTCCGAACGGGGGAGCTCTCAGTATAGGGGCGAGCGCGCGCAGGTGTCCACGTTCGCGATGCCTTGCACCACAGCGAGGATATCGACTTTCGGACGTCAGGTGCCCTTGACGGGATCCCACCCGCGGCTTCGTCACCGAGCGGTCAGCACCTCGTGACCGTCTGCGGTGACGGCGATCGTGTGCTCGAAGTGGGCGGACAACGACCCGTCGGCCGTCACGACCGTCCAGCCGTCGTCGAGCACCCGCGTCTCGTCCCCGCCCAGGTTGAACATCGGCTCGATGGCGATCACCAGGCCCGGCTTCAGCTCGGGGCCCCGACCGGGCGGGCCCCAGTTCTGGATGAAGGGGTCCTCGTGCATCGCGCGCCCGATGCCGTGGCCCCCGTACTCGCGAACGACCCCGACGCCGCGGGCGATCGCCACCTGCTCGATGGCGTGGCCGATGTCGGAGAGCCGTCCACCGGGCCGGACCACGTCGATCGCGGCCTCGAGCGCTTCCTGCGTGGCCTCGACCAGCCGCTTCGCGTCATCGCTCGGCGGCGCGCCCACGAACACGGTCACGGCGGAGTCCGAGTGGAAGTTCTCCCAGATCGCGCCGAAGTCCAACGACACGAGGTCGCCGTCGCGAAGCGTCCGCGAGGCCGAGGGTATGCCGTGCACGATCTGATCGTTGATCGATGAACAGATCGTGCCGGGGAACGGGATCTGACCGCCGCCGCCTCGATAGCCGAGGAAGTTCGACGTCGCGCCCGCGGCGGCGATCGACGTGGCGGCGACGCGGTCGAGCTCGAGGGTCGAGACCCCCGGCGCGACCGCGGCGAGGACCTGATCGATCGTGCTCGCCAGGATCGCGCCGGCGCGGCGCATCTTGTCCAGTTCCGCGGGCGATTTCCGGATGATCATGCCTTCACCTCACAACAGGTCCCGGAGCGCTTCGAACATGCGCTCGCTGACCGTCTCCTTCGGCGCCTCGGCGTCGATCGGCCGCAGCAGGTCGCGTTCGGCGTAGAACGCCTCCAGCGGCTGGGTCTGCTCCCGGTAAACCGCCATGCGCCGCTTGACCGTCAGGGCGTCCTCGTCGTTGCGCTTCTCCAGCTGCGTGCCGTCGACATCGCACTTGCGATCGTCCGCGGGCGGGCTCCACTCCTCGTGGTAGGTGCGCTTGCACACCGGACAGGTGAAGCGACCCGTGATGCGCCGGACCGCCGTGGTGTCCTTGATCAGGAACTGGACGACCGCGTCCAGCGGCGTGTTCGACGCGCTCAGCACCTCGTCGAGGGCGCGGGCCTGCGGCACCGTGCGCGGGAAGCCGTCGAGGATGAACCCCTTGCTCGCGTCGGGGTCGTGCAGCCGCTCGTCGACCATCCGCACCATGACCCCGTCGGGGACGTACTCGCCACGGTCCATGTAGATGCGCGCCTCGATGCCCAGCGGCGTGCCCTCCTGCACCGCCTCACGCAGCGTGTCGCCCGTGGAGAGCTGTGGGATCCCGAGGTGTTCGCCCAAGACGCGGGCCTGGGTTCCCTTCCCGGCCCCCGGCAATCCCAGGAAGACGAAGCGCATCGGGTGCGGCCCTTTCCGCTAGCTCAGGAAACCCTCGTAGTGGCGCATCATCAACTGCGACTCGATCTGCTTCATCGTCTCGAGGGCGACGCCCACGGCGATCAGGATCGAGGTGCCGCCGAACGGGAACTGGTCGATCTTCCACCACGCGAGCACGATGGTCGGGATCAACGCGATCGCCGCGAGGAACAGGGAGCCGGGCAGCGTGATGCGCACGAGGATCGCGTTCAGGTAGTCGGCGGTGGGCGGCCCGGGCCGGATGCCCGGGATGAACCCGCCGTTCTTCCGCAGGTTGTCGGCCGTGCGCACCGGGTCGAACTGGATCGCCGTGTAGAAGTAGGCGAAGAAGACGATCAGGCTAGCCAGGATCAACATGTACACCCAGTTCGCGGTGTTGTTGATGTACTTGTTCACGAAGTCCTGGAACCACTGCGCGTGGATCACGCTCGCCAGCAGCACCGGGAAGTACAGGATCGAGTTGGCGAAGATGATCGGGATCACGCCGGCCTGGTTGACCTTCAACGGCAGGTACGTCGAGCCGCCCATCGTCTGTTTGCGCCCGACCACGCGTTTGGCGTACTGGATCGGGATGCGCCGCTGCCCCTGGTCCATGTAGACCACGGCGACGATGATGCCGATGCCGATCAGCAGCACGACCACGAACTTGCCGGGACCGCCGCCACGCAGGATCGCGCTGCCCTCGAACGGCAGCCGCGAGATCACCGACGTGAAGATCAGGATCGACATGCCGTTGCCCACGCCGCGCTGGGTGATCAGCTCGCCCAGCCACATGATCAGCGCGGTGCCCGCCGTCATCACGAGGATGATCAGCAGCACGTTGCTGGGCTTGAACGACCCCGGCTTCGTGAACAGGTCGGGGATGTTCGTCGTGCTGCTGCCGCTGTGGAACAGGAAGACGAGCCCCGCGGACTGCAGGAAGGCCAGCGCGACGGTGACGTAGCGCGTGGTCTGGTTGATCTTCTTCGTGCCGCCCTCGCCCTGGTCCTGCCACTGCTGCAGCTTCGGGATGACCACGGTCATCAGCTGGATGATGATCGAGCTGGTGATGTAGGGCATGATCCCGAGCGAGAACACCGAGAACCGCGCGATGCCGCCGCCGGAGAACAGGTTCAGCAGATCGAGGAAGCCGCCTTGGCGCCTGGTTGTCCAGCGACGCTCGTGTCGACGACCGGAACCGGCACGTGGTTGCCGAACCGGAAGATCACGATGATGAACAGCGTGAAGAGGATCTTGTTCCGGAGATCCGGAACCCGGAACGAGTTGAGGAATGCCTTCAGCACGTTCGGCTAGCCTACCGTGGGATCAGCCGAGGGTCTCGACGGTGCCCCCGGCGGCTTCGATCTTGGCCTTCGCGGTCGCGGAGAAGGCGTGCGCCTTGACTGCCAGCGGCTTGTCGATCTCACCCCGGCCCAGGATCTTCACCGGCGCGCCCTTGTGGGCCAGGCCATGTGCGTAGAGGTCCTTCGGGCGCGACCTCGCCCGTGAAGTACTGGGCGAGGACCTCGACGTTGACCGGCGCGTACTCGACGCGGTTGGGGTTCGTGAACCCCTTGAGCTTCGGCACGCGGCGTTGGTAGGGCATCTGCCCGCCCTCGAAGTACGCGGGCACGTTCTTGCGGGCGCCCGTGCCCTTCGTGCCGCGGCCGGCCGTCTTGCCGCGCACGCCCGCGCGACCGCGACCGACGCGCTTCTTCTCGGTCTTCGAACCCTCGGCGGGCTTCAGGTGATGGAGCTTCACGTCAGACCTCCTCGACCGTGACGAGGTGCCGCACCTTGTCGATCATCCCGCGGATGTCGGGGCGGTCGTCCTTGACCACGGAGTCGTGCATGCGGTGGATGCCGAGCCGTCGGATCGTGTCCTTCTGGTCCTTCGGCCGGTCGATCGCGCTGCGGACCTGGGTCACCTTGAGCTGTGCCATCAGGAACCGCCCTCGCTGACACCGTACTGCTCGCTCAGCGCCTCGGCTCGGGCCGCGTTGACACGGTCCTGCGCGGCGGCGACCGCGTCGAGCATCGGCTTGGGGGCGACCTCGTGGAGCTCGCGGCCGCGTCGCGTGGCGATCTGCTGGGGGGTGCGCAGCGCCTGCAGCCCCGCCACCGCCGCCTTCAGGATGTTGATCTGGTTGGAGGAGCCCATCGACTTGGACAGGATGTCCTTGATCCCGGCGCACTCGACGAGCGCGCGCACCGGTCCACCGGCGATGACGCCGGTCCCGGGGGCCGCCGGCTTGAGGAGCACCACGCCGGCGCCCGCCTCGCCCACGATCTCGTGCGGGATCGTCGAGCCCATCATCGGGACCTCGAACATCTTGCGCCGGGCCTCCTCCACACCCTTGGCGATCGCGGCCGGCACCTCCTTGGCCTTGCCGTAGCCGAACCCGACGCGGCCGGCACCGTCGCCCACGACGACGAGCGCGGCGAACGAGAACCGGCGTCCGCCCTTCACGACTTTGGCGACCCGGTTGATCGAGATGACCCGCTCTTCGAACGGGCTCTTCTCTTCGTTCTTGGCGTCGTAGCGTCGCATCAGATCTGTAGTCCTCCCTCACGGGCTCCGTCGGCGAGCGCGGCGACGCGCCCGTGGTACTGACGCCCGCCGCGGTCGAACACCGCGGTGGCGATGCCGGCGTCCTTGGCGCGGGTGGCGAGCAACTCGCCCACCGCCTTGGCGCGCTCGGTCGGGTTCCCCGCCGCGACCTCCGCGTCGGAGGCCGCCACGATCGTGGTGGCCTGCCGGTCGTCGATCAACTGCGCGTAGATGTGCCGGTTCGAACGGAACACCGCCAGGCGCGGCCGCTCGGCCTCGCCGTGCACCTTCTTGCGCACACGGGCGTGGCGACGCAGCCGTGCTTCGCGCTTCGTCTTGGCCTCCATCAGGCAGCACCCTTCGCGGCCTTCCCGGCCTTCTTGCGGACGTATTCGTTCTCGTAGCGGATGCCCTTGCCCTTGTAGGGCTCGGGCTTGCGGATCTTGCGGATGTTGGCGGCGACCTCGCCGACCAGCTGCTTGTCGTTGCCGCGGATCACGACCGAGGTCGCGGTGGGCACCTCGAACTCGATGCCCTCGGGCTGGGGCACGAGCACCGGATGCGAGTAGCCGACCTGGACCTCGAGGTCCTTGCCCTTGAGCGCGGCGCGGTAGCCGACGCCGATGATCGTCAGGCGCTTCTCGAAGCCCTTCGTGACGCCCTCGACCATGTTGGCCAGCAGCGAGCGCGACAGGCCGTGGAGCCCGCGGTTGAACCCCTCGTCGTCGGGGCGCTCGACCCGGGCCTTGCCGTCCTCGATCACGACGCGGATGTTCGGATGGATCACCTGCGTCAACGACCCGCGGGGGCCCTTCACGGTTACCACGTTGCCGGCGTCGACGCTGAGCTCGACGCCGCTCGGGATCTCGATGGGCTGCTTGCCGATCCGACTCATCGTTCCATCACCACACGTAGGCGAGCACTTCGCCGCCGATGCCTTTCTTGGATGCGTTGCGGTCCGTCATCACGCCGGCCGACGTGGACACGATCGCCACGCCGAGGCCGCCCATGACCCGCGGCAGATCGCCGCGCCCCTTGTACACGCGCCGCCCGGGCTTGGAGACGCGCTTGATCCCGGTGATCGTGCGCGCCTTGCGCGGGCCGTACTTCATCTCGATCTTGAACGCCTGGTGGACGCCCTCGCCCTCCTGCGTGAACCCGGCGATGTAGCCCTCCTCGGTGAGGATCTCCAGGATCGCGCGCGCGTGGTTGGACACCGGCGCGAGCGTGTCGTCCTTGTAGGCGATGTTCGCGTTGCGGATGCGCGTCAGCAGGTCCGCGACCGGGTCGGTCACGTTGGCGGACACGTTCTTGGTCTTCGTCGCTACCATGAGGCCTTCGTCACCCCCGGCAGTTCACCCAGGTGCGCCAGCTGGCGGAAGCACAGACGGCAGAGCATGAACTTCTTGAACACCGCGCGCGGGCGCCCGCACCGCTGGCAGCGCGTGTAGGAGCGCACGCGGTACTTCTGCTGCGCTCGCTGCTTGTTGACCAGTGCCTTCTTCGCCATCTCGGTCCTCTCAGCTCGCCGCCGCCGTGTCCCGCACGAGCGGGAACCCCAGTGCCAGCAACAGCGCACGGCCTTCGTCGTCGGAGCGGGCGGTCGTCACGATCGTGATGTCCATGCCGCGCACCTGCGCCACCCTGTCGTAATCGATCTCCGGGAAGATCAGCTGCTCGGTCACCCCGAAGGTGTAGTTCCCACGCCCGTCGAACGATCGCGGATCGAGCCCCCGGAAGTCGCGGATGCGGGGCAGAGCCAACGACACCAGCCGGTCGTAGAACTCCCACATGCGGTCGCCCCGGAGAGTGACCTTGACCCCGATCGCGTTGCCCTCGCGGAGCTTGAACCCGGCGATCGATTTGCGTGCCTTCGTGATGACGGGCTTCTGGCCGGCGATGATCGTGAGGTCCTCGACGGCGGCATCCAGCATACGGCCATCCTTGAGCGCCTCGCCGACCCCCATGTTCACCACGATCTTGTCCAGCCGCGGCACCTGCATCACGTTGGTCAGCCCGAGCTCCTGCTGGAGCGCCGGCGTGGCCTCGTCGCGGAACTTCTGCTTGATCCGGGGCATGTCGTCCGCCATCTAGAGCACCGCCTCACACTTGCGGCAGAACCGCTCCTTGGCGCCCTCGTCGTTCAGCCGGTGACCCGGGCGCGTGAGCTTGTGGCAGTTGCCGCACACGAGCTGGATGTTGGAGACATCGACGAACGTCTCGATGTCGATGATGCCGCCCTGGTTCAGCTGCTGACCGGTACGGGTGCGCTTGGCGCCGGTGCGCTGGTGCTTCTTGGCCATGGCGACGCCGTCGACCATGACCCGGCCCTCGCCGGGCATGACGCGCACGACGCGGCCTTCCTTGCCGCGATCCTTGCCCGCGATCACGCGGACCAGGTCGTCCTTGTGGATGTCGAGGCTCGGCATCTACAACACCTCCGGGGCGAGCGAGATGATCTTCATGAAGCGCTTCTCGCGCAGTTCGCGCGCGACGGGCCCGAAGATGCGGGTGCCGCGCGGGTTCTTGGCGTCGGTCGTGAGGATCACGACCGCGTTGTCGTCGAAGCGGATGTAGGACCCGTCGGGGCGGCGGCGCTCCTTGGCGGTGCGCACGACGACGGCCTTGACGACCTCGCCCTTCTTGACGGCGCCACCGGGCAGAGCGTCCTTCACCGTGGCGACGATGACGTCGCCCACGCCGGCGTAGCGGCGGGCGGACCCGCCGAGCACGCGGATGCACAGGACCTCTTTGGCCCCCGTGTTGTCCGCGACCTTGCAGCGCGTTTCCTGTTGGATCACTCTGCTCGCTCCACGACTTCTACGACCCGCCAGCGTTTGGACTTGCTGAGGGGCTTGGTCTCCATCACGCGGACGGTGTCGCCCACGTGCGCGTCGTTCGCCTCGTCGTGCGCCGCCAGCTTCGACGAGCGGCGCACGGTCTTGCCGTACAACGCGTGACGCACCTGGCGGTCGATCCGCACCATGACCGTCTTGTCCATGCCGTCGGACACGACGACGCCGGTGCGGATCTTCCGGCGGCTGCGATCCGTTGTCTGCTCGCTCACTTCGTTGCCTCCTCGGCCTGCTCATCCCGTGCGGGTGCCTCGGCCTCGGCCGCGACGATCGCGTCGAGCTCCCGCTCGATCTCGCGCTCGCGCAGCACGGTCGCGATGCGCGCGACGTCGTGGCGCAGCTCCTTGAGCCGCGCGGTGTTGTCCAGCTGCCCCGTGGCCAGCTGGAACCGCAGGTTGAAGAGCTCTTCCTTCGCGCCGTCGATGCGCGACAGAAGCTCTTCGTCCGGCAGCTCGCGGAGCTCGCTGGCTTTGCTCGGCATCCTCAGTCACCCACCCGCGTGATGAACTTCGTCTTGATCGGCAGCTTGTGCTGGGCGCGAAGCATCGCCTCGCGGGCCAGCGGCTCGGTGACCCCGGCCAGCTCGAACATCACGCGGCCCGGCCGCACGACCGCGACCCACCCCTCGGGGTTGCCCTTGCCCGAGCCCATGCGGGTCTCGGCGGGCTTCTTCGTGACCGGCTTGTCCGGGAAGATCGTGATCCACACCTTGCCGCCACGCTTGATGTGACGCGTCATCGCGACACGGCTGGCCTCGATCTGGCGGTTCGTGATCCAGCCGGGCTCCATCGCCACGATGGCGAAGTCGCCGTACTGGATCTCCGTGTGCCCCTTGGCCTTGCCGCGCATGTTGCCGCGGTGCTGCTTGCGGTGCTTGACGCGCTTGGGAGCCAGCATCAGGCCTCACCGCCCTCCGTCGGCGCGGGCGCCGTCTCGGGTGCGGCGGGGGGCGCCTCGGTCGCGACCGCGGCGGGCGCCTCCGTGGCCACGGCCGCAGGAGCCGCGGGTGCGGCGGCCGGTGCCGGCGTGGGGCTCGGACGCGGGGTGTCGGAACGCGGGCCGCTGCGGGCGCGGGCGGTGGCGCGCGCCGTGGCGCGCGTCAGCTCCTGCTCGCGGTAGGGCACCTCGTCGCCGTGGTAGATCCAGACCTTCACGCCGATGATGCCCATCGTCGTCTTGGCCTCGGCCGTACCGAAATCGACCTTCGCGCGGAGCGTATGCAAGGGCACGCGGCCCTCGCGGTACCACTCTTTGCGGCCCATCTCCGTGCCGCCCAGACGACCGGCGGCGGCCACCCGCACACCGAGCGCGCCGGAGCGCATCGCGGTCTGCACGGCGCGGCGCATCGCGCGGCGGAAGGCGACGCGGCCGACGAGCTGCTCGGCGACGCCCTGGGCCAGCAGCGCGGCGTCGGTCTCGGGCCGGACCTCGCTGGAGGCCTGGTTCATGTCCTCGACCTTCACGTCGACGCGCTTCTTCGTGTACCGCTCGATGTCCTTGCGCAGGCGGTCGACCTCGGCGCCCTTGCGGCCGATCACGATGCCGGGGCGCGCGGTCCGGATGAAGACCCAGATCTGGTCGCCCTTGCGCTCGATGTCGATCGAGGAGATCCCGGCACGGGTCAGCCGCGAGCGGACGTGCTTGCGGATCCAGATGTCCTCGTGCAGGAACTGGGCGTACTCGCGCCCGGCGTACCAGTTGCTCTTCCAGGGGTAGATGACCCCGAGCCGGAACCCGTAAGGGTGGATCTTGTGTCCCACTAGCCTTCGTCTCCCATCGTGCGGACCACCAGGGTCACGTGCGAGGTGCGCTTGCGGATCTTCGTCGCGCGCCCGTAGGCACGCGGCCGGAACCGCTTCAGCGTGGGGCCCTCGTCGACCCACGCCCGCGAAACCATCAGGTTCTCCGCGATCACGCCGGGGGTCTGCTCCGCGTTCGCGACGGCCGAGTTCAACAGCTTCTCGACGTCACGCGACGCGCCGAGGCCCGAGAAGCGCAGGATGCGCTGGGCCTCCGCGACGTGCTGGCCGCGGATCATGTCCACCGACCGGCGCATCTTGCGCGCCGACGTGCGGTTGTACTTGCTGGTTGCGCGAGCTTCGGGCATGACCTACCGATTCCTCCGCTCGTCCCTCGCATGCGACCGGAACGTGCGCGTCGGGGCGAACTCGCCGAGCTTGTGCCCGACCATCGCCTCCGAGACGAACACCGGCACGTGCTTGCGGCCGTCGTGCACCGCGATCGTGTGACCGAGCATGTCCGGGACGATCGTCGAGCGGCGCGACCATGTGCGCACCACCTTCTTCTCCCCCGCCTTGTTCATGTCGGCGACCTTCTTCATCAGGTGGTCGTCGACGAACGGACCCTTCTTCAGCGACCGAGGCATCAGCCACGCCCCTTCCCACGGCGACGAACGATGTACTTGCTCGACGCCTTCTTCTTCTTGCGCGTGCGGCCTTCCTTCTGTCCCCACGGCGACGCGGGATGGCGGCCGCCCGAGGACTTGCCCTCGCCGCCGCCCAGCGGGTGGTCGACCGGGTTCATCGCGACGCCTCGCACCGACGGGCGCTTGCCCTGCCAGCGCGCGCGCCCGGCCTTGCCGAGCTGGATCAGCTCGTGCTCGGCGTTGCCGACCGCCCCGACCGTGGCGCGGCAGGTCGCGGGGACCAGCCGCATCTCGCCGGAGGGCAAGCGCAGCGTGGCCATGTGGCCCTCCTTGGCCATCAGCTGGACGCTGGCGCCGGCGGAGCGGGCCATCTTGGCGCCGGCGCCGGGCTTGAGCTCGATCGCGTGCACCACGGTGCCGACCGGGATGTTGCGCAACGGCAACGCGTTGCCCGCGCGGATCTCGGCGTCGGGCCCCGACATCAGCGTGTCGCCCTGCCCCACACCGTCGGGCGCGATGATGTAGCGCTTCTCGCCGTCGGCGTAGTGCAGCAGCGCGATGCGCGCCGACCGGTTCGGGTCGTACTCGATGTGCGCGACCTTGGCCGGCACGCCGTCCTTGTTCCGGCGGAAGTCGATCACGCGGTACCGGCGCTTGTTGCCACCACCCTGGTGCCGTGTGGTGATCCGCCCATGCACGTTGCGGCCGGCCTTGTTGCGGCCCTTCGCGACGAGCTTCTTCTGGGGCCGGTCGCGCGTGAGGTCCTCGAAGGTGGACACGCTCGCGCCGCGTCGGCCCGGCGTGGTCGGCTTGTATTTACGGACACCCATTGGACTACTTCCCCGTCTCGAAGATCTCGATGGAATCGCCGTCGGCGAGGGTGACGATCGCGCGCTTCTGGTCGGGGCGCTTGCCCTTCGTCCAGCCGCGGCGCTTCGTCTTGCCATGGCGGTTCAGCGTGTTCACCGAGGTCACGCGGACCTCCCAGATCGTCTGGACGGCCTCCTTGATCTCGGTCTTGTTCGCGTGCGGATCGACCAGGAACGTGTAGCTGTTCTGTTCGATCCCCGCGTAGGACTTCTCCGACACGATCGGCCGGATGATCACGTCGCGCGGCGACTTCATGCGGCCTCACCCCCCGCCAAGGCGTCGAGCGCCTCGCCGCGTGAACACCACGTGGTCGGCCAGCAGCACGTCGTAGGTGCCGAGGCCGCGCGCGTAGGCGACGCGCACCATCTGCAGGTTGCGCACCGACTTCTCGATGACCGAGGCCTCCGAGGGCTGCGCCAGCACGAGCAGCACGCGCCCGTCGCAGCCCATCGCGGTCAAGGCGTCGGCGGCCTGCTTGGTCTTGGGCTCCTCGAGCCCGAGGTCGTCGATCACGATCAGCTTGCCGCTGGCCAGCGCGTCGGTCAGCGCCGAGCGCAGCGCGCCCTTGACCATCTTCTTGTTGATGCGCTGGTTGTGGTCGCGCACGACCGGGCCGTGGGCCACGCCGCCGCCGACCCACTGGGGCGAGCGGATCGAGCCCTGACGCGCGCGGCCGGTGCCCTTCTGGCGCCACGGCTTCTTGCCGCCGCCCCGGACCTCGCCGCGCGTCTTGACCTTGTGCGTCCCGGCGCGCAGGCCGGCCATCGACGCCACGACCACCTGGTGCATCAGCGGCACGTTGACCGGCGCCTCGAAGAGGTCGGCGGGCAGGTCGCGCGAGCCGGTCTTGGTGCCGGCGGCGTCCAGGATGTCGATCGTCGCCATGCTCACGCTCCCTTCGCCATCTGTGCCTTCAACGGGGTCTTCACGGCCGAGCGCACCATCACGAGCCCGCCGTTGGGACCGGGCACCGCGCCCTTGATCAGCAGCAGCCCGCGCTCCGGGTCGGCCTGGACGACCTCGAGGTTCAGCACGGTCGTGCGCTGGTTGCCCGAGTGCCCGGCCATCCGCATGCCCTTGAACACGCGGCTGGGCGTGGCGCAGGCGCCGATCGCGCCCGGCGAGCGGTGCTTCTTGTGCACGCCGTGACCGCCGCCGAGCCCGGCGAACCCGTGGCGCTTCATCACGCCGGAGAACCCCTTGCCCTTGGAGACGCCGACCACGTCGACCTTGTCGCCGACCGCGAACAGGTCGGCGGTGACCTCCTGGCCGGTGGCGTAGCTGCCGGCGTCGTCGGTGCGCAGCTCGACGAGGTGGCGCATCGGCTCGACGCCCGCCTTGTCGAAGTGGCCCTTCGCGGGCTTGATCACGTCTTGCGGGCGCATGCTGCCGTAGGCCGAGCTGCACGGCGTCGTAGCCGTCGGTGGCCTGCGTGCGCACCTGCGTGACCACGCAGGGGCCCGCCTTGATCACCGTCACCGGCACGGCGTGCGTCTCGACGAAGATCTGGGTCATCCCCACCTTCTCGCCCACGATGCCCTTGATCTCGGTCATATCTGTCCTTGGCCTATCGCTTCGCTACTTGAGACCATGTCCCTAGAGCTTGATCTGGATGTCGACCCCGGCCGACAGGTTCAGGCGCTGGAGCTCCTGGACCGTCTTGGAGGTCGCGTCGACGATGTCGATCAGCCGCTTGTGCGTGAGCATCTGGAAGTGCTCACGTGAGTCCTTGTACTTGTGCGGCGATCGGATGACCGTGTAGATGTTGCGCTCGGTCGGCAGCGGCACCGGCCCGACCACCTTGGCGCCCGTGCGCTGGACATGCTCGACGATGTCGCGCGCGGCGACGTCGAGCATCCGGTGGTCGTATGCCCGGAGCTTGATGCGGATCTTCGTTCCTGCCATCGAGCGTCTCTTCCTTCTGTTGGCCTATCGCTTCGCTACTTGAGGCCGTTCCTACTTGACGATCTTGATGACGCGGCCCGCACCCACGGTGCGGCCACCCTCACGGATGGCGAAGCGCAGGCCGTCTTCCATGGCGATCGGGTTGATCAGCTCCACGGTCATCTCGACGTTGTCTCCGGGCATCACCATCTCCACCCCCGAGGGCAGGTTGGCGGTGCCGGTGACATCGGTGGTGCGGAAGTAGAACTGGGGGCGGTAGCCGTTGAAGAACGGGGTGTGGCGACCGCCTTCTTCCTTGCTCAAGATGTAGACCTGGGCCTCGAAGTTGGTGTGCGGGGTCACCGATCCGGGCTTTGCCAGCACCTGGCCGCGCTCGACCTCTTCCTTGTCGATGCCTCGAAGCAGGACCCCGACGTTGTCCCCTGCCTGGACCTCATCCAGGAGCTTCCGGAACATCTCCAGGTCCGTGGCGGTGGTCTTTCGGGTATCGGTGATCCCGACGATCTCGATCTCTTCCATCTTCTTGAGCACGCCTCGCTCGACGCGGCCGGTCACCACGGTGCCGCGACCGGTGATCGAGAAGACGTCTTCGATCGCCATCAAGAAGGGCTTGTCGACGTCGCGCTCGGGCTGGGGGATGTAGGTGTCGACCGCATCCAAGCAGCGCATCGATCGAGTTGCCCCAGGTCTCATCGCCTTCCAGGGCCTTGAGGGCAGAGACCTGGATCACCGGGACATCGTCTCCGGGGAACTCATAGGAGCTCAGCAGCTCTCGGACCTCGAGCTCGACGAGATCAAGCAGCTCCGGGTCATCGACCATGTCGCACTTGTTCAGCGCCACCACGATGTAGGGGACCCCGACCTGGCGGGCGAGCAGCACGTGCTCGCGGGTCTGGGGCATCGGGCCATCGGCTGCAGAGACCACCAGGATCGCCCCGTCCATCTGGGCGGCACCGGTGATCATGTTCTTGACGTAGTCGGCATGGCCGGGGCAGTCCACGTGGGCGTAGTGGCGTGCATCGGTCTGGTATTCGACGTGGGCGATCGCGATCGTGATGCCGCGCTCGCGCTCTTCCGGTGCCTTGTCGATCTGGTCGAACGGGGTGTAGTCGGCAAGGCCCTTGTCGGCCTGACGCTTGGTGATCGCCGCGGTCAAGGTGGTCTTGCCGTGGTCGATGTGCCCGATCGTGCCGATGTTCACGTGGGGCTTGGTGCGCTCGAACTTCTGCTTGGCCATCTCTTCGTCTCCCTGTTCGCCTACTCGCCGGTGACGCGCGCGATGATCTCTTGCGCGATCTGCGACGGAACCTCGTTGTATGCGTGCAACTGCATCGGGCTGTGGGCCGCGCGACCCTGGGTCTTGGACCGCAGGTCGGTGGCGTAGCCGAACAGCTCCGCCAGCGGCACGATCACGCGCACGATCTTCTGTCCGCCGCGCTCGTCGATGTTCTCGATGCGACCGCGCCGCGCGGTCACGTCGCCCATCACGTCGCCCAGGAACTCCTCCGGCGACGTCACCTCGAACTCCATGACCGGCTCCAGCAGCACGGGCGACGGCCTTGCGGGCGCCTTCCTTCAGCGCCATCGAGCCGGCGATCTTGAACGCCATCTCGGAGGAGTCGACCTCGTGGAACGACCCGTCGATCAGGGTGGCGCGCACGTCGACCAGCGGGTAGCCGGCCAGGATGCCGTTGTCCATCGCTTCCTGGATGCCCTGGTCGACCGCGGGGATGTACTCGCGCGGGATCGAGCCGCCCGAGATCTTGTTGAGGAACTCGTAGCCGCCGCCGGGGCCGGTGGGCTCCAGGTCGAGCACGACGTGGCCGTACTGGCCGCGGCCGCCGGTCTGGCGGGCGAACTTCAGGTCGACCTTGTGCACGAGCTTCGTGATCGTCTCGCGATAGGCGACCTGCGGCTTGCCGACGTTCGCGTCCACGTTGAACTCGCGGCGCAGGCGGTCGACGATGATGTCCAGGTGCAGCTCGCCCATGCCCGGAGATCACGGTCTGGCCGGTCTCGTCGTCGAAGCGCACGACGAACGTGGGGTCCTCGTCGGCGAGCTTCGCCAGACCCGCGCCCAGCTTGTCCTGGTCGGCCTTGGTCTTGGGCTCGACGGCCACCGCGATGACCGGCGTCGGGAAGCTGATCTGCTCCAACACGACGGGGGCGTCGGGGTCACAGATCGTGTCGCCGGTGGTGGCGTGCTTCAGGCCGACGACCGCGACGATGTCGCCCGTGTAGGCCGCGGCCATGTCCTCGCGGTGGTTCGCGTGCATCTGCAGGATGCGACCGATGCGCTCCTTGCGGTCCTTCGTCGCGTTGAGCACGTGCGTGCCGCTCTTGAGCACGCCCGAGTACACGCGCAGATACGTGAGGCGCCCGACGTAGGGGTCGGACATGATCTTGAACGCGAGCGCCGCGAAGGGCTCGTCGTCGCTCGGCTTGCGCTCGACCCGATCGTCCTCCTTATAGAGGAGGTGTCCCTCGACCGGCGGCACGTCGACCGGTGAGGGCAGGTAGTCCACCACCGCGTCGAGCACGAGCTGCACGCCCTTGTTCTTGAACGCCGAGCCGCAGAGCACGGGGACGCCGTGGGCGCCCAGCGTGGCGCGGCGGATCGCGCCCTTCAGCTCCTCGACCGTGGGCTCTTCCTCCTGGACGAACTTCTCCATGAGGGCCTCGTCGTGGTCGGCGAGCTTCTCGAAGAGCTCGTGGCGCGCGGCCTCGGCGCGCTCGCGGTAGTCCTCGGGGATGTCGGTGTCCTTCCACTCCTCCCCCATGTCGCCCTCCCAGTAGTGGGCGTTCATGTTGACGAGGTCGATGACCCCGTGGAGGTCGGACTCGGTGCCCCAGGGCAGCTGCAACACGAGCGGGTTGGCGTTGAGGCGGTCGACCATCATCTCGACCGTGCGCTCGAAGTTGGCGCCCGTGCGGTCCATCTTGTTCACGAAGGCGATGCGCGGCACGTCGTAACGGTCGGCCTGGCGCCACACCGTCTCGGACTGCGGCTCGACGCCGGCGACCGAGTCGAACACCGCGACCGCGCCGTCGAGCACGCGCAGGCTGCGCTCGACCTCGACCGTGAAGTCGACGTGGCCGGGCGTGTCGATGATGTTGATCCAGTGGCCCTTCCACTGACACGTGGTGGCCGCCGAGGTGATCGTGATGCCGCGCTCGCGCTCCTGCGCCATCCAGTCCATGACGCGCCGTGCCCTCGTGGACCTCGCCGATCTTGTAGGCGCGGCCCGTGTAGTAGAGGATGCGCTCGGTCGTCGTGGTCTTGCCGGCGTCGATGTGCGCCATGATCCCGATGTTGCGGGTGCGGGCAAGCGGGTATTCGCGGATCTCCAAGGCCTTGCCCTTCTTGACGTCTTGTTCCGTGGCAGCCATCCCGAGCTCACCAGCGGTAGTGCGCGAAGGCCTTGTTGGCCTCGGCCATCTTGTGCATGTCCTCGCGTCGCTTGACCGAGGCGCCCGCGCCGTTGGCGGCGTCCATGATCTCGGCCACGAGACGCTCCGACATGGAGTTCTCGCGGCGCGCGCGGGAGAAGTTGACGAGCCAGCGCATCGCGAGCGTGGTGCCGCGCTGCGGCTTGACCTCGATCGGGACCTGGTAGGAGGCGCCGCCGACGCGCCGCGACTTCACCTCGAGCATCGGGCGGACGTTCTCGACCGCCTTCTTGAGCGTGATGACGGGGTCGTTGGCGGTCTTCTGGCTGATCTGCTCCAGCGCGTCATAGACGATCTTCTCGGCGGTGGTCTTCTTGCCGTGCAGCAGGATGCGGTTGATCAGCTGGGTGACCAGCAGGTTCTGATAGACCGGGTCCGGCTGGACGGGTCGGCGTACGGCAGGGCCCTTGCGAGGCATGTTACTCGCCGCCCTTCTTGGCGCCGTAGCGGGAACGGCCCTGACGGCGGCTCTTCACGCCGGCGGTGTCGAGCGTGCCGCGCACGATCGTGTAGCGGACACCACCGAGGTCCTTGGGGCCGCCGCCGCGCACGAGCACGATCGAGTGCTCCTGCAGGTTGTGGCCCTCGCCGGGGATGTAGCAGGTGACTTCGACGCCGGAGGTCAGGCGCACACGGGCGACCTTGCGCAGCGCCGAGTTGGGCTTACGAGGGGTCACGGTGAAGACACGGGTGCAGACACCGCGCCGCTGCGGGGAACCCTTCAGCGCGGGGGCCTTGTTCTTCTTCTTCTGGGTCTCGCGACCCTGACGCACGAGCTGCTGGATGGTGGGCATAGGCCTTCTGTCTGCACTCTTCCGTTGTCAGCCGAACCGGCGCAAGCGGATGAACGCTCAGAGCCGGATCGAGGTCCTGTGGCACGCGACGACGGGCTCGCCCGAGGCGCGACCGGTAAGGCTATCGGTCACATCGGGCGGGCGTCAACCGCGCGAACGAAGCGGCCGACGTGCCTGTCGCCGCTTCGAGGTGTCCATGCAGTGTAGCGGATACGAGGCGGCGTCGGTCACCGCCCGGATCCACGCCCGCGACGGTATCTATCCCTGCGCCCCAGCGGCTCTCGCGATGGATGCTCATGCGATCAACGCTCCTGCTGGTAGCTTGCCAACGTGGATCTCGAACGGATGCGTGGGCTCGCACGCGCCGCCGCGCTCGAGGGGGCCGACGTGGTGCGATCCAGCCGCGCGCCGGGGGCCGGCGACGCGAAGGGTCTGCCCGGCGACTGGGTGACCGAGGCCGATCTCGCCAGCGAGCGCGCGATGAAGGCGTTCCTGGCCGAGGCCGCCCCCGAGGTTCCCTTCCAGGGCGAGGAGCTCGGCGGGGACCTCGAGGGCCTGCGCTGGGTGGTCGACCCGCTGGACGGCACCACCAACTTCGTCCACGGCTTCTGGGCCGTCGGGGTGTCGATCGCCCTCGTCGAGGACGAAACGCCGGTCGCGGGCGCGATCGCGGCGCCCTTCATGGGCGACTGCTGGCACGCGGCCGCCGGGCTCGGGGCGTCCTGGGAGCGACCCGGCGGCGGCTGGGTGCCGTGCGAGGTGAGCCAACGCGCGCCCGAGCAGGCGATCGTTGCCACCGGGTTCCCCTTCCGGCACAAGGAACGGCTGCCCCGCTACCTCGCGGCCATGGAACGGGCGCTCGAGCGCTTCGAGGACCTGCGACGCCCCGGCGCGGCGTGTCTGGACCTTGCCTGGACCGCCTGCGGGATCTTCGACGGCTTCTTCGAGCTCGGTCTCGCCCCCTGGGACGTGGCGGCCGGCGGGCTGCTCGTCCGCGAGGCGGGCGGCGCGTCACCGACTGGGACGCCACGGACGGCTTCCTGTCCGGCGACATCCTCGCGGGCTCCCCCGCGGTGCACGAGGCGCTGCTGGCGGTCGCCTCAGGCGCCGAGTAGCACGTCCAGCATCGGCGGACCGCCCGCGTCGAGCACGCCTTCCAGCAGCGGGTTCTCGACGCCGGCAGCGACCGCTCGCGCCGCCTCGAGCGCGTCCACATCGCCGAGGTCGTTCCGGTACAGGTAGGCGTGGACCTGGAACTCGCGCATGCCACAGCGGCCGGCGAGCGCACCGAGGTCCGTCACCCAGCCGTCGGCTCGCGGATCCTTGGCCGCCGTCGCCGTCGCGCACAGCGCGTCCAGCACGTATGCGCGGATCCACGTGTGCGTGTCGCGCTGCCGCAAGCATCGTGCGAGCGCGTCCTCGAGTTGGGCGATCGCGCCGTCGAGGTCGCCGCGCGCGGCCGTCAGCAGCCCGATCCCCCGCACGGAGTACGCCTCCCAGCACGCGTCGTCGACCGAGCAGCCGAGCGTGAACGCGTGCTCGAACAGCGCGGCCGCGGCGTCCGTGTCGCCGCGTCGGATCCACACCTCGCCGAGCATCGCCTCGGGGAAGGACAGGAACGCGGTCCAGTGCTCGGCGCGCGTGCGCTCGCGCGCGGTCGACAGCGTGTCGTGCGCGGCCTCGAGCTCGCCGAGCAAGAGCTGGGCTCGGCCCAAGCACGTCAGCGCCCACGCGAGCGCGCGCCCCTCATCGAGCTCCGTCGCGAGTTCGATCGACGTGTCGAACACCGCGATCGCCTGTTCGTGCTTGCCCGTGTCGCTCAGCCCCGCGCCGGTCACGGCCTGGATCCACGACAGCTCAAGGGGATCGCCGTCGGCGAACGTCGCCGCGCGTTTGAGCCACACGGCGCTGCGCGCGTACTCGCCGCGGAGCAGCTCGACGTAGCCGAGCTCGCGCTGCGCCGCTGCCGCGGTGCCTCGATCGCCGACCGACTCGGCGGCGCGCATCGCACGGTGCAGTGCCGCCGCTCCGTCCTCGTCGCGCCCTTTGGCGCCGTGGACGAGCGTGGAGCCCCAGGCGAGCAACGCGGCGGCCTCCACCGCCGTCTCGCCGGAGGCGGATGCCGACGCGGCGGCGTCGCGGAGCTCGCCGAGCCCACGATCGAACGCGCCGGCCGCGACCGCCGCCTCGCCGGATTCCAGGAGCGCCTCCGCGGCCGCGCGACCGGCGGCCGGCGCCTCGGCCCGCGCCTCCATGCGGGCCGCGCCGTAGAGCTCGGGGGCGATGTCGATGCCGAACTCGCGTTGGAACAGGTCGACCGACGCCGACAGCTGGCGCTCGACCGCGACCTCGTCGCCCGTGGCCGCGAACGCTCGCACCAGCAGCACGTGCGCGTCCTCGCTCAGCGGATCGGCGCCGAGTAGGCGCGTCGCGAGCGCGACGGCACTCTGCGCGTCGCCGGCGGCGAGCGCTCGCAGTGCCCCTTCGCGGAGCACCGCGCCGGCGAGCGCCTGGAGGCGCCGTCGCTCACCGAGCAGCCATGCGTCGAATCCCGCGCTCGCCTCGACCTGCACGCCCTCCAGGAGCTCCCGGCCCAGACCGGGCAGTTCGACGGCCTCGGCCGAGGTCCCCTCCAGGAGCACCGACACGTCCAGCAGCGACCCCCCGGGCAACTTGAGGCCGACCGTCGAGCCGCTGCCGACCGTCTCGGGCCCCCCGAGCAATCGTCGGAGCTCCGAGAGGTTCCAGCGCAGCGCGTTCGCCGGATCATCCGCCTCGGGGAACAGCAGGCCGGCGAGCATCTGCCGGGTCGGGGGCTGCTCGGCGAGCGCCAGGTACGCGAGCAGGGCCCACACCTTCTTGCCGCGAGGCGGCGTGTAGACGGCTCCGTCGCGGGTCACGATGGGCGGGCCGAGCAGATGGGCCACGATGGCCATCCCGACATCCTGCGCGGGTGGCAAGATTCGGGCAAGACCGTCACACGGAAGCTCACACGCTCACCACGTACCCTGCGGCGGTCGGCGCCGGAGAAGCGCGCCGAGCGGTAGCCGTCAGACAGGGGGGCATTCGATGAGCGCACCGACCGTCAAGCAGCTGCGAACGGAGGTCCAGGGCGAGGTCATCGAGCCGGGGGACGAGGGATACGACGCGGCCCGGGCCGTGCAGAACGGGATGATCGATCGGCACCCGATGGTTATCGTGCGGGCGGCCAACATGGGCGGCGCGATCGCCGCGGTCCGCTTCGCACGCGAGAGCGGTCTCGATCTCGCCGTTCGCGGCGGCGGCCACAGCGTGCCGGGGTTCGGGACGTGCGACGGGGTCGTGTCTCGACCTGTCGGGCATGCGAGCGGTGAGCGTCGACCCGGGGCCAAGACGGCGCGCGCCGAGGGAGGCGCGACATGGGGCGACTACAACGATGCCACGCACGCGTTCGGTCTTGCCACCACGGGCGGCATCATCTCGACCACCGGGGTCGGCGGCCTGACGCTCGGTGGCGGGATCGGCTACCTCGCCGCGGACTCGGCCTCTCCGTGGACAACCTGCTCTCGGCCGACGTGGTCACCGCCGACGGCCGGTTCCTGGTGGCGAGCGAGCGAGAACGAGGATCTGTTCTGGGCGCTGCGCGGCGGCGGGGGGAACTTCGGCGTCGTGACGGCGTTCGAGTTCCGTCTGCACCCGGTGAGCGAGATCTACGGCGGCCCGATGTTCTTCGAGCTCGACGACGCGCGCGCGACCTGTTGCGGTGCTACCGCGACTTCATCGCGGATGCGCCCGAGGCCTTCGGCGGCTTCCCGGCCTTCCAGATCGCCCCGCCGCTGCCGTTCATCCCCGAGGAGCGACACGGCGACACCTTCCTCGCGTTGGTGTCGTGCTGGGCCGGCCCGGTCG
>CAWCDA010000002.1:0-13184 GCA_963794065.1 uncultured Actinomycetes bacterium | reverse complement strand
TGCTCAACTACGTACGTATTGCTCACACAGCCATCGAACCATCCGCAGCGACGCTTGCGACCGGTGGTGGTGCCAAACTCGGCCCCCCGCTCGCCCATCCGCTCACCGTCGGCATCGAGCGCCTCGGTCGGGAACGGGCCGCTGCCCACGCGCGTGACGTATGCCTTCGTGATCCCGATCACGCGCTCGACGTGCTGGGGGCCGAACCCCGCGCTCGCCAGGCCGTATCCCGTGACCGGCGTGGAGGACGTGACGAACGGATACGTGCCGTGGTCCAGGTCGAGCATCGTGCCCTGGGCACCCTCGAGCATCACGTGCTTGCCGGCGACCAACCCATCGTGCAGGAGGCGCGCGGTGTCGGCCACGTGGCCGCGCAGCCGTTCGGCGTACCCGAGGTAGTCCTCGAAGATCTGCTCGGGCGCGATGGCCAGCCGGCCGTACACCTTCGTCAGGATCTGGTTCTTCTCCTTCAGGACCACGTCGAGCTTGGCGCGCAGGATCTTCTCGTCATACAGGTCCTGGACGCGGATGCCGACCCGCGCCGCACGGTCGGCATAGGCGGGCCCGATGCCGCGCTTGGTCGTACCGAGGGCGTTGGAGCCCAGGAACCGCTGCGTCACCTTCTCCAGCTCGAGGTGGTAGGGCATGATCAGGTGCGCGTTGAGGGACAGCTTCAGCCCGCTGACGTCCACGCCAGAGGCGGTGAGCTCGTCGAGCTCTCGCAGCAGCACCGCCGGATCCACGACCACGCCGTCGGCGATCACGTTCGTGATGTGGGGGTACAGCACGCCCGAGGGCACGAGGTTGAGCTTGAGCAGCCGTCCCTCGGCGATGATCGTGTGGCCCGCGTTGTTCCCGCCCTGGTAGCGGACCACGAAGTCCATCCGATCGGCGAGGTAGTCGACCGCCTTGCCCTTGCCCTCATCACCCCATTGGGTCCCGAGAACGACGGTGGCCGGCATGACGGGCTCAGTCTACGAAACGGCCGGCCGCGTCCCCGCCGAGGCGGTCAGTCCAGGCGGAACTTCTCCGAGGTCTCGATCTGAACGACCACCCCCTGATGCATGACCAGCTCGATCGTTCCGAAGGGTATCGACCCGATGAGGTCGTAGATCTTGAGTAGCAACACCTGGTCCTCGACGAGGAGGCCGGCGAAACGCAGCACCGCCTCTCGCACGTCGGCGTTCACGGCGCGACCGCCGGCCTCGTATCTCGGGCGGCGAAGAACGCCTTCGGGTTGCGCAGATCCACCTGGACCTCGTCGCCCTCCCCGGCGCCGTGCAGATCCTCGTTTGGCACGTGGGCCACCAACGTCTCGCCGCCCGGCAGGCGTAGCGTCACCCGCGCGAGCCATCCGAGCGAGGCGATCCGTTCGATCACCGCGGGCACTGCGCCTTCGTCGCGACTGCACCACGACGTCGTGCGGGCGCACGTACGCGGCGGCGGCGGCGCCCTCGTCCAGGTGCGCTGCGCCGGGGATCCGCATCGAGCCGAGGTGCACGTGCCCCGTCTACCACCTCGCCGTGCAGGACGTTGGCGGAGCCGACGAACCCCGCCACGAACGGCGTCGCCGGGTCGTCGTAGATCTCGCCGGGAGAGCCCACCTGCTCGATGCGGCCCTCGTGCATCACCACGATCTGGTTCGCGAGCTCCAGGGCCTCCTCCTGGTCGTGGGTCACGAGCAGACTCGTGACGCCGAGCTCGCGATGCAGCTCATCGAGCCAGCGGCGAAGGTCTTGGCGCACCTTGGCATCGAGCGCGCCGAAGGGCTCATCGAGCAACAGCACCTGCGGGCGTGGCGCGAGCGCCCGGGCGAGTGCCACCCGTTGGCGCTGTCCGCCCGAGAGCTGATCGGGATAGCGCGATGCGAACGGCGCCAGCTGCACGAGGTCGAGCAACTCCGCGACGCGACGATCGCGCTCCGCTCGCTCCTCCTTCCGGACGCGAAGTCCGAACGCGATGTTGTCCGCCACCGTCATGTGACGGAAGAGCGCGTAGTGCTGGAACACGAAACCGACCTCGCGCTCCTGCACCGCTTTCACCGTCAGCTCCTCGTCCCCGAGCCTGATGCGACCCGAGGTCGGCACCTCCAGCCCCGCGATCATGCGGAGCACGGTGCTCTTGCCCGAGCCGGATGGACCGAGCAGCGCGGTCACTGCGCCGGCCGGCGCGGTGAAGGTGACGTCGGTCGACGGCCTCGAACGTGCCGAACTGCTTCGTCAGGCCCTCGACCACGATGGGCGTGCTCATGCGTTGATCCTTCCCCGTTCTTGTCGATGGCGGAACGACTCGATCGCGACCAAGAGCAGCACCGAAACGCCGGCCAGCAGCAATGCGACGACGTAGGCCTGTGGCGTCTGGCGCTCCTCGAGCGCGCGGAAGATGTAGAGGGTGGCCGTCTCGGTCTTGCCTTGGATCAGGCCGCTGACCACCAGCACGGCGCCGATCTCGCCGATCGCGCGGGCGGTCGTCAGCGCGATGCCGTACAGCAGGGCCCACCGGATATTGGGCAACGTCACTCGGAAGAACGTCTCCCAGATCGACGCGCCGAGCGTGCGCGCGGCGTCCTCCTCGTCCAGGCCGATCTCCTCGAGCACCGGCACGACCTCACGGATCGTGAACGGGATGCAGATGAAGACGGTCACGATCACCATCGATGGCACGCGAAGATGATCTGGACCCCGCGCTCGCGGAAGAACGGCGCGAGCCACCCGTTGGGGCCGAACAGGATCACGGCCGCCAGTCCGACCGTGACCGGCGACAGCGCGAACGGAAGATCGACCAGGGCGTTCATCAGGCTCCGTCCGTGGAAGCGCTGGCGAACGAGCACCCAGGCGACCGTGACGCCGAAGAGGGTCGTGACGACCACGGCGATCGCCGTGATCCACGCGGTCAGGAACAGCGCGTGCCGCACATCGGGCTGCGACAGGGTGTCGGAGATGATCCCGAGCCCGGGCTTGAGCGCGGTGAGCACGATCCCCGCGAGCGGCACCACGAGCAAGAGTCCGATCCATACGAGGGAGCCCGCGATCAAGGTTCGTCGGGTGCGTCGCGATCGTTGCAGGTAGGTGCTCATCCGTCTGTCTCCTGGCGCCGCAGCATCCGTCCGGTCGCGAGCACCAACACGAACGAGATCGTGAACAGCAACGTCGCGACGGCAGCCGCCTCGGCGGGGCGGAACTGCGAGGTCAGCTGGAAGATGAAGACCGGCGCGGTCAGCGTCTCGCCGGAACGGTTCCCCGACACGAGAATCACGCTGCCGATCTCGCCGAGGCACCGGGAGAACGTCAGCAGCGTGCCCGCCATCACCGCCGAGCGGATCGCAGGGTAGACGACGCGGCGGAAGGTCGTGGTACCGCGCGCCCCGAGGGTCCAGGCGGCCTCCTCCTCGGCGGGATCGAGCTCCTGGAGCACGGGCTGCACCGTGCGGACGACCAGAGGGCAGGGTCACGGTGCACAACGCGATCAAGATCGCGATCGGAGTGAACACGACCTGGATCCCGAGGTCGTTCAGCGCGCGTCCGAACGTCGAGTTCGGGCCGTACAGGACGAGGATCATAACGCCGGTCACCAGCGTCGGGATGGCGAGGGGCAGATCGATGATCGTCGCGAGCACGCGCTTGCCTGGGAACCGATACCGCACCATCACCCATGCGAGCACCGTGCCCATCACCGCGTTGATCAGCGCTGCCGCGGTCGCGGTCCACAGCGTGAACCAGATCGCGTCGACCGCGCCGGGTGCCGACATCGCCGTGTGGAACGCCGTCAGTCCGTCGCCGAACCCCTTGGAGATGACGGCGAGCACGGGCAGGACGACCAGCAGGCCGAGGTAGACGACGGCCGAGCCGCGCAAGGCCATGTGCCGCAGCCCCGCGGCCACCCGATGGCGTGACCGCGGGACGCTGCGCCCGTCGATGCTCGGGACCGCGGTGCTCATCCGTTCGCGATCGCCTGGGTCGCGATGCCGTTGTCGCTGAACAGCTTCTCGTCCAGCGCTTCCCAGCCGCCGAGATCCTCGACCGTGAAGAGGTCATCGATCGCCGGGAACCCGTTCGGGGGATCGCCGGCGGCGGCCTTCTTCGGATCGGTCGACCGCAGGAACCCGGTGTCCGTGTAGTACCCCTTCGCCTCCTTCGAGTGCAGGAAGTCGACGAACGCCTGCGCGATGTCCATCACACAGTGCGCCTCGGCGTTCTTGTTGACGATGGCCACCGGGTTCTCGATCAGGATCGAGCCCTTCGGGTAGACGGCTTCGTCGCTCTCGCCCGCCGCCTGTGCGGTCTTGACCTCGTTCTCGTACGTGATGGCCACATCGCCGTTGCCGCTCTCGAAGTTCTGGATCGAGTCGCGGGCGCTCTTGTCGTAGGTGATGACGTTGTCCGTCACACCCTGCATCAGGGTCGCGGCGCCTGCCTCGTCGTCCTTCGACGTACCCAGGTACATCCCCTCGGAGGGCTGAGCCCCACAGCGAGACGAGGTTCCAGCGGGCGCCGCCGCTCTGTGCCGGATCGGGGGTGAGCACCTGGACGCCCTCGCCCGCGAGGTCGTTCCAATCCTGCAGTCCCTTCGGATTGCCGGTGCGCACGTCGAACACCACCACTGAGCTGGACACCATGCCGGCGTCGGGTGCGGCGGTCCAGTCATACGTGATCAGACCCGCGTTCTCGATCTGTTGCACGTCGGGCGCGAGCGACAGCGCGACGATGTCTGCCGGCAGACCGTTCACCACGTTCTGAGCCTGGGTCGTCGAGCCCGCGTAGGACTCCTGGAACAGCACGCTCTGACCGGTCTGGTCCTTCCACGCCTTCACGAACGCCGGGATGATCTTGGCGTCATAGACCTCGCGCGGCGTGCTGTAGGCGGCGAGGCTGACGACGGGCGAGTCCGACGGGGTACAGGTGCCGTCGGCACCCGTCGTCCCCGCCGAGGACGATGTGCAGGCGGCCAGCGCCGAGACGAGCACCGCCAGGAGGGCCGCGAACCGGGCAGCTCGGGAGTGCAGGAGCATGGGCAGATCCTTCCGATCGACCGACGACTGGTGTCGCCGGCAGGCCAACAGGGATCGGCCTCCGGTGGTCCGGTCAACCGCAAAGGCGTTCGACCACGCGTCGATCCGTCGATCGCTGCGGGTCGGGATGTCCGTCGGCTCCGGTGTGTCCGGTCATCGACGCGACGCGAGTACAGATACCCGCCGCAGCCGGGCAATGTCAAGCACGCGGTCCCAGATACAACGCTTCCGCAACGCGCGGCCGCTCGTTGACCGTGCGGTCACACGGCCGATACCGTGAGGTGTGCACATCGACTGGGCCATCGTGCTCGCGGGCGCGATCGTGGGCTTCGTCGTCGGTATGACGGGCATGGGCGGCGGCGCCCTCATGACCCCGATCCTGGTGATCTTCTTTCACATCAGCCCGACCGCTGCGGTGTCGTCCGACCTGATCGCGGCGATGGTGATGAAGCCGGTGGGGGGCGGCGTGCACATCCGCCGTAAGACGGTGCGCTGGCCGCTCGTCAAGTGGTTGTGCATCGGCTCGATCCCGATGGCGTTCGCCGGCGTCTTCATCGTGCACAGCCTGGGCGACTCCGCTCAGGTCGAGCACCTCACCCAGGTGTTCCTCGGCTGGACGCTGCTGCTCGCCTCCAGCGCCATGATCGTCAAGGCTTGGATCCAGGGGCGTCGCGCGTCCGAGGCACGTTTGGCGGGGCACACCCCCCAACAGGCGCAGCCGCCCTTCGCGGAACGGATCGTCCCGACCGTCGCCGTCGGACTCGCCGGCGGGCTCCTCGTCGGGCTGACGTCCGTCGGGTCCGGCTCAATCGTCATCATCGCCCTGATGCTGCTGTACCCGATGCTGCGCGGCGCGGAGCTCGTGGGGACCGACCTCGTGCAGGCGATCCCGCTTGTGGCCGCGGCCGCCATCGCGCACATCTTGGTCGGGGACTTCGAGCTCTCCCTGACCTCCTCGATCCTGATCGGATCGATCCCTGCGGTCTGGTTCGGCGCGCGAGTCTCGTCGCGGGCGCCTGACGGCGTGATCCGGCCGTTGCTCGTCTTCGTGCTCACTGCGTCGGGCTTGAAACTCCTCGGCCTCCCCACGAACGTCCTGGGCCTCTGCTTGCTGTTGCTCGCCTTCGTCGGGTTCGCGCTGTGGGGAGCCTTCGACGCGGCGCAGCACCCGAAGATCCAATGGGATGCACTCGGGCTCCCCAAGCGAAGCTGGGTGACCCGCCAGTTGTACCTGGCACCGATCGGGGTCGGAGCCGCCTACGCGGGCGCGTACTTCACGAAGATCCGACCACAGTTGGAGGCGCTCCCGAGTTCCGCCTCCACCGCAAGCGAGGTGGCGTAGATGTTCCAACGGATCGTGGTGGCTGTGGACGGGTCTCGCGAAGGTGGCAAGACCGTGCCCGCGGCGATCGAGCTCGCCACGCATTTCAGCTCCGCGGTGACGGTGATCCACGCTCGAGAGCACGCGAAATACGAGGGATCGGACGTCGACCTCGGGCCCGAACAGCCGGCGGAGCAGCTCATCGCCGATGTGCTTGGCAGGTTCGCAGAGGCCGGTGTGGAGGCCCGGGGCGAGATCCGCCGCGTGAGCCCGGGCGAGACGGCTGAACAGATCGTGGCGGTGGCAGCCGAGGTGGAGGCCGATCTGATCGTCATGGGAACCCGTGGCATGACGGAGTGGAAGTCGATGCTCCTCGGCGGTGTTGCCAACAAGGTGATCCATCAGGCCCACTGCCCCGTCTTGCTGGTTCGCTAGCACTGGTTGACCGTTCGGGGTCGATTCAGTACGGTTGCAGGCGCAGCTGACCAGAAAGACTGGAGGCCGCGACGCGTACCGCGTATGCGTCGCGGTCTTTTTCTGTTGCCCCGGAGGAACGACATGTCGAAGACCCATCGAGACCTCGCCCGGATGGAACGGGGCGCGGTCGAGGTCGACGGCGAGTTCTGCGTCCCCCACGAGGACGGCGAGGTGCGACACCACATCGACCTCGGGCCGATCCTCGGCGATGTCTCACGCCCCGGGATCTATTTCCTCGGCAAGGCAGCTCTGTTCGTCCCGGCGATGTTCCTGTTCATCCTTGCCATCCAGTTGATGAAGACCGGCGCGGCCGCGATCGGGCCCTCGATCCAGGGCTCGTTCCCGTTCGCCAATCCCGTTTCGACGTTGGGCACGGGTTGGCTGGGCGCGTACCTGGTTCTGTCCGGATCGCCAGTTGCGGCGACCACGATCAGCCTCTTCGGCGCCGGGTCGATCACGAAGCTCGAGACACTGTCGATGCTCTCCGGCTCGAGGCTTGGGGCGTCCTTCATCGTCCTAGTCACCGGGTTCCTCTACACGATCCGAAACAAGAGCCAGCGATCCGCTGGGCTCGGCGTCGGCATCCAGGCGATGACGATGACGATGGTCCAGTACCTGCCGGGGATGATCCTGGCGTTCTTCATCCTGCGCAGCGGGGCGTTGGACGGGGTCCAATGGCACGCCTCGGGCAAGCTCGACGCGGTGCTTGGGCGGTTGTGGGGACCGATCGTCGATGCCGCCGAGACGCACCTGCCCGGCTGGGCCCTGTTCGTCGTGGGCATCGCCACGATCCTGGTGTCGTTCAACCTGATCGACCGGATCCTGCCGCAGATCGATTCGACGTCCACGGTGTCGAGGCGGCGTTCCTGGCTGACGCGTCCGTGGACGATGTTCCTCCTTGGCTGCATCGTCGCGACGCTCACGCTGTCGGTCTCGGTGGCACTCACCGTGCTCGTGCCGCTCGCCGTGAAAGGCTACGTCAAGCGCGACGAGGCGCTCCCCTACATCATGGGCGCCAACATCACCACGCTTGCCGATACCCTCGTCGTCGCGATGCTCCAGAAGACGCCGGTGGCGGCGCAGATCGTGCTCGCAGAGGCGATCGGCGTGACGATCGTGTCGCTCGCGATCCTCGCGTTCTTCTACAAGCCGACGAAGCGGACCGTGCTCGGACTCGACGACTGGCTCGTGGCGGACAACCGACGGCTGGCGGCCTTCGTCGGGGCGTTGTTCCTGGTGCCGCTGCTCGCCGTAGGCTCGGGGCTGCTCTGGACGGCCGCGTAGCGCCGGTGCGACCCATCGAGGCGTAGCATCCGAGCATGGCGGACCCGAGCGAGCCGGCGACAACGTCCGAGGACACGTTGGATCAGCTCGGCCTGAGCGACGACGAGCGGATGGTGCTCGCGAAGGTGGCCGAGGTGCTGCGGAAGATCCAGTTCGGCACCGTGGTCCTCGTGGTGCAAGACGGGAAGGTCGTACAGGTGGAGATGGCCGAGAAGTTCCGACTGCGGTGAGTGCGATGGCGAACCCAGCGACCAGCCTGCTCTCCGACGCCCCCGAAGCGGTCGCGCCCAAGCTGTCCGTGCGCGACCTCACGGTGACGCGTCGGCAGGCCAGCGGAGAGACGATCACCGCGGCGACGGACGTCACGTTCGACGTCGAGCTCGGGGAGTTCGTGTGTCTGCTCGGTCCGAGCGGCTGTGGCAAGACCACCATCCTGAACGTCCTCGCCGGCCTCGATCGGCCGAGCCGGCGGCGTCGCGTTGCTTGACGGCCGCCCGATCGAGGGGCCGGGGCCTGATCGAGCCGTGTTGTTCCAGGATCCGGCGCTGTTCCCGTGGCTATCGGTCCGAGCGAACGTCGAACTCGCGCTACAACTGATCGGCGTGCCTGCGACTGAGCGTCCGGCCCGTACGTCGACGTGGCTGACCCACGTGGGGCTCGCGGACGCCGCGGACGCGCAGCCGCACGAACTCTCCGCGGGGATGCGTCAGCGAGCGGCCCTTGCCCGCGCGCTGGCAGCTGATCCGGCCGTCGTGCTGGGCGACGAACCGTTCGGCGCGCTGGACGCCCAGGCGCGGGAGCTGCTCCAAACCGAGGTGCAACGCGCCTGGGTCGGATCGGAGGGTCGCAAGACGTTCCTGTTCGTCACGCATAACGTGCGTGAGGCGGTGCTGCTCGCCGACCGCGTCCTGGTCATGAGCGCAGCACCGGGTCGGTTGCTCGAGGAGTTCCGGATCCATGCGCCGAGGCCACGCGATCTCGACGACGTCCTCGTCACCCGCGTGGTGTCGGAGATCCACGATGTGCTGATGCACGAGGTCGGGAATGGGGACGCGGATGCGCCTGCGTAAGGTGCTCGCCGAGATCGGTCCCCCCTTGGTCGGCATCCTCGGCGTGCTCTTCGTGTGGACGCTCGCGGCCGCCGCGACGGACACCGCGGCGATCCCAACGCCGGCCGCCGTGTGGAGCGCCTTCATCGACGGCATGCGCGACGGCTCGATCCCGCAGGCCGCCATCCGAACCCTCGTGCGGCTCGCGTTCTCGTTCGTCGTCGCAGTGGCGTTCGGCGTGGCGCTTGGCCTGGGGCTTGCGCTGAACGAGTTCGCGCGCCGGGCGATCCGCCCCCTTGTCGTCGCGCTCCAGATCACTCCGTTCGTGGCCTGGGTCCCGCTTGCGGTGATCTGGTTCGGCGTCACGGAGCGCGCCGTGGTGTTCGTCGCGATCGTCGGCTCGTTCCCGGCGATGACCCTTGCGACGCTGCAGGCCATCCGCCAGGTCCCCCCGCTCTATGAACGCGCCGGCCGCACCCTCGGCGCCACCGGCTGGTCGCTCTACCGCACCGTCATCTTTCCTGCAGCGCTCCCGGGCGTGATGGGCGGGCTTCAACAAGCGTGGGGGTTCGCATGGAAGGCCTTGATGGCGGGCGAGCTGATCGTTGCCACGGCCGGTGCGGCCGGGCTCGGGCATCTGCTCGACGCGCGAGGCAACGACGTCGCGGCACTGCTTGCCACGCTCGGCGTGATCGTCGTGCTGGGCGTCGCGGCCGACTACCTCCTGTTCGGCCAGCTGGACCGAAGGATCCGCGGGCGCCGCGGCTTGCTGCCCGAGTCCTGACTCCTACGCCCGCTCGAACGGGTTCGTCGGGATCATGATCTCGACCCCAACCGGCGCGGCCGCCTCGCGGAAACGCTCCCCATCCGACTCAGAGCCCACCACGAAGCCGAAGTGCATCGGCACGGCGAGCCGCGGCCCGATCGCGAGGGCGAGACCGCCGGCCTCGGTCGGGTTCATCGTGTAGTGACCGCCGATCGGAAGCAGCGCAACGTCGCTGCGCACGTCGCTCAGCTCCGGCGCGTGATCCGTGTCTCCTGCGTGGTAGTAGGTCGCCCCGCCGAGACCGACCACGTACCCGACCCACCGGTTCGCCTTCGGGTGGAAGTCGAGCGCCTCCTCCCGCGTGTTGTAGGCCGGCACGGTCTCGAACCGCAGCCCTTCATGCTCGTAGCTGCCGCCCGGCTCGACGGGTGAGACGTTGCCGGTCAGCGCCGCCGCGACATCGTGGGGCGCGTACACGCGTGTTCCCGCCGTCGACAGTCGCGCGATCTCGTCCGGCTGGAAATGATCGTGGTGCGCATGTGTGATCAAGATGACGTCGGCGGGCGGCGCATCCTCCGGCGTGCCCCAGGGGTCGATGTAGACCGTGCGCTCGCCGTCGGCCCATCGGAACGCCGCCTGTCGGAACCAGGTCAGGTGCTGCAACATGCGAGCCTCCTCGATCGGCGTCGCAGGTAGTCTGGCAGCCCATGAGCGAAAGCCCGGCCGAGCGCGAGACGGGCGCTCGGGCCTCGGTCGACCTCCTGCAGCGCAACCGCGACTTCCGTCGGCTCTTCGTGGCCTCGGTGATCTCGCTCGGCGGCGATTGGTTCCTGTTCGTGGCACTCGGTGGCCTCCTGCTGGAGGCGACGGGCAAGGCCACGGCGGTCGGGTTCATGATCTTCGCGCAGGAGATCCCCGTGTTCCTGGCGACCCCGTGGGCGGGATGGCTCGCCGACCGACTGGACCGACGTCGGTTGATGATCGCCTGCGATCTGGCGCGCACGGTGATCTGCGCGTCGTTCTTGTTGGTGGGGCCCGACAACCTGTGGCTCGCCTATGTGCTGCTCGCCACGCTGTCGGTCTTCGCCGCGGTCTTCGATCCAGCGTCGTCAGCGGCGTTGCCCAACGTGGTCGATCCGGAGGACCTCCCCACCGCCAACGCGCTCAGCGGCTCCCTCTGGGGCACGATGCTCGCGGTCGGTGCCGCCGCCGGCGGGGTCGTCGCAACGTTGTTCGGCCCCAACACCGCCTTCATCGTCGACGCGGCGTCGTTCGCCCTCTCCGCCCTGCTGCTGCTCGGCGTGCATCGGGCGTTCTCCCTGCCGAGGGAGCACGACGAGCACATCGGCATCACGGCCGCCGCTCGCGAGACCGTGCGATACGCCCGGCAGGATCGCCGTGTCTGGGCGCTCGTGTCCGTGAAGTTCGGATTCGGCGCGGCGGCCGGGGTCCTTGCACTGATCGCGGTCTTCGCGAGGGACATCTTTCGGGCCGGTGACGTCGGTTTCGGGCTGCTGATGGCGGCGCGCGGCGTGGGTGCGCTGATCGGTCCGTTCGTCGGGCATCGGCTGGCGGGGCCCGGCCACCGGCGCCTGCTGCCGGTGATCGCCTGCTCGCTCGCGACGTTCGGCGTGGGGTACGCCTTGCTCGGCGTGACCCCCGTGCTGTGGCTTGCCGCACTCGCGATCCTCATCGCGCACCTCGGCGGTGGTTCGCAGTGGGTGCTCTCGAGCTACGGACTGCAGCGGCTGGTGCCCGATCACATCCGCGGTCGGATCTTCGCCTTCGACTTCGCCTTGATCACCCTGTCGCTGGGCATCTCGAGCCTGCTCGCCTCGACCCTGGCCGACCAGATCGGCCCGCGCGTCGCGGTGATGATCGTCGGGGGGATCGCGCTCGCCTGGGCGGGCATCTGGTGGCTGCTCACCCGGGCCGTGCGCCGCGAGCCGATCTTCTCCTCGACCGATAGCCCGATGCCGCGCGAGAGCGTCGAGCGGCCGCCGCCCGGCGCCGAATAGCTATCCCGGCGGCGGTGGCGGAGCCTCCTCGGCCACCGGTGGCGCCGGCGGCGTCTCCGGAGCCTCCGGCGCGGACGGCGCCGGCGTCGACAGGTTCGAGAAGTCGACGTTGGGAACCCCTGCGTCACCGCGCAGCGCCTCGTCGACCTCGAAGAACTCCTCTGGTTCGAAGTGCCCGAAGTTCGCGACGATCATGGACGGGAACGACTGCACGCGTCGGTTGTATTCACGGACGTTGCCGTTGTAGTAGCGCCGTGCGGTCTGGAGCCGATCCTCGGTGTTCGATAGCTCCGCCTGCAGGGCCAGGAAGTTCTCGTTCGCCTTCAGTTGCGGGTAGTTCTCCGCAACGGCGAGCAGCTGTCGCAACGCGGCGACGAAGGGACCCTCCGCAGCGGCCTGTGCGCCCGGCGACCCCGTCGCCGCGGTCGCCATCGCCCGCGCCTTGGTCACGTTCTCGAAGACCTCGCGCTCGTGGGTGGCGTAGCCCTGGACGGTCGAGACGAGGTTGGGGATCAGGTCGTAGCGTCGACGCAGCTCGGTATCGATGTTCGCCCACGCGTCCTTGATCAGGTTGCGCTGGGAGACGAATCGGTTGTAGCTGCTGATGCCGCCGATCACGAACACCGCGATCAACACCAGCAGGACGATCAGCCAGATCTGCACGGAACATCCTCCTTGCTCGGGTTCGAGCCTACCCCGGATACAGCGACGGCACGACCTTCGGCACGTGCTGCACGAACGCGCGCGCGACGCCCAGGAGCTCGGTGAACGCCTCCGGATCGATCTTGGGTCCGGCGACCAGGACCCGATTGCCCAGCACCTCGTAGGCGTGACCGGATCCGCTGGCCTGCAACCACTGCATCATGCGGCTGTCGATCAGGTCGTTCGCAAACTTCGGCACCTCACACTGGACGTTGAAGTCTCGATTGAACTCCTCGGACTCGAATTGGATGTCGTGGAAGCTCAACGCGTCGGCCAGCCGCGAGAACAGGTTCTCTCGGTCGATCGTCAGTCGGGGGCAGTCGGCCGGCATCGGCACGAGCGCGCAATCGTAACGATGGTAGGAGCGGCTCGTGCCGCCCTTCGAATCGGTCGACTCGTCGTAGTACCAATAGTCGAACGCGACGACGTCGACCTCCTGCCATGCGCCATGCAACACGTTCTCGACGCCACGTCCGTCGCCCTTCTGGAACAGCTCGAACGGGTAGCCGAGCAGGCCGAACGGGTCCTCCTCGCTGTAGGTCAGATGCAGCTGCGTGGC
>CAWCDA010000001.1:0-7069 GCA_963794065.1 uncultured Actinomycetes bacterium | reverse complement strand
TTTTTTTTGCAGGCCTCGTTTCAGTGCGTGTCTCGGCGTCGGACCTGCTGCCGAGCTGTCCGCGACAAGAACTTCGGTGTGATCACGGTCCAAGCCGAGGACCAGTTCGCCACGCCACGTCGGCTCGGCGCGGCGTTCGCCGGTCAGCTCGCCGCGACCGGCTCGAGCGGCCAGGGGCTCGACCTCAACCCCGAGACGATCGGGTTGACCGTGATCACCGAGCTCCCGATGATCGTGGTCGACGTTCAGCGTGCGGGACCATCGACCGGCTCCGACCAAGACCGACAGGCGGACCTGCTCGCAGCGATGTTCGGCCGTCACGGGTAGTTCCGATCCCGATCATCGCCGCGTCGTCGCCGTCGGATTGTTTCGACGTCCTTCTCGAGGCCGCACCGTCGTCGTCCGGTACCGCACGCCCGTGACCGTCCTGTCCGACAGCTTCCTGCAGGACTCCTCGGACCCATGGTTCCTGCCCGATCTCGACGCGCTCCCGGTGACCATCCGGCCTTAGCCGAAGCCACCGACGAACCGTTCCTGCCCTATGCGCGCGACGAGGTGGGGGCGCGACCGTGGGCGGTCCGGGGACGCCTGGCCCCCGACACCGCATCGGCGGTCTCGAACGCGAGACGGTACGGGCGCGATCAGCTACCAGCCGGAGAACCATGAGCTCATGACCCACCTGCGTCGGCAGAAGGTCGATGGGATCGCCGCTCTCGGTGCCGCCGCTGGCCGTCGATGATCCAGACGGCGACGCCGAGCTGCTCGTGCTCGGCTGGGTTCGCTACGGCGCACGATTGCGCCGCCGTCCAGCGCGCGCGGGCCGGCGGCATCCGGATCGCTAACGCCCATCTGCGATGGCTGAACCCGATGCCGGGCGACCCCAGCGAGGTCCTCCGACGGCCATCCGAAGGTCTTGATCCCGGAGATCAACGAAGGGCAGCTGCGATCTTCTGAGTGCCGGCTCCGGTTCCTCGTCGACCCGCGCTCGTCTCACGCGTCCAGGGGCGGCCGTCCAGGCTGCTGGCGCGGCAGCTCACGTGGCGATCGAGGAGGCTATCCGTGGCTGACACCCTGTCCTTCACCAGGAAGTATGTTCACGTCGGATCAGGAGCCTCGCTGGTGCCCCGGCTGTGGCGATTACGCGATCTTGGCCGCCGTGCAGTGGTTCATGCCCGAGCTCGGCGTGCGCCGCCGAAATTCACGTGTTCGTCTCGGGCATCGGCTGCAGCGGTCGGTTCACCTATTACATGGACACGTACGGGTTCCACGGCATCCACGGGCGAGCGCCGGCGATCGCGACCGGGATCGCGACCGCGCGACCGGAGCTCGACGTCTGGGTCGTGACCGGCGACGGCGACGCTCTCTCGATCGGTGGCAACCACCTGATCCACGCGCTCCGGCGGAACGTGAACCTGAAGATCCTGCTGTTCAACAACCAGATCTACGGTCTGACGAAGGGCCAGTACTCGCCGACCTCGAGGTTGGGAAGGTCACGAAGTCGACCCCGTTCGGCTCGGTCGATCGGCCCTTCGACCCCGTCGCCCTCGCGCTTGGCGCGGCCGCGACGTTCGTCGCGCGCACGATCGACAACGACCGCAAGCATCTGACCGAGGTCCTGCGGCAGGCGGCCGAGCACGACGGCGCGGCGTTCGTCGAGATCTATCAGAACTGCAACGTCTTCAACGACGGCGCGTTCGATCTGCTCCGGGACAAGTCTCAGGGCGTGCACAACCAGATCCGCCTCGTGCACGGGGAGCCGATCGTCTTCGACGAGGGGACGCGGTGCGTGCGGCTCGGGGAGAACGGCCGTCTCGAGATCGCTGCGGTCGCCGAGACCGAGCCGGCGGCGATCATCACCCACGACGTCCATGGGCCGCCGTCGCTCGCGTTCACGCTTGCGCACCTGTCCCAGGGCCCCACCGAGCCGACGTGCATCGGGGTCTTCCGACAGGTGACGCGCGACACGTACGGGGACGCGATCCACGCGCAGATCGGCCGCGCTCGGGAGCGGCTCGGAGATGGCGACCTGCGCGGGCTGCTCTACGGCGGCGACACCTGGACGGTGTAGCGCTACTCCCCACGACGACGACGCAGCCCGAACGCAACGAGCGCGCCGCCCGCAGCGCCGAGCAGGAGGCCCGCCAGGAGTCCGGCGCCGTTGCCACCGCCACCCGATCCGACCGCACCCCCGATCGCCGCGCCGAGCACAACCCACACGGGCATGGGAAGGATCTCTCGCGGTTCGCTCATGGCTCGACCTCCGTTCCGGGGGGCTGGAATCGCGCCATGGACGCCGCCGCGATCTCTTGGACGTGCTGCAACTCCTCGACGACATCCGGCAGTATCTCGACGAAGGCGTCGACATCCTCGGCCGTGGTAGCGGGGCCGACGCTCACGCGGAACGCAGGCGTCGCCCCGGCCCCCATCTGCGCCAGAACAGGCGAGGGATCCTCGGGCCGCCCGCTCGCCTGGGTGCCCGAGCCCACGTGGATGCCCCGATCGTCCAGGGCCATCGCAAGGGTCGCCGGGTCGAGTCCCGCGACGGAGAAGCAGACCAGGTTCGGTGTGCGGTGCGTCGGATGCCCGTGGACCCGCGCCCCGGGGACGGTCGCCTCGATCCGGTCGCGAAGCGTCGCCGTGAGGCCCCACGCGCGCGCGGCCTCGTCGGCGAGCGAGGCGATCGAGCCATCGAGGGCGGCGGCCATCCCGGCGACGCCGGGGGTGTTCTCCATCCCGGCTCGACGCTTCCGCTCGCGCTCGTCGCCGCCGGGATACGGGGTCAGCTCCACGCCGCGGCGGATGTAGAGCGCGCCGACGCCCGGTGGCCCTCCGAACTTGTGGCCCGAGAGGCTGAGAAGGTCGACGCCGAGTGCGTCCACATCGATCGGGAGGCGTCCGGCGGTCTGCGCCGCGTCGGTGTGGAAGCGCACGCCCGCCGCGCGAGCCAGGCGGGCCGCCTCGCCGATCTGCTGCATCGTGCCGGTTTCATGGCTGGCATGCTGCAGACTCGCGAGCACGGTGCCGGGGACGCGGATCGCCGCCGCGAACCGGTCCAGATCGACTCGCCCGTACTCGTCGCAGGCGATGGACTGGATCTCGAACCCGTCGCGCGACAGGAGTCCGCAGGCGCCCACGGCCGCGGGATGCTCGATCGCGCTCGTCACGATCCGGTGGCCCGCGCCGCGGCGCGCGTGTGCGACCCCCCAGATCGCGAGGGCCACCGACTCGGTCCCGCCCGAGGTGAACACGATCTCATCCGACTGGGCGCCGATCCCGCGCGCGAGGACGCCGCGGGCGTTCTCCAGCAGGGTGCGCGCGGCCCGGCCCGGCGCGTGGATCATCAGCGGGTCACCGAAGGTGTCGAGCGCGGCGACGACGGCCTCGCGCGCCACAGGCGAGAGCGGAGCGGCGCCGGCGGCATCGAGGTACAGATCGCGCATCAGGGCGCAAGCCTACCGGCGGGAGGGGCGGGGCCGGCGAAGCCGGCCCCGCCCCGTCGTTGCCGCACGGTCGCTACGGGGTCGCGGTCTCGCGACCCCTGAGGAACAGGTACCAGTACCCGACCCCGGCGATGATGCCGCCGGCGATCGGACCGACGATCCACACCCACCAGTTCGACCAGTCGTTCGTGATGAGCGCGGGTCCGAACCACCGCGCCGGGTTCATCGCGGCACCCGTGAGGTTTGCGCCGACGAAGATGTCGATCGTGATCATCAGGCCGATCGTGAAGCCGGCGGTGATGGCGAAGGAGCCCCGATCGTCGACCGCGGTCCCGAAGACGGCCCAGACGAGGAAGAACGTCAGTATCGCTTCGATCACGACGGCCTTGCCCAATGCGAGGCCGGAGGCGACGGCGGGGATGCCGCCGTTCGTGGCATCGAATGCCGCCGTTGGCAGGATGTACTTCAACGTGGCCGCGGCCGCCACGGCTCCCAAGAGCTGGGCGATGATGTAGATGCCCGAACGGCCGGTCGGCATCTTGCCCGTGACCCACAACGCGACCTGGATCGCGGGGTTGAACACCCCCCCGGAGATCTGGACCATGACCGAGACCATGATGGCGATCGCGAGCCCGTGCGCGAGCGCGATCGCGACGAGATCGCCACCACCGGTCATCACGATGGCCCCGGCGCCGAAGAAGATCAGCGCGAACGTCCCGACGAACTCCGCGACGGCTGCCTTACCGACGTTGTCCACGTTCCCCTCCTTGGTGGATGACGGTGCGGCGCCCAAGGTAGCCGAGGAGGCCGTGCGGGGCAAAGACCTGCAGGTCGCGTGGTAGCCTCCCGCGCGTGGAGGTCCTGCTCATGTCGCCCGATCCGCGGTCGCGTGAGCTCATGGCGCTGACCGTTCGCAGCATCGAGCGCCGCCTCGGCTCCCCGCTCCGATTCCGCGCCGCTGCCAACGGCGAGCTGGCGCTCCACGCGGCCCTGCGTGACCGTCCCGACGTCGTGATCGCCGACGAGCTGGCGTCGCGGATGGGGGCGTTCGCCTTGGCGCGATCCCTCCGGGACGACGCTGAGCCATTCGACGGGGTGATCGTGATCTTGCTCGAGCGGAAGCACGATGCGTGGCTCGCTTCGTGGTCGGGTGCCGACGCCTGGTACGTCAAACCCGCTGATCCGTTCGCCGTGGCGGACCGGCTCTGGGAATTGCTCGATGAGCGAGGGCTCGTCCCTCAGGAGGAACGGGTGTGAAGATCAAGGGAACCTGCAAGCGCTGCGGTCGGGACGTCTTCGCCGAGCAGATCGGCGCCGCCGGCGGCGCCTGCCCGTGGGACGGCGAGCCGTTCAACCCCGATTACGCGGTCGTGCTCGTCGAGGCGCTCCGGGAGGCGGAGGCCGCAGGCTCCCGGTTGGAATCGGCGCTGGAGGAGATCGCGGCCCTGCGCCCCGCGTTCACGATCGATGCGGACTCCGTCCTCGGAAAGCTGCGCGCCTCGATCGCGGAGCTGTCCAAGAACCTGATCACCCAGGGGTGAGTCGTCCTCGCGATGGGCTTCAACGCGATGCAGCCGGGCAAGATCAAGCGGGGTGATCTCCTCTTCCTGCTCGCGGCCGTGATCGTGATCGGGGCGCTCCTCGCGTGGGCGTTCCTCGGGTGAGCCGCATCGCGGACCTGGCCGACATTGAGTTCTGCTACCTGACCACCACGGGGCGAATCAGCCACCTGCCACATCGCATCGAGATCTGGTTCGTGGCTCATGCCGACGGTGCGTATCTCCTCTCCAACACCGTGCAGGCGGACTGGTACCGGAACCTCGAGGCGGACCCGACGGTCACGCTCGAGATCGATGGGCAGCGGCGCGAGTCGACGGCCCGACCGGTAGAGGCCCCGACTGACCCGGCGAACGCGGTCGGCGCCCTGCGATGGTCGCCAAGTATCAGACCGGCTACGAGAACGACTTGCGCGATGGGCCGACACCGCGGCGCTCGTGCGTGTGGAGTGGGCGCCCTGACTCAGGCGCGCTCGAGCACGACGGCGAGGCCCTGACCGCCGCTGATGCAGAGCGTCGCGAGCCCCAGGCTACGCGCCGGCCTGACGCATCTCGTAGGCGAGCGACAGGATGATGCGCGCGCCGCTCATCCCGATCGGGTGGCCGAGGCTGATGCCGCCGCCGCGCACGTTCAGTTTGTCGCGGTCGAACTTGAACTCTCGCTCGCACGCGATGACCTGCGCGGCGAACGCCTCGTTGATCTCGATCAGGTCGATATCGGCCATCGTCAGGCCGGTGCGCTCGAGCACCTTCTGCGTCGCGGGGACGGGGCCGATCCCCATGATCTCGGGCGGCACGCCGGCCCAGCTCCAGCCGATGATGCGTGCGAACGGCTGCGCGACCCTCGGCCTTGGCGCGGTCCTCGTCCATCAGAAGCATCGCCGCGCCGCCGTCGGTGAGGCCGCTCGAGTTGCCGGCGGTCACGCTGCCGCCCTCGCGGAAGACCGGCGAGAGCTTCGCGAGCGTTTCCAACGTGGTCTCGGGCCGCGGATGCTCGTCGGCCGTCACCGATCACGGCGCCGCGTCCCGTCGCGAACCTCGACGGGAACCATCTCGTCGGCCCGGCGATCGGCGGCGGCCGCGGCCTTCTGCTGCGACTCGAGTGCGAACGCGTCCTGCTCCTCGCGCGAGATGTCGTAGCGGTCGACGAGGTTCTCGGCCGTCTCGCCCATGATCAGCCCGCAGAGCGGATCGAGCAGGCCGTCGCGGTACATCGCGTCGACGACCTCGGTGTTGCCGAGGCGGTGGCCGCAGCCGCATGTCCGGCAGCAGGAACGGCACGCGCGTCATGTTCTCCATCCCGCCGGCCAGCACCACCTCAGTGTCGCCGAGGGCGATCTGTTGCGCGCCGAGTTGCACCGCCTTCATGCCCGAGCCGCACGCGATGTTGACGTTGTAGGCGGCGACCTCGACCGGGACCCCGGCGCGAATGCTGACCTGGCGGCCGGTGTTCGGCCCGTTCCCGCCTGCCGCGCGTGGCCCATGATCGTCTGGTCGACCTGCTCGGGGGCGACATCCGGCGCGACGCATCGCCTCGATGGCGGCGATCGTCCCGAGCTCGACCGTCGGGCGTCTCGGCGAACCTGCCGAGGAACCTCCCGATCGGCGTGCGCGCGCCCTCGAGGATGACCGCGGTGTCCATCGAGCCAGTCTAGCGGCGGGTCGGAACAGGCACGGGTGTGCGCGCGGGTCGGGCGCGTCGTGCGCTGCCGTGGCCGGGTTCCTCGGCCGCCCGGATCTGGCCGAGGAGTCGGGCGAGCTCGGCGCCCCCGTCGACGGGCTCTGCGGGCGCGGCGTCCGCCTCGAGTACGGGATGCGGTTGCGCCGCATCCAGGACCGAACGACGGAGAGCTCATCGGCGCGTTCACGAGGCGCCGGAGCGCCGATCGGCCCCCCGAACCCGATCCGCGGGGCCGAACAAGCGCGCCGCCGTTCAGTTCAGGCGCTCACCGGCCGGCTACGACGGTTGCCCGGCCGTGAGCCACCGATCGGTGCGCATGCGCGCAAGGACGTCGGCGAGCGCGCGCACACGGTCGCGCGCCAGCGCGGCTTCCTCGAATCGCTCCTGCGCCG